>CAJUNS010000025.1 GCA_910587995.1 uncultured Oscillospiraceae bacterium | reverse complement strand
CTGTTTGAACAATTTTTCCCTTTTAACTTTGTCTAACTTTTTGGGGCCACTTCAGTTTCCCCGCGGTCCTTTTACAGCAATATTCTGCCTTATGGCGCTAGAAAGCTTTTAGCAGGTCGCCCCGCCTTTCAGGTGCTTCTGGGCGGTCAGGTTCTCCTGCTTGCGGGCCAGCAGGTCATCGGAGAGCAGCTGCTCCTGCACGTTTTCAAAGCCCAGGCGGGCAATGGTATCGGCAAATCGCTCGCCGGTAATCCCCTGCTCCCGGAACAGCAGAATGGCCTTTTCAATCACATCCAAAACCTCGTCCTTGTCGGTAAAGACCTTGCCCAGATACTGGCCGTGGGCCACCTTTTTGCCCCAGCGCCCGCCAATATAGACCCGATAGCCGGGCACAAAGCCCTCCACCGCCTTAAAGGGGCATTTGCCCACGCAGCGGCCGCAGTGGTTGCAGGCGCTGTCGTCAATGACCACCTTGTTGTCTTTCAAAACCGGCACCTGGATGGGGCAGGACTTCTCTATCTGGCAGACTTTGCAGCCCCGGCACTTCTCTAGGTCGATCTCCGGCACCTTTTGGCCGATAACGCCTAGGTCGTTCAAATCGGGCTTTACGCAGTTGTTGGGACAGCCGCCCACCGCGATTTTAAACTTGTGGGGCAGCTTTACCCCTGCGTAGCCATGGAAGAAGCGCTCGTGAATCTCCGCCGAAAGGGCAAAGGTGTCGATAAGCCCATACTGGCAGGTGGTGCCCTTGCAGCTCACCACAGGGCGCACCTTGCTGCCCGTGCCGCCGGTTTCCAGCCCTGCCGCGGCCAGCTCCTGGCGCAGAGGCTCAATGTTGTCGAAGGGCACATGCTGAATTTCCAGGGTCAGGCGGGAGGTCATGGCCACCTCGCCGCTGCCGTACTTTTCGGCGGCCTCGGTAATGGCCCGCATCTCATCCGCCGTGATTTTGCCGTTGCGGGTAATGACCCGGCCGTTGAAGCAGTCTGGGGTCCGCTTATCCCACAGGAAGCCCAGGCCCTTCACCCGGGTGACTTCCTCCGGGGGCACAGCCGCTCCGGGGGCTTTGACCCGCACCTCGTTGAAGAAGGAGGCTCCCTCCAGCACCCGGGTGTGGGTGTAGCCCAGCGCCTTTAGGCGGTTCTGCAGAAAATAGGCCCGCTTGCCCCTGGCGCAGACCAGCAGCAGCTTCTCATCCTTGCCGGCGCCCTCCAGGGGCCCGTTCACAGAGGCTAGGTCCACAAACCTGGCCCCCCGAATGGCGGGGGCGGGGTTCACGTCCAGCACCGTGTAGCCCTCGGCGGCTCCGGCGGCGTACTGGGCGGGAGTCATGCTCTCCAAAATGCCGTCCAGTTTGTTTTCCAGCACATACACAGCCTGCACAAAGGGATGGATGGCGGTGGAGAAGGGAGGAGCATAGGCCAGGTCCAGGTTTTCATAGTCCGCCAGGGTTGCGCCCATGCTGATGCCCAGCACGCCCAGGTCAATGAGCTTGTCCACCGCGCCGGGGCCCAGGACCTGCACGCCCAGCAGCCGGCGGCTGGCCTTGTCCGCCACCAGCTTGATGACGAAGAAGGATGAGTCTGGGTAATAGTGGGCCTTGTCGTCGGTGACCATCAGGGCGGTCTCTACCTCATAGCCCGCTTCTTGGGCGGCCTGCCCGGTCAGGCCGGTTTTACCGGCATTGAGGCCGGGCAGCTTGCACACCGCCGTGCCCAGCACGCCGGGGTAGCGCTTGTCCTCTCCCGCCAGAGCCTGGGCCAGGGTGCGGCCCTCCAGGTTGGCGGAGGAGCCCATGGGCGACCACTGGGGCTGGCCGGTCAGGCGGTTTTTCACCAGGGCGCAGTCTCCGGCCGCGTAAATGTCCGGCAGATTCGTCCGCAGCTGCTCGTCTACCACAATGGTTCCCCGCTCCATGGCAAGGCCCGTGCCCTCCAAAAACTGGGTGTTGGGGCGCACGCCCACGGAGAAGATTACCGCTCCGCAGGGAATTTTTCCGGCGCTGGTGGACACAGCGTCTGCCTTGCCCTGGCCCAGCACCGCCTCGGCCTTTGTGCCGGTCAGCACCCGCACGCCGGAGGCCTGGAGGTGCCGCTTGACATAGGCGGCCATTTCCGGGTCCAGCACGCCGGGCAGCAGCTGGGGGGTAAACTCCACCACGGTGGGGGCCACGCCCTTTGCCAGCAGGTTTTCAGCCATTTCCAGTCCGATGAATCCGCCGCCTACCACCACGGCTTTTTTCACGCTGTTCTGGTCCAGATAGTCCCGGATGGCCGCCGCGTCCTCGGGCGTGCGCACTTGAAAGACCCCGGGCAGGTCCGCGCCCTCTACTGGCGGCGTAACCGGAGAAGCGCCCACAGCCAGGACCAGGGCGTCATATTCATAGGCTTCCATCTGGTTGGTGGCCAGGTTGCGGGCTTCTACCCGTTTGGCCTGGGGGTCCACCTTTACGGCCTCCCGGTGGGTGAGAACCTCCACCCCGGTCAGGCCCTGAAATTTTTGAGGCGTGTTGACAATGAGTCCGGCCCGGTCCTCAATGGCGCCGCCCACATAATAGGGCAGGCCGCACCCGGCGTAGGAGATGTCTCCGCTTTTGGAGAGCAGGGTCACCTGGGCGTCCCGGTTTTCCCGCTTGAATTTGGCGGCGGCCTTTGTGCCGGCGGCCACTCCGCCCACAACCAGTAGTCTCATAAAAGTATTCCTCTCTTTCCCTGCCGCCGGGCCCCGCTGGCGCTGGCGGCGGATGGCATTAAAAATATTATAGGATATGAAAAGGCGGAAGTCAATTGAAACCTGACGGTTTTTGGGGCAGAGAACAGAAAAGAGCCCCCCGCGGGCTCTTTTCCAGGTTTTGGAGCGTCATTGGGTGTTGGGGTCCAGCGCGGACGCTTCGCCCGCCTCTCCGGCGGAAGCGGCGGCCTCTGCCCGGGGCAGCGGGCGGGCGTCCCCCGGCTGGACGTTTTGGGCCATCTGCCCCCGCGCCGCCAGGGCCAGCAGGACCGCCGCCAGAGCCATAAGGACTCCGGCGGTAATCAGGGGCAGCGCTGGGCGGAGCCTGCCCGCCGGGGGAAGGTTGGGGCCGGGGTCGTAGTGTTGGGCGGCAAACCGGTCCCCAGCCTGGGCCCGGGGCGCGGGAGCCCCGCAGTTGGCGCAGAAATTGTCCGTTTCTCCCATTTCCCTGCGGCATTTCACGCAATATGGCATATGCATTCCCCCTGGGTGGTGATACCGTTCTAGGTGCATTATAAAATGCTTCCGAAGAAATGTCAAGGCTGGTCTAATCCTGGGGGATTTTCGTACCGCTCGGCCCGGTAGCGGAAGGTGGAAAGGGGCATGCCGCACTCGCGGGCGGCGGCGGAGCCTGTAATGGCCCCTGCCTTCCAGCGCTGGTAGGCGCTGTGGTAGTTTTCGGGCAGGGGCTGGGGAGGCCGGCCAAAACGCACCCCGCGGGCCCGGGCGGCGGCAATGCCCTGTTCCTGGCGCTTGTGGATGTTCTCCCGCTCGCTTTGCGCCACAAGCGAGAGAATTTGCAAAACCAGGTCCGCGATGAAGGTGCCCAGCAGGTCCTTGCCGCTGCGGGTGTCCAAAAGGGGCATGTCGATGACACAGATGTCCACCTCTTTTTCCTTGGTGAGCACCCGCCACTGGTTCTGGATTTCCTTATAGTTGCGGCCCAGCCGGTCGATGCTTAAAATATACAGCAGGTCGCCCGGGCGCAGGCGGCGGACCATTTTCTGGTATTGGGGGCGAAGAAAATCCTTTCCGGATTGTTTATCCACATAAATGTTCCTGGACGGAACAGACCGTTCCCCCAGGGCCAGCAGCTGCCGGCCCTCATTTTGTTCGGTGCTGGAAACCCGGACGTAGCCGTAAATTTGCGTTGGCATAAGCTCCCTCCTTCAACGATGAGCCGTCAAAAAAACGGTGGTACCCTTCTTTACGCTGTTGGCGGGAAAGATTACTGTTCCAAAAAATGGTTTTCGCAAATGTTTTGTCGAAATTAGCCGAAACAAGCGGGGAATTTGGCAGAGGCCAGGGAGAGGGCCCAGAAACTGGAAGCGGGCCGCCGTGGGATGAGCGAAAAAGGAAGCCCGCAGGTTGGCGCGCCAAACTTGCGGGCTTTGGTAAAAAGACGCGGAACCACCGTGGCTTTTATAGTAAACGCACTTGAAAATCGGTAAATACCTCTAACTTTACCCATGCGCTTTTTGTTTCGCGGACTTTTTTGCCGCCTTGCAGAACGTTTCATCTGGCTGGCTTCCCGGCCATTTCAGCGCCGCGGCCAGCTTGCTGCCCCCAAAGCACAGGACAAAGGAGAGCCCCATGGCCAGGCAGGCGTACAGCGGGCCGTTGGGCGTGGTGAAGCCGGATGCCGCCGCTGGCACAAAGGCCGTAAGGAAGCCCCCCAGCATACCCGCCCAAGCGCCGGCGCGGTTGATGCCCTTCCAGTACAGGCTCAGCAAATAGGGCGCCAGGAAGGCCCCGGAAATAATTCCCCAGGAATAGGACATCATCTCCAAAATGGGCGTGGGGTAGTTGGCGATGAAATAGCTGAGCACCACAAAGCACAGGCACAAAATCCGGGTAAGCGCCGCCAGATTTTTATCATCGATCTTCTTGGCCAGCCCCGCCTTGACCAAGTCCATGGAGACCGTGGAACAGGCGGTCAGGGTGATGCTGGATAGAGTGCTCACCGAGGCGGAGATAAGCAGCACCAAAATCACCCCGATGAGCAGGTTGGGCAGGCCCGCCTGGTCCAGCATCAGAGGGACCAGAAAGTCCTTGCCGCCCTGGGGCATGGCCTCCCCAAAGAACAGATGGGACAAAGAGCCGATAAAGTAGCCGCCCCCGGCCACCAGCAGGGCGAAGGCCGTGGAGATCACCGTGCCCCGCCGCACCTCCTGCCGGTCCCGGATACCATAGTACTTGTGGACCATTTGGGGCAGGCCCCAGGTGCCGAAGCTGGTCATCAAAATGGTAGAGACCAGGGCCACCGCCGCGCCGCCGGGCAGGGGGGCCATCTGGTGGCTCTTCATGTAGTCCGCCATGCGGGAGAGGCCCTGGCTCAGGCCCCCCACCTGGGGAGAGAGCACCACCAGCACAATCAGCGCGGTTACGCCGGCCATCATCACAAAGCCTTGCACAAAGTCGGCTTTCAAGGTGGCGATGTAGCCCCCCAGCACCAGCAGCATGGCCGAGGCAATGGCAATGATGATCATGCACACCTGGCTGTCGATGCCCAAAATGACCGAGCAGACGCTGGTAAGCCCTTTGTACACTGAGGCGGAGTAGGGGATGAGGAACAAAAAGATCACCACGCAGGAGAAAAGCCGCATGCCCGTGCTGTGAAAACGCTTTTCGAACAGCTGGGGCATGGATTTGATATCAAAGCGGCGGGTGACCGCCCGGGTGCGGTCGGCCAGCACCAGCCATGCCAGCAGCGAGCCGAACACCGCGTTGCCAATGCCCACCAGCACGCTCCACAGGCCGTAGCTCCAGCCGGAGCCCCCGGAGTAGCCGATGAACATTACGGCGGAAAAATAGGCGGTGCCATAGGAAAGGGCGGAGATCCAGGCCCCTGCGCTGCGGCCTCCCACCGTGAATCCGGCCATGTCCGTGCCCTTGCGGGAGTAGAGAACGCCCACAGCCAGCATAAAAATGGCGTAAACGCCGATAACCAGCCAAATCGTTGTTTGTTTGTCCATGTGTTTCCTCCTGGTGTGCAGGAATGCTTTGGGGGTGTTGCAGCTTTTGGCCAAAGCGCTCCTGGTTTGCGGCGCTCTCAAGAGAAAAATGAAAGAGAGCGCCGCAAATATTGTAACATGAATGCGGGGGAAACACAAGGGCGCATTCATAAAAAATTCATTCTTTCCCGTCCTGCTTTTCCGGCTCCTGGGCCAGCTCCCGCAGAATGCGGGCCGCGGCCGCCCGCTTGGCGTTGGCCTGGGCGGCCAGGCGCAGGGCCTCCCGCCGCAGGTCCTGGCCAGAGCGGCAGCTCTCTTCCAGGTCCCGGCAGGCCTCCCGCACAGCCCCGGTGTGGGCCTGCAAAAAGGCGGCGTACAGCTCCGGGTCCAGCTCCTGCCCGTCCAGCAGGGTGGCAATATCCGGGATGGTCAAGACCTGTTTGAGCATGCAAATGGCCATCAGGGCGGCCAAATGCTGGCGGCTGTATTTCTTCTTTTCCGGGTGGGGCAGCACGCCGTTTTTTACATAGTTGTTGATCATGGAGTTGGTCAGCAGCACGTCCTCCCCGTCCCGCTCGAAAAAGCGCAGGCTGTCCCGCAGGTAGAGCAGAACCTGGTCCACATACAGGGGGATGGTAGGCAGCTGCTCCCAGCCGGGAGGCGAGAGTTCCGCGCCCTCTTTGGCCCATTCCAAAATTCTATCAGCAGCGTCCATGGCTTCCTCCTAGTCCAGCAAATCCAGCAGCCGCGAGATTGCTTCTATGCGCGGGGGCGCTTTGCCCTCCGGCGTTCCGGCCTGCTCCGGGGCCGGGCTTTCGGCCTGCACTCCATCGATGCCGAAGGTTCGGTCCAGGCTGGGAGACCAGCTGCCCGCGCGGATCTGCACGGTTTGAATGCCCAGCGCCGCCGCGCCGTGAAGGTTTTTGAGGGTATCGTCTACAAAGACAGTCTCTCCGGCGGGCAGGCCCATTTTGGAGAGGGCGTCCTGGTACATTCTGGGGTCCGGCTTTACAGCGCCCAGCTCAAAGCTGTAGGTAGCAAAGTCAAAATAGCGGAGCACGTCAAACTCTTCCAACACCGGCACAATGGAGGGCCAGGTGTCGGAGATAATGCCCAGCCGGTACTTGCCGTGCAGGGCCTTCAGCGTCTCAATGGTGTCGCCGAACAGCCGGTAGTTGCCGGTTTTGTTGTAGATTTTGTCTGTGGCTACCTCTTCCAGCTGGGCTGTGCTGAGCCCCAGCTCCAGCTCTTGGGAGAGGGCGGTGTAATAGGTTAAAAAAATCCGGTACTCTTCCTCTAAGGTGAGGACCAGCGGGTTTTGGTGAAGGGCCTGGTAGGCCTTGGCCTCAACCGCCTTGACCCGCTGGGGAGGCAGGGCCCGCAGCTTTTCTGGGGCAAAATACTGTTTTGCCAGCTCCGAGAACATAAAGCTCCCCGAGGGCGGGTACAGCAGAGTGCCGCCCAGGTCCAAAAAAATTCCCTTGATGTTTTGCAGTTTATTCATGGGGCCATCTCCTTTGGGTTTTCTGGTATTGCATTTTCTGGTATGGTATAGTAAACGCACTTGAAAACCGGTAAATACCGATTTTCAAGCAGAGCGGCGCGGGTACACCCGTGCCGCCGGGTTCAAAAGAGGCGGTACCTCTTTTGAACTGCGTTAACTATAAACCATGATAGGGGCGTTTGTCAAATTTTTTGCAGCCGCCCGCCCGCTGCAACCCCTTTTTTACCCACTTGTTATTCTCCGTTGCTTGCCGCAGCGGGCGGTTTTACCATATAATAATGGCGGCACAAGAATTCTAAAGGAAAAGAGGTTGTTTCAAAATGTTAAGCGAAAACATCAAAGCACGCAGAAAATCCAAGGGGCTCTCCCAGCAGGAACTGGCCATAAAGCTGAATGTGGTGCGGCAGACAGTCTCCAAATGGGAGCAGGGGCTGTCGGTGCCCGACGCCGCTATGCTGATATCTCTATCGGAGGCCCTGGAAACGCCGGTAAGCGTTCTGCTGGGAGAAAACCTTCCGGAGGCCGGGGCCGATGGCCTAACGGCCATTTGTGAAAAGCTGGAGCTTATCAATCTTCAGCTTGCCCAAAGGCGGGAGGCGGGCCGGAAAGCGCTTCGCTGGCTGCTTGCCGCGCTGTGCGTGGTTATAGCGGCGGCCTTCGGGGTCCTGGCGGCCCAGGGCAGCCCTTACCTGGGCTGGGACTACCAGGACCCGGAGAAGGCGGTTTTCGGCGCGGCCTTTCACATCTTTGAGTGGGTGTTCGTGCGCTTGGCCCCACTGGCGCTGATCGGAGCTGTGGCGGGAATCGCCCTATTAAGAAGGAAAGAGTAAAACTGACGCGCAACGGTTGCCTTTTGCCCCGGCTTATGTTAAAATCTAGGGGATTGAAAGTTTTACGCAGAAAGGTAACGTGGAAATGGATTTTGAGAAAGAGGAAATACTCGCCCTGCGCCGCCAGGTGCTGGAAAAAGACTTTGCCCGCATGAACCAGCGCCAGCAGGAGGCGGTGTTCCACACAGACGGTCCCCTGCTTATTTTGGCCGGGGCAGGCAGCGGCAAAACCACCGTGCTGGTCAACCGCATCGCCAACCTGGTGCGCTATGGCAAAGCCTACCACAGCGGTTTTTTGCAGCCAGAATTCACGGGTGAGGACGCGGACAGCTGCCGGGCCTATCTGAATGGGGGGGAGATCTCCCCCATCAGCCGGGCGCGGCTTTCCGTCTCGGCCTGCCTGCCCTGGAAGATTATGGCCATCACCTTCACCAACAAAGCGGCGGGGGAGCTTAAGGAACGCCTGTGCGCCATGCTGGGCCCCGAGGGCCAGGAGGTATGGGCCATGACCTTCCATTCCAGCTGCGCCCGCATGCTCCGCCGGGACGGGGAGCGGCTGGGCTACAGCAGCCATTTCACCATCTACGACACCGACGATTCCCGCCGCCTGATGAAGGAAGTGATGCGGGATCTGGAAATCAGTGAAAAGGCCCTGGGCCACAAGGCCATTCTCAGCGCCATCTCCCACGCCAAAGACAGCTTGGTCTCCCCGGAAGAGTACGAGGCCCAGGCCGGCGCGGATTTCCGCCTGAAGCTTATTGCCCGGGCCTACCGGGCCTACCAGCGGCGCTTGGAGGACGCGGACGCCATGGACTTTGACGACCTGCTGGTCAACGCGGTGCGGCTTTTTCAAAAATGCCCGGACGTGCTGGAATATTACCAGGACCGCTTCCGCTATGTGATGGTGGACGAGTACCAGGACACCAACCACGCCCAGTACGAGTTTGTAAGCCTGCTGGCCAAAAAACACAACAACCTGTGCGTGGTGGGCGACGACGACCAGAGCATCTACAAGTTCCGGGGGGCCACCATTGAGAACATCATGAACTTTGAGGAGGAATTCCCCAGCGCCAAGGTGGTGCGCCTGGAGCAGAACTACCGCTCCACCCAGAATATTCTGGACGCGGCCAACGCGGTCATCGCCAACAACCTGGAGCGTAAGGGTAAGACCCTGTGGACCGCCGCCGGGGCCGGGGAGAAGCTGCGCCTGCACACCGCCGAAAACGAGCAGGACGAGGCGGACCGCATTGCCCGGGTAATTTTGGACGGCGTGGCCAAGGGCCGGAAGTTTTCGGACTACGCCATTTTGTACCGGATGAACTCCCAGTCCCTGACCTTTGAACGGAACTTTGCCAAGTCCGGCCTGCCCCACCGGATCATTGGCGGCACCCGCTTCTTTGACCGCAAGGAGGTCCGGGACATGATCGCCTATTTGAGCGTGGTGAACAACCCAGGGGACGAGATCCGGCTGCGGCGTATTCTCAATGTGCCCCGGCGGGGCATAGGGGAAAAAACCGTGGACGCCGCTTCCCAAATCGGCCAGCAGGTGGGGGAGAGCATGTTCCAGGTGGTCTGCCACCCGGCGGACTTCCCGGCCATCTCCCGGGCCGCCAATAAACTGCTGCCCTTTGCCGCCATGATGAACGGCCTGATGGAGAAGAACGAGGCCGGCATGGCCCCCAGCGAGCTGTACGGGGAGCTGCTGGAGCAGACCGGGTACCTGGACTTCCTCAAAACGGACGAGCCGGAGAAGGCCGAGGACCGCATGGAAAACGTGCGGGAGCTCTCCACCATGCTCCAGCGCTATGAGCAGGAGAACGGGGACGAGGCCAGCCTCTCCGGCTTTTTGGAGGAGGTGGCCCTGTTCACGGACATCGACAACTACGACGCGGGCGCGGACTCCACCGTGCTGATGACCATCCACTCGGCCAAGGGTCTGGAATTCCCGGTGGTCTTCCTGCCCGGCTGGGAGGAGGGGGTGTTCCCCGGCAACGCGGTGCTTTACGACCCCAGCCAGGTAGAGGAGGAGCGCCGCCTGGCCTATGTGGCCATTACCCGGGCCCGGGAGGAGTTGTACCTCTATAATGCCGAGAGCCGGATGATCTTCGGCTCTACCAGCCACAACCGCATCTCCCGCTTTGTAGACGAGATTCCCGCCCAGCTGGTGGAGCGCAGCCGCTCCCGCGACTATGGAGTGCGGCCGGACGCCGTGAGCTTTGCCGCCGGGAGCCCGGCGGGCGGGGCCCAGCGCAAGCCGGGGGGCCTGCCCGCTTACCGCCCCACGCCCCACAAGCCCGCCCCGGCCGGAACCTACAAGCCAGGGGACACGGTGCGGCACAAGACCTTTGGCACCGGGCTGATTTTGAACGCCACGGCCATGGCCAATGACACGCTGCTGGAGATTGCCTTTGACAAGGTGGGCACCAAAAAGCTGATGGCCAATTTCGCCCGGCTGACCAAGCTGTGAGGAGGGGCGCTATGAAAATTTGCCTGACCATACCGGAGCGCTATGCCGCCCAAACCCAGCTGCCCGCCGCTTTTGCCGGGGAACCGGCGGAGCTGTACGTGTTTCCCGAGGGGTTTCTCCGCTCCCAGGCCGATTTGGCCCGGGCCCTGGAGCTGACGCGGGGCCTGGAAGCCACGGTGGTAGCGGGCTTTCGGGACGGGGACCGCGAGCGGGCGCTGGTGATCGAAAAGGGCCGGGTGGTGGACGGGTATGCCAAGTGCGTGTTGACCGGCGGCGAAAAAGCCAAGGGCAAGCGGCCGGGGGAGGAGATCCGGTGCCTCAAAAGCCGCCTGGGCAAGCTGGCTGTGCCCATCTGCTATGAGCTGCACTTCCCGGAGGTCTGCCGGATTATGGCTTTGGAGGACCCGGCGCTGCTGGTCAACCCCATTGGCACGGGCATGTACCATGCTCTGCAATACGGCCAGTGGCGGGCCATTGCCCGGGCCAGGGCCATAGAAAACCAGGTTCCCGTGGTGGGCTGCTGCCATTTCTGCGGGGAAATCCCCCTGGCCTTTGCCTTTGACCAGGCGGGGGAGTGCCGCCTGGAAGTCCAAAACCAGAGGGGCGCTTTTTATGTTGATATGGACCTGACTCCCCAAAAGCCCTTGGGCTACTTTGAGGACCGAAGGCCGGATTTGTTTGGAAAATTGGCGGAATAAGAGGAGCGGGGAATTTTGATTCAACCAATGGAGACGGAAAGCCGGAAAAAATGGGCCTGCCGCTCGGTGCTGGAGGCTCTGCCGGACTGGTTTGCCAACCCGGCCAGTGTGGAAGAATATGTGGAGGCCTGCGGCCAGCTGCCCCTTTGGGCAGAGCTCCAGGAGGGGGAGGCCCAGGGGTTTATTGCCTTTCGGCCCACCAGCCCCTATGCGGGGGAAATCTACGTGATGGGCGTGCGCCAGGAGCGCCACAGGCAGGGGCTGGGCCGGGCGCTTTTTCAGGCCCTGTACGCCTATGCCAGAGAGCGGGGCCTCCGCTTTTTGACGGTGAAGACCGTGGAGATGGGCCGCTACGCGGACTATGACAGCACCAACCTGTTTTACCGCTCCCTGGGTTTTGTAGAGCTGGAATGCTTCCCCACCCTCTGGGACGAGGCCAATCCCTGCCAAGTGTATGTTATGGAGGTAAAGGGGTAAGGGAGCCGGGGAGTGTCCCAACCGCAGAGATAATCATCTGTGTTCCCCCCGCCCGTAGGGCGGGGGGAACACGAAACGCTCTCCGAAACGGACACTCCCGGGAGCCGCTGGGCCTTGGGCTAAGAAATCCCCTATTTATAATGTAATAAGCAAGACGATTGCCGTAAGGATGTGACACGGAAGATGAAGAAACTGCTGAGCTATATGAAGGAATACCGCCGGGAGTGCGTGCTGGGGCCGTTGTTCAAGCTGCTGGAAGCCTCCTTCGAGCTGCTGGTGCCCCTGGTTATGGCGGCGGTGATTGACACCGGCATCAAAAACGCGGACCGGGATTATGTGATCCGCATGTGCCTGGTGCTGGTGGGTTTGGGCGTGGTGGGGCTTTGCTGCTCCCTGACCGCCCAATTTTTCGCGGCCAAGGCCTCGGTGGGCTTTGCGGCCAAGCTGCGGGCGGCGCTGTTTGGCCGCGTCCAAAGCCTCTCCTATGCCGACCTGGACCGGGAGGGCGCCTCTACCATGATCACCCGCATGACCAGCGATGTGAACCAGGTGCAAAACGGCGTGAACCTGACCCTGCGGCTGCTGCTGCGGTCCCCCTTTGTGGTGTTTGGGGCTATGGTCATGGCCTTTACCATTGACTGGAAAGCCGCGCTGGTTTTTGTGGCGGTGATTCCCCTGCTGTCTGTGGTGGTGTTTGGGGTGATGCTTTGGACCATGCCCCGCTACAAGCGGGTGCAGGCGGGCCTGGACCAAGTGCTCTCCGCCGCCCGGGAGAATCTGACCGGCGTGCGGGTGGTGCGGGCCTTTGGCCGGGAGGAATCGGAGGTGGAGGGCTTTGAGGCCCAGAACAACGCTCTGACCCACTTGCAGGTCTTTGTGGGCAAGATCTCCGCCCTGATGAACCCCGTGACCTACATTATCATTAATCTGGGGGCCGTGGCGCTGATTTGGTCCGGGGCCCTGCGGGTGGACGCGGGGATGATTACCCAAGGCGCGGTGGTAGCCCTGCTCAACTATATGTCCCAAATTTTGGTGGAGCTGGTGAAGCTGGCCAATCTGATTATCAACATCTCCAAAGCCCTGGCCTGCGCCAACCGGGTGGCCGCTGTGCTGGACCTGACCCCCAGCATGGCCTCGTCCCCGGAGGGAAAGGCGGGCGGCAGCGGCTCGGTGGAGTTTGACCATGTAGCCCTGACTTACCCGGGGGCAGGGGCCCCCTCTTTGACAGGCATCACCTTTACGGCCCGGGCAGGGGACGTGATTGGCGTTATCGGCGGCACGGGCAGCGGCAAGACCTCTTTGGTGAACCTGATTCCCCGGTTTTATGAGGCCACAGAGGGCCGGGTGCTGGTGGGCGGCGTGGATGTGCGGCAGTGGCCCGCCGGGGCGCTGCGGGCCCGGGTGGGCGTGGTGCCCCAAAAGGCGGTGCTCTTCCAGGGGACCATCCGGGAGAACCTGCTCTGGGGCAAGGAAAACGGGGAAGACCCGGAGCTCTGGGCCGCCCTGGAGGCCGCCCAGGCCAGGGATTTTGTGGAGCGGAAGCCCAAGAGCCTGGACGAACCTGTGGAGCAGGGAGGCCGGAACTTCTCCGGGGGCCAGCGCCAGCGGCTGACCATTGCCCGGGCTTTGGTGCGCCGGCCGGAAATCCTCATTTTGGACGACAGCGCCAGCGCCCTGGACCTGGCCACGGACGCACGGCTGCGGCAGGCCATCCGGGGGCTGGACTACCGGCCCACCGTGTTCATTGTGTCCCAGCGGGCCTCTTCCATCCGGCACGCGGACCAGATCATCGTGCTGGAGGACGGCGCGGCGGCAGGCATCGGAACCCACGAGGAGCTGTTGGAGTCCTGCCAAGTGTACCGGGAGATTTATCAATCCCAGTTTGAGAAGGGAGGCGCGGAGCATGGCGCAAAAGGCTAAAAAAGGCACGCTGCAAAAGGTGCTGCGGTATATCCGGCGCTATTGGTTCTTTGTAGGGCTTTCGGTGGCGCTGGCGGCGGTTTCTGTGGCGGGGACGCTGTACATTCCCATTCTCACCGGCGGCGCGGTGGATTTAATCCTGGGCCCCGGGCAGGTGGACTTTCCGGCCATTGGGAAAATCCTTGGGCAGACCGGCTTAATGATCGCCCTGGCGGCGCTGGCCCAGTGGCTTATGAGCGTCATTAACAACCGCATAACCTACCGGGTGGTGCGGGACATCCGCAACGAGGCCTTCCGGCATCTGCAAAAGCTGCCCCTTAAGTATCTGGACGGGCACCCCACCGGGGAGATTGTCAGCCGGGTGATTGCGGATGTGGACCAGTTTGCGGATGGACTTTTGATGGGCTTTACCCAGCTGTTCACGGGGCTCATCACCATTTTGGGCACCCTGGGCTTTATGCTCTCGGTCAATGTCACCATCACTTTGGTGGTGCTGCTGGTGACGCCGGTCTCGCTGGTGGTGGCGGCGTTCATCGCCAAAAGCACCTACAGCATGTTCCGGCTCCAGTCCCAGGTGCGGGGGGAACAGACCGCCTTTGTGGAGGAGATGGTGGGAAACCAGAAGGTGGTCCAGGCCTTTGGGCGGGAGGCCCAGGCCCAGGCGCGCTTTGGGGAGATGAACGAGCGGCTGCGCCAGTGCTCCCTGCGGGCCATCTTCTTTTCCTCCATCACCAACCCCTCCACCCGGTTTGTCAACTCCTTGGTTTACACCGGGGTAGGCGTGGCCGGGGCTTTGGCGGTAATTGGCGGGCGCCTGACCGTGGGCCAGCTCTCCTGCTTTTTAAGCTATGCCAACCAGTACACCAAGCCCTTTAACGAGATTTCCGGGGTGGTTACCGAGCTGCAAAACGCCCTGGCCTGCGCCGCCCGGGTGTTCGAGCTCATGGAGGAGGAGCCTCAGCTCCCCGATGGACCGGACGCCATCGCCTTGGGCGAGGCACAGGGCAGCGTTGGGGTGAAGGAGGTCTCCTTTGCCTACCAGCCTGGGCAGAGGCTCATTGAGGACTTCAGCCTGGACGTGAAGCCCGGCCAGCGCATTGCTTTGGTGGGCCCCACAGGCTGCGGCAAAACCACGGTGATTAACCTGCTTATGCGGTTTTACGATGTGAACAGCGGTTCTATCCAGGTGGACGGCCATGACCTGCGCCAATTGACCCGCAAGAGCCTGCGCCGGAACTTCGGCATGGTGCTGCAGGACACCTGGCTGAAAAGGGGCACCGTGCGGGAAAACATCGCCTATGGCAGGCCGGACGCCACCTTGGAAGAGGTGGTGGAGGCCGCCAAGGCCGCCCACGCCCACAGCTTCATCCGGCGGCTGCCCCAGGGCTATGACACGGTGATCGGCGAGGAGGCCGGGGGCCTGAGCCAGGGGCAGAAGCAGCTGCTGTGCATCGCCCGGGTGATGCTGAGCCTGCCGCCCATGCTGATTCTGGACGAGGCCACCTCCTCCATCGACACCCGGACCGAGCACCGGATTCAGCGGGCCTTTGGGAAGATGATGCAGGGCCGCACCAGCTTTATCGTGGCCCACCGGCTGTCTACCATCCGGGACGCGGACGTGATTCTGGTCATGCGGGACGGGCACATTATCGAACAGGGAAACCACCAGGAGCTGCTGGAAAAAGGCGGCTTTTACGCGGAGCTGTATGAGAGCCAGTTCGCGGCCAGCTAATGGACCGGACCCGTGCCCCGTTCTCTTTCTATTATATATAGAACAGCTGGGAGACCCGGCGGGCAAGGCAGTCTCCTTAAGTCCCCTTTCCGCCGCTTCAAAAATCAGACACAAAAGGAGAGACACCCATGAAAAAAACCTTGATCACCGCCGCCTTTTTGGCCTTGACCCTAACGGCCCTGCCGGTTTTGGCCTCCGCCGCGGAAGAGGCCCCCTTACCGCCCGCTGTGGAGGAAGCCGCCCCCAGCGAGGAATCCGGGGAGTCCGCTCCCTTGGAGGAAGCGACCCCCACCGCCGCTCCAGAGGAACCCGCGGACCCCACACCCGAGCCCGAGCCTGAGCCAACGTCCGAGCCGGACCCCGGCCCCTCTCTGGTCCCTGGGCTGGAACAGGAGGAACACCGGGTTTATCTGCGCGGCAGCGGAGACCTGGTGCGTCCGGAGGGGCTGCTGACCCGGGGAGAGGCGGCCTGCATGATCTACTCTTTGTTGGAGTATGAGCCCGAAGCCACCGGAAGCGCTGGATTCTCCGACGTGCAGCCGGACGCCTGGTACGGCCCCCAGGTTTTGGCCCTGGCGGAGATGGGCGCGCTGCGGGGCTATGAGGATGGGTGCTTCCGGCCCGGAGGCGGCATCACCCGCAGCGAATTTGTGGTGATTCTCTCCCGCTTTTTCCCGGCCATCCCAGACGCGCCGGACCAGTTTACCGATGTAGGCGAAGGCTGCTGGGCCCGCCAGGAGCTTAACGCCGCCGGGCTTCGGGGCTGGGTGAAGGGCTACAGCGATGGAAGCTTCCGGCCGGACAATGGCATTGCCAGGGCGGAGGCCGTGGCCATTCTCAACCGGGTGCTGGGCCGCACGCCGGATCAGGCCCTGCTGGACAGAGATGGCAAAGTGCTGCTGTTTTTGGATCTGCCTCTCAATCACTGGGCCTATTATGAGCTGATGGAGGCCGCCCTGGACCACAGCCATTTGGAGCCCGCCACTTGGGCCGGATATACCGTGCCCGCGGCGGCCCATGAGCCCGGCTATCATCTGATTGATGGGGAACTCTACCAGGTGGACGGACTGGGCCACTGGGTCCGGAACCAGGAGGATGGCCTGCTGTATTTTGGAGACGACGGTAAATACACCACCGGCGACGCTCTTTTGGACCGGCGGCTCTCTGCCATTGCCCGCACCTACACGGTGGAGGGGGACAGCCTTTGGGAGAACTTCCACCGGCTGCACCTGTATGTGACCACCCACTATGGCTACCGGGGCGGCAGCTATTTAGAAGAGGGCCAAACCGGCTGGGAAGAGGAAATGGCCCTGGAAATGACTGGCAGCGGCAGGGGGAACTGCTACCGCTTTGCCGCGCTGGAAACCATGCTGGCCCGGAAGATGGGCTTCCAGGCCTGGGGCGTTTCTGGCGAGATTGACACGGGGAGCGGCTTTGTGCCCCATGGATGGACCGAAATTGACATAGATGGCCGGAAATATTTCTGCGATGTGGAGATTCAGTATGTGCAGCCGGACTGGGATCTCTTTATGAAAACCTACGGCCAGGTGTACGACTGCCGCTACCGGGTAAAGGGCGTTTTGCGCCGCTGAGCCGGGCCCCGCGGGGGTGAAAAGGAAGTTTTGCCAATTGTCTGCTTTTTTTGCGAAAACTCTTGACAAAAGACCAGTTTGTGTATATACTTAGCAGTAATCTCACGGTTGTTTTTTCACTGCCGTGTGTCCGTTTACAGGTAGAAGGGAGGTGAAGTTTTGCAGGAGTATTTGCTTAGCAAGGCCGAAGAGAAGGTGATGATCTTTCTCTGGGAGCAGGACAGGCCCCTTAGCGTGCTGGAAATGCTGGAGGCCTGGGAAAACGTTGGCGGCAAGTCTTGGACAGACAACTACATGCGGGCCATTGTCCGCTCGTTAGAGGACAAGGGCGCCTTGGAGTTCCATGACCTGGACCATCGGGGCAGCCGGTACGCCCGGCGCTTCCGGCCCACGTTTTCCAAGCGGGAGTACTTCACCTATCTGGCAAAGCGCAGCGGCGTCAAAGTCAGTGAGATGGTTGAGGTTGAGGCGGTTGCCATGGCTCAAAAGGGCGACCGTGAAGGTATGCAGGCGCTGATCCACGAGCTGGAAGCGATCATCGAGGAATACCGCACAAGGGGCGAGGATGCCAGGTGAACGTGACGATTTTTTCCTTTGCCATGTCGGTGCTGTTTAGTGTCCTATTCATCGCGGCCATTCATTTGCTGCGAAACCGCCCGTTTTTTCTCAGGTCCTTTGGGGTGCACACCCTGCTTTTGCTGTACGCGCTCTGCTTTTTTCGAACGGTGTTTGTGCTGGAGCTGCCTTTTACGGCGCCGGTTGGGCTGCGCAGTTTTTACAGCCGGGTTTATGAGGCAGCCTGCACGCGCATTCCCGTTGGAGATGCCCGCGTAGCGCTGTGGGGGATTTTGTGCGGCATATGGATGGCGGTTTCCGCTGTTCTGCTGGTACAGTTCCTCTGGAACAACATCCAGGTGGGGCGCAAGCTGGCCCGGTTTGCTCCAAACCGGAACGCCTTTGCCGACCAGGTTTTGGAGCGCGTGAAAAAAGAGTCTTTGCGCGCTCCCGCGGTAGACGTGTGCATTTGCCCAAGCCTGAACATGCCTATGGGCGCGGGGCTGCTTCGAAAGCGCATCTACCTTCCGGCTGGAGATTACACCCGGGAGGAGATGTATTACATCCTCAAGCACGAGTACACGCACTTTTGCAACCGGGATTTAACGGTCAAGTTTTTGGTCCGGCTGTTTTGCTGCGTGTTCTGGTGGAACCCGGCGGTGCACCTGCTAAAACGGGATGTAGCGCAGATTTTGGAGATTAAGTGCGACGTAAAAGCCACCCAGTTTTTTTGCAAAAAAGAGCGGCTGGCCTATTTGCTGGCCATTGTGCGGGTGCTGAAGGACCGGGTTATTTTGGACTGTGAACCCTCGGAGATTCTAGCCACAGGCCTGGTGTTTCAGCAAAAGAAGGGAATGGACGTCCGGGAGAGGTTTGAGCTGATTACCCAGGCGGCGCTTCCGGTGGGCTGGGTAGGCCAGACCTCCTTTTGGGCAATGGCGGTGGCATTTTTTGTTTTCTCCTATTCTTTTGTGTTCCAATCAGCTTTCGACCCGCCTATGGAGGACATTTATACAGATAGTTCGGTTGGCAATTATGCCATAGATGGAGCTTACATTGTTAAAGATAAGAATGGAAAATATTCGTTGATCCTAGAAAGTGGCGAAACCATCTCAGATCTTAAAAGTTCTGCTCTTGAAATACTAATTTCAGAGGGATTTGAAATAAGAGAGGAGTAAGAATATGGACGGAATCATGCCCTTAGCGGATGTCATTGTAGTTAAAACAAGAATCTATCAGGGAAAGTACCAAATCCGCCGCTGGAACGAGACCAGAGGCTATTGGGTTGACCCTTATTGGATTGACCTAAACTAAGCTCTTTATTATTTTGAAAAAACAATTCGCCATTTTGTGTAGCGAAGTTTCTCCTATGCACCGCATGGAAACGCTGCCAGCTGGCGGCGGTGAAAAGGCCCTGGGCGATGCCCTGGGGCTTCTTTTTTTGAGTGCCCAAATAAAGAGTAAAAAGCGAACAAACAGTAAAAGTTTCGTCAACCTTTTCAAAGGTTGCGGGGTTTTTAGGGGCAGAGCCCCTAAAGCGCCTTGGGCGGAAAAAAATTTCTCTCTCCCTGGCAGGCCTCCCATATAGCAAAAACCGCTATATGGGGGGCTTTTGCCTGCCGCCCGCCCAAAAAGCCCCCGTTTAAAACCCCCTGAACATGCAGAGAATACCACCGTAACCAAAGGACGGAGGTATCTGTTATGCAAGGCAAAGTGGAAATATGCGGCGTGAACACCGCCAAACTAAAGGTGCTTAAAAGCGAGGAAATGCGGGAACTGCTCATCCGCAGCCACGACGGGGACAAAGAGGCCAGGGAAAAGCTCATTGCAGGCAACCTGCGGCTGGTCCTCAGCGTCATACAGCGCTTTGGCAACCGGGGCGAAAACCCCGACGACCTGTTCCAGGTGGGCTGCATCGGCCTCATGAAAGCCATCGACCACTTTGACGTGAGCCAGGGCGTGCAGTTTTCCACCTACGGCGTGCCGATGATCATCGGTGAAGTGCGCCGCTTTTTGCGGGACAACAATTCCGTCCGGGTCAGCCGGTCCATGCGGGACACAGCCTACAAGGCCATTCAGTGCAAAGAGCGCCTAACCGCCGACAAAGGCCGGGAGCCCACCGTGGAGGAGATCGCCCTGGCCTTAGAGCTGCGCAGGGAGGACGTAGTGGTGGCCCTGGAGGCCATTGTGGAGCCGGTGAGCCTCTATGAGCCCACCTTCTCCGATGGAGGGGACGCGGTGTATATTATGGACCAGGTGGGCGGCGGCGACGACGAGGAGTGGCTGGAAGAGATTGCCGTAAAGCAGGCCATTCACAATCTCAGCGGCCGGGAAAAGCGCATTCTCTCCATGCGCTTTTTAGAGGGTAAAACCCAGATGGAGGTGGCAGGCCAGGTGGGCATCTCCCAGGCCCAGGTGTCCCGGCTGGAAAAGGGCGCGCTGGGGAAAATCAAAGCGGAAATACGGGCCTAGCCCATGCAGAAAACGAAGAGTATCTCAAACGAGATACTCTTCGTTTTTGTTGGCATAAGCTTAAGAGATCCAGAATTCGCTGGGTTCAGCGGCTGTCCAGATTCCGTCCTTTTTCTCTACGGCCACTTTATACCCGCTGGCTCCTAGGCCGCCTTTCCAGCGGGTGCATTCCAGGGTGAAGCGCTTCTCGGAAACATCGCTGGCCTTTATCTCGAAATGCAGCCCGTCCTCCCAGAACAGGTCTTCCAGGTCAATGTAGCCCTGTTCTCCCAGCTCCTGGATGGTTCCATACAGGGGAGCGCTGTTGTGGGCAGTGGCAAAGGCCCAGCCCAGGGCCTGCTGCTCCGGGGAGGTTAAGCCTTCCAAACCGGTCAGGTCAAAGCCGAAGTAAGCGCAGGTACCGCCCAGCTCGCTGGCGACCTCACTGTACAGGTCTTCCAGCATTTGGTAATACAGGCTAATGAGGCCGCTATCATAGGCTTTTACCCGCAGCTCTTCCGGGTTGATTTGCCCGGGGTAGCTCCGGGTCATCCTGCCATCGTAAGCCACGTCCACCGTCATGCCGGGTTTCAGCTGGTCCCCCAGGTCCGGTTCAAAGGAAATCTTCTCCGGCAGGGCGAAGGCCACGAGGGTTCCCTCTTCCATTACGGCAACGGCATCCCCGTCCCCTGCCTGGATGAGCTTGGCGGACTCCCAAAGGCACTCCGGGTCAGAAGAGACGGTGGTGGAGGGCTGAATTTCCGGGGGAGGAGTTACCACCAGCGAGGGCAGGTTTTGGCTGGACGGGTCCAGCGCCTCCCCAGAGTCCCCGCCGCAGGCGGCCAGCAGGCAGAGCATAAAGGCGCAGGATAGGGCGGCTAATTTTTTCACAGCTTCCAACTCCTTTCAAAGGGCTCCTATGGATAGGAATCCCAAAACTTTGAAAAGGTTGCAAAGAAGGTGAAAAAGCTTGGCCTCAGGCTTTGCAGAAGTCGTTGAGATATTTGTCCAGGCAGGCGTCAATCACGGCTTTGGCCTCGTCCGGGCCCCGCGCCTCGCTGATTTCGGTAAATTTGTCGCTTTCCAGCTGCTTATACACCTTGAAGAAGTGGCGCATCTCCTCAAAAATGTGGGGAGGCAGCTGGGAGATGCTTTTATAGCTGTTGTAGGTGGGGTCGTCAAAGGGGATGGCGATGATTTTTTCGTCCTCTTTGCCGCTGTCGTCCATAATAATGACGCCGATGGGATAACAGCGCACCAGGGACATGGGAATGATGTTCTCCGAGCAGAGCACCAGCACGTCCAGGGGGTCCCCGTCGTTGGCGTAGGTGCGGGGGATGAACCCATAGTTGGCCGGGTAGTGGGTGGAGGTGTAGAGCACCCGGTCCAGCTTTAGGATGCCGGTCTCCTTGTCCAGCTCATACTTGGACTTGCTGCCCTTGCTGATCTCGATGACAGCGTAAAAGTCATCGGACTTAATGCGCTTAGGGGAAATGTCGTGCCAGATGTTCATGAGGACGCCTCGCTTTCTGTGGTTGTTTTTTGGGGAGTCAAAGAGCCGGTCCGTTCAATTTCTTCCATGGAAATGGCCCGCTGCCAGCCGGTAAAAAACTGGTTCCCCACCCATCGGGAATATCCATCATACGTATAGTCCGATGGGTCGCGGCCGGAGTTATATATTTCCAGGTTGTACCGGCCCCAAAAGGAATATTTCCAGTGCTGGGCTTCCTCATCGTTATTGGTCAGCAAATAATAGCTCCAATTGGGGTCGTAGAGGTCCACATACACCTCAGGGCCAAAACTGGGTGTGAAGTGTAATTCCTCCTGAAGCTTCTCTTGAATATCCTTTTGAATAAACGTCTCCCGAACGATCAACACAGCGGAACAGGCGGTTTCGTCCGAGATGTATTCCCCGGTGAGCTGGATGACCACGTTCCGGCTGCCCGAATAATAGAAGAGCTCTACCCGGTCGATGTCTGGAAGGCTTTCCAGCAGTTGGGTTTTTAAAGCGCCCAGTCCGGGTAGGCGCAGGGGCACACGCTGCTGGCAGCCCGAAAGCAGCAGCGTGCACAGCGCCACCGCAAGGCAAAGCAGTGGCCTGCGTAGGCGTGTGGGGGCGAGGATGCGTTTGCGCAATGGAACCGCCTCCCTTACAGGCAGATTATTCCGGCCCGTCCAAGCAAATAGGCGTCTCCCTGCCGTTGGCGTGGCGCACGCCTGTCCACCCGGAAAAGCCGTTGTAGGTGTAGGAGCTTTTGGCGGAATTGTAATTCTCCCAATAATATCCTGAGGTAAAGGAGTAGTGGGAAAAATCCAGGAGCCCGCCGGGCCCGGAGACGTTCAGCTCCAGGCTGGCATAGGGGGAGGCCAGGGCTTCCCACTGGCTGGCGGCGTCGTTTTCCAAAAGGAATTCCCGGGCCGTGGCAAAGATATCCAGCACAGCCTCCTCCCCGCCGTACCAAAGCTCTACCTGGACCTGCACACACTGGTCCCGGCGGTAAAAGGTGGAGACGCTCTTAACCGGGCAGTCCATCATAAGGCGCGTCTCCAGTCCGGTTACCAGGGGATGCCGCAGAAGGGGCGGCATATAGGGCAGGCTGTTGTAGAGGTGTAGGGCGGCGAGCGACAGGAGTAGAATAATGGCCAAGAGCTTTATAAACCTCGTCGAACCCGCTTCTTTTATGGCACTTTTGGAATCTAGTCGGGAAATCACTTCTTGTGGTATACCGTCTTCTTTGATATTTTGGGCAAGCGCGGGAGCAGCCATATTAGGCGGCAACACAAAACAGAACAGGCGGGCGATAAGCTTTTTAGCTTTTCTGTTCATGGTAGTCCCTCTATCATGAATTAAGGTAAGCGCCTATACATAAATTTTACCACAAATATCTACAAAGTCAATAGTTTTATGGGTATAAAACGCATATTCTTCCTGGAGAGTCAAGAACGAAACGAGGCGGCGCCTGCCAGCAGCGCAGGTCTACCGCCCCGCCCCCGCCGCATAAGTATGAACCAGCAAAACCAAAGGAGGCGCGCTTATGAGCAGCTGCCGTATGGCCGAACTGCGCAGCAAGGAGGTGGTCAGCGTCCGGGACGGGGGACGGCTGGGCTTTGTGTGCGATTTAGAAATGGACGTGAAATCCGCCGCCATCACCGCCCTGGTGGTCTATGGCCGCTCCCGGCTTTTCGGCCTGCTGGGCCGGGAGCCGGATACGGTAATTCCCTGGGACGAGGTGGAGATGATCGGCGGAGACATTGTGCTGGTCAAATGCCCCGCCCCGCCCCGGGAGCAGGGCCTGCTGGGGAAGCTTTGGGATAAGCTGGTGAACTAGGGCTTGTTTGAAAAGAGAGGAAGTGCCGGGATTTTTGTTCCAAAGGGGGCGGTTTCCAGGCGGAAACCGCCCCCTTTGGGGCAAAAAGACGGTGTTTACGATGTTTTAAACAAGCCCTAAAGGGGCTGCCCTTCCAAATAGGCCCGCAGCTGGGGCAGCAGCCGGCGGCAGGCGGCGGCTCCCTGGTCGTAAAGAGCTTGCAGCTTGCTTAAGTCCTTTTCCGTGCGTTTGACCTCCACGGGCTCCGGCGGACGGATGACGAAGATTTTCCCCTGGGCCTCCAGCCGGTCCAGTTCGTCCATTTCGGCGTTGTAGTGCCGGGGGACGTTTAAAATGGAGCGCACCAGATTGGGATATTTGCGGTAGAACCGGGCATAGGCCCGGGCGGCGGGCCGGGAGGTAGGTCCTTTTTGGTAGCCATGCTCACGGGTGGTGACCACCACCACCTTGTCATAGCCCTCGTCCAGAGGCCTGCGGTAGGGGATGGACACGTTCAGGCCTCCATCCAGGTAGGGGGTGCCCGCCACCTGCACCATGGGGGAGAGCAGGGGCAGGCTGGCGCTGGCCCGAATGGCGGCGTAAATGTCCGGCGTGGCGGACTTTTCAAAATACTCCGCCTTGCCGGTCAGGCAGTTGACCGCCACCGCGGTGAACTGGCAGGGAGACCGCAAAAAAGCCTCCCGGTCCAAGGGGAAGATGGTGTCGCTGATCTCGCCGAAGAGAAAGTCAAAGTTGAAAATGCTTCGGTGGCGAATCAGGCTGCGCATCCCCATATAGCGGGGGTCGTTTACAAAGGTGAGGTTGATTTGGGCGGTGCGGCCCTTTTGGCCAGAGACGAAGTTGACCCCGGTGAGAGCCCCGGCGGAGACGCCAAACACGCCGTCGTAGCCAAGGCCTTCTTCCAGCATTACATCGGTGACTCCGGCGGAGAACAGGCAGCGCAGGGAGCCGCCCTCCAGGGCAAGAGCTTTTTTGGACAAAGGGATCAGATCCTTTCGCGAGAATGTTGACAAAACTCAATAACAGGGCGGAGGCGGGTATGATACGCGGCATTTCCCAGCGGGGAAGCGCCGGTCGTGCCCGCTTTGGGCTATGGAGAGTCCGGCAGGTTTTTTTCCATGAGAAAATTGGTCAGGAGCACGCCCCGGCGCTCCACCTGGTTTTCCCGCAGGAGCCGGTAACCCCGGCGGAGAAAGAAAGACCGGGCGGTCAGGGAGGCATAGGTGTGGACCCGGTCCGTCCGGGCGGCGGCTTCCAGGGCAGCGCACAGGGCGCTGGCCACACCTTGGCCCTGGCGGTCTTTGTGGACGTACAGCCGGTCCAAGCAGCCGGTTTTTGGGTCCAGGTCTCCAAAGCCGGCTATTTGGCCCCCGGCCTCGGCCACCAAAGCGCGGCGGCCTTGGAAGGACCGGTCCCAGGCCTCCGGGTCCGGAGCCTCTGGGCTTGGCGCCCAGGCCTGAAGCTGGGCGGGGGTATAGTCCCGGGCGTTGACAGTGTGGACCGTTTCGTAAAAAAGCGCGGCCAGCAAAGGCCCGTCGCCGGGCTGGTAGGGACGCAGGGTAATGGGATGGGCCATGGGAGAAATCTCCTCTCGTTTTTTATAGTATGCAGCATATGCCAGTTTATCATGGAAGTACGCCGGAACGCGGTCAAAGGGTTTCCCGCCCTTTGCGTCCAGCTCCTTCCGCCGCCTTTCCGAAATCTTTCAGCGGAAGTCCCGCCTTTCTTCACATCGTTTTCACATTGCGGGGGGATAATACAGACACAACAAGGGAACAACACAAAACACAGAAAACCTCATAAATTTGAAAGGAGCTGCTTTTATGTATCACGAAAATGAAAACGCAACCAACGTTGCCAATAGTTCCAACGCCTCCAACGCCTCCAACGCTTCCACCAGTTCCACCAATGGGCAGGCTCCGGCTAACAGCCAGCCAGCCGCCGGCCAGACCGGCGCGGCCCCATACGGCGGCTACGCCTATCCTTCTCAAAGCGCCTCCCCGGCCTCTGGCCAGTATCCCCATTACCAGTCCGGCCAGGGCTATTCTCAGCCCCAGCAGGCCACCAGCTACAGCTGGGGCCCCCAGCCAGGGTATTATGCCCAGCCTCAGCCGCCTAAGCCTAAAAAGAAGCGCAATCCCGGCAAAACCGCTGCTAAGACTGTGGCCGCTCTGCTGGCCTGCGCGGTAGTGTCCCTGGGTTCGGTGGGCCTGTTCGCAGCTATGATTCAAAACGGCGTGGTGGACGTGCAAAGCCCGGAAGGCGCAGAGAAGACCTCCGCTTTCACCCTCTATAAAAGGGACGAGTCCAGCGCCGCCACCCCCACCTCCACCCGGGAGGGCATGAGCACCCAGGAGGTAGCCCAGAAGCTGATTCCCTCGGTGGTGTGCGTGCAGAACTACCAGGTGGTCCAGCAGTCCATGGAGGATTTGTTTGGGGGCTTTGGCTACTACTTCGGCGGCCAGGGCGGCCAGGACCAGGAAAGCGGCGGCGAGCTCTCCCCCGCTGGAGAAGGCTCCGGCATCATCATTTCCAAAGACGGCTATATTGTTACCAACCAGCATGTGATCAGCGGCGCGTCCAACATCAAGGTGGTTGCCTCCGACGGGGCCACTTATGAGGCGGAGCTCGTTGGCGAAGACACCCAGACAGACTTAGCGGTGATAAAAATTAACGCCGAGACCGAGCTGGTGCCCGCCGAGTTTGGCAGCTCCGACGACTTGCAGGTCACGGACCAAGTGATGGCTATTGGCAATCCGGGAGGCCTGCAGTTCAACTCCAGCGTCACCATTGGTTATGTGTCCGCCTTAAACCGCCCGGTTACCAACGGGGACACCGGCTTTGTGGTCAACTGCATTCAGACCGACGCGGCCATTAACCCGGGCAACTCCGGCGGCGCGTTGGTGAACGCGGACGGCCTGGTGGTGGGCATCAACTCCTCGAAAATCGCCAAAACCGATTATGAGGGCATGGGCTTTGCCATTCCCTCCAGCGTGGCCCAGCCCATTGTTTCCGACCTGATTGAGCATGGCTATGTCACCAGCCGGCCCATGCTGGGCATTATGGGCGCCTATGTTGACCGCACCGTGTCCAGCTTCTACCGGGGCCTGCCCCAGGGGTATTATGTGGCCGAGGTGATCTCTGAAGAGGCGAAGGCCTCCGGCTTGCAGCAGTATGACACCATTACCGCCATTGACGATGTACAGGTCACATCCGAAAACACCATCGCGGCTTATATTGCCAACAAAAAGCCTGGCGATAAAGTGACCCTGACGGTAGACCGTTTTCTGGCAGGGCAGACCGGCCTGAAGATTGAGCTGACCCTTTCCGCCAACACCGGCGCCTCCCAGCCCCAGCCGGAAGCCAGCGCCTCTTAAAGGACGAAACAGCAATCCCCCCCTATGGGGTTTATAATAGATGGATTCTTTTGCTTCGCGTACAAGTTTTCTTTTTCATAATCTCCTTTTTCAAGGGTGAAGCCCAGGGCAAAGCGCTCTGGGCTTTTCCCTGTTTTGGGCCGGCCGGAAACTGTCCGGCCGGTCAGTTTCCTCATTATACACCAGAAGGCCCCAAACTTCAAGCTTGATTTTCCCCCGGCCATCCCGTATAATGAAGGTATTCTTTTGGAGGGAGCCCTGTGTATGCGCATTCGAAAAAAAGCCTGGGCCCGGCCGGAGCTGGCCCAGTGCCCTTATTATGTGGAAGATCCCGCCGCCCTGCGCGGCCATTGGCGGGAGCGGTTCGGCCAGGGGGAGACCCCCCGCAGGCCGCTCTATCTGGACCTGGGCTGCGGGAAATGCGTCTTTTTGGCCGAGGCCGCCCTGCGCTGGCCGGAGGCAGACTGGGTGGGAATTGACGTCAGCTACGACATTTTAGGCGTGGGACGCCGGAACATACAGGAGGCCTTTGACGGGGCCCAGTCAGACAATGTGCTGCTGTGCTACTACAACATCGAACGGCTGCCAGAGCTTTTTGGCCCTGGGGAAGCGGACCGGCTGTACGTCAACTTCTGCAACCCCTGGCCCGCCGCCCGCTGCCATAAGCGCCGCCTGACCCACACCCGCCAGCTGCTGGCCTACAAGCCTCTGCTGGCCCCGGAAGGAGAGATTTGGTTTAAGACGGACAACGATGATTTGTACCTGGCCACCAAGCGCTATTTGGGGGAGGCCGGGTTTGAGATTATCTACGATACCAAGGACCTGCACGCCGAAGGAGACCCAGAAAACGTCCTGACCGAGCACGAGATGAAGTTCTCCTCCCAGGGCATTCAGATCAAGGCCCTGCGGGCGGTTGTAGTAAACGCGCTTGAAAATCGGTAAATACCGATTTTCAAGCAGGGCGGCGCGGGCGTGCCCCGTGCCGCCAGGTTCAAAAGGAGGCATCGCCTCTTTTGAACTGCGTTAACGATAAGAAGAAAACCCCATAGCGCGGCTGTGGGCAGGCAAATAGAAATGATTGAACCAGAAAAACGCCGCATACATGGCGAAAGGAGCCCCCGGTTTCCCAGGGGCTCCTTTTTATCTTGCCCGTTCCGCGATGATTTCCGCCATTTCGCCCACATTGCGCATGCCGGAAATTTCGCCCATTTTAAACTTCATCCGAAACTCCCGCTCCACGGCCGAAATCAGCGTAATGTGCTCCAAGCTGTCCCAGTCGTCAATGTCGTCCGCGGTGGTGTCCGGTCCCACCCGAATGCTCCGGTCGTCAAAAACCTCCTGGAACACCCGGTTCAGCCTTGTGAAAATCTCTCTCATGTCCATTTTGACGCGCCTCTCTCTTTCTATATTTTTGGGTTCTTACTGGTCGTTCCCAGCAATTTCGATCACCTTGCACCGGGGCTCATAGCCCGACAGGGGCAGCTCCCAGGTAGAGCCCCGCTGGTCCTCCCCGGTTTTGGCAAAGCCGAAGGAGGCGTAAAGCTCCTTGACCATCCCATTTTTGGCGGTGGGGTAATAATGCCCCCGCAGGGTCTGGATGCCCCGGGCGGCGCAGCGTTCCGCCAGCCGGTCCAGCATGGCCAGCTCCATGTCCCGCTTCAGCACCCGGCAGCTCATCAGCCACAGCTCAATGTCCAGAACAAGGCCTTCCACCCGGCCAATGACCACAGAAACCACGCCGTTGTCCCCAAACTTGTCCACCAGCTTTCCGTAGAGCCGCACATAGTTTTCGCTGTGGAAGACCTGTTCCATCTCCTCCACGGTGTAGCGTTTGGTAGTCAGGTTGAACTGGTTGGATTTGTTGGCCAGCTGGGTAATCCGCGCCAGGTAGATGGGCAAAAAGTCGTCAATTACAGCCCGCATTTCCAGGCTTTTCAAGTACGCGCTATAGTCGCCAAAGGAGGCCTGCTCCGCTGCCCGGAGCACATTGGCCTTGTACATCTCGTTGCGCTTTAGGTCGTCTTCGCTCAGGGTGGTGGTTTCAAAATATCCGTTCCGGTCCAAGGTGGCGATGTAGTTCTCTACGCCCTCCATTTCCGGCGCCGCGACTCCCGGCAGCTGGGTCCGGACGATCTCCCGCTCCGCCGGGTTGTCGTCCGCGAAGACCACGGATTCTGGCAGCAGGTCCAGCTGGGCGGCGGTTTCGGCGATATTCCGGTCCTTGTTCTCCCAGTTGGCCTTGATGAGGATGAAGTCCTCGGGCCGCAGGGCCCCTTCCGGGTGGTTGAGGCCGGCCAGGGCGTTTTCCTCATCGTTTTTCGAGCAGACGGTCAGCAGCACCCCCAGGCTTTTCACCTGCTTAAGGTAGCTCTGAAACTCATAGTAGGACTGGGCCACGCCGTTTTCCTGGCCGATGTCAATGCCCTCCACCCCATCGTCGCCCACCACGCCGCCCCACAGGGTGTTATCCAGGTCCAGGGCCAAGACCTTTTTGTTCCTGCCGAAAATAGACTTGATTACATGGGCCGCGTTGCTGGCAAAGGCGGGAATGGCCTCGAAGCACATGGCGTATTTGTAGAGGTTCCAAAAGGCCGGGTCCGCCCAGCGGCGCAGGCCGTAGTCGGCGGAAAGATAGTCCACATCGTTCAAGTAAAAGCCTGTGTGCTCCTGGGCATGGGCCGCGAAAGCCTGGTTCAGCCGGTTCACAAAGTTTACCCGGCCGTGGGGGTCCCAGGCGTCCCGGTTGCCCAAAAGCCGGTAGAAGGGCTTCTCAAAATTATTCTGCAAAATGGGGCAGTGGAAGGTCTCCTCCAAGCCGGCCCACACCGCCCGGAACTTCTCCAGCTCCGCCCCCAGCTTTTCCTCCACGGCCTCCGGCGGGTCCGCCAGCTCCGGCCAATGGGTGATGTTCCGGCTGGTGGTGTGCACGAAAATCAGGTCCGGGGCAAAGGCCAGCAGCGCCTCTGGGGGAAACAGGGCGTCCTGGTAATACTGGGCGTACTCCGACTCATAAAACTCCGGCTCTATGCCCGCGTCCAGCAAAAACAGCTCCAGAATTTTCACAATGTCGCTGGTGGTGGAGCCCCCCAGCACCGCGATTTTTTTCCGGACACGGGCTGTGTTCTCCGCCAGCAGAGCTTTGCGCAGGGCCTTGCGCCGGCGGATGATCCCGCCCGCGTCAAAGGGATATTCCAGTTCTCGCATAGGGTCCTCCTTATTCCTCTCCGCCCTCCGAGCCGCCGGTGGGCTGGTTGTCCGTCACGGTCTCTCCGGCGTTCTGGGTCAGCAGATTGGACAGATTATCCGCGTTGTCGCCCACCATGGAATAGGTGGTCATGGTAAACAGCACATCCGTAATGCCCATGTCCCGGATAAAGCTGACCAGGTTGCGCTCAAAATAGCGCATGTCCGCCGCGTAAATCTGCTGGAAAGAGCCGGTCAGGAAGGGGGGCAGGGCGTTGCCGTAGCTGTCCTTGATGAGCAGCAGCTTGCGGCCGTTCTGGGTCTGGGTGTCGGCCTTGACCACATACTGGTCGCCGCCCAGGTAGTACAGGTAAGCGTCCGAGCCCTCCGCGCCCTCCTGGAACAGGTCGTCATCGTCCCAGATAAAGTCGAAGGTGGTGTCATAGTATACGGCGGCGTGCTCTTTGGCGGGCCGGTAGTAGACAAAATCTTCTGGGTCGTTCAGCAGCTCGGCCACGCCGCCCACCGAGTAGAGGGTGCCCACAAAGTTCTCAATTTTCCCCTCCTGGTAGGTGCTCAGGTCGTCGAAGGGCAGGCCGGCGGCGCTGGCAAAGGCCTGGGCCGCGTAGTAGGCTCCCAAGGGCTGCCAGTGGTGGTCCGTGCGGCAGTAAATGGGCTCGTTGGCGTGCTGGGCCAGCGCCGGGCAGACGTTGATGCTGTGAATGCCCGGGTCCAGCAGGGCGGCGGTCTCGTCAATGCACTTGGACTGGCTGGCGTTATACTCGGCGGCGGACTCCGGCGTATAGAACTCGCTGGCCTTGGGGGCGGGCATGGACCAGATGTTCACATTGGCCCCCACCTCCCGGTACAGGTCGTTTAGCGCCTGGGCGTAAGCGTCCCCAATGCCGCCGCCAAAAAGCTCCAAGCCCCGGTAATGGCCATCGGTTTTCACCAAAATCATGCCGTTGTTCCAGTCAAAGTCCTGGGCAATGTCCACCTTGGCGGGGGGCTGGGTGGAGACAGGGCCCTCTTCCATGTGCCGGCCCGCCGCGCCCTCCAGGCTGCCTTGGGGCGCGCCCACTGGGGCGCTGCTGGGCCCGGCGGAGCCGGAGCCTTCCGGCTGGGAGGCCGCCGGGCTGGGCTGGGCCGGAGCGGAGGCCTGGCTGTCTTTGTTCACCTTGTTTACCTTGCCCACAAACTGCACATCGCCCTCGCTTTGGGGCAGGCCGAACAGGGCCTTAAAATTGTTTCCCGCGTTTTTAAGGCTGTCCCGCATGGGTACCGTATCGGTAAAATAGGTGGCAATGCCCGCGGTGTACGCGCCGGAAAAATAGCTTCCCAGTGAAAACTGGGGCAGCTTCGCCAGGTCCCGCTTCTCAATTTTAGACTCTGTGGACCGGGGCAGCAGCAGAATAAGCAGGGTCAGCACACAGAAGCCGGCCGTTAAAAAGCCCAGCACCAGCAGGGAGGCCCGCTTCTCCAGCAGGGCCCGCTTGTCCACCTTTCTCCGGCGGCGTTGGGCCTGGGCCTCGCTGCGGGGGGGAGCCTTGGGCAGGGCGTACTGATCCAAAATCGAGGTATGGGCCGCTTGAGGCTCATACCCTCCCTGAGGCTCATAAGCACTCTGGGACCTATATGCTCCCTGGGGCTCATAAGCACCCTGGGACCCATATGCCTCTTGGGGCTCATAGGGCTCGTAAGGGGAGTAGGAGGGCTCCGGCGCGGGAGGAGGGGGTTCCTCCCAAGCGGGGCTTGCCGGGGCCTCCGGCTGGGGGGCTGGGCGCTCCCGGCCAGCGCCCCCAGCCTGGTAAAAGGAATAGACCAGCCGCCTTCCCCCCTGCTCCGCACTGTGGCGGGGGCCGGAGGAAGCCTGGGGCGGCCTCTGGTTCCGGGTATCATGATCCATAAAACAGCCTCCTTTCGCCGCGGTTCAGCGCGGCCTTAAAAACGCCAATAGAGGAACACATTGTTGGTGGAGTCCACCAGCAGGATGCTGACAATCACCAGCAGGCCCAGGCACAGCACCGCCGAGCCCGCCCGGCCAGCCACATAGAGGCCGTCGCTGCCGCTTTCCAGAAAATAGTGTTTTACCTTGGGCAGCAGGGGCAGGCTGAAGGCGATGGAGCCCGCCAGCAGGAAGAGATTGTTCAAGAAAGAGGACCAGGTCACCGGGTCAAAGAAGGGCGCGGCGCTGGTGAACAGGGCCAGGCCGGAGATGTTGAGGAAAAACTGTCCCAGCTGGCCCAGGTCCTCAAAGTAGAAAATGCCGAAGCCGATGACAATGACCAGCTTGCTGTAAATATGCTTCCACCACAGGGGCCATTTTTTTATGCGCTTTTTGCCCAGCTTCTGCTCAAAGAAGATGAAGCAGCCAAAATACAGGCCCCAAAGGATGTAGTTCCAGGCCGCGCCATGCCACACGCCGGTGCAGAACCACACCAGAAACAGGCTGACATATTTTCGGTTTTTGCCAAAAATGGGAATATAGAGCAGGTAATCCCGAAAAAAGGAGCCCAAAGAGATGTGCCAGCGCTGCCAAAACTCCGCGATGGTTTTGCAGGCAAAGGGGTGGCGGAAGTTCTCGTCAAAGTGAAAGCCGAACATGCGGCCCAGGCCAATGGCAATGTCCGAGTAGCCGCTGAAGTCAAAGTAAACGTACAGGGAATAGGCGATTACGGTGTACCAGGTGCCCAGCACCGAGAGGCCCGTAATATCCTTGCCGAAAAAAGCGTCCACAATGGCCCAGAGGTTGTTGGCCAGAATTACCTTTTTGGCCAAACCCACAATCACCCGCAGGGCGCCCTCGCACAGGTCCGTGGGGGTGACGGAGCGGTTCTCAATCTCGTCCTCCACCACGCTGTAGCGGACAATGGGCCCGGCAATCAGCTGGGGGAACAGGGAGAGGTACAGCAAAAACCGGCTGTACCTCTGCTGGACCTTGACGGTCTCCCAGTAGCAGTCCAGCAGGTAGGAGATGGCCTGGAAGGTGAAAAAGCTGATGCCAATGGGCAGGCGGATCTGCGGCACGGGCAGGGCCAGGCCGGTGAGCAGGTTTAGGTTTTCCACCAAAAAGCCGCTGTATTTAAACACCACCAGCAGGGCCACGTCCACCACAATGCCCGCCGCCACAGCGGCCTTGGCCCCGCCGGTTTCCCGGCCCCGCTCAATAAGCAGGCCAATGGCCCAGTTTAAAAAGGAGCTGAACACCAGCAGCAAAATCCACAAGGGTTCGCCCCAGGCGTAAAAGATCAGGGAAAACACAATGAGCACGGTGTTTTTCGCGGGCAGGCCCCGGGCCAGCAGGTAGGAGAGCAGGCACAGAGGCAAAAAGATATAGATGAAAAAGAGATCGGCGAATACCAAGGTTCAAGCTCCTTCCATGGACGGCTGGATCTACTGCCGCCAGTCGGTGTTAGACCGGCTTCGGGCCGGTTTTTGGGTGGTGCGGTAGGCTCCGGAGGAGCTGCGGGACTTAATCTGCACTATGGGCGCGGACTCGTGCCGGGTGACCGTGCTGTGGGCTGGGTAGATGACCGGGCTGCGCCGGTGGACTGTGTGGCGGCTGTAGCGCCGGGCCTGGGCCCGTCCCGCCAGGAAAAACACCGCCAGGCTGATAACCGCCACCACGGCCGCGCCTAGACAGACCCAAAAGATCACAGCCTGTCCGGCGCTTTTCTTTTTAGCGGGCTTGGGGGCCGAAGCCCCGCCGTTTTCCGGCGAAGCCGGGGCGCTTCCGGAAGCCGCCAGTTCCGGGTGGGCGGTGAAGTAGGACTCCACCTGCCCGGCCGCGGCCAAAAAGAACTTAGATACGCCGCTGTCATAGGCCTTGGCGGCAAAGTCCGCCTCCAGCTGCAGGTCCAGCAGGGACTTAAGGGCCTCTGTGGTAAATTCCGCCTTAAGGCCCTCGCCCGCCACGGCCAGGTAGTCCTCGTCTGAAATGGAGAGGGCCAGCAGCAGGCCCCGGCCCGAAGCGCCGCCCACCTGCCAGCCGCTCATTAAGGAGCGCAGGTATTCCACCCGCTGGGCATAGCCGGAAACCGGCAGGGCCTCCACGGTGTAGACCACAATTTGCGCGCCGTATTGTTCCGCCAGTTGGGCGTTTTTTTGCAAAATAACCGCCTTGGTGCCTTCGCCGATCACAGAGGCGGCGTCGTTTAGGTAAAATTCCCCGCTGGGCGCGGGCAGTTGAGGCGCGTCCTGAGCCCCGGCCAGGGGAGAGGCCCCTGTAAACAAGAACCCCAACAGCAGGAAAAAGGCCGCGGCCGCCGGCAGGAACCGCCGGACCTTATTTTTTTGTAACGCTGACTCCATGGTTCGTCCTCCTCTCAAACTCCCTGCGGCCCGGTTGGCCGCAGAATACCCCTTTGTATTTTACCCTCCCAGCGGGATTCTGTCAAGCCCCAGGCTGTGGCGGGAAGCCCCCGCCGGACCAGGGGCCCTGGGAAGGAGAACGCCTTCTCTTTCCCTTGACAGGAGGCCCTCCCTTTGCTATAATGAAAAGCAATCGGCCGGATGCTTGAAACTACAGGTGGAGCCCTTACTCCCCCTGCTGGTTTCCTTTTTTGCATTTTCTTTACCAGATTAAGGCTTGTTTGAAAATAGAGGGAATGACGAATTTTTGGTCAGAAGTGGCCAGATTCCCGGAAAAAACCGCTGTAGTTAGCTGCGCTAACTACGTCAACCTTTCGGTTGACGAGGATTTTTGACGCAGAAGATGACCGCTTATGGGCAAAAAGCCGGCGTTTTCGATTTTTCAAACGAGCCCCAAGGAAACGGCCGCTCATTTTCTCCCACTACAGAAAGGATCATGCTTGCTATGGCTGAAAAACAGTTTTTCGTCACCGAAGAGGGCCTTGCCGCCCTGGAAAAAGAGCTGGACTATTTGAAAACCGTCCGCCGCCGGGAGGTGGCCGAGAAAATAAAAGTCGCCCTTTCCTTCGGCGACCTCTCTGAAAACAGCGAGTACGACGAGGCCAAAAACGACCAGGCTATGGTAGAGGCCCGCATCGCCGACGTGGAGGTCATGCTGAAAAACGCCGTGGTCATTGACGAGAGCTCCCTCAATAACGAGACCGTGCACATCGGCTCGAAAATCGAGGTGGCCATTGTCTCCGCCGTTGGCAAAGAGTCCGAGCGGGCGTTCCGCATTGTGGGCTCCAACGAGGCTGACCCCCGGGGCGGGAAAATTTCCGACGAGTCCGCTGTGGGCCAGGCCCTCATCGGCGCCACGGTGGGCCAGACCGTGGAGGTGGAGACCCCCGCGGGCCTGGCCAAGTATACGGTAATCACCATCGCCTAAGGCGGAGGTATTTTAGGAGAAACAAGAGGAGTTGAAAAAAGAATGGCAGAACATCAAAACCAGAAGCCCCGGCCGGACGCGCCGGAGGATATGCGGGAAATCTTGAAAATCCGCCGGGAGAAGCTGGCAAACATGCAGGAAAACGGCCAGGACCCCTACCGCCACACCCGGTTCGCCGTGGAGTATCAGGCCCAATATGTGGCGGACCATTTTGACGCCCTGGAGGGCAAAACGGTCCGTCTGGCCGGGCGTATTATGAGCCGCCGGGGCATGGGCAAGGTCTCCTTTCTGGACCTGCGGGACAGCTCCGGACGCATCCAGCTTTACGCCAAGATTGATGTAATGGGCGAGGAGCCCTACCGGGCCATGCAGGCCGCCCTGGACATTGGCGACATTGTGGGCGTGGAGGGCGAGGTGTTCCGCACCCAGCGGGGGGAAATCTCCATTAAGGCCAATGCGGTGACCATTCTCTCCAAGGCCCTGCTGCCCCTGCCGGAGAAGTACCATGGCCTGACCAATACCGACGCCCGCTACCGCCAGCGCTACCTGGATTTAATTATGAACCCAGAGGTGCGGGATGTGTTTATCAAGCGCTCTAAGATCATCAGCGCCATCCGGGAGTATCTGGACGGCCAGGACTTTTTAGAGGTTGAGACACCCGTACTGCACACTCAGGCCGGCGGCGCGGCGGCCCGGCCCTTCATCACCCACCACAACACCCTGGACATGGACATGTACCTGCGCATCGCCCTGGAGCTGCACTTAAAGAGGCTGATTGTAGGCGGCTTTGACCGGGTGTATGAGATTGGCCGGAACTTCCGCAACGAGGGTATGGACCGCACCCATAACCCGGAATTTACCATGCTGGAGTTCTACCAGGCTTATACGGATATCAACGGCATGATGGACCAGACCGAGAATCTGATCCGCTTTGTGGCCCACAAGGTGCTGGGCACCGGCAAGGTGGAGCAGGATGGAGTGGAGATCGACCTGGACCAGCCCTTTGCCCGCATCAGTATGCTTGAGGCTGTGAAGCAGTACGCCGGGGTGGACTTCACCCAGGTGGAGACCTTGGAGCAGGCCCGGGCCTTGGCGGACCAGCATCACATCCACTATGAGCCCCGCCACAAGAAGGGGGAGATTTTGAACCTCTTCTTTGAGGAGTACTGCGAGGAAAAGCTGATTCAGCCCACCTTCCTGACTGGCCATCCGGTAGATATTTCGCCTTTGGCCAAGAAGGATCCGGAGAACCCGGAATATACCCAGCGGTTCGAGCTGTTTATCTGCGGCGGCGAATACGCCAACGCTTTCAGCGAGCTGAACGATCCCATTGACCAGCGCCAGCGTTTTGAGGCCCAGGCGGCCCAAAAAGCGGCGGGCGATGACGAGGCCTGCGATGTGGACGAGGACTTTTTGACAGCCCTGGAATACGGCATGCCCCCCACCGGCGGCATGGGCATGGGCGTGGACCGGCTGGTGATGCTGCTGACCGGCGCGGCCTCCATTCGGGACGTGCTGTTGTTCCCCACCATGAAGCCCATTGAGTGACAAAGGGGGCGGGCTTTGCGGGCGTTGTGCGCTCTTTAGAGTTTAAAAAGAATGGCGGGGCTTAGAGTCTGTTTTGAAACCAGAGAAATGTCAGTGTTTTTGTTTAGGGCGGACAGTTTCAAGGCGGAAACCGCTCCTTTTGGAACAAAAATCCCGGTACTTCCTCTCTTTTCAAACAAGCCCTAAATGGCTTGCCAGAAGAAAGCGCCTGCTGAAAAGAAAGCCTTTCGGCAGGCGCTGCTTTGGTTCCCTGTCCCACGAGGGGCGAGAGGTATCATAGTAAGAAGGATTATATGGATGATAGAAAGAGCAAGACAAACTTTTGCGGTCTGTCTTGCTCTTAATTTCTTTATCTGTGTGCAGGCTTCCAAAAACAAAAACGCCTTGAGCTGCCCCAAAACTTGAGATGCTCAAGACGTTTGGCGGAGAAGATGGGATTTGAACCCATGCGCCGGTTTCCCGACCTACTCCCTTAGCAGGGGAGCCCCTTCACCACTTGGGTA
>CAJUNS010000024.1 GCA_910587995.1 uncultured Oscillospiraceae bacterium | reverse complement strand
CTTTCTCTTTGGAGGAGCCGGGGCCCTTTTTGTTTTCTTCACTATGCCAGCCGGGATGTGCCTGGGCGGCGTGTAGGGTGTCAAATCCGTATCTTGTTAGGTGGTGCTGGCGTTCTTGAGACAAATTTGGCGAGACATAATATTGACATAGAATCATGAATAAGCTATACTAAGATTAAATTAACCTGTGAGGTAAATTCCGTGAAGGGGCTTGAACGTGCAGATTCACTACAAAAATGCAAATATACGCAAACTATGTACGGATGTTCCTTTTGCTGAACGCAGATTGGGAACGGAAATGGTGGAAACACTTCACCAGCGGCTGGATCAGATTCAATCCGTTGATTCAGTTGAAGATTTGATTCATTTTCGTATGGGACGATGTCACCCGCTAAAAGGGAATCGAAAGGGCCAGTATGCGATGGACTTGGTTCATCCTCAGCGTTTGATTTTTATGAAAATTGAAAACGCTATTCATGTCGTGAATATCATAGAGATAGCAGATTATCATAACGAATAGAATCCAAGGAGGGAAGCTACAATGGTAAGAAGCCGCTCTATTATAGCAATACCACCGGGAGCAACGATTAAAGAACAGCTTGAAGATAGAAATATGACCCAAAAAGAATTTGCTGCTCGAATGGATATGTCCGAGAAGCATATTAGCAGACTCATAAATGGGGAGGTTAAGCTTTCAACCCAAACTGCGGTGCGGTTGGAAATGGTGTTAGGAATCCCTGCGCAATTTTGGAATCGCCTAGAGGCAATTTACCGTGAAAAGCTTGAAAAAGCAAGGGCGGAGAATGACCTGGAAGCAGAGGAGGCCATTGCAAAAAAATTTCCTTATAGTGAAATGGTAAAATTAGGCTGGGTTCCGGTAGCCAAAAAAGCCAAAGACAAAGTTATAAGTTTGCGTAAATACTTTGAGGTAGTTCAATTAGGCTTGCTGAAAGACGCGCTACTACCTCAAATTGCTTGCCGGCGTTTGTCTGTCACAGAAAAAGGTGACATGGCTGTCATAGCTTGGGCGCAACAAGCTAAACTAAAGGCAAGGGAGTGCCGTACTGATGAAATCGATATTCCTAATTTGAAAAGCAGTATTCCCCTGATTCGTTCCATGACCTTGCAATCTCCAGATGAGTTTTATCCAAAATTGATAGGTCTGCTTGCCCAAAATGGGGTTGCGTTAGTGATGCTACCGCAGCTAAAAGGCTCCTACTTACATGGAGCAACTTTCAATGATTCAGAAAAAATCGTTCTGGGATTGACCGTTCGAGGAAAAGATGCAGATAAGTTCTGGTTTAGTCTTTTTCGCGAATTGGGACATATTATCTTATATCATGTTGGCAAAAAAGGTGGAACCGATAAAGAAGATGAATCCGCGGCAGATGCGTTTGCACGGGATTCTCTGATTCCCCCAGATTTATATACAGATTACATCAGCCGACAAGATTTCAGTAGAATTTCCATTTGCCGGTTTGCAGCCAGGGTAGGGGTGGACCAGGGTATAGTGGTTGGTAGATTGCAAAGTGATGGGCTAATTGAATACAGCTGGTACAACGATCTAAAAACCGGATATATACTAAGTTCTCACTAATTGCCGAGGCCCTGGGCGCGAAGTTTGTCTGCGCGTTCAAGTTCCCTAACGGCGACGAGGTGTAGAAAAGGCGCTGTCCCCACTTCGGAGGCAGCGCCTTTTCTATATCTTACGCGCAGAGTATCGCAGACTCTTGGTCCGCCTGTGTCCACCTCAGTTCACCAAGCCCAGTAAAATCAGAGCTGCACAGCCGCTCATTATCATTAACCAGTCTCCTTTATGGTAGATTCTACCAGAGACTGGAACACATTTCATTGAATTGTTAGATTATATCGTATTCTGATATAAGAATTGCACAGAAAACCGCCACCTGGATATCCAAGTGACGGTTTTCTACTATTTATCCATTAGAAGCTCCAATGGACAGGCCAGGACTAACACCCCGCCGGCCATCGTAATGGTCGGCGCAGAGCTTTTAAGCTCTTGGTTCGCCTGGCTCTCTTTTGGTGGAGATGGCGGGAATCGAATTGGCGTTCCCGCCTTTCGCCTTGTTTTGAGAAATACGGAATCCTTAGGTTTTATGCGGGCTTTCGCGATTGCATATTACGCTACATTTCATTTTATGCCCTTAGGTTGCGGGAAAACAAAGACCAAATAAAGACCAAAAAAGGAGCCTCCGACAGTGGAGGCCCCTTTTGCTTTATGCCTTTTTCTGTACCAGAATATCATCCAGCACTTGCGCCGCTGCCGCTTCTGCACTGCGGATGGTCTCAGCATAAATATTCATGGTGGTGCTGGTTTGACTATGACCCAGACGGGCCGCTACAGTACGCACGTCTACGCCGCCTGTAATAAGCAAAGTAGCGTTTGTATGCCTCAGGGAGTGGAGCGAAACATGGGGCAATCCTGCCCGCTCTAGAATGCGCCCTAGCCGTTTTTCTGGGGTGCTGGGCTGCATAGGAGTCCCATTTAGGTTTGTGAAAAGCCGGGGATGTTCTGCCCATTCTGATACCCATAAGTCTCCCCGTTCCAGTCGAACGGTGGCTTGTTCTATCTTGTACCGGCGCAACAGCTCCACCAGGGAGGGAGAGACTTTAGTTGACCGGGCAGAGCTGGCAGTTTTCGGCGTGTCTGTGTACATTCCCCGATCATTGGTGTATTGGGAAGTTCTGCGAACAGTGATAACTCCGCTGTCAAAGTCAATATCAGGCCATTCCAGCCCCAGTAGCTCTCCGCGCCGGTAGCCGGTCAGCAAAGCCAGCGTGAACAGAACCCGATCTTCCAACGGCTCATTTTCCAGGGCTTCCAGCAAGCGGCGGGCTTGTTCATCATCCAAGCAGACAATCTTAGAGGCCGGCTTTTTGGGTGCGGCAACAGAACAAGGGTTGCGCTCGATCAGCTCATTCTTGACCGCATAGCCCATGATGGAGGAACAGAAGCCATAGTAATTCCAAACGGTTTTCGGGGAAAGGGGTTTGCCGTTGTGCTCATTCTGTCCCGGTTCGGCAAGCTGGGCGAAAAACTCCCGGAAATGCTGGGGCTTTAGCTTATCAATGCGGATATGGCCCAAGGCTTGATAGGTGCGCCGGGACATCCAGCGGTATTCGTGGACAGTCTTGGCCTTTAGGTGGGTGTCGGCGTATTCAGCAAACCACTTTTCGGCGAATTTCTCAAAAGTGATATGCGGGTTTCCCCCGCCGCTCCTGCATTTTTCTTCAAACAGGACGGCGAAACGGTTGAGCTCCTTTTCCACTTGTTTTTCTGTCATTCCCGGTTCTGGTTTCCAGGTGGTGGAGCGGATGATCTGTTTTCCCTTGCTGTCATAGCCTAGGGAACAGCGGATGCGGTAGGTGTCGCCGCGTTTGGCGATGGTTGCCATTTGTACCCTCCGTCAGAATTTGTATGGGATTCCGCACTGTTTCAGCACAGCGTTGGCAGTGTGCCGGGATTTAATTTTCCCGTCAACAGTGACGTGCCTACCAGTCAGCGGGCTGTACCAGATATCATGGTCGCCTTTGCCGTGGCGGGTGAATGTGCAACCGTTTTCTGTCAGGATTTCCCGCACTTTTTTCTCATAATCTGCCATTACGCAAATATCCTCTCCTGCCGTTTTGACATGATGGTCAGGGTGGCCCGGGCCGGTTCCTGACCGTTCAGTTCGATCAACTCCGGCACGGCAAAGCGGACGCGTTCCACCAGGGCATCAAATGACCCGGATTCCAGCACAAGGCCTGGAATATCCTCGCTGGCGGCCGTCCATACGCTTGCCTCATCGTCCCATGTGAAAATCACTGTGTATTCCATGATTGCAGCCTCCCTTATGTCACATTCTAGTCGTCTTCCGGAACAAGCTTGTTTCGTTTAAAAATATCCGGTATATTAATATCTTCCCGATAGCGCGGAATATCTGCCAATTCCTCCACCCACTCAATAGCTTTTAGCTGTCCAGCGCCATTTAACTGGGCAAACGCTACGACAAGTCGATCAAACCTGATTTGAATAAGCTCCGCGCTAGTTAAGATGCTTTGCCAGTCCCACTCCGCCATTTCAGGGTTCTTTTCCAGCAGCTTTTGATATAAATCGAAGGATTGTATAGACTCCTTCACTTCTTCCGCTTCGCTTTTCATTTCATCGTATAAATGCATAATGTCTCCGTTCAAGAGCTCATTTAGACTTAGCCCCATCGCTTTTGCGCATTTTTCCAGGGCGCTTAACGGCGGCTCACGCTCCCCCGCTTCATATCTGCGCAGGCTGCTAACTGCAATGCCCGCCTGCTCCGCTAATTGGATTTGCGTTAAGCCTAACACTCTTCTAACCTGTTTGAGCCTGATCCCGTATGAATTCATTCTGATTCCTCCATCTTATCTCCAATGATAACATATTTTTGCCCAAAAGGCAAGATTTTTCTTGATTTGGCTTGACAAAATATCCGAACAGAGATATAATGTAACTACAAGGAGGTGGCAGGGATGAATATTATTCCGATGCGAATTGAAATCATGCTAGCGAAAAAACGGATGACGAAAGCCACACTGGCAGAAAAAAGTGGGGTTTCCCGCCAGAACATCAGCACAATCGTTCGGCGCGGTACGTGTTCTCCTATTACTGCTGGCAAGCTGGCGGCGGCGCTGGGCGTAGAGGTGGTAGACTTGACGGAAAGGAAGGAGAACTAATGAGCGATTTTACCCAAGTTGCAACCATCCCCAAAACCGCCCAGCGCTGCAAAGCAGAAGGTATAGGGCTTTCAGCCCGCCAACTGCGATATCTGTGCGCCACAGGCCAGCTCAAACATACCATGATGGGGCGAAACGTCTTGATCTATTGGCCCAATGTGCTGCAAATGCTGGAAAGCGGCGGGGGGATGCAGGAAACAAAGAAATACGGCAATGTGCGCCGGGTGGAGGTGTAGAATGGCAGAAATCAGGGAAAAACACCCAAGCTGGTTTAAAATGAAATTGGAGCGGCGTGAACTTATCCGCCAACTCGCCCCTGAAACTGCGGTGAATGTTCTCCTTGCTTGCTGGGATTATTTAGAGACAGGCGAAAAGCCTCTAGAACTGTCCCCCATAGAAGATGTTGCGTTTGCGGCATTCATGCCAGACATGCAAGAAGCATGGGAGAAATACATGAAGCGTGTATCAAGTGGGGAAATGGGAGGCAGGCCCAAAAAGTAAAACCGTATGGTTCCATACGGTACAGAAGAAGAAACAGAAACAGACCAGAATAGAGAAGAGAGAATTTATAAGGGTCTTCCAGACAGGTAAAATGTATCATGTACAATGACTCAAAACGCTAACGCGTTTCGAGTATGAGGGAGGTGGTCATTTTGATGCACTACGGGATATTTGATCGGCTTGTAGCCAGTGTTTACCAAGAAAACGATGCTTGGACATTAGAGGATTATATTAGAGTGTTTCACAAGTTCTTTGATGAATACGACGCTACTTTTGGCGAACCCCATCCCCACATCAGCAAGGCCAACATACGAAAGATTATGGACGAAATGCCGTGTTTTATCTGCGAGAGCAGCGATGGGGAAGAACTTTTTCCCGAAGACTATGATGCAATGATCGAGCGATATTTTGAGATAGACTGGAAGAATTGTGACTACAACATTAACCACTTTTTCAGCGGGCAGATCAGGGAAATGCGTTATTATGAGACGCTATACTGAACAGTTTATCCATGTTTTTGGGAATGAAACTGCAAGAAAATGCGAGGTAAAAAAATACCGCCATTTTGGGCGGCGTTGAAGAGCTGCTTTTCGAAGAAACAACGCAAAAGCGGCGGGGAGATCAAATGCTTCGCCAAAAATGGCGACAGTGGAAAGGAGAATGCTTTTGGGCAAAATGTCACAGCGTAAAGGCCGGGACGGCGAGCTTGAATTAGCTGCAAAGCTCCAGGAATACGGCTTACCCGCCCAGGCGGGACAAGCAGTAAGCTTTGGCAGTGCCCCCGACATTACGGGGCTACCGGGTGTACATATCGAATGCAAGAGGGTGGAACGGTTGAATATTCCCGCCGCTTTCTCGCAAGCCGTGAAGGATAGTGAGAAATTCCACGATGGAATACCAGCGCTATTCCACAGACGCAACCGCCAGGGCTGGCTGGTTACTATGAGCCTTGATGATTGGATAGAGTTGTATAAAAGCTTTTTAGTGTAAACGGAAGGAGAAGAAACTTGACAAAAAAGACAGATCGAAGCCTCAAGCCAGTGGATGAGATGGCTACTGAGCTTGCGGCCCACAAGACCAGGGATGGGTGCACACAGAAAATCTATAAAGCAGCTGCGGATGAACACAAGGGAGAGCAGTTGCAAGCAGACCTGGAAAACAGGATCGCGGCCCTTCACGAGGCTGAAAAACAGGATAAGATCGATTTCAATGACCTGGAACAGGTGAAGCGGCGGGCATATGATTACCTGGAAGCTTGCAAACAAGCGGCAGTGTTTCCCTCTGTGATGGGGCTGGCGGTACATGGGTTCGGGATATCCAGGCAGGCATTGAACCAATATTTGCAGCGCAACCCTTACAGCCCCAGCAGCGAATTCATTAACAAGATTCGGGACATGATGGCAGATATCTTGAGCAATGCCGCCTTATACCGCAATGCGGACGCGGTGAGCGTTATCTTTCAGTTGAAGAACCATTTCGACCACAGCGACAAGGTACAGGTTGAACCAGTACAGAACAACCCTCTGGGGCCAATGCCTGACCCGGAAGAGCTGCGCAGAAGGATTGAGGCTAACTGTATAGAAGATTGAGAATAGGAGAGTTTCACAATGAATGCAAAAGTAAAATCTACTTTTTATAACATCCAAAACAGGTTTAACAAATACCAGCGGGCCGTCACAGATGCCTTAGAGCAGTACCGCCAGGGGATGGAAGCCGCGAAAGAGCGTTCCAAGGCCTACAAGGACGAGGAAGGGGCCTTGAAAGCGGAACAGGAGAAACTAGCCGCCCCAGCCAGGCAGGCTATTGCAGAGGCCGATAAGGCGCTTTCCGATGGTTTGAAGTTCATTGACATTCCCGACCTCAAGGAAGCGCTTTCCGAATACTTGTGCGAAAAGCCTACCATGCAGTTTATGGGCACGCTGAATGTGTACAAGGACTATGGGCTTTCCATGAGCCGTATGGAGTTAGACAGCCTCTTGATTCAGTCGGACGGTATTTATGCCGCATTACGGGCGGTGGCAAGTCTGGCGGAAAAGTCCGGCTTCCGGGTATCAGTCCCGCCGGTAGATCAGTGGCAGGATGAGATAGAAACTATAGAGAGGTGGACATACACGCCTCTGTGTTATGCCCCTCTGGAATACGCCCACGAAGCTTTGGAAGTAATGCCCCAGTGCCCCCAGCGCAGGCATGATGGAAGCATAATGTACATGAAGCAGAGTGAGTCCTTGGATTTTATCCTCGGGGATGCGGATTTTGATCTCCTAGTTGCTTCCCTAGGAGATGCCAAGGAGCGCTGGGCAACCGCATTTGTGCCCGCTGTGACGGCGTTTGAGCCAAAGAAGGATGAGGATGGGGAAGTCATTACTCCCGAACAGCAGCGGCAGGAGGCCGTGAAAGAGAGTGTGGCCCAGGTGGTAACTGAGTCCACGGAAGGTGAGAAACTGGCCCGGGAGATAGGGCAAGACAAAGCGGCGGCGGCGCAAGCCTCCAAGAATATTTCCAAGTTTATCATAGACCTTGCATAATATCGCCTCAGGAGGTCTCCCCGATTTTGGGGAGGCCCCTTTTTAGTTCGGAAAAAGTCGGATTCTCAAAGCGCTTTTTAAGTTTTTTCTCTGCTGATAGGAGTAAATACCCCCGGACATGCCCTTCACATTCCCCCAGGGGTGCCTTGTGGGCGTTTTGAGGGTTTAGTCATGTGAATTTCACTACCACAACCAAAAAACGCCGTAGAGAGGCCTTGTAGGGCAAAAGAACGGGATAGTCAATTTGACTACCCCCTCTTGTTTCACTCTTGCGCCTTTGCGTCTGCGATGGTGTCCAGCAAGTCACAAAGCTCTTCCACTGTGTAAGAGTCCTTGCCACTGTTCTTCAATAGCCGCCTCAGTTCATAGAGCATAGCTTGTTGTGTGTCCTTGCGCTCCTTCTCAGTCCCCATCCGGTGCACCTCCTTTCTTGTCCCGCTCCATAGCTTCATCAATAGCCCGGTTGATAAAGCCGTTGACGCTTTCGCCCTTAGTCACTGCGTGGGCCTGTATCACAGATTTGCGGCCTTTGGCAACAGTTAGATTGATTCTATCATAATTAGCTGCCATATACTTATTGACTGCCTTTTGCTGGGCTTTAGAAGCTGGCATAGTTATAAGCCCCCTTTCCGCTGTTTCTAGTATACCACAGATTTATATCTGTGTATATATAGCACTTTCAACAAATATATCTACGTAGATACGTGCAAAATACCATCTTGATATATCTGCGCAGATATGCTATAATATAGACACAGCAAGAGAGAAAGCCAAGGTCGATTGAGTACCGCAAGGGAAAGAACGCGACAAGGTAAGAGCGGGCCAGGAGTTGCAGGGGAAGAGAACCAGCACAGGGCCTCCCGCCGCTTCCCCTTCAAAGCTGAATACAAGGAAGGAGTTGAATACAATAAAGATTCACATCACATTTCCGTGGGGCGGTGAGCTCCACATTGAGAGGAAGCCAATGGACAGCGAAGATAGAGCGCTTATTTTGTTGCTCGTTATCCTAGCGGTAGCAGGTTTAGGACTTGCATTTATCTTAACTCATTAATCAGGAGGTACATACCATGAACGAGATGGACAGGAAGGTTAAAGAGCTGCGGGAGCTGAAGCGGCTGGCGGAAGAGCTTCAAGCAGAGATCGACAGCGTGCAGGACGCAATCAAGGCGGAAATGACCGCCCAGGCCGTTGACACGCTGGCTGGGAACGACTGGAAGGTTACTTGGAAGGAAGTAACAAGCACCAGGTTGGACAGTACTGCTCTTAAGAAAGCCTTGCCCGATGTGGCCCAGCGGTTTACCAAGACCACAACTACCCGCCGCTTCTGCGAGGCATAAAGAGAAAGCTCCATATCCAAGCCGCCAAGCATGAGGATATGAAGCCGATACAGACCCCCGTAAAGGGCCGGTAAGTCTATTATACCGGCCCCAGGGGGAAATATCAAGGGGGAATTTCATGGAAACGATAGATAAGATCAAGCGGTATATTAGGCTTACTCCGGGGATGCCGGGCGGGGAGTACGACTTGAAGCTTGAAGAACTGCTTACTTTGCAGCAGAACAGGGCGGATGGGGTATTTCTGGCTTTCCGATTTGGGGTAGCTAAAGGTGTCCGCTATTCCAGGAAGCGCGGGAGGAAAAACAAGGTTCAGTTTGACCCGTACAAGTACGGCTTGACAGCGGGAGAGATTGACGCTTTTCACGAACAGTATAGCCATGATGCTTTCAATACGATTATGGCAATCTTTGAGTATGGTAGGGACATGGGATACCAGGCCGCGAAAGAAGAGGGAAAGCCCGCAGTTTTGAAGGGTATAAAGACCAAATAAAGACCAAATCGCGATGATTACAAAAAGTAAACCCTCAAAAATGGCGGTATTAAGCCAAATTTGAGGGTTTGTCAATGGTGGAGATGGCGGGAATCGAACCCGCGTCCGAAAAAGGGTCGCCGGGGCTTTCTACGGGCGTAGCTTTTGGTTTAAAGTTCCCGCTGCCCAGCGCGCAAAAGCACGCTCTGGGCGTTGGTAGCCTTCTGGTTCATGGCAAGGGTCAAAGGCGGCCCCCTCGCTCACGTTCACCGCTCATCGGCGCTCTTATCCCGGCTGCGGTATTCCAGGTAAGAACGGCTGCTTATTTAAGCAGCAACAGCAACAAAGTCGTTGTCGTTTAATTTTAGGTTTATAGGTTTTATAGCGGTCCTATCCCGCTGCCCGCTTACCAGGGTCCCCCTCCCCCGTCGAAACCTTTACATCCCCATGTGAGTTTCGCTCCACGCTCTTTTTACAGAGCAAGAAGGGTATATGTTCCTTATTATACATCATAACTTCGGGTTTTGCAAGGGCTTTTTGCAATTGTTACAATTTGGCTTGGAGGCACCGGCTAACCGTATCCCTGGGAACAGCGAAAAAAACAACCACGCCCCCTTGCCCGCCCGGAATGGACGGCCGTTATTATGCTGAAGCTTTTGCCCGTTTCACAGTTGCTATTGCCAAAAGCTTGTGTTATAATAGAAAAAATAGCCAGCCTTACAGACAGCTTGACCGTCTGCCGGCAGATGCCCTGTGGGAGAGAAACAGAGAAGGCAAGCCTCGAATTCGGCGAAAGGCAAAGCGCTTGCCCGTTCTGGCCGCTTTCACAAAACGAGAGAGGAGATAAATTGTGGTACAACCTATTCAAGGAGCGATTGTGAATATCCGGAATATACCCCACCGCCAGACAGAATGGGAGAGGGAAAACCAGCGTAATCTTTCCGAATCATCTATCCTGCAGGCCCAATCTCCTTTCCACACCGAAAAGGCCGGCGTGGCCTATGGAAAGCAGGATGCCATCCGGGACGCTTGGGGTGACAAAATGCAGGTCGATCTGACAAAGGACGACTGCGAAACAGCCCTTCTCCTTACCGTGCGCTACAGCCTGCTCTCCAACCCCTGTGCATCAATGGAAGACTTTTTACAGCTAAAAGAAAAGGGGCTTGACGGATCGGTCAACTGGAGCGGCGTTTCCTCCGATTTTTCAGAAATCACTAACGCTGCCAATGGAGAAAATCTGAAAGAGACCATCGACTACTTTGCGTCACGTTATGTTGCGCTGGCCAGCCAGATCAGCCGGACCCATACCGGCCAGGAATTGGCGGACCAGCTGGCCAAGCTGGAAGAGGTGTTTGCCAAGGACAGCCAGAAATTTGCCAGCAGTTATGCCAGCCGGTTAAAAAAGGCGCTGGGTATATCGAACCAAATGGCCCAGAGCATGGAATGCTCCCTAGCTCAGTTGATTACACAGAGGATCAGCGATTATCAGGCGGTTCAAAAAACGCTGGATATCGAACTCGAGCCGGATGAACAGTGGCTGCGAAACCACGACAAATACATGGCCGCGCAGCTCCGGCAGGCGGCCAGGGAGGTCCCGGCCAGCCATGCCAACGCGGATTTCACGCTGGCTGATTTGCAGTGGGCCAGTGAAATCGCGGGAAGCTATCAGTCTCTTTACGCCAGCGTGTCTGGCGGTGGGAAGCATCATACCGAGTTTTATGTACTGAGTCCGGCCCTTGTGGACATGAAAACAGAGGCTTTGGCGGATTCGGGAATATTAAGCCAGAATATGAGCACGGTTCTGCGGGACTCCATGGAAAACCGGCACAAGCGGATTGCTGAAATTGCCCATACTCCCAGGGTGGGCGAACAGCAGGCGGACAGCGCCTTTGACTACGCCCGGTTCAAGGATATATACAGCCGTGTTCTGGATGTTTTTCACCGGACCGGGGATGCTGTATCCGCAATCCGGGAGGGCGGCAGATACATCCAGAAGACAGCCCACAGCACGTCTGTTCAGTACCGGTATGAGGATTTCTTCGCGCCATCCGGCAATGGCAGCAACGGTCCCAAGTTTAACGCCTATAAGAGCAACTGGGAGGCGTTCCAAAAGTCTCTGGAAAGTCAAAAAGGAGCAATGCAGCCAACCACGCTGGGCGGTATTCCCCATCTCTACGATTCTCAGTTTGTGGATGCATATGCTTAGAAGATTGCTTGGTTGCGATTTTGGGGCTTGCTTTCTAGGAGCGCAAAGCCCTTTCCTCCACGCGAAGAACCGCCCCTGGTTTTGCCGGGCGGTTCTTTCTTATATCCTATGGTTTTGGTATATCATAGGAGCGCCCCGCAAGCTCTTCCTCCGCGTGAGGGGCTCTTGCCCTTCCCGGGAAACCGCTCTTGCTAATCAATCGGAAATATGATAGAATGAATCAAACAGAAAGCGCTGGTTTGTCCAAGGGAAAAAGAACGCCAGCTCAGGGACAATCTTCCGCTGGCGCGGGGTCCCGGCCGGTGGTTTTATCGTTAACGGCGGTACGGGCGCGCCCGCGCCGCCCTGCTTGAAAATCAGTATTTACCGATTTTCAAGTGCGTTTACTATAACACCCAGCGCTTTCCAAAGATACGCCAGCCTGTGCGGAATTTGGTTCAAGATTAAATGTGCCTGGGGCGTGCGCCTGCTGGGAAGCATGCTCTAGAAAAACAAGGAGTTGTGAAAGATATATGAAATTAGGAATCGTCGGCCTGCCGAACGTGGGCAAATCTACTCTGTTCAATGCCATCACCAATGCGGGGGCCCAGTCGGCCAACTACCCCTTTTGCACCATTGAGCCCAATGTGGGCATGGTGATGGTGCCGGACAAGCGTCTGGAAAGGCTGCGGGACATGTACGAGCCCAACAAGTTCACCCCCGCCACCATTGAGTTTGTGGACATTGCGGGCTTGGTGCGGGGCGCCTCTAAGGGAGAAGGCCTGGGCAACAAGTTCCTCTCCAACATCCGGGAGGTGGACGCCATAGTCCATGTGGTGCGCTGTTTTGAGGATGGAGACATTGTCCATGTGGAGGGCAGCGTGGATCCGGCCCGAGACATTGAGACCATTGACCTGGAGCTGATTCTGTCCGACATCGAGGTGCTGGACCGGCGCATTGACAAGACCAAAAAGCTTCTGAAGGCCGATAAAAAATATCAGGCCGAGCTGGACTTCTTCGAGAGGGTTCGGGAGGCCCTGGAGGCCGGCAGCTCCGCCCGCAGCGTGGAGTGCGGGGAGGAGGAGGCCGCTCTGCTGGCCTCGGTGTCTCTGCTGACGAACAAGCCCATTATTTTCGCCGCCAACCAGAGCGAGGCGGACTTTCAAAAAGGCGTGGAGGATAACCCCTTTTTCCAGGCGGTGCGGGCCGCCGCCGAAAAGGAGCACGCCGCCGTGCTGCCCATCTGCGCCGAAACCGAGGCTCAGATTGCGGGCATGGAGCCCGAGGAAAAGCAACTGTTTCTCAGCGACCTGGGCCTCAGCGAGTCCGGCCTGGACCGGCTGATCAACGCCTGCTACAGCCTGCTGGGCCTTATGTCCTACATGACCGCCGGGAAGGACGAGGTCCGGGCCTGGACCATCAAAAAGGGCTCCAAAGCGCCCCAAGCGGCGGGTAAAATCCACACGGACTTCGAGCGGGGCTTTATTCGGGCAGAGGTGGTCAGCTTCGATGATTTAATGGCCTGCGGCTCCATGACCGCCGCCAAGGACAAGGGCTTGGTGCGCTCGGAGGGCAAGGAGTATGTGATGCAGGATGGGGACATTGTGCTGTTCCGGTTTAATGTTTAAAATCGTGCTTTTTTAGCGCCGGGTATAGCCTGGGCGGCATAGACTATAATAAAAAACAGGAGAGAGAAAATGTTTGCCAGAAAATTAACCCCACAGGAATATTGGCGGGCCAGCCTGAACATGGCCGTGGCCTTTGAGAGCGGGTTCGAGTATGAGAACGAGAGGGAAAAGGTCCGGGAGGCCGATCCAAAGGAGGACCTGTACGGCGCGTTCCACCAAGAGGGAGAGCCGCCTGTGGCCTCCTTGGTAATGAATAAAAAGGAGGTCCGCTTTGACGGACATACCGTCAAAATGGGCGGCGTAGGCGGCGTGGCCACCCTGCCCGCCCACCGGCGGGGCGGGGCCATCCGGGTCTGTATGGAGGAGTCTCTGCGGGACCTGTACCGGGAGGGGTACGCCCTCTCCCACCTGTATCCCTTCAGCACCGGCTATTACCGGCAGTTCGGTTTTGCCCCGGCTGGGCAGAGCGTCCGCTGGACCGTAAAGCTCCGGGACCTGCGGGGCCTGCCCGAGGTAGGCGGCACAGTGCGCCAGCTCTTTCCTGGCGATAGCCCCGCCCCGCTGCTGGATATCTATAATAAAATGTACGGTGACGTGAATTTCTCCTGCCTGCGGGAGGCGTTTGACAAGGATTTGGAGGGGGATAAGCCCCTTGCCGCCAAGCGCTGGGTGTTTGTGTGGTACGGCGGGGACGGTACACCCAGGGGCTTTTTGGTAGGCACCCGGGTGAAGGAGACCCTGCACTGCTGCCCCGCCTTCCCCTCGAATGACGCCTTCCTCTTTACGGACGCCCAGGCGCTGATTGGCCTGCTGAATTTTGTGCGCACCGCCTTTATCGCCAACTTTGAGGAGATTCAGTTTATGGTCCCCGCCCATGTGGACCTGTGCGCCCTGCTGCCGGAGCTCAGTTCCATGGACTGCAGGCCCGCGCTTAACGGCATGGCCCGGGCGGTGAATGTGGAGGCGCTGCTGAAGCTCTGCCGCTGCCAGGGCGAGGGGGAAGTGCTGCTAAAGGTGACGGATGGAGTCATCCCGGAAAACAACGGCACGTTCCGGCTGGCCTTTGGTCCAGGCCGGGAGAATCAGGTGGCCCGAACGGACAGCGCCCCGGATGTGGAGCTGGACGTGGGAAATTTGGCGGTTCTGCTGGGCGGGGCCCGGGACGCGGCCAGCATGGCCCTGACCCCGGACATTGTGGTGCATGGGAACCTTCCGGCCCTCTCCCAGGTATTCTACCGCAAGCCCTGCCACGTTCTAGACCTGTTCTAACCCCCAAAACCGGGCGCGAAGCCCGCGGCTCACACAGAGGGAAAACGTGAAACAGTTTCGCCCGCCTTTTCAAAGGCGGCGGGGTGTGGAGCGGAGCTCCACGGCCTTTCGATCTTTAGGAGGTTGTCCATATGGCAGTTAATGTAAAAGAATGGTTCCGGCCCGCGTCCAGCGGGTGGGGGATGGTCTTTTCCCGAAGCTGGACCGGGGAGGAGCCCCGGGCGGTACTGGTTATCGCCCACGGAATGTCCGAGCACAGCGGGCGCTATGACCATTTTGCCCGCTTTTTGGCGGAGAACGGCTATGCCGTTTACATGAACGACCACCCCGGCCATGGACGTTCCGCCCAGGTTAAGGGGCATTTTGCCGACAAGGATGGCTGGGAGCACACAGTGAGCGACCTAAAGGCCCTGGCCGGTCAGGCGGCGGAAGAGCGGCCCGGCCTGCCGCGCTTCTTGATGGGCCACAGCATGGGCTCCTTTTTAGCCCGGTCCTACATTGTCCGCTATGGGGATGAGCTGGCGGGCTGTGTGCTGTGCGGCACCATGGGCAAAAACCCCGCCGTGCCCGCTGGCCTGGCCTTAGCCGCTGCCCAGTGCCGCCTGCTGGGCCCCCGCTCTCGGGGCAGCACGCTGGATAAGCTGGCCTCCACGGGCTATAACAAGCGCATTGAGCGGCCGGTGAACGGCTCGGCCTGGCTTTCTCGGGACGATGAGGTGTGCAGGCGGTTCCAGGCGGACCCCTTGTGCTGCTTCCCCTTTACCGCCGGGGGCTACCGGGACCTGTTTACGGGCCTGCGGGAGATCAGCGCTCCCCAGTGGGCGGGCCGGGTCCCCAAGGAGCTGCCCGTGCTGCTCATCGCCGGAGAGGAAGACCCGGTGGGAAACTACGGCCAGGGCCCCCAGCAGGTGGCCGATGCCCTGCGGGTGGCCGGGGTCCGGCGGGTGGAGCTGAAGCTGTACCCCGGCATGCGGCATGAGGTGCTGAACGAGCTGGGGAAGGAAGAGGCCTATGAGGACGTGCTCCGCTGGCTGAACGGGCGGCTGCCCGCCTGATCCATAAAAAGACCCGCGCCTGCTGGGGGCGCGGGTCTTTGCCGTTTAGGTTTTCAAATCCGTTTTGATTTGGGTGGTGGAAATTTCCGGGGTGCGGGGCAGGTAGACCACGTTGCAGTAGGGCTTGAGGAAGTCGAACTTTCCGGCCCAGTCGTCCCCCATAACAAAGGTGTCCACCTTATAGAGCTGCACATCGGTGACTTTTTGCTCCCAGTTTTCCTCGGGGATGACCAAATCCACATACCGGATGGCTTCCAGAAGCTGCTCCCGCTTGGCGTAGGGGAAGTAGCACTTTTTCTGCTTGCTGTTCCAGTTGAACTCATCGGTGGAAAGGGCCACAATCAGGTAGTCGCCCAGCTCCTTGGCCCGCTTGAGCAGGTTGATGTGGCCATAGTGGATCAGGTCGAAGGTGCCATAGGTGATGACGCGTTTCATAACGATCGCTCCTTTGGGTGTGTTTATGATTTTGTACTGTGTATTTTGCTGGTTAAAAATTGACAAAGGGCGTGGAGCACGCTTTTATAGTAAACGCACTTGAAAACCGGTATATACTGATTTTCAAGCGGGGCGGCGCGGGTGTGCCCGCGCCGTCAGGTTCAAAAGAGGCATCACCTCTTTTGAACTGCGTTAACTATATCATATACCCCCAGCGCCGAAACCGCAAGAAAAATTTTGCAAACATGCAACCAGGGCCCGGAAATCCCGCTTCTTACGGGTGAAAAGGGAGCAGAAGAGAGGTGGCAGACCGTTGAAAGGGGATTATGAAATACTCGCCCGCCTTCGCCTCAAAGAGCAGGAGGCGCTGGAAATGGCGATTCATCAATATGCCGGTTATGTGGCCGCGGTAATCCACAAAACCCTGGGGGTCCTGGGTACGCCCCAGGACGCGGAGGAGCTTTCCTCCGACGCCTTTGTGGCCCTGTGGCAGAACGCGGAGAAGCTGCGGGACGACAGCGACTTGAAATACTGGCTGGCCGTGGTGGCCCGCAACGCGGCCCTTAAGCGCCGCCGTAAGCTGAAGTTTGAAGAGCCTCTGGAGGAAAACTTTATCGCGGACACTCCCATGGAAGAGCCGTGGGAGCGGGAGGAGCGCAGCCGCATGGTCCGCCAGGCGGTGGACGGCCTGGAGCCGGTGGACAAGGAGGTCTTTTTGCGCCACTATTTCTGGCGGCAGACCGTGGTGCAGATTGCCGGTGAAATGGGAAAGAAGCCCTCGGCCATTAAGAGCCGCTTGGCCCGGGGCCGGGAGAAGCTGAAAAAAGTGCTGATGAAGGAGGACTGCCTGCTATGAGCGAAATCGACAAGCTGGTGAACCGGGCCTATCCCGATGAACTGCGCCGGGTGACGCCCATTGCGGTAGACGAAGGGGCTGTTTTGGCCCAGACCTTGGAAAAGCTGGGGCTGGCGGGGGCAAAGAGGCCCTCCCGCCGGAGGCGGCGTCCGGAGCGCTATGCCGGACGCCACGAGGCCCGGCGGGAGGCGCGGCTGGTGGAGGTCCCGGTGGAGCCGCCCCGGCGGCGGTGGATTGGCTGGGCCGGCTGGGCGGCGGCCGCCTGCATTGCCGTGGCCTGCGCGGTGAACTTTGGCCCCGCCCTGCTGGAGCATGTGCTGGTTTACCCCACGGGCGCGCGGACCGCCGGTGATTATGCGGGCCCGCAAGAGGGCGGCGGGGAGGCGGGGGGCGTCGAGCTTCAAAAGGCGGCAGAGCAGCCCCCCCGGTTGAGCAGCTACGCGGGGGAGAGCTTGGCCGCCGGCATGGACCAGGCCAAAGCCGCCGTGCTGCGCATGGATCCTTCCATCCACCTGCTGCGCCTAAGCCGGTTGGATGAAAAGGATCAGTTCACCCTGGTCCTCTACTTCCCGGAGACGCCCCAGGCCCAAATTGCCCAGTGTGAGATCGGCATTGGTGGACCGGACCTGGAGGTCGTGAAGATCAACCAGAATATTCAAGATAATTTTGCCTACCTGACCTATCAGTTAAACAGCCACAACTGCGGAGGCACGGGGCTGGACCAGGTGGAGCTATACATTTACAACAACGCCGCGGTTGACTTTGGTATGGTGGACGATGTGGCCTTTCAGCTGTTCCTTGGCAAAAAGACCAGCAGCGCCAGCGTGCGCTTGGACTATGACGCGGGGAGCGGCAGCGATGCCTCGCCTTCGCCGGATTATGAAGGCGGGGAGCTGCACGAAAACGGCGCGGCAACGGGCGCCGGTGGAACGGACAGTGAATGATGGACCCTCTTTATATAGTAGTGTCAACCCGGTTTCAAAGAGGTGTTTCCCCTTTTGGAACCGGGCGGCATTACCGCTTGGTTTAAAAACCGGCATGCGCCGGTGTTATAGTTAACACAGTTCAAAAGAGGCAAAACCTCTTTGTGAACCTGGCAGTGCGGGTGAGCCCGCGCTGCCTTGCTTGAAAATCGGAACATGCCGGTTTTCAAGTGTGTTTACTATTATACGCTTTTTTCGATATGGACCGAGAAGGAACGCTCCAGCCTGGGAGAAAGGCTGGAGCGTTTTTGAGATGCTGTGGGGCAAGGCGGAGAGTAGGGGCCTAACAGCCTTTGGCCGTGTTCTGCCTGGGCTTTCGGAGAGCTTTTCGTGTTCCCCCGCCCGTAGGGCGGGGGAACATAGATGATTATCTCTGTGGTTGGGACACTCCCGGGCTTTCGGTTTCTCTTGACCAATTTGTGCAAAACGGGTACAATAAGAATAGATTCCCTCCCGGAAAGGAGCGTTTTTGTGAAGATTCCCCGCCTTGATTACCGCGCCCTGGCCCTGGCGGCTTTGGCGGCGCTGGCCCTGTCCCTGCTGCCCCTGTTTTGCATCGCCCCCTACAACCACCCCTGTACCGACGACTACAACTATGGGGCTTACGCGGCCCAGGCGGTCCGGGAGGGCTCGCCCCTGGCCGCCCTGCCCGCGGCCCTGCGCAAAACCGCCGAGACCTACCAGAACTGGCAGGGCACCTTCAGCGCCATTTTTCTCATGAGCCTGCACCCGGCGGTGTTCGGTGAGGGCTTCTATGCCCTCACGCCCTTCCTGATGCTGGGGGCGCTGGGCCTTTCCACCTTTTTCTTCCTGTGGGTCTGCATGGGGAAGCTAGGGGGAGGGGCCCGGCATGTGTGGGTGCTGGCTGGGTGCGGCGTGCTGTTTTTCAGCGTGCAGCGGGCCCCCTCGGCCTTTGAGGGATTTTTTTGGTACAATGGAGCCCTGTTTTACACCTTCTTTTACGCGCTGAGCCTCTGCCTCTACGGGCTGGCGCTGCTTCTGCTGCGGGCGGAGCGCCTCCGCTGGGGGCTGCTGGTCCCGGCGGCGCTGCTGGCTTTTTTTCTGGGGGGCGGCAATTATTCCACCGCTTTGCTGACCCTAGTGCTGCTGGCCTGCGGGGCGGGCTGGGCCTTTTTGCGGCAGAGGCCCTGGCCGGTCCGGCTGGGGATGCTCTCCCTGCTGGCGCTGGAGGGGAGCGCTCTGCTCATCAGCGCGGCGGCCCCGGGCAACGCTGTGCGCCAAGGCCTGCTGCCTAACCAGCCCGGCCCCTTGGAGGCTGTGGGCAAGGCCCTGCTGGCCGCGGCCCGGCTGGCGCTGGAAAGCGTGGACCTGCCTTTTCTGCTGATGCTGCTGGCCCTGGCTCCGGTTCTGTGGGGCTGTGCCCGGCGGGCGGAGTTCTCGTTTCCCTGCCCGGCGCTGGCCCCTTTGGCGGCGGTGTGCCTCACCGGCGTGGAGATGACCCCGCCCCTGTACGCCATGGGCCACACAGGGGCCCAGCGGATGCAGGATTTGTATTACTTCACCTTCTGCCTTTTGGCGGTGGGGGTGGAGTTTTACCTGCTGGGCTGGCTGGCCCGCCGGGTGGAGCCAAAGGCCCCGGCTACCCTCTGGCCGGGAGCCAGCCTAGGGGCCGCCCTGCTGCTGTGCCTCTGCCTGCTCTGCGGGCCGGAGCTGCGGCAGCTCAGCGGCGCCAGCGCCCTGTTAAGCCTGCGCGGCGGGGAGGCCCAAGCCTATCACCAGCAGATGGAGGCCCGCACCGCCCTGTACAGAGATCCGGCGGTCCGGCGTGTGGAGGCCGCGCCCCTGACCGCCTTTCCGCCGGTGCTGCGCCCCTCCGGCGTACCGGACCTGACAGAGGACCCGGAGGCCACCGCCAACCGCTACGCGGCGGCATTTTATGGCAAGGAACAGGTGGTCCTTAAGCCCTAGCGGGGTTATGGGCCGCTGGGCGGGCCGGACGCTGTAATTTTCTTTTAGCGCCGCCGGGGCCTGGGTATTGGTTTTTTTCAAAATTATGGTGGAATTGCGGCGGGAAATGTGGTAGAATGAAGGTGAAACAGCCCGGCGCATCGGGAGGACAAGACCGGGCTAGGTGAAATTGAGGCAGACGAACCTGTGACGGAGAAAGGGATGGACATGTTTATGGAACAGACGACACAAAGCTTTTTCAGCCCGAAAAATCGCGTAGCGCCTTTGGGGATTATTACCCTGGAAGGCGCGGAGGAACTGGCCGGAAAGATTGACGCCCACCTGGTCCGCTGGGCCCGGGAGTCCGGCATGGAGGTGGACAGCTTTTTACTTAAGAGCAACTGCCCGCGTTTTTCCTCTGGCGACGCCAAGGGAATCATTGAGCAGACCGTGCGGGGCTACGACCTGTTCTTTGTGGTGGATGTGGGCAACTACAGCCAGACCTACCCCTACTTTGGAAAAGAAAACCACATGTCGCCGGACGACCATTTTCAAAACCTCAAGCGGCTGATCCAGGCCGCCAGCGGCAAGCCTCACCGGATCAACGTGATTATGCCGGAGCTTTACGGCGGCCGCCAGCACCGGCGGAACTACCGGGAGTCTTTGGACGGAGCCTTCGCCCTGCAGGAGCTGCAGCGCATGGGCGTGCAGAACGTGCTCACCTTTGACGCCCACGACCCCCGGGTGCAGAACGCCGTGCCCCTGATGGGCTTTGACAACCTGATGCCCTCTTACCAGGTGCTGAAAAGAATGCTCCGCAGCTTCCCGGACCTGATTGTGGACCGGGACGAGTTCATGGTAATCAGCCCCGACGAGGGGGCCCTGGACCGGAACATGTTCTACGCCTCGGTGATGGAGGTGGAGATGGGCATGTTCTACAAGCGCCGGGACTACTCCCGGGTGGTGGACGGCCGCAACCCCATTGTGGCCCATGAGTATTTGGGCTCGGACGTAAAGGGCAAGGACGTGTTTGTGGCCGACGACATCATCTCCTCCGGCGAGTCCATGCTGGACATTGCCTACAACGTGAAGAAGCGGGGGGCCCGGCGGTTTTTCGCCTTTGCCACCTTCGCCATCTTTACCAACGGCCTGGACTCCTTTGACAAGGCCTGTAAGGAGGGCATTGTGGACGGGGTGTTCGGCACCAACCTGACCTACCGCACCGAGGAGCTGAAAAACCGCCCCTGGTTCTATGAGGTGGATGTGAGCAAGTATGTGTCCTACTACATTTCCGCTTTAAACCACGACATGGCCATCAGCGCCCTCATTGACCCCCACCAGAAAATTACCGCCCTTTTGGAAAAGCGGCGGGAGGAACACCGGGCGGCCCAGCACCAGCAGCTGAGCTTTTAAGACCCGCCCCTGGCATGCCACAGGCGGCACACTCTCGCATAGGATGGTGTAGGACAGGGGCGCGCCCATTTTGACGGACAGGGAGGGCTTTTTCCAGGCATTCCCCGGCCCGGTCCGAAACTTGACCGAGAGGTGACAGGCTTTGTTTGACAGATTGAAGGAGGACCTTGACGCGGTAATGCAGCGGGACCCGGCGGCCCGGTCCCGGCTGGAGGTATATTTTCTCTATTCCGGCTTCAAGGCCGTGCGGGCCTACCGCCGGGCCAACTGGTTCCAGCGCCATGGCATGAAGTTTATCGCCCGGGCCATTTCCCAAAGCGCCCGGCGCAGAACCGGCATTGAGATTCATCCCGGGGCCAAAATTGGCCGGGGACTGTTCATTGACCACGGCATGGGTGTGGTCATCGGCGAGACCACGGAAATTGGCGACAACTGCACCCTGTATCAAAACGTCACCCTGGGCGGCACCGGCAAGGACCAGGGCAAGCGGCATCCCACCTTGGGCGATAACGTGCTGGTAGGCGCGGGGGCCAAGGTGCTGGGGCCCTTCACCGTGGGGGACAACGCCCGGGTGGCCGCCGGGGCCGTGGTGCTGGACGCGGTGCCCCGGGGCGCCACCGCTGTGGGCGTGCCCGCCCGGGTGGTGCGCATCGACGGGCAGAAGGTTATGGACGCCCCGCCCAGCAAAAAACTGGACCAGATCCACGTGGCGGACCCGGTCTCCATGGAGCTGTGCCGCCTGCGGGGAGAGCTGGAGCGCCTGGAGAAAAAAGTGGCGGAGATGGAAGGTTCTCCCCGGCTTGCAAAGCCGCCCGAGCCGCAGCGGCCCCCACAAGGGGAAGCATCAAATTGAGAGAGAAAGGCGAAACATTATGCAGCTGACCAACAGCCTCACCATGAAAAAAGAAGAGCTGGTCCCCCACGAGCCCGGCAAAATCAAAATGTACACCTGCGGCCCCACGGTCTACGGCTATGCCCACATCGGCAACCTGCGGTCTTACCTGATGGAGGATGTGCTGGAAAAGGCCCTGCGCTATGAGGGCTATCAGGTGGACCGGGCCATGAACATCACCGACGTGGGGCACCTGACCTCCGATGGGGACACCGGCGAGGACAAAATGCTCAAGGGGGCCAGGCGGGAGCATAAATCGGTGATGGAGATTGCCCAGTTTTATACGGACGCTTTCTTCGCGGACTGCGAAAAGCTCCGCATCCGCCGGCCGGATACGGTGGCGCCAGCCACGGGATGCATCCAGGAGTTTATCGAGATGGTTTCGGTTCTGCTGGAGAAGGGCTATGCCTATTTGGCGGGAGGCAACGTGTATTTTGACACGGCCAAGCTGGAAAACTATTATGTGTTTGGCAACCAGAGCGCCGAGGACTTGGCCGTGGGTGTGCGGGACAGCGTGGAGGCCGATGGCAACAAGCGGAACAAAACCGACTTTGTGCTGTGGTTCACCAAGTCCAAGTTCGATGGCCAGGAGCTGAAATGGGACAGCCCCTGGGGCTTGGGCTATCCCGGCTGGCACATTGAGTGCTCGGCCATCAGCATCAAAAACCTGGGGGAATATTTGGACATCCACTGCGGCGGCATTGACAACGCCTTTCCCCACCACACCAACGAGATCGCCCAGAGCGAGGCCTATTTGGGCCACCCCTGGTGCGGGCATTGGTTCCACATTCTGCATCTAAACGACGCCAGCGGAAAGATCAGCAAATCCAAGGGGGCAAAGCTGACGGTTTCTGTGCTGGAGGAAAAAGGCTACGACCCTCTCAGCTACCGGCTGTTCTGCCTGCAGTCCCACTACCGTAAGCCCCTGGTGTTCTCCTTTGAGAGCCTGGACAACGCCGCCAACGCCTACCAGAAGCTGACCGTCCGCATTGGGGGGCTGGCAAAGGGCGGGCAGCCGGACCGGGAGGCGGCGAAGCCCTGGCAGGAGAAATTTAAAGAGGCTTTGGCCAACGATTTAAACACCGCAGGGGCCCTGACCGTGCTCTATGACATGCTCAAGGCGGACCTGGATGACGGGACCAAGCGGTTTTTGGCGGATGACTTTGACCAAGTGCTCTCTTTGGACCTGCTGGCCGCAGGGGAGCGGGCCTCCCAGCCCGCTGGAGAAGAGGTCCCCCCGGAGCTGGCGGCGCGGATTGAGGCCCTGCTGGAGCGGCGCGCCCAGGCCCGCCAGGCCAAGGACTGGCCCGCCGCCGACGCCATCCGGGATGAGCTGGCGGCTCTGCGTGTGGTGGTAAAGGACACCCCCCAGGGAGCCCAGTGGCATTTGGAATAAGCGTTTTGAGCAGCTGGAAGGAGGCGCCCCGTGGGAAAGCGCTTTGAGTATGATGGAATTCTGCGGGAGATTCCCGAAAAGGGCGGGGCCTATGTGGCCTTTCCCTGGGACATCCGCAACGAGTTTGGAAAGGGCCGGGTCAAGGTCCACGCGTGGTTCGACGGTGTCCCCTATGACGGAAGCATTGTAAACATGGGCCTAAAGGGCCCGGATGGGGAGATCTGCTATATCATCGGCGTATTAAAGAGCATTCGGGAAAAGCTGGGAAAAAAAGAGGGCGATGCGCTTCATGTGGTGATTGAGGAGCGGCAATAAAGAAAGCCCGCCGCTGGCAAGGGCGGCGGGCGAGACCAAAGCCCAAGCGCCGGGTTGGCCAACACTTGGGGCATTGGATCGTTGTTTTTGTTGTTGCTTCGCCAATAAGCGATTGGAAACGCCATGTCGGGACTACGTCCCGAAGGGGCCTGCGGCCCGATTAAGGAATGTCAGGGCCTCCGGCGGCTTAGGGACTCCGTCTCTAAGAATCCTGCAACCTTTGAAAAGGTTGACGAAACTTTTACTGTAGCGCTCAGGGGCTTTCTTCTCCATAAACGCAAACCAGCCTCTAGCAGATGCCGTATTTTTTTGCGTACTCCATAACCACTTCTGCCCAGTGGGCGCTTTTAAAGCCTGACTGGATATCCTCGGGCGCGATGTAAGCGCCGTTCTGGATAGCTTGGATGGCCGCCTCGGCGAACATGATCTCCCGCAGGTTGGGATTGGCCATGGTCTTTTCAAATTCCGTGTTCATCTTTAAGTCCACGCCGCCCACAGCTCCTAAATAGAAGAAGCTGTCCTTTCCCAGCAGCTGCCCCATGCGCTCCAGGCATTCTACGCCCTCGCGCATTTGGGCAATGGTGGCCATGCGGGTGAACTCTTCGAGCCGCTTTTTTTCCATTTCTCTCTCACCTCCCATGAGAATATTGTCAATGGTGGTTTCCAGCACCTGCGCCAGCCGGGGGAGCAGGCTTACATCGGGCAGGGTCTCGCCGCGCTCCCACTTGCTTACCGCCTGAAAAGAAATGTGCAGGAGCTCCCCCAGCTGGACCTGAGTAAGCTGCCGGCGTTTGCGGAGCCGGTGGATGTGGGCGCCAACCTTGATGGGATCTGGTTCCATCGCGGAGTTCCTCCTTCCATGCATTGCGCGCTTTGCATGGCTTCATTCTATCACGCCGCGGGGGAAAGCGCAATAACGCCGCAGGTTAACTTGATAATTGAAATTTAAACTGTAGGTTGAAGTCCGGCGGCGCGGCGTTTTGCCCTTCGCAAATATAACATGAAAATAAAGGAGTTTGTTACAATGGATATTTCTGGCAAGCGGGCCATGGAACTGCTGGAAAAGCTGAATTTTACCCGGGTGGCCGGTTCGGCGGAGGAGCTGCGGGCGGCGGAGATTTTAAAGGCCGGGTGCGAGAGCATAGGCGTGGAGGCCCAGCTGGAAAGCTTCGAAATCGAGACGGCGGAGATTGAGACCGCCACCCTGGAAATTTTGGAGCCCTACCAGCAGGAGTACCCGGTTACGGGCTATCAGTGCGCCAAAAACACCTACCAGGGCGGGCTTACGGCGGACTTCCTCTATGTGGAAAACGGCAATGAGGTGGACCTCTGCGAGGCCGAGGGGAAGATTGTGCTGGTCAACGGCTTTTTGCGGGTGCCCCAGTTCCGCCGGCTGATGGAGGCCGGCGTGGCGGGGATTGTCACCATGGAGGGCAGCCTGCGGGACGACCGGGAGGGCACGGATCTTTCCACCCGGAAGCTGCGGCGGACCCTGCGGGCCTTTGGCAATGTGCCCATGGTGCACACCCGGGTGCTGGACGCCTTCGACATGGTGAAGCGGGGGGCCCGCAAGGCCCGGCTGGTGCTGAAAAACGACCTGGTGGAGCGGATCTCCCACAATGTGGTTGCCACCATTCCCGGTACAAGCAGGCCGGAGGAGGTGGTCTCCTTTGGGGCCCACTACGACTCGGTGGATTTTTCCAAGGGCGTGTATGACAATGGCGCGGGCTCGGTCATCAACATGGAGCTGCTACGCTGGTTCCAGGCGCACCCCCCCAAGCGCACCTTGAAATTTATGTGGTATGGCTCCGAGGAAATCGGCCTGGAGGGCAGCTGGGCCTATGTAAAGGCCCACAAGGAAGAACTGCCGGAGCACAGGCTGATGATCAATGTGGACGTGGGCGGCCCGGTGCTGGGCCGGGAGAAAATCGGCGTCACCGCCGGGGAGGAGCTGGTGCACTATCTGGACTACTTCACCAAGGTCCGGGGCTTTTCGGCGGAGGTGGTCCAGGACATCTACTCCAGCGACTCCATCCCCTTTGCGGACAGCGGCGTGCCCGCCGTGAATTTCTGCCGCAACGGCGCTCCGGGCGCTGCCTTCATCCACGACCGCTTCGACACCCTGAGCTTCCTCTCGGCGGAGGCCCTGGAAAAGACAGCCCGCTGCGTGCTGGCCTTTGCCAGTGAAATGGCCAACGCGGCGGCGTTCCCGGTAAAGCGGGAGATTCCCAAGAACATGGTGGAGAAAGTGGAGAAATATCTCTACAAAAAAGAACTGGCCGAGGTGGCGGAAGAGAAGTAACCCGCCCAGAGCGGGAGAAGGCGGAGGTTGAATTGCGATGATACTGATTCAAAACGGACGGGTGAAGCCCATTGCCGGGCCGGACATCGAGAATGGACAGGTCCTTATTGACAACGCGGGGAAGATTGCCGCCGTGGGCCCCCAGGTGCAGGCTCCAGAGGCGGCCCAGGTCATTGACGCGGCGGGATGCCTGGTGGCCCCCGGCTTTGTGGAGGCCCACTGCCACATTGGCCTGGACGAGGAGGCCATTGGCTTTGAAGGGGCGGACTACAATGAGATCACGGACCCCATCACCCCCCAGATGCGGGGCATCGATGGCTTGAACCCCATGGACGAGGCCTTTTTTGAGGCCTACAGCCACGGGGTTACCACCGCCGTAACCGGTCCAGGCAGCGCCAATGTGGTGGGCGGCACCTTTTTGGCGGTGAAGCTTTGGGGCAGGCGGGTGGATGACATGGTGGTGAAGAACCCCGCCGCCATGAAGATCGCCTGGGGCGAAAACCCCAAGCGCTGCTATGGGAAATCCGGCAAGGCCCCTATGACCCGCATGGGCGCCGCCGCCCTGCTGCGGGAGCTGCTGGCCAAAGCCCAAAATTACCGGGAAGAACTGGAAGCCTGGCAGGCGGACCCGGAGAACCACAAAAAGCCCGCCTATGACCAGAAGCTGGAGGCCATGCTGCCGGTCATGCGCCATGAGATTCCCCTAAAGTCCCATGCCCACCGGGCGGACGACATATTTACCTCCCTGCGGGTGGCCAAGGAGTTCGGGCTGGACATCACCCTGGACCACTGCACTGACGGGCATCTCATCGCCCAGGAGCTGGCGGCGGAAGGCCGGCCCTGCTTAGTGGGGCCCACCTTTGGGAACAAGTCCAAGTTTGAGCTGAAAAACAAGACCTGGGACACCCCCCGGGCCCTGTGGGAGCAAGGGGTAAAGCTGGCCATCATCACCGACGCGCCGGTGATTCCCCTGCGGTACCTGCCCTTGTGCGCGGGGCTTGCCGCGGCGGCGGGCCTGCCCGAGGAGGAGGCCTGGAAGGCCATCACCCTGCATCCGGCGGAGATCATTGGCATTGGAGACCGGGTGGGAAGCCTGGAGCCCGGCAAGGATGGGGACATCGCCATCTTCCGGGGCGATCCCCTGCGGGACCTGCAATGCGAGACCCTGTACACGCTGATTGACGGCAAGATCGTATTCCAAAAGGCATGAGCCTGCGGGAGGGCGGCACGTACATCCTGGAACGTTCCACTGGCCAAACGCCGTGTTTGCCGCATGACTGTTGAGCCATTTGCATGGGGGCCTGCCAGCGCGGGCCTCTTTTGTCTATGGTTAACGCGGTTACCTGTTTTGAACCTAGCGGCACGGACGCACCCGCGCCGCCCTGCTTGAAAATTCAGTATTTACCGATTTTCAAGTGCGTTTACTATATTTGTATTTGCGCGGCCAAAGCATGCGGCTTGACGCCGCTTTGAAACGCCGAAAGGGCTTATTAAGAGAGAGGAGGCTTCCTGTGAAGAAGACCCGGTCCTTCCGCTGGCTGCTGCGCGCTTCGGTGTTCTGCGTGGCCCTGCCTCTGGCCATGCTGCTCATTGTCAACACCATTTACTCGGTTCGGGCCTTTAACCTAAGGATTGCCGACTCCAACCAGCGCACGGTAGATGCCTGCGTCTGGCAGATTGAGGACCAGCTCGCCCGGGTGGACGACACCATGAACGCCATTGCTGCCACCAACGCGGATTTTCAGGCCCTCTCCAAAGGGGTGGGGCAGCTGCAGGCCCACCTGTCCTCTCAGGCCCTGCACGGCCAGACCAAGCCTATTATGTCCGCCTACCCAGCCCTGGGGGCGGTTTTCATCTACAGCCACACCAGCGGCGCCGAGCGGGATATGTTTGCCGAGACCTTTTCCTACCCCCAAAAATTGGAGATTCGGGAGTATATCCGAACCGCTGTGCGGGAGAACAGCTTTTCCTCACGCATGGGCTGGCGTTGGGCCCGCATTGGAGACGCGGCCTATTTGCTGCGGTTTTATGGGGGGCGGAGCACCTATCTGGTGGCGCTGGCCCCTCTGGACAAGCTGATGGCCACGGCGGAGTGGGAGCCTGGCCGGGAGGCGGTGGCCTCCTTTGTCACCCTGGACAACGAGCCTCTGACCCAGCGGGAGTTTATCGAGTCCCACCGCATTGCCCTGCGGGGGGACTACCGGGGCTATTTCCTTTCCGGTTCGCCGGAGCGGTATATGATCATTGGCCGGCAGATGAGCAACGCGGACTGCATTCTGGTTTTTTTGGTGAGCGGGGCCGGTTATTTGGAGGCCCTGGAGCCAGCCCAGCTGACCCTGCTGGTGCTCTCGCTGCTGGCGGTGCTGTGCATGCCGCTGCTGCTGCTGCTGTGGCTGCTGGACCGGCTCATCGCCGCTCCGGTGGAGCAGATGAAGGGCACCATGGTGCGCATTCGGGAAGGAGACTTGGAGGCCCAGGCGGTTACCGCTGGGCAGGTGCTGGAGTTTCAAGAGATGGGCGAGACCTTCAACACCATGATGGGCCAGATCAAGGACTTGAAAATTGAGTCCTATGAAAAAGAGATTGAAAATCAAAAAGCCCAGCTGCGGTACTTGCAGCTGCAAATTCGGCCTCACTTTTTTCTCAACGGACTAAAAAGCCTGTACGCCATGGCCCAGCAGCGGGAGTTTGAAAAAATCCAGCGGATGATCCTATCCTTCTCCCGGCATATCCGCTATATTTTTCAAGACAGCATGGACTTTGTGCCCCTGAAGCGGGAGCTGGACCATGTGCGCAACTACTTGCAGCTCCAGGGCCTCAGCATGCCAACGCCGCCCCGCTGCCAGGTGGACGCGGACCCCCGGCTGCTGGAATTCCCCATTCCGCCCCTGTCGCTGCAAACTTTTGTGGAAAACTCGGTAAAGCACCGGGCGGAGGATCTGCCTTTGGAGATTGAGGTGAAGGCCTCGGTGCTGAAAAGCGGCGGGGAGGTCTACATGGACCTGGCGGTCAGCGACAACGGGCCGGGCTTTTCGGAAGAGGTGCTGCGGGAGATCAACGGGCCCTTCCGGGACATATACACCGAGCACCATGTGGGCCTGAACAACGTAAAGAAGCGCATGAGCCTTATTTACGGCGATCAGGTGATGTACGCCTTTTTTAATACAAATCCCGGCTGCGTTTCGGAGATTTTAATCCCCATTGAGAGCGAGGCCCTAAAAAAGGAGGGGGAGGCATGAACGTTTTGGTAGTAGACGACCAGCCCGAGGTGGTGCGGGGGGTAATCAGCGGGGTGGACTGGCAGAGGGCGGGGACTGAAAAGGTCTTTCCGGCCTACAGCGTCAAAGAGGCCCAGGGGGTCTTTCAGCGGGAGCAGGTGGATATTCTGCTGTGCGATGTGGAGATGCCCCCCAACAGCGGCTTCGAGCTGCTGCGCTGGGCCCGGGAGCGCAAGCCCGAGGTGGGCTGCATTTTCCTCTCGGCTCACGCGGAGTTTGGCTATGCCCAAGAGGCGGTGAAGCTGGGCAGCTTCGACTATATTTTGCAGCCCGCCCCTTATGAGGAGATTGAGGAGGCGCTGATTCGGGCGGCGGGCAAAATGCGGGAGACCGCCAAGCTCCGCCGGTATTATAACTACGAGGGCTACCGCAGCAGCGCCCAGGACCAGGGCCCCTGGCGGGAGGAGTCCCCCGGCCCGGTGCGGGAGGCCATGGAGTATGTGCGCCGGAACCTGGACAAGGAGCTGAGCCGGGCCCAGATTGCCGAGGCCATCTTCCTCAGCCCGGAGCACCTCTCCCGGCTGTTCAAGCGGGAAACCGGCGGGTCCCTGAGCGACTATATTTTGACCGAGAAAATGCGGGTGGCCCAGTCCCTGCTGGCGGACACGGATGTACCGGTCAGCCTGGTGGCCTCCAAGGTGGGTTATTCCAATTTTTCTTATTTCTCCCAGGTGTTCAAAAAATTCTCCGGCTGTTCGCCGGTGGAATACCGGGCCCGGCGCAAGCGTCCGGCGGGGGGACAGGGGGAGGCGTAAGGTGTGGGCCGGATAGACTGGCCTGTGGAAGGAGCTCCGGCGGGAGCTCCTTTTTTGCGCTTGCGGGGGGTTGGGCGAAGAGAATTCCTGTAAAAGTTAAGAATATAAAAAATGCAGTATTAAGTTTTGATGGGTTTGAATGATTCTAATAGACAACTTGCAAAACTGTTCTTTTGAAAGTCATAATTAAAATGGGCTTCCACCAGGGCTGGCTGTACAGGACCGGTTTCCCACAAGAGCTTACGCGGGCATATGCAACACGGGCCGGATAATCGTTCAAATTCCGCACGGAAAGGTCACAGTTTCAATAATGCACATCACAATTTTTACAGAAATCCTTTAAAAAAAGAGGTATACTGGTACAAACGGGGCGCAGCGCGGCCAACAGGGAGAGTGTCCGTTCGGAGAGCTCTTCGTGTTCCCCCGCCCGTAGGGCGGGGGAACACGAAGATAATCCTCTGTGGTTGGGACACGCCCGCTAACAGGCCGCGGCCCGTTAAACGTAAAATAAGAAAGGATTGGTAGTACTTATGGCAAAGAGAATCATTGCGGCGCTCTTGGCCGTGGCGATGCTGCTGGCCCTGGCGGCCTGCGGCGGAGATGGCGGCAGCAGCAGCTCTCAGGAGAGCAGCGCGGCCAGCCAGGGCGGCGAGAGCAGCGAAAGCAGCCAGACGTCTGACGGGGAGAGCAGCGCGGCCTCTGCCAGCGGGGACTTGAAAGAGCCCGAGCTGGTTACCCTGGACATTGTGACCATGGCTTCCGGCAAGGAGGAGAGCGGCATCGCGGAAGTGGAAGAGGCGATGAACGCTATTTTGGAAGAGAAGTTCAACATCAACGTGAAGCTGACCTTCCTGCCCTTTGGCAGCTATGCCGAGCAGACCACCCTGCTGCTGTCCTCCGGCGAGGGCGTGGACCTGATGGCGGTTTACATGGTGCCCTACGCCTCTTGCGCCACCAGCGGCCAGATTATGCCCATGGACGGCCTCATTGAGGAGTATGGCCAGGGCATCATTGAGCAGCTGGGCTGGGATATGATTAACTGCGGCCGGGTAGATGGCGAGCTCTTTGGCCTGACCCAGGGCCGCGACCTGGCGGCTTCCCAGGGCTTCTCCTACCGGCTGGACCTGGCTGAGAAGCACAGCCTGGACATGGAGTCTGTCAAGACCCTGGAGGACCTCCACGACGTTTTGGCGGTCATCAAGGAGAAGGAAGAGAACGTGTGGCCCGTGGCCGTTTCCGCCGGTGAGAACATCCGCAACTGGGACTGGGACTCCGTGGGCGACGAGATGGTCAACCTGGGCGTTCTGGCCAACCATGCCCAGGACACCACCATCGTGAACCTGTATGAGACTGACCAGTATAAGGACCTGGTGACCACCATGTACAACTGGATGCAGGAGGGCCTCATCCAGTCCGACGCGGTGAACACCACCGAGACCGCTTCCACCCTGATGGAGGCCGGCACCGCTTTCGGCACCTTCACCAACCTGAAGCCCTACTATGCCGAGGAGAACAACGCCAACCTGACCAACAAGATCGGCGTGGTGGAGATTATGCCCGCCCTGGCCACCACCGACCGGGTTACCATGGGCCTGTGGTCCATCGCCGGCTCCTGCGAGCACCCCGAGGCCGCCATGAAGATGCTCAACGCCCTGTACAGCGACCCCGAGATCTCCAACCTGTACATGTACGGCGTGGAGGGCAAGCACTATCAGGTGGTTGAGGCCGGCGCCGTGACCAACGGCCAGGACCGCATCAACTACCTGGACGGCGTGGACGCCACCACCACCACCTACCGCAAGAGCGGCACCTGGCTGCAGCCCAACCAGTTCATCGGCGACATCTGGGGCCTGGACCTGCCCGCCGACTACTGGGACGCCACCCGGGACTTCAACAACAACTCCGACAAGTCCGCGGCCTTCGGCTTCTCCTTTGACGCCACCAAGACCGCCAACGAGATTACCGCCTGCACCAACGTGGTCAACAAGTACCACAAGGCCCTGGTGTGCGGCGCGCTGGATCCCGAGGAGACCCTGCCCAAGTTCAATCAGGAGCTCAAGGACGCCGGCTTGGACGCCATCATCGCTGAGAAGCAGTCCCAGCTGGACGCCTGGCTGAGCGAGAACAAATAAGCTCCCCTTTATGAGCATTGTATAGATCTTCGTCCCGCCATGTCTTCCCCGAAAGGGGAGGGCATGGGAATGGGCGGCCCTGGGCGGGCCGCTTGTTCCCATATCCTCCCCCCATGGGCCGGGGCCTCTCTCCGGGAATGCCAAAAGGGCGCAGTTTTTGAAGTTTTACGGAGTGGAGTCTCGCCTGCCGGCTCGGTCGGTTCGCAGCTTGTCTGCCACTGGCAGACGCTCACCCTCCGGCGGCCAGGGTTTCACCCTGGACTGGACCAAACTTTTTGAAAAAAGTTTGGATCAAAAACTTTTACTGTTGCGATTAAGAAGCTTTCTCTACATAAAACTCGCCTTTTGAATACTCCCCTCTCTCCAGGCTGTTCGCGCGGCCTGCCCGCGCTGAGGTATAGTCCCAAAAAATCCATGAAAAAAGGAGCTGGCAAATATGCCGACCAAATCCGCCGCGCTGGAACAGGTGGGGAAATCCCGTTCCGCGCCGAAAAAGCAGGGCCGCTTTCTGCGCTATCTGCCCCTGTATCTGATGTTCCTGCCGGGCGCGCTCTACCTCTTTATGAACAACTACGTGCCCATGTCCGGCCTGATCATCGCATTTAAAAAGGTGAACTGGCGCAAGGGCATCCTGGGCAGCGACTGGGTGGGCCTGAGCAACTTTACCTACCTGTTCAAGACCAAGGACGCCTTTAACATCACCCGCAACACGCTGCTTTATAACATCACCTTCATCATTCTGGGCACGGTGATCGCCATCACCATCGCCGTTCTGCTCAACGAGATCACCCACAAGCTGATGAAGCAGCTGTACCAGACCATCATTCTGCTGCCCTACCTGATCTCCATCGTGGTGGTCAGCTACCTGGTCTTCGCCCTGCTGAGCTCCGAGACGGGCTTTGTAAACAACACCATCCTGAAGGCCCTGGGCAAGGACCCGGTCTCCTGGTATACGGAACCCAAGTATTGGCCCTACATATTGGTTATCGTCCATGTCTGGAAGACCTTCGGCTATGACTGCATCCTCTACTACGCCACCTTGGTGGGCATTGACCACAGCTACTACGAGGCCGCGGTGATCGACGGCGCGAACCGCTGGGACCAGATCGTCCACGTGACCCTGCCCTGCCTGCTGCCCACCATCATCACCCTGACCCTCATGTCCATCGGCAAAATCTTCTATTCCGACTTCGGCCTGTTCTACCAGGTGCCCATGGACTCCGGCCCCCTGCTGGACATCACCAGCACCATCGACACCTATGTGTACCGGGGCCTGATCCGTCTGAACGACATCGGCATGTCTTCCGCCGCCGGATTCTACCAGAGCGTGGTGGGCTTTGTGCTGGTGCTGCTGGCCAACTGGACCGTGAAAAAGGTCGGCGGCGAAGAAAACGCGCTGTTCTAAGGGAGGAAAGCTGTCATGGTTGAAAAGAATAAGAATTTCCAAGTGGTCGCCCACATTGTCATGATCTTCCTGGCGCTGTGCTGCATCTTCCCCTTCGCCCTGCTGATCATGTCCTCCGTCACGGAGGAGAACGAGCTGATTCGCAGCGGCTACACCCTGTTCCCGGCCCAGTTCAGCATGAACGCCTATCTCTACATGTTCAAAAGCGGAACCAAGATTGCCTCCGCCTATCTGATGACCATCTTCGCCACCGTGGTGGGCACCAGCTGCGGCCTCTCCATGACCGTGCTGATGGCCTACGCCCTCTCCCGCCGGGACCTGCCCGGCCGGAACGTGATGGCGTTCTACGTGTTCTTCACCATGCTGTTTAACGGCGGCCTGGTGCCCACGTACATTATGTACACCCGCTACATTCCGGTCAGCAACACGCCCTGGGCGCTGATCATCCCCTCGCTGATGGTAAACGCGTTCTATGTCATCATGATGCGCACCTATTTCAGCACCAACATTCCCGACGCGGTCATCGAGGCCGCCCGGATCGACGGGGCGGGGGAGTTCCGCATTCTGCTGACCATTGTGCTGCCCATGAGCATTCCCATGATCGCCACCATGACGCTGTTGATTGGCTTGGCCTATTGGAACGACTGGAAAAACGGACTGTACTATTTGCAGCAGAACAAGAGCCTTTACAGCATCCAGGTGCTGTTAAACGACATGCTGCGGGACGTGCAGGCCCTAAAGAGCGGCATGGACGCCGCCGCCGCCGCGGAGATTTCGGCTACCATGCCCAGCACAGGCATCAAAATGGCCATTGCCGTGGTGGGCGTGCTGCCCATTCTGATTGTGTACCCCTTCTTCCAGCAGTATTTTGTGAAGGGCATCACCATTGGCGCGGTGAAGGGCTAAGCCGCCGGCGCCGGGAAAAACCTGTAAAAAAGTTTTGCTGCTAATAAAATGAAAACACCCGGGCCGGGCAGAGGATCTGCCTTGCCTGGGTGTTTTTCGTGGGGGCGGCGGGAGTGTCCGTTTCGGAGAGCTTTTCGTATTCCCCCGCCCGTAGGGCGGGGGAACACAGATGATTATCTCTGCGGTTGGGACACACCCAGGGGCGGCGGTAAGGTTGACTTCTCCCAGAGAATGTGCTACAATGCTTTTTAGGCTGGCTTTAGCAGCCTTTTTCCCTAGTTTCTTCCCGATTACCGAAAGGAGTGATGTCTTATGAGAACACACATCGTAAGCAAAAGGACCACGAATTTCCCAAGGGAGGAATCGCATGACAAATCTGTTAGACTATGGCTTTCCCGAGGCATTCCTGCCCCGGCAGGCTTCCGCTGAGGCGGCGTCTCTTGTCCCAAGCCGTGTGACAGCGGTTTTTAAGGAGCGCTATCAGCTTATCACCCCCCACGGCCAGCGTTATGGCCGGTTGAAGACCAAGGAGTACCACTACGAAGGCGGCCAGGACTTCCCCACCACCGGCGACTATGTGCTGGCCCAGCCCGCTGGGGACCCAGACCTGGAGTCCGCCGGAGACTGGCGGATCCTTCGCACCCTGCCCCGCAAGAGCTTTTTCTCCCGTCTGGACGGTTGGCACGGGGTCGAGCAGGCGGTGGCCGCCAACATGGACGTGGTGTTCGCGGTGCAGTCCCTGAACGAAAACTTTAATGTGAAGCGCCTGGAGCGCTACCTGACGTTGGCCTGGAACTCCGGGGCCCAGCCTGTGGTGGTGCTGACCAAGGCGGACCTGCCCGGCGATCATCAGGCTATGGTGGAAGCGGCCTATGAAGTGGCGGGAGAGGCCCCGGTGCTGGCCCTAAGCGCCAAAACCGGGCAGGGCATGGAGCAGCTGGACGCTTACCTCAAGCCCCGGGTTACGGCGGCTTTTCTGGGCTCCTCCGGCGTGGGCAAGTCCAGCCTCATCAACGCCCTGGCAGGCCAAGAGGTTATGGACACCGGGGGCATCCGGGAGGACGACGCCCGAGGCCGGCACACCACCACCCACCGGCAGCTGCTGCGGCTGCCCTCCGGCGTACTGGTGATTGACACCCCCGGCATGCGGGAGCTGGGCATGTGGGACGCGGCGGAGGGCCTTTCGGCGGCGTTCCCGGATGTGGAGCGCTTTTTGGGCCAGTGCCGGTTCCACGACTGCCGCCATGGACAGGAGCCCGGCTGCGCCATTCGCGGGGCATTGGAACGGGGCGAGCTCTCGCCCCAGCGCTGGAAAAACTACCGGCAGCTGGCGGGGGAATCCAGCGCCAGCCAGCGGATGAAACGGGGCCAGCGCAGCAAGGCCCTGGCCAAGCAGCAGCGCCAGGCCAGTAAATATAAGAAAAAATTTACAGACTTTACTTGACATTTGCCCCCCGCGGGTGTATGATGATTGTATACTCTATTACTAGTAGAGGACGCAATCGCATATAAAAAAGGCAGCGACGAAGAAGGCGGGGAAACGACCTCTCACAGAGAGCTGGCGGCCGGTGCAAGCCAGTGGGGCGCAGCCCAATATGCCAATCCCTTCCGAGCCGGAAGCCCGAACCTTGGAGGCCCCCAGAAAGCGGCGTAATCTGCCGCGGAACAGGGAGCGTCCGGACAGTAGACGCTTCCCGTGACGCCGCGTTAGGGCAGAGGGCTTGTTGGAGCCCGCAGAGGGGCGCTGTGCGGAGCATGGCGCAACATGAGTGGTACCGCGGAAAAATGATCCGTCTCATAGGGGTGGTCCCCTGTGGGACGGTTTTTTTATATTGTGCAAACGGCGTATTTTTTATAGTGCACGCACTTGAAAATCGGTATTTCCTGTTTTTCAAGCAGGCCGGCGCCAAAGACTTGAAAAACGAGGTAAAAGTATATCCAGCCCAAATTGTTTCACACTATATTCAAGGGGGAAGGTCCAATGGAAAAAACAGATTTGAAAGCCCAGCTGGCGGAGGTAGCCCAGCGCATCCGCACCATGCGGGAGATTACCGGCCTCTCGGAGGACGAAATGGCCAAGTGCACAGGGACCAGCCGGGAGGAATACCAGCGCTGCGAGGCGGGGGAGCAGGACTTTAGCTTCACCTTCATCTACAAGTGCGCCAAGCGTTTTGGCGTGGACCCCACCGACCTGATTCGCGGCGTAAGCCCCACCCTCTCCACCTACACCATCGTCCGCCATGGGGACGGACTGCCCATTACCCGGCGGCACGGCTTTAAATATTTGAACCTGGCCCCGCTGTTTAAAAACAAGACCGCCGAGCCCTTTTTTGTCACCATGCCCTACAGCGAGGCCGAGCAGCATGTGGCCATCAAGCTGGCCAGCCACGCGGGGCAGGAGTTCGACATTGTGGTAAAGGGCTCTATGAAAGCCCAGATTGGCTCTCACATTGAGGTCCTCAACGAGGGGGACTCCATCTACTACAACTCCGGCACCCCCCACGGCATGA
>CAJUNS010000023.1 GCA_910587995.1 uncultured Oscillospiraceae bacterium | reverse complement strand
CGGGGTTTTGTGGAGCTGCTATCCAGATTCGAACTGGAGACCTCATCCTTACCAAGGATGTGCTCTACCACCTGAGCCATAGCAGCATGCTTGTTCCGAATGGAAACTCCGTTTCGGAACAGTGGCGACCCGGAACGGGCTCGAACCGTCGACCTCTAGCGTGACAGGCTAGCGTTCTAACCAACTGAACTACCGGGCCTTCTCTGCCGCCCATCTCTCCAGACGACTCCCTAATTATACGACAGAGGGCGGCATTTGTCAAGGCCTTTTTTCAATTTTTTCGCAAATTTTTCCGTCCGCCTGCCAGCGGCTTTTGGGCACGAGGCGCATGCCATTAAATAATCGCGTTCTCTCCCTCTTTTTTTAGGTACTTGCGAATGGAAATCAGCCCACCCATCAGGCCAAACAGGGTTCCCGCCAAAATGTACGCGCCATACAGCATCAGCGCGTAGGGCTGAATGTCAATGATGGTCAAAAAGGTCACAATGCCATACACCGCTTCCGCCGCCCGGTCATAGCCAAAGTAAAGGATGGTGGCTGAAATCGCCCCAGAAAATACGCCAATGAGCACCCCCTCTACAATAAAGGGGATGCGAATGAAGCCATTGGTTGCTCCAACAGACTTCATAATTTTTATCTCCATTCGCCGGGAAAATATGGTCACTTTTAGGGTGTTCGCAATGATGAACAGGGCCACCACGCCCAGCACAACCAAGATGCCCAGGCTGCAGTTGCGCACCAGCCGGTCCAGGCTGTTCAGCTGGGTGGCAATATACGAGTAGTCCGAGGCATAGTCCACCCCTTCCACCGCCTCCAGGTGGTCAATGGTCTCATTATAGCGGCTCAGGTCCTTCATGGAGATGCTGTACACGTCCGGCAAGGGGTTGTCCTCGCCCTGCAGGGCCAGCAGCAGCTCTCCCTTGCCGCCGATGCTTTGAATGACGTTTTTCAGCCCATCCTCCCGAGGAATAAAGGAGCACTCGCTGATGTTGTCCACCTTCCGCAGCTCCTCCCCCACCTTTACGGCGGTTAGGGCGGGCAATCCCTTATCTAAAAACACCGTGATATTGTTGTTTGCCTCAATGCCCCGCATACTGGCCGAAAGGTTGATGGACAGCAGCCCCGCGATGCCCGTCATCAGCAGGCAGGAGATTAGCACGCAGATGGAGGCAATGCTCATGGTGCGGTTTTTCCACAGGCCCTTCACGCCCTCCCGAAACAGGTAACCCATACTGTGCAGCCTCATTGATCCTCCTCCTTTCCACGCCTGCCCCGGCGGTTTACAATCTCTTGGGGCACGTCCTCCGCCGCCTCAATGTCCAACTCCTCTTCCTCCTCGTCATAGTAGGGCTCCGGCGTTAGAACTTCCAGCAGGGTGGGCTCATCCGGCTCCTCAAACTGGGGCGGCTCTTCCGGCTCTTCGGGTACATATTCCGGCATGTCCCCCGGCTCCGGCAGATCCTCCGGCAGGGGGGCCGTATGCTGGGCCTCCGCTTCCGCCTGGGCGGCCTGGCGGGCCGCATACTCCTCCGGCGGCGCATAGCTGTCCGCCATGTCCGCTGTGTCCGCCACAATTTGGCCCGAGTGGATTTGAATGATGCGCTTGTGAAAATGCTTCACCAGGCTGTGCTCATGGGTCACCATCAGCACCGTGGTGCCCCGGCGGTTGATTTCGCTGAGCAGGTCCACAATCTCAAAGCTCAAGGCCGGGTCAATGTTGCCCGTGGGCTCGTCCGCGATGATGAGCTCCGGATTGTTGACCAATGCCCGGGCCAGACCCACCCGCTGACGCTCACCGCCAGAGAGCTCCGTGGGGTAGTGCTTGGCCTTGTGCTGCAAGCCCACCAAACTGAGGATATAGGGAACCCGCTTGCGGATGGACCGGGGGCTGGCCCCCACCACCCGCATGGCAAAGGCCACGTTGTCATACACGGTCATGTGGTCAATCAGCCGGAAGTCTTGAAAAACCATGCCCATTTTCCGGCGCACATAGGGAATTTTCCCCTTGCGGATGCGGGAGATTTCCATGCCGTCCAGCAGAATCTCCCCAGCGCTGGGGCGCTCTTCGCAGGTGATGAGCTTTAAAAAGGTGCTTTTGCCCGCGCCCGAGGAGCCCACAATGAACACGAACTCTCCCTTTTTCACGTTCAAATTAATGTCGTGCAGGGCCTCGGTGCCGTTGTTGTACACTTTTGAAACATTCGTAAATTGGATCAAAGAATCACCTCATAAGTTAGAAAAAGCAGCGGCTCTTCTAGGGGATGGGAAGCAGGCCCGCCAGGGGACGGAACCCCGCCCTTTGGACAGATTGGCAAAAAGCATGCAAAATCTGCCGGTTTTCCGCCCGGTTTGCGCAGCCCGCCCCAAAGCCGGGCCTCTTATTTAATGGAGTTATTGGTCAAGTAGCGCTTCACCATCAGGGCTACCTTAAACACAATAGCGTCCTCAAACTCCCGCAGGTCCAGGCCGGTCAGCTTTTTAATCTTCTCCAAGCGGTACACCAGGGTGTTCCGGTGCACGAACAGCTTGCGGCTGGTCTCGGAGACATTCAGGTTATTTTCAAAAAAGCGCTGGATGGTGAACAGGGTCTCGTGGTCCAAAGAGTCGATGCTGCCCCGCTTGAAGACCTCCTTCAGGAACATGTCGCACAGGGTGGTGGGCAGTTGGTAAATCAGCCGGGCAATGCCCAAGTTGTTGTAGCTGACAATGTCCCGGGCGGTGTCGAACACCATGCCCACTTCCAGGGCGGTTTGGGCCTCTTTAAAGGAGCGGGCCAGGTCCTTAATGTTGCTTACCACCGTGCCGATGCCCACCGAGCAATGGGCGTAAAACTCCCCGGTGAGGGTGTCTACAATGGAGCGGGCCAGCTTGTCGATGTCCTTTTCCTCAATGCTCTCCCGAATCTCTTTTACCAGCACAATATCCGTCTCGTTAATATTGATGACGAAATCCTTGTTCTTGTCTGGGAACAAATTTTGCAGCACCTCAAAAGCGGAAACATCATTTTTGTCGCTGACCTTAATGAGCATGCACACCCGGCTCACGTCCCCATCAAAATGGAGCTCATGGGACTTCAAATAAATATCGCCGGGCAAAATGTTGTCCAAAATGACGTTCTTAATAAAGTTCCCACGGTCATACTTTTCGTCGTAGTACTGCTTAATGTTGCTTAAGGCCACCGAAAGAATACGCACATACCGGCGCGCGTCCGGGTCTCCGCCGGAGACAAAGGCGGCATAGCTGGGCCGAAGCCTGCTGCCAAAGGCCTTAAAGGTACAGTTGCTGACCACACAGACTTCGTCCGTGGTCATGGCCTCCATAGCGGCCTCGTCGAACACCTCGCCAACCCGAGACAGGTCGCTGGAGGCAATGATTACCGAGGATTCGTCAATTACCCCGATGGTGCGGTCAATGGCGTCACTCATCTGATGGATGACGCCCTGGAACAATCTGTTTGACATACTCTTCCCCTTTCCGCTCGCAGGGCTGAGGCCCCAAGCCAGCGCCATGTTATGATGTTTAGACAATAGAACTTCCTACTCAGTTCTATTTTACAAAATTTCCACGGAAATTTCAACCCCCAAATTTTGCGGCAGGTCTTTTAAGCCGTAAATTTGCCCAAAACCAAAGCAATGGCTGCGTTTTTTCTTTTCCCTCAGCAAAAAAACTCCATGGGCGGCTTCTGGCGCAAAACCAAAGGGACCGGCAAGCTTGCGCCTGCCGGTCCCATTATTTAAGGCAATCCTTGATGTGATCTCTCTTTTCCGCAGTCAATCCCCTGGCTACGGCTGCTTTGCGGCTTTAGTTGATAACCGTAACCTCGGTCTCCTTGTCGAACACATGCATCTTGTTCAGGTCGAAAGCGATCTGGCACTTGTCGCCAGGCTTGGCGGTGGAGGTGGGCTCCACGCGGGCGGTGACGGCGTTGCCTTCGCAGTCCAGGTACAGATAGGTCTCGGCACCCATCAGCTCGGTAACTTCCACCTCGCAGGTAACATGGGCCCCGCCCACCTTCTGGATGAAGTCGGGCTCGTCGTGCACATCCTCGGGACGAATGCCGAAGACAACCTCTTTGCCCACATAGTTGGCAATGCTGGTGCCCTCCGCCTTTTTGGCCGGGATGGTGATGGTGCACTTGCCAAAGGACAGGGTATAGTCGCTGCCGGACTTCTGGCACTTGGCGTCAATGAAGTTCATCTGGGGGGAGCCCATGAAGCCCGCCACAAACTCGTTCACCGGGAACTCATACAGGTTCTGGGGAGTATCCACCTGCTGAATGAAGCCATCCTTCATAACCACAATGCGGTCGCCCATGGTCATAGCCTCGGTCTGGTCGTGGGTAACGTAGATGAAGGTGGTGCCCAGCTTGATGTGCAGCTTGGAAATCTCGGTGCGCATCTGGGCGCGCAGCTTAGCGTCCAGGTTAGAAAGGGGCTCGTCAAGCAGGAAGACCTTGGGGTCGCGGACAATGGCGCGGCCCAGGGCCACGCGCTGCCGCTGGCCGCCGGACAAAGCCTTGGGCTTGCGGTCCAGCAGATGGGCGATATCCAGAATGCGGGCAGCCTCTTCCACGCGGCGCTTGATCTCGTCTTTGGGGGTCTTGCGCAGCTTAAGGCCGAAAGCCATGTTGTCGAACACGGTCATGTGGGGATACAGAGCGTAGTTCTGGAACACCATGGCGATATCCCGGTCCTTGGGGGCGATGTCATTGGAAAGGGTGTCGCCTATGTACAGCTCGCCCTTGCTGATCTCCTCCAAACCGGCGATCATACGCAGGGTGGTGGACTTGCCGCAGCCGGAAGGTCCGACCAGGATGATAAACTCCTTGTCGGCAATCTCCAGGTTAAAGTCAGTGACCGCGGTAACGCCGCCAGAGTAGATCTTATAGATATTTCTTAAACTCAAGCTTGCCATTCTAGCTTTCCTCCTGATATCTCAGCGTCCGCTGCCCGTGGAAAAAACCGCCGCAGTAAGGTGCGCTGGATTGATTTGTCCATAGTATAACAGAAAATCACCCGTATGAATAGTCTTCTTTTACCCAAAGATTTGTCCCCACTTTTATGAGCATTGCCCAAATAACAAAAAAACTGGCGGGCTACTGTGCACATTAACCAGGGAGAACACGCCATAGGTAGTGGACCTGTCTCCCGGTCCGCTTATATATTGGGCCGCGGGCCGGCCTCTTCCGCCGGTTTATACGGGAGAGCGCCGCCGCGCCCGCTCCTGCCAAAAGGGCCGGGGAATCCCCCGGCCTCTGGCTCTTCCACTTTTCCACATCAGGCGGTGGGGTATCCGTCCTCTGGCACCGCGCCGGTGTTTTCCGCCGGAGATTCGGCCTGTTCCGAGTTCCCCTGCTCAGAGTTCCCCACACTCTCCACAGAGTTTTCCACAGTTTCAGCCCCCACGCCGCTTCCTTCCGAGCTTACGCCGCCCCCGCTCTCCGCCGGGCTGGACTCCGTCCCGCTGGAGGCAGGCTCCGCGCTTTGGGCGGGCCTGGGGGTAGCCTCGCCATACCGGGCGCTGTCTTTGGCAAAGCCGTGCATAAAGCCCGCCGCTTTGGCGCAGGCCACATCGCCGCCAATAATCAGCCGCCCCCGCACCAGCAGGGTGGCAAACACCTCTGTTTCGCCGGGGTAGTTGGTGATGTGGTACTTATACTGGGTGCAGGTCTCCCCGGCATGGGGCCGCAGGTCGAAGCCCTGGGCCTGCTGCATGGCGTTGTAGTTTTCGTACACATCGTTAAACTGGGCGGGGATCATCACTTCCCGGGTCTCCGCAGGGGGGGACTCCACCTGCCAGCCGAAGCCCTGCAAAAACTCCACCCGCTCCTGCTCGGTCTCTCCGGCGGCCTCCACCGGCTGAACCTGCTGGGGGGCGGCGTCCTTGCGCAGGAAGAACCAGGCCCCCACCACCGCCAAAGCCAGAATGGCAAAGGCGGCAATGCGTTTTTTGTTGGCTTTTAGGGACACAAACATATTCCACCGATCCTCTCTCTAGAACCGCCGTGCACAGCCGCCGGTCCGTAATGTCGTTGGAACATGTATATGTGCGCCCCGGCCCGGCTATGCCCGCAGGTCCGCCCAGCGCAGCTCCAGGGTAAAGGGGGCGGCGCAGGCCTCGGTAAGCCAGCAGCCCGAAAGGTTCCGGCTTTCCAGCCAAACCCCGGCCCTGGGGCAGGCGGGGTGCCGCCCCAGGCTTTCCAGCACCGTCTCCCCCAGCTCCGCCATGCCCTGGCCGCTTAGCTTCATAAGGCTCTCCTTGCAGGTCCACAGCTGGGTCAGGGCTCCGTCCGGGTCTGGCGAGGCCTGCGCCAGCTGGCGCTCCGCCGGAGTAAAGGCCCGCTTTGCCAGGGCGGGCCGGAACTGCCGCAGGGCCTCCAGATCCAGTCCCACAGGGCAGTTTTCCACAGCGCAGGCCGCCAGCCCGCCCCCATGGCTGATGTTGAAATAGACCGGATTGCCTTTTAAATAGGGCTTGCCCCGGGGGCCGAAGCACAGGTTTTCCTCCAGCTCCCCGGGCAGGGCCAAACCGCGCTCCCTTAGGGCCAAGGCCAGCAGGGCGCGGCCCGTTTGATGCTCCCAAGCCCGGCGGGAAGTAGGCGGCAGAGCCTCTGGGGCCCGCGACAAATAGACCATCTTTCCCGCTCCTTATCCCTTTTCCCCGGCAAAAAGATTGTCACGGGTGATGTTTTTAATCCACTTGCCGCTGGCATAGTGCCGGAGCACCCAGGGCCACTTGACAAATTCATCGGTGCACAGCAGAAAATAAACCCACAGAACCGGCAGCTTGAGCACAAAGGCCGCGAAAAAGCCCAGGGGCACCGCGTAAACCCACATGGTAATTACGTCGCAGATGAGCCCGAAGCGGCTGTCGCCCCCAGCCCGGAAAGCTCCGGCAATGAGGGTGGTGTTAATGGCGCAGCCCATAATGTAGTAGGAGTTGATCAGCAGCATCACGCCCAAGTAGCCCAGGGCCTCCTTGGTGAAGTTGGCCTGGGCGTACATCATCACAAAGGGACGGGCAATCAGCACGATGGCCCCGCCAACGGCTCCCGAGGCCACGGTCAGCCACAAAAGCCGCCGCCCGTCGGCCCGGGCCTCCTCCAGCCTGCCCTCGCCGATCTTCTGCCCCAGCAGCACGCCGCCCGCGCTGGCCAGGCCAAAGCACAGGATGGTGCCAAAGCTGCGCACCACCGTGGCCAGAGAGTTGGCCGCCACCGCGTCGTTGCCCAGGTGGCCGATGATTACCGAATACACCGAGAAAGCCAGCCCCCAGACCACATCGTTGGCCAGGGCCGGCAGGGAGAGCTTGACAAAGTCCGTAAACAGGGCCTTGTTGCGCACAAAAATGGCGGAAAACTTCAGCTTAACCTCTTTGGACCGGGCGGAGACCACAAAGCATAGGCCCAGCTCCACCAGCCGGGAGAGGGAGGTGGCCAGGGCCACGCCGTTGACCCCCAGCTTTGGGGCGCCCAGCCAGCCAAAAATAAACACGGCGTTCAGCAGCACGTTAAGGCCCACCGCAACGCTGTTCAGCACCGTGCCCACAGCCACCCGGCCCACGCTGCGCAGAATGCTGATGTATACCTCGGTAACCCCCCAGCACAGGTAGCACACGCTTAAAATGCGGATGTAGCCCGCGCCCAGGGCAATGAGCTCCGCATCGTTGGTGAAAACCAGCATCATGTACTGAGGCACCGTTAGGGCCAGCAGGGCGAATATCAGGGAGAAGCTTAAGGAAAAACGCATGGCAATGCCCTGAACCACCTCTATGGCCCGGAAATCCTTTTTGCCAAAGTACTGGGCGCACAGCATGGTGGCCCCGGTGCCCAGGCCATAAAACACCATAAACAGCACGCTGGCGTACTGGCTTGCCAGACTTACCGCCGAAATGGCCGACTGGCCCACAAAGTTCAGCATCACCACGTCTGCCGAGCTTACCGCCGCGCTGAGCAGGTTTTGCAGCACAATGGGCGCAACCAGCCGGAAGATTTGCCCATAAAAGGGACTTCTCTCGTTTTTTTGCATCATCTCACATACTCCTTAACAAAGCAATTAGCCCTATGCTATCACAGAACCTATTTTTTTACAAGAGGGCCCGGCGATTCTCTTCCCGGAAAACCCTTCCGGAATTTTTGTTGAAAAAAGAAACCGCCCCAGCCCAGGGCGGCTTCCTAAAAGGGAGCGGCGCGGTTGAGGGGCCTGTGGGCGGGGCTCAAAAATCCCACCGCCATCCTTTACCTTTTGGGGCTCTCCCCCGTCTATATAATATGACACGTTTATATTGCGCGGATGGATGTTTGGAACAGCCGCATGGAAAGTTCAATGGAAGGAGAAAACGCGATGGAATTTTTAGATTTTACAAACCCCGCCGCCGTGGCGGAATACGAGGCCTTTGTACAGGCCAGCGGGGGCAGCTTCACACAGTCCGCCCGCTGGTGCGGGGTAAAGCGCCGGTGGCTTCCCGAGGCGGTGGTGTCCCGGGACGGCCAGGGACATATTCGGGCGGCCTGCCTGGTTTTGGTGAAAAAATTTCTCTTCCCTTTTAAATCCTTCCTCTATGCGCCCCGGGGGCCGGTGTGGGACCCGCGCGACCAAAGCGCCCTGCGGGACCTGCTGGCCGGTTTGGAGGTTTTGGCCCAGAAGCATCGGGCCTATTCCTGCAAGCTGGACCCGCCTGTGGAGGACTGGGACGCGGAGGCCATTCACTTTCTGCGGGCGGCAGGGCTGCGCTTTGCCCCCTGGCAGCAGGAGGACGCGGCCATTCAGTGCCGGAGCAACTACCTGCTGGACCTAAAAGGCCGCAGCGAAGCGGAGCTGCTGGCCTCCTTTAAAAGCAAATGCCGGTACAACATCCGCCTGGCCCAGCGCCGGGGCGTAACCTGCCGGGCCTATGGCAAAGAGCGGCTGGGGGACTTTCAGCGCTTGATGGAGGAAACCCACCGGCGGGACGGCTTCCAGATGCGCCCGCGGGCTTATTTTGCCCGGATGCTGGATGCTTTGGGAGGCCACTGCCGCCTGTATTTGTGCGAATACCAGGGGCAGGCCCTCTCCGGAGCCATCTGCGTCCAGTATGGCGGGCGGACCAGCTATGTGTACGGGGCTTCCTCCTCTGCCCGCCGGGAGCTGATGCCCAACTACCTGATGCAATGGGAGATGATCCGCTGGGCCCTGGACAGCGGATGCCACACCTACGACTTCCAGGGCGTGCCCCACTGGGAAGAGCCGGAGCACCCCAACTATGGGGTGTACCGGTTTAAAACCGGCTTTAACGGGCGGCTGGCCCTGTATGCGGGCGAGTTCGTCCAGGTCTACGCCCAGCGGTACAAGCTGGCCTTTGACCAAGCCCTGCGGTGGGTAGGCTATCAGAAGCTGCTTTAAGATGATGGAACGCCCGCTTGGGAAAAAGGGGCCCCGCCCCGCCCCAAGCCGTCCAATCATCCCCAAAAGAACAGCGGCCCCCTGGAATCCGGGGCCGCTTCTTTCTTTATGAATACCCAGCGCTTCAGCGCACCGCGTGCACCACCTGCCGGGTCCGCTCCAAATGGGGAACCGTCTCCTTGTAGTGGCGGCTTACCATGCAGGAGAACAAAATGTCGATCATGGTCATTTGGGCAATGCGGGAGCTCATGGCCCCGCTGCGGATGGCCATCTCCGGCGCGCTTAGGCCAAAGTGCACGTCCGCAATGCCCGCCAGGGCCACCCGGCCATACCGGGTAATAGCAATGAGAAACGCGCCGCCCCGCTTGGCCAAGCTGGCCGCCTCCAGCACCTCCCGGGTCTCGCCGGACCAGGACAGGGCAATGGCCACATCCGCCGGGGTGAGGGAGGCCGCCGAGGAGAGCTGCAGGTGGGGGTCCGAGTAGGCCGTTACCCGCTTGTTAATGCGCATAAACTTCTGCTGGGCGTCCTGGGCCACCAGGTTGGAGGCCGCTATGGCGTAAAGGTCTACCCGCTGGGCATGAAACAGCCGGTCCGCCGTGGCCTCCACAATTTCCGGCTCCATAAGAGAGAGGGTGTCCTCAATGGCCTGTATGTTGTGGCGGCACACATTGCGTATCACGTTTTCCGCCTTGTCTCCAGCCTGAATGTCGCTGTACTCGCCTTTGTGAACGCTGGTGTTCTGGGCCTTCGCCAGCTCCGCCACCAGCTGGATGGAAAAATCCCGGTAGCCCTTGCAGCCCAGCTTTTTGCAGAACCGCACCACCGCCGCCTGACTGGAGCCGCTGCGGCGGGCCAGCTCCTCTACCGAAACCCCTACCATGCCGCTTAGGTTTTCGGACACATAACGGGCCACCTTCCGCTCGGAAATGGGAAGGTCCTCCACAATTTGATTAATCTTCAACACAACTCCTGGCATGACTGTTCACCTGCCTAACGATTTTTCTCCTCCGCCCCCACTTTTTCCCAGGCCAGGGCCGCGCAGCCCCACTCCGCGCTGTGCAGCTTGGACGCCAGCTGCACGCCGGGCCGCTTTTTCTCCAGGGCTTCTTTAAAATGCTTGCGCAGGTTGGGGGCGTTTTCCAAAAGCCCTCCGGCGCACACGCAGGACACCGGCTCCTTTGGGGGCCACAGCCGCTTGGCCGCCGCGGCCGCCAGCTCCGCCAAAGAGCCCGCCGCCTCCCGGGTGATGCGCAGCGCCGCCCGGTCGCCCCGCTGGTAGGCCAGCTCGCACAGGGGGGCCAGGTCCGCAATTTCGCTTTTGCCCTTTTCCCCGCTGTACACCGCCTCCACCACCTGGTCCAGCTCACGGAGCCGCCAATGCTCCAGCACCATGCCCGTCAGCTGGGTGGGCGCGTCCCGTCCGTCCGCCGCCCGAACCGCCGCCCGCAGCATTTTGCGGCCCACATCGTAGCCGCTGCCCTCGTCGCCCATAATGTGCCCCCAGCCGCCGGTGCGCCAGGTTTCGCCCCGGGCGTTGCGGGCATAGCAGATGGACCCTGTGCCCGAAGAGAGCAGAATGCCGCTGCCCGCCTCTATGCCTCCGGCCAGGGCTCCCGCGCCATCGTGGGTTACATACACCGGCACCGGGCCCGCCGCCTGGCGGAGCATACCGGCCAAAGCGTCCCGGGCGGCGGCGCGCCCCGCCCCCGCCGCGCCCAAACAGACGCACCGGCAACGGCTTTGGGACAAACTGTCCGAGGCAAAACAGGCCCCCAGCAGCCGGGAGAGATTCTCCTGCACCCGCTGAACGGGCAGGCTGCTTAGGCCCACCCCGCCGCCGCTGGCTTCATACAGGGCCTCCATGTTCCGGCCCGCCGCAAAAGCCCGGGCCCGGGTGCCTCCTCCGTCAATACCAATCACATAATCGCTCATCGCGCACCTCGCTTACCACAGCCCCACCGGGTCCCGGTCCAGCAGCTCCCCGGCCCGGGCGCAGATCCACTGGGCCCGGCGCACATTGGGTTCTTTTTCCAGCAGGGCCTCCGCCGAATCCAGCGAACAGCCGCACAGCAGCATAAGCAGCGCCGGCTTAAGGGCTCCGCCCGCCTGCCCCAGGGCCTCCTCCGCGGCCTGCCGCGAAACGCCCACAGCCTCCATGATAATGCGCACCGCCCGGTCCCGCAGCTTTTTGTTGCTGGCGTCCAGGTCCACCATCAAGTTTTGGTACACCTTGCCCAGGCGGATCATCACCGCCGTGGAGAGCATGTTCAGCACCAGCTTTCCGGCGGTTCCGGCCTTCATACGGGTGCTGCCCATAATGACCTCCGGCCCCACCACCGGCACAATGGCAATATCCGCCGCGTCAATAACCGCCCCAGGGCGGGCGCTGCACAAGGCCGCCGTGGCGGCTCCCCGCTCTTTGGCCCGGCGCACCGCCCCCAGCACATAGGGGGCGTTTCCGCTGGCGGTAATCCCCACCACCATGTCGCGGGGACCAGCCTTAAGCCGGTCCATGTCGGCCCGGCCCAGAGCCTCGTCGTCCTCCGCCCCTTCCACAGGGGTTCGCAGAGCCCGGTCTCCGCCGGCAATGAGGCCCACCACCTGGCCAGGGTCCGTACCGAAGGTGGGGGGGCACTCGGAGGCGTCCAGCACCCCCAAGCGGCCGCTGGTGCCAGCCCCCACATAGATGAGCCGCCCGCCCGCCCGCATGCCCTCCACAGCCGCGTCCACCGCCCGGGCGATTTCTGGCAGAACCCGGCCCACCGCCGGGACCACCTTTTGGTCCTCCGCGTGAATGAGCCGGAGGATTTCTTCCGTTTCACACAGGTCAATGCCCACCGTGGCTCCATTGACCCCTTCCGTCTCCAAACGCGTATAATCCATCATCATCCTCCCCAAGCCGGTTCTCGGTCAATGGATTACGTTCCCGCTGGGTCCGGCTGCTCCGGGCCGCCCCCACGCCCGGCATTCAGCCAAAAGGACAGAAGGGGCCCGTGCCGGAACAGCTTTCGGGCGGCCGCCCGCCAGCGCGGTTACCGTGCCGGTCCTGGTACATGGGAACCCCCTTCTTTCCTGATTTTTTGCCGTGCTATACTCAATTTTATATTATAAAAGCAACACCCACAGGAGTCAATTGACTTTTTGTTGGATTTTTCCAACTTTCAAAATCTAAAATAGATAAACCATCCAAGAATGTAACCATGTTAGCTAATTGTTGCGAATTTTTTTGGTAAGTATCGGGAGAGCCCTCGTTCTATGATACATAAAAAATCAATAAACTTATTTTCACAATTAGCTAATACTATAGGCTTCTGTCCCTATCATAGCATGAAGTCCCGGGGAATGCAAGGGCTTTTTTAAAATTTTCTTTTGAAAAAACGGAAGCTTGTTCGAAACTTCCGTTTACCATAGACAAAAACCGCCCCTCCCCGCAAAAAGCGGAAAGAAGCGGTCAAACACTTACAGAGCTTTGGGTGCCAGCCAGATAAACTCCGGCAGGTTTCGCAGAACCGTAAACAGCCCGGCCAGCAGCAAAACCGCCGCCACCGCCGGCCCAAAGGCCCTGGAGCGGTACAGCGGGCTTTTGCCAGCCCCATAGCGCCAGGCCTCGGCCGCAAGGTAGAGGGCGGCGCAGGGCAAAAAAATCAGCATAAAGATGTTTTGAGCGGCGGCCCCAGGCAGGTCTCCCCGCAGCAGCGCCAGCAGCATGCGCTGAACGCCGCAGCCGGTGCAGTAAAACCCGGTGCGCTTTAAGATGAGGCAGGGGGGCTGAAGGGCCAGCAGCAGCCCCAAAGCCAGCAGCAAGGCCAGCAGAAACAGCCCGGCCCGCCAGCGGCGGCTCACTTGCGGATGTAGGCCAGACCGCAGGCCCCAGGGCCGGTGTGAGTGCCTACAATGCTGCCAATGTCCAGTTTGTGGACCTCCCGCTTTTTCAGCCCGGCGCTCATAAACTCCAGGAAGTCGTCCCGGGTTTTGGGCACGGCCGCGTGGCCGACGGTTACGGAAAAGTCAGAGGAGATGGGCTCCTTCTCCACCATGCCCCGGATAAACTTGAAAGCGGCTTTCTTTCCTCTGGCCTTGCCCACCACCTCCACCAGGCCGTTTTCCAGGGTGATGATGGGGCAGATGCCCAAAATGCTGGCAACCAGGGCGCTGGTGGCGGAGAGCCGCCCGCCCATCTTCAGGTATTTCAAGTCGTCGATGAGGGCCCAAAGGCGCACCCGGGGCACCAGGGCCTCCACCTCTTGGGCAATTTCCCCGGCGGAAAGGCCCCGGTCCCGCATTTTGGCGGCCTCCTCCACCAGCAGGCCCAGGGCAAAGGTCACGTTCAAGGTGTCCGGCAGGTAAATGTTCTCCGCGCCCACCAGGTTTTTGGCCACTTTGGCAGACTGCAGGGTGCCGCTCATCTGGGAGGAGATGAACAGGCAGACCACATCGTCCCCGGCCTCTTGATACGCCTGGAACTTTTCTTGAAAAAAGGCGGGGGTAATCTGGGCCGTTTTGGGCAGCTCGCTGGCGGCGGCCAGCTTCTCGTAAAACTGTTCGTTGCTGATGTCCAGGTGGGCCCGGAAGCTCTCCCCGCCGAAATTTACGGTGATCGGCAGCATTTCCACCCCCAGTTCCTCGCAGCGGGCAGGGCTCAGGTCGCAGGAGCTGTCGGTTAGAATTTTTACCATTGTATTCACATTCCTTTCAAGGGTCCTTTGCGGTGGTGCTCATTTTGTTTTTCTATTATACACGAAAGACCGGCCCCGGTCAACAGGCAAGCGGCGGCAAAACCAAGCCCGCCGCCTTTTTCCCGCCCCGCGGACAAGCCCTAGCGGGAGAAAAGAAAAAAACACAAAATATGAGATTTAATCCTTTACATAGTCCAGAAAAAATGGTAGAATGAATCCATGAGGGCGCAGGTTGTGCCAGCTTTGCCGCGCCAGCAACGCCCCGTTTCCAGCATCCCAAAAGGAGGAAATCGTTAAAATGCCAAGAAAAATGAAGACAATGGATGGCAACACCGCCGCCGCGCACGTCTCTTACGCGTTCACCGACGTGGCTGCCATCTACCCCATCACGCCCTCTTCCGTGATGGCTGACGAGACTGACAAGTACGCCGCCGCCGGGCGCAAGAACCTGTTCGGCCGGGAGGTGCGGGTCACCGAGATGCAGTCCGAGGCCGGCGCGGCCGGCGCTGTGCACGGCTCTTTGGCCGCGGGCGCGCTGACCACCACCTACACCGCCTCTCAGGGCCTCTTGCTGATGATCCCCAATATGTATAAGATCGCCGGCGAGCTGCTGCCCAGCGTCATCCATGTGTCCGCCCGCACGGTGGCCACCCATGCCCTGAACATCTTTGGCGACCACTCCGACGTATACGCCTGCCGCCAGACCGGCTACGCCATGCTGTGCTCCAACTCTCCCCAGGAGGTTATGGACCTGGGCGCTGTGGCCCACCTGGCCGCCGTTAAGGGCAAGGTGCCCTTCCTGCATTTCTTCGACGGCTTCCGCACCTCCCATGAGATCCAGAAGATTGAGACCTGGGACTATGAGGACCTGGGCGAGATGCTGGACTGGGACGCCGTCAGCGACTTCCGCCGCCACGCCCTGAACCCCGAGCACCCCGTGCTGCGCGGCCAGGCCCAAAACGGCGACATCTTCTTCCAGGCCCGCGAGGCCTGCAACAAGTACTACGACGCGGTGCCCGAGGTGGCTGTCGAGTACATGAACAAGGTGAACGAGAAGCTGGGCACCAACTACAAGCCCTTTAACTATTACGGCGCGCCCGACGCGGACAAGGTCATCATCGCCATGGGCTCCGCCTGCGAGACCATTGAGGAGGTCATTGACTACCTGACCGCCGCCGGTGAGAAGGTGGGCCTGGTAAAGGTACATCTGTACCGTCCCTTTGTGGCCAACTACCTGCTGGACGTGCTGCCCGAGACCGTAAAGAAGATCTCCGTGCTGGACCGCACCAAGGAGCCCGGCTCCATTGGCGAGCCCCTGTACCTGGACGTGCTGGCCGCTGTCAACGGCACCAGCTTTGGCGCCTGCCCCATTTACACCGGCCGCTACGGCCTGGGCAGCAAGGACACCAAGCCCAGCGACATCATCGCCGTTTACCGCAACATGGAGTTCGCCGAGCCCAAGAAGCGCTTCACCATCGGCATTGTGGACGATGTGACCCATCTGTCCCTGGAGGTCAAGGAGGATCCCGACACCGCCCCCGCCGGCACCACTTCCTGCAAGTTCTGGGGCCTGGGCTCCGACGGCACCGTGGGCGCCAACAAGAACTCCATCAAGATCATCGGCGACCACACCGACATGTACGCCCAGGGCTACTTTGACTACGACTCCAAGAAGTCCGGCGGCCTGACCATCTCCCACCTGCGCTTTGGCCACACCCCCATCAAGTCCACCTACTACATCTCCAAGGCGGACTTTGTGGCCTGTTCCAACCCCGCATACCTGGACACCTACGACATGGTGCAGGACCTGAAGAAGGGCGGCAGCTTCCTGCTCAACTGCGCCTGGGACGACGCGGAGCTCAACGAGCGCCTGCCCGGCAAGGTGAAGAAGTTTATTGCCGACAACGAGATTAACCTGTACACCATCGATGGCTTCAAGATCGGCAAGGAGATTGGCCTGGGCACCCGCATCAACACGGTGCTGCAGTCCGCCTTCTTCTCCATTGCCAAGATCATCCCCGAGGCCGACGCCATTCAGTATATGAAGGACGCCGCTCAGAAGTCCTATGGCCGCAAGGGCGAGGCTGTGGTTAAGATGAACCACGACGCCATTGACGCAGGCGCCACCGGCTACAAGAAGGTAGACGTGCCCGCCGCCTGGAAGGACGCAGCCGACGACAGCCAGAAGAAGGTTGCCACCGGCAGCCGCCCCGAGCTGGTGGATTACGTCAACAACGTGGTGTTCCCCGTGAACTCCTTCCACGGCAAGGACCTGCCTGTTTCTACCTTTGAGAAGTACGCCGATGGCACCAGCCCCCAGGGTACCGCCGCTTATGAGAAGCGCGGCGTGGCCGTGGACGTGCCCCAGTGGATTCCCGAGAACTGCATCCAGTGCAACCAGTGCTCTTATGTGTGCCCCCACGCGGTCATCCGTCCCATCGCCATGACCGATGAGGAGCTGGCCGCCGCTCCGGAGGGCACCCTCTCCAAGCCCATGACCGGCGTGCCCGGCATGCACTTTGCCATGGTCATCTCCACCCTGGACTGCACCGGCTGCGGAAGCTGCGTCACCACCTGCCCGGCCAAGACCAAGGCCCTGCAGATGGCTCCCATTGACTCTCAGCGTTCCCAGCAGGCTGTGTTCAACTATGGCATCGACCTGCCCGCCAAAGAGGCTGTGGCCGAGAAGTTTAAGGAGACCAGCGTGAAGGGCAGCCAGTTTAAGCAGCCCCTGCTGGAGTTCTCCGGCGCTTGCGGCGGCTGCGGCGAGACTCCTTACGCCAAGCTGGCCACCCAGCTGTTCGGCGACAAGATGTTCATTGCCAACGCCACGGGCTGCTCCTCCATTTGGGGCGGTTCCGCGCCTGCCACTCCCTACACCGTGAACAAGAAGGGCCATGGCCCCGCTTGGGAAAACTCCCTGTTTGAGGACAACGCCGAGTTCGGCCTGGGCATGGCCCTGGCCCAGAACGCGGTGCGCGGCCGCCTGGCGGAGCTCACCGAGAAGCTTGTTGCCATTGAGTATACCGTGCCCGAGATCAAGGAGGCCGCTAAGGCTTGGCTGGACACCATGACCGACAGCAAGGCCAATGACGCTGCCGCCATTGCCTACATTGAGGCTCTGGAGAACGGCGTGATGACGGTGGACGAGAACCTGGCGTTCTGCAATTCCGAGAAAGCCAAAGAAGTCTTCGGCGACAAGCTGGGCGAAATGAAGGCCCACGCCGAGGCCCGCAAGGCCGCTGGCGAGAAGTACTGCGACTGCGAGGCCTGCACTCTGGCTCTGGAGATTTTGAAGGACAAGGATTATCTGGCCAAGAAGTCCGTGTGGATTCTGGGCGGCGACGGCTGGGCCTATGACATCGGCTTCGGCGGTTTGGACCATGCCCTGGCCTCTGGCGAGAACATCAATGTGCTGGTGTTTGACACCGAGGTGTACTCCAACACCGGCGGGCAGGCTTCCAAGTCCACCCCCTGCGGCTCTGTTGCCCAGTTTGCCGCCACCGGCAAGGCCCAGAAGAAGAAGGACTTGGCCGCCATTGCCATGAGCTATGGCTATGTGTATGTGGCTCAGGTTGCCATGGGCGCGGACATGAACCAGTGCATCAAGGCCTTCCACGAGGCTGAGAGCTACAACGGCCCCTCCATCATTCTGGCTTACGCCCCCTGCATCAACCACGGCATCAAGGGCGGCATGGGCGTCTCTATGGTGGAAGAGAAGAAGGCTGTGGCCGCTGGCTACTGGCATAACTTCCGCTTCGACCCCCGCAAGGCTGACGCTGGCGAGAATCCCTTCCAGCTGGACAGCAAGGAGCCTTCCGCCTCCTACCGCGACTTCATCATGGGCGAAGTGCGTTACAACAGCTTGACCCGTTCCTTCCCGGAGCGCGCCGAGACCCTGTTCCAGAACGCAGAGAAGTATGCCCAGGAGAAGTATGCTAAACTGAAGAAGATGGCCGAGTAATCGGAACCATTCAACCATAAAAAAGGTCCGTCCAGGTCAATCTGGGCGGACCTTTTTGCGTGGGCTCCCGGCTATTCCACCGGCTGGCTGAGAAGCTCCGTCTCCGCCAAGGCCTCTTCCCCCTTCCCCGGGGACCCCTGCTCCGAGGACCCGGACTCCCCGGCCAGCCGCAAAAAGCGGATGAGGGTGATCAAAATGCTGACCGCGCCCAGCCTTACGTCCATACCGTCTGTAGGGGCTCCCTGTTCCCCGGCCTGGGCCGCCAGAGCCTCCGTCTGCCGCTGAAACCCCAGCAGGGCGCTTAAGGTGAGCAGCGAGGCTCCCATCTGCATGCACTGGGGGTTGGGGACCGGGGCCTCCGGCCGCACCAGCCGCTGCTTTTGCACGTCCAGCGAAGCGTATTGCAGCAGGAGCCCAGCCAAAATTTGGCGCAGCAAGGCCTGGGATTCCTCTATGAGCCCCAGGCCCTCTTGGAGCTCCCGGCCCCCTGGCCCCCACAGGCCGCTTTCTCCTCCCATGGCCTTGTCCCTCCTTTTTTTCCTTTATGCCATCCTATGCCGCGGCGCAGGAATGTGCTACTCCTTTCCAGCCCCGGCCCTCTCCTCTTTGGGCCCCGCGGCCTTTCAGGGGCGGGCGGGGCTAATTTTTTGCTAAACCCCTTTATTTTGCGGGCTTTTTGCACTATAATAGAGAAGCGGCGCTGCCCAAAGGCCCTGGTGGGTCTGGCGGGCGGCGCTGGGAAGGAGCGGACCGCGCTCCGTTTAGGAAAGGATGAAACAGTATGGAGAGACATGATAATATTTTGGACAGCATGCGGCGCATCCACTTTTTGGGCATTGGCGGCTCTGGCATGTGCCCTATGGCTGAAATTTTGTTTGCAAAAGGCTATGAAATCACCGGCTCGGACCAAAGCGAGTCGGACACCCTGGACCGGGTCCGGGCCAGCGGAATTCCGGTCCAGCTGGGCAACCGGCCGGAAAACATCGGCAGCGCCCAGGCCTTGGTCTACACCGCCGCCTGCAAGCCCGACAACCCGGAGCTGACCGCCGCCCGGGAAAAGGGCATCCCCACCTTAGAGCGCTCGGTGATGCTGGGCATGCTTACCTCCCTTTACCCCGAGCTGGTGGCGGTTTCCGGCACCCACGGCAAAACCACCACCACCGCCATGCTCACCCAAATTTTTGTGGAGGCCGGGCGGGACCCCAGCGCCATTATCGGCGGCAAGCTCCCTCTCATTGGGGGCAACAGCCGGGTGGGCGCCAGCGGAACCATGGTCTGCGAGGCCTGCGAGTATGTGGACTCCTTTTTGCAGCTGGAACCAGCGGTGTCCCTGATCCTCAACATTGAGGCGGACCATTTGGATTATTTTGAAACGTTGGAGAACATCGTCAAGTCCTTCCGCCAGTTTGCGGGGCAGACTGCCCGGGCCCTGATTGTCAACGGCGAGGACAAAAACGCCCTGGCCGCTGTGCGGGCGGGGAAAGAGGTGGTCACCTTTGGCCTGGGCAGCGCCTGCGATTATTACCCGGCGGACTTAAACGAGGAGCCCACCGCCTGCGAGGACTTTACCCTGATGCACCGGGGCAAGCCTTTGGGCCGCGTTCAGCTGGCCGTGCCGGGCAAGCACAACCTGCTGAATGCCCTGGCCGCCGCTGCCGCCGCCCATTACCTGGGCGTTGCGCCGGAGTCCATCTGCCAGTCCCTCAGCCGGTTTTCCGGGGTGCACCGCCGGTTTGAGGTTCTGGGCAAGTTCCAAGGGGTCACGGTGGCCGATGATTTTGCCCACCACCCCACGGAGCTTACCTCTGTGCTGTCCTCTGCCATGAAAATGGGATACCGCCAGGTTTGGGCGGTGTTTCAGCCCCACACCTACTCCCGGACCTATTCTTTTTTGGAGGACTTCGCCCAGGCTCTGGCCATCCCCGACCATCTGGTGATGACGGAAATCCTGGCGGTGCGGGAGGAAAACATTTACGGCATCCAAACCAGCGACCTGGCCGCCAAAGTGCCGGGCAGCCGGTGGTTCGGCAGCTTTGAGGAGATTGCCAACTATGTGATGGAGCAGGCCCAGGCCGGGGACCTGATTCTCACCCTGGGCGGCGGCGACATCTATAAATGCGCCAATTTGATCGTGGAAAAATACCGGACAGGGGCCCAATGAGGCGGGCTTGGAAGGGAGAAAGAACAAGATGGTAAAAGCGGTTTTTTTCGACATTGACGGGACTTTGCTGGACCATGGCCGCGGAGGCGTCATGCCGGACTCTACCAAGCGGAGCCTGCATGTCCTGCGGGATAAAGGCGTCAAGCTCTTTGTGGCCACCGGCCGCTTCCCCGCCATGGTAACCTTTATGGAGGCCATGTTCCCCTTTGACGGCTACGTGACCATGAACGGCCAGCTAGTGGTCTTGGCGGACGGTTCCGTCATCCACAGGCTGGGCCACCACCCGGAAGACATCCGCTGCCTGGACGCTGTCTCCCGGCAGAAGGGCTTCCCCAGCCTGATTATTGAGGAAGACGCTTATTTTTACACCGTTCCCTCCCCGGAGATTGACCGGCACTTTATATCCGGCCATCTTCTCCCGCCCGGGCGCGCTTACGACCCGGCCCGGCTGGCGGAGCATCCAGTTTTGCAGTTTCTCATCTACAGCCCAGAGGATCTTCCCGCGCTGGATGCTTTGGAACACATTGAAATCACCAGCGCCGGGGGCAGCATTTTCGATATCATCCCCAAAACCGGCGGCAAGCAGGTGGGCATTAGGGCGGCGGCGGAATACTTTCACATCCAGCGGGAGGAAGTAATGGTCTTTGGGGACGGGGACAACGACGCGCAGATGCTCCGCTGGGCGGGAACCGGCGTGGCTATGGGAAATGGCACGGAGAGTGCCAAGTCCGCCGCCTGTTACATAACCAGCCCTGTGGGCCAGGATGGCATTGAAAAGGCGCTGCGCCATTTTCATGTCCTATGATCCCCACCAGGTCCAAGAAAGGGTTGATTCCTATGAAAAAGCTTTTTGCCGTTCTGTTAATTGCCTGCCTGCTGGGAGCCTGCGCCACCCCAGCGCCAGAGCCGGGGCCCTCCCCTACTCCCGTTCCCACCGCAGCCCCCGCGCCTACAGAGGAGCTTTCTCCCTCCCCCACGGCGGAGCCGCGCGAAGAATATGTGCTGGTATCCCTTTCCTATGGGGAAGACGGACAGACGCTGGGCGGGATGCTCTATAGCCGCACCGGTCTGACCTCCTTCTCCGCGGAGGCGGATATGGTCCATTTGGCGGAGGGCCTGGACCAGTTGGAGGTGGGACAGATTCTGGATGTGCGCGCGGAAGGCCTCCGGATGAGCTCCCCGGGCCAGCTGACCGGGGTATCGGAGGTGTCTGTACTGGGCGTGGCAGAGGATGCCCTTTTGGAGCAGGCGATGCAGGCTTATGACAGTTGGCATGGCCAGAGCCGCGAAGCCGGAGAAGCCCCGGCGCCCACATAGAACAAATTCATGTATTTTTTAGAAGGAGCTGCCATTATGAAACCGTCGCCACAGAAAAATCCCTGGATCCAAGAAGAAAACTCCATTCTGGAAGTCTACCACCTGGAAACCGGAGAGCGGGAGGCTCTGGCCCGGTTCGATGGGGTAATTGAAGCCCCCAACTGGTCCAAAGACGGAAGCTTTCTGGTCTACAACAGCGGCGGCAGGCTCTACCGCTTTGACCTGGAAAGCCGCGCCAGCGCACCCATCCCCACCGGCTTTGCCACGGCCTGCAACAACGACCATGTGCTCTCTCCCGATGGCAGGGCCATTGCCATCAGCCATATGACCCGGGAGGACCGGCAGTCCCGGGTCTACATCCTGCCCCTGGCTGGGGGTACGCCCCGGCTGGTAACCCCGCTGGGCCCCAGCTACCTCCACGGCTGGTCCCCGGACGGGACCACCCTGACCTACTGCGCCCAGCGGGACGGGGAGTTTGATATTTACGCCATTCCCGCGGAGGGCGGCGAGGAGCTGCGGCTCACCAGCGCCCCCGGCCTTAACGATGGCCCGGAGTACAGCCCGGACGGGGAATCCATCTGGTTCAACTCCGTGCACACGGGGCTGATGCAGGCTTGGCGCATGAAGGCCGATGGCTCGGAGCAGACCCAGATGACCTTTGACCTGGACCGGAACACCTGGTTCCCCCATGTTTCTCCAGACGGGACCCAGGTGGTGATGCTTTCCTACCGGAAGGGCGACTTGGAGCCTGGGGAGCATCTGCCCGGCAAACAGGTGGAGCTGCGGCTGATGGCGGCCTCTGGCGGGCCGGTGCGCACCATTGCGGAGCTCTACGGCGGACAGGGGACCATCAACGTGAACTCCTGGTCGCCGGACAGCAGGCACTTCGCGTTTGTCAGCTACCAGCCAAAATAAAGAGCCGCAAAACGGGAGTGTCCAAACGCGTGTTTTGTTAAGAGAAAAGCCCGCCAAGCACAACAGTAAAAGTTTTGTCCACTTTTCAAAAGTGGCAGGGTGTGGGACGGAGTCCCACGGCCTTGCCGCAGCCGCGACCTTTGCGGCGGAGGCCACTCCGTATGACTCTTTAAAAACTGCGCCCTTTAGACACTCCACGCAAAACAAAAACCAGCCCCCGGCAAAACGTCCTCCGCTTTCCGAGGGCTGGTTTTATGTTGTTAGAGCTCCAAAGCGGCCTGGTAGAGCCCGGTGTACGCGCCGCCGAGAGCCAACAGCTCTTGGTGGGTTCCCTGCTCGCACACGCCGTTCTCGTCCAGTACAATAATGCGCCCGGCCTTGCGCACAGTGGAAAGCCTGTGGGCGATGACCAAGGTGGTGCGGCTCTGGGCCAACCGCTCCAAGGAGTCCTGGACCACCCGCTCGCTGTGGGCGTCCAGGGCGCTGGTGGCCTCGTCAAAAATCAGAATGGGCGGATCTTTGAGGAACACCCGGGCTATGGAAATTCGCTGCTGCTGTCCGCCGGAAAGGCGCACGCCATGAGGGCCAACGTCTGTGTCATACCCCTGGGGCAGCTTCTGGATGAACTCATGGGCGCCTGCCTTTTGCGCGGCGGCAACGATTTCCTCCTGGGTGCAGCCAGGCTTGCCGTAGGCTATGTTTTCCCCGATGGTGCCTGCAAACAGGTACACGTCCTGCTGTACCATACCGATGTTCTGCCGCAGGGAGCGCAGGGCGGCCTTTTCCACAGGCTGGCCGTCCAGCAGGATCTGCCCCTTCTGCACCTGGTAGAACCGGGGAATAAGGGAGCAAAGCGTGGTTTTCCCCACGCCGGAAGCGCCCACCAGGGCCACATACTCCCCGGCCTTAATGGACAGATTCAGCCCGTGGAATACGGAAGCGCCGCCGTTATAGGAGAAGGAGACGCCCCGCAGCTCCAAATCGCCCTTGACTTTGGGAAGCTCCCGTGCCTCCGGGCTGTCCTGGATTTCCGGGGGCGTTTCCATCATCTCCCAATACCGGGCAAAACTGGTAACGCCCTCCTGCAAAAGGCGGCTGGTGTTTGCAAGGCTGCGCACCGGACCGGCAAAATAATTCACGTACAGCATAAAAAGGATAAGATCGGGCAGCGCCATGGCCCCCGCCCAGATAGCCAGCCCCCCAAACACCGCCACCGCAATGGGCAGCAGGTTCGCAAAGGCGTCCATGCCGCAGTAAAGCCTGGCCTCGCCCTGGTAGCCCCGGCGACGGCTCTCCAGGAAGCGCTGGTTCTGCCGGTCAAACTTTTCCTCCTCGACTCCCTCGTTTGTGAAGGACTGCACCACCCGCACGCCGGAAAGGGAATCCTCCACCTGGGCGTTGATATCCCCCGCGCGCCTGCGGCCCTGGGCCAGGGCCTCCCGCATTTTCCGGCTGTAGTACAGGGTGTATACTGCCATAAAGGGTAGAAGCGCCAGAATTGCCAGGGTGACCTTCCAGTTGATGGCAAACAGAATCGCCGTGGCTCCCGCAAGCTTGAGGGCGTTCACCACCACGTCCTCGGGGAAGTGGTGGAAAAATTCTGCCAGGGATAGGGAGTCTGCCGTGATGCGGGACATCAACTCCCCTACCTTGTGGGTATCGTAAAAGGAAAAAGACATCCCCTGGCAGTGCCGGAAAAGCTGGGCGCGCATATCCCGCTCCATTTTTGCGCCCATGTGGTGGCCCTGGTAATCTAAAAAATACTGGCAGAGGGCCTGCACGATTACCAGTAAAAACAGTATCAGCCCCAACCGCAGAATGCGGCCCTGGGGGCTGGCCATGCCTTGGGCCAGCACATCCTCTGTGATGGTGCGCACGCCCAGGGGCACCACCAGCGCGATGGCGGACATCAGCAGCGCACAGGCCATGTCCGCGAAAAACCAGCCAGCATAAGGCTTGTAAAAAGATACGAATTGTTTAAAGCGTTTTAACAAAATATTTCCCTCCGTTTGAATGCGGGAGGGCCGTGCCAAAACGGCCTATCCGGCCATTTTCAGCAAAATATCCCTCCCTTGTTGTCTGTGTTTACCGTTTTGATTGCTTTCATGGTATAGACACCGTCCTCTCTTGCCAGGAGCTTTTGGCGAGCGGGTTGCGCTCCTGGCTAAACCATAATAGTATATCATAGATTCTCTAAAAAGGCAAGCGTTCATCCGCCGGGGGGAGCGTCTGTTTTCGGAGAGCTTTTCGTGTTCCCCCCGCCCGTAGGGCGGGGGAACACAGATGATTGTCTCTGTGGTTTGGACGCTCCCCGCTCCCTCTCTTCCCTTGCATGTATGGGGAAAATGTGGTATAATCTATGTCACATCCTCTTGGCCTGCCAAGAGTTTCATTGGGGAGATTACATATGGAAAGCCTTTTTATCGCGCTTAACACGGTTTTGCCGCTGTTTTTGATGATGGCCCTAGGCTATGTGGTCAAGCTCACCGGCCTGCTGAACGAGGGCTCCGCCCGGCAGGTAAACAAGCTGATCTTTAAAACCTTTCTGCCTCTTCTGGTCTTCATCAATGTTTACGACTCCGACCTGCAGGAAGGGGTGCGCAGCAGCTTGCTGCTCTTTTCTGTGGCCGGGGTGCTGATTCAGTTTCTGGCTGCCCTGGTGCTGGTGCTGCTCACCGAGCCGGAAAACGCCCGCCGGGGGGTTATGCTTCAAGGCATGTTCCGCAGCAATTTTGTGCTGTACGGCATCCCCATCAGCATGAGCCTGTTTGGCAGCGAGGCGGCGGGAATGGCCTCCCTGCTCATCGCTGTTATCATCCCCATGTTCAACGCCCTGGCCGTGCTGGCTTTGGAGATGTTCAACGGCCAAAAGCCCAACCTGTGGCAGGTGCTTAAGGGCATTGTGACAAACCCGCTGATTTTGGCCTCCGCGGCGGGCATTTTGTGCAATTATTTCTCCTTCCGCCTGCCCGGCGTGGTGTACAGCACCGCCTCTACCCTGGGCGGCGTGGCTACCCCGCTGGCCTTTGTGGTGCTGGGGGCCTCCTTAAACTTTGGCGAAACCGGCAGCCGCGTCCGCTCCCTTTTCCTAACCCTGCTTATGAAGCTGATTCTCTTTCCCGCCGCCTTTTTGGGCGCGGCCATTCTTATGGGCTTCCGGGGGGCGGAGCTGGTGGTGCTGCTGTCTCTGTTTGGCTCCCCCATCGCGGTCTCCTCTTTTACAATGGCCCAGCAAATGGGCGGGGACGGCCAGCTGGCGGGGCAATTGGTCATCTTTAGCTCGGTGCTGTCCATTGGCACCATGTTTCTCTTGATTTGGGGGTTGAACTATTTTGCGTTTTTCTAATTTGACAAAGCCCGACATGATTTTATTCGATTATGGCGGCACCTTGGCCCAGGAGCCACCGCCGGACTTTCTCCGGGGCTGGCGGGCCGTGTTCCGGTACATCTGCAAAAATCCCGACGGGGTGGCTCCCGAAGAGGCCCACCAGCTGGCGGACGGCCTTTGGCAGCGTTTCTCCGGCTCCCGCAGCCTCTCCGCCATCCGCAAGGGCGGGTTTGAAATTCATGAGTGGCATCAGCTGCGAACCGTGTTTGACGCCCTGGACTTGGAGCCCACCCTGTCCTTAGGGGATATGGAAGTAGTGCTGATGGACCATTCCAGCCCCAGCGAACCGGTTCCCCTGGCGGCGGAGCTTTTGGAGCTGCTGGACAGGCTGAAGATCTCCACCGGAGTAATCAGCAACATCGGCTGGTCGGGCCAGGCGCTGGAGCACCGGCTGAAGGACCTGTTCCCCTCCCACCGCTTCGCCTTTGTTTTGGCCTCCAGTGAGTACGGAATCCGCAAGCCAGACCCGCTTCTCTTTCAAATCGCCTTAAAAAAAGCCCGCCTCCCTGGGGGAAAAATCTGGTTTTGCGGGGACAACCCCCAGGCCGACATCCAAGGCGCCCAGGCTGCGGGGATGTTCCCCGTGTGGTATCAGGCGGGGCAGAAGGACGGGGCGCTGGGCTTCCCCCACTTGGCCATTGCCAGTTGGCGGGAGCTGATGGAGGCCCTGGCCGCCCTGACGAAGGAAGAAAAATGATACGCGAAGGCATACTCCTTTTCTTTCGGGAAAAACCCCGGCTCCTGCCCCTGTACGAGGAGCTGGAAAGCCTGATTTTCTCCCGGCTGGAGGGTGTACAGGTCCGGGTGCGGAAGACGCAGGTTTCCTTTTATCAAAAGCGCCTGTTCGCCTGTGTGTCCTTTACCCCAGTACGGCCCAAAAAGGAGCGCCCTCCCCTGTTTTTTACCCTGACCCTCGGCCTAGGCCGCCGGTTGGACTCCCCCCGCGTTGACGCGGCCACCGAGCCCTACCCCGGCCGCTGGACCCACCACATGATGCTTTCCGACTCCGCCCAGCTAGACAAGGAGCTGGTGGATTGGATCATAGAAGCAAGTCAATTTTCACAAAATAAATAAATTCATTCAGAAAGGAACTTGCAAATGGGAAAAACCATCGCACAGAAGATCATTGAAGCCCACCTGGTCAGCGGCAAAATGGCGGTTGGGGAGGACGTGGGCCTGCGCATTGACCAGACCCTGACCCAGGACGCCACGGGCACCATGGCCTATTTGGAGTTTGAGGCCATGGGCGTGCCCCGGGTGAAGACCCAGCGCAGCGTGGCCTATGTGGACCACAACACCCTGCAAAGCGGGTTTGAGAACGCGGACGACCACCGGTACATCCAGACCGTGGCCAAGAAGCACGGGCTCTACTTCTCCCGGCCCGGCAACGGCATCTGCCACCAGGTGCACTTGGAGCGCTTCGGCGCGCCGGGCAAAACCCTGATCGGCTCGGACAGCCACACCCCCACCGGCGGGGGCATCGGCATGCTGGCCTTTGGGGCCGGGGGCATGGACGTGGCTGTGGCCATGGGCGGCGGCGAGTACCACATCAACATGCCCAGCATGACAAAGGTGGAGCTCACCGGAGAGCTTTCCCCCTGGGTCTCGGCCAAAGACGTGATTCTGGCCGTGCTGCAAAAGCTCAGTGTAAAGGGCGGCGTGGGCAAAATTATTGAGTACGGCGGAGAGGGCGCCAAAACCCTCACGGTGCCCGAGCGGGCCACCATCACCAACATGGGGGCCGAGCTGGGGGCTACCACCTCCATTTTCCCTTCCGATGAGATTACCAAGAGCTTTTTGGAGGCCCAGGGCCGGGGGGACCAGTGGGTGGAGCTCTCTTCCGACCCGGACGCGGTGTATGACGAGACCCTTACCATCGACCTCTTCTCCCTGGAGCCCCTGGCCGCCTGCCCTCACAGCCCGGACGCGGTGAAGCCGGTCAGCCAGCTGGCTGGCATGAAGATCGACCAGGTGTGCATTGGCTCCTGCACCAACTCCTCTTATCTGGACATGATGCGCGTTGCCGCCGTTTTGAAGGGCAAAACCGTCCACCCGGATGTGAGCCTGTCCATTGCCTGCGGCTCCAAGCAGGTCTACCATATGCTGGCCGCCAACGGGGCCCTGGCGGACATCATCGCCGCCGGAGCCCGGGTGCTGGAATGCGCCTGCGGGCCCTGCATCGGCATGGGCCAGTCCCCCAACTCGGCGGGCGTCTCCCTGCGGACCTTTAACCGGAACTTTGAGGGCCGCTCCGGCACAGCGGACGGGCAGATTTATCTGGTGAGCCCGGAGACCGCCGCGGCCTCCGCCATCGCGGGCGTGTTCACCGACCCCCGCGGCCTGGGCGGTGTGGCGTCCATCCCCATGCCGGAACGCTTTTTGATTAACGACAACATGATCGTTCCCCCCATTGAAGAGGCGCTGATGGAGACCGTGGAGGTAAAGCGCGGGCCCAACATCAAGCCCCTGCCCATTGCGGAGCCCTTAGAAGAGAGCATCGCCCGCAAGGCCGTGTTGAAGGTGGGCGACAACATTACCACCGACCATATTATGCCCGCCGGCGCGAAAATTCTTCCCTACCGCTCCAATGTGCCCTACCTCTCCCAGTTCTGCTTTGGGGTGTGCGACAAGGAGTTCCCAGCCCGCTGCAAGCGGGAGGGCGGCGGAATCGTCATTGCCGGGCAGAATTACGGCCAGGGCTCCTCCCGGGAGCACGCCGCGCTGGCCCCGCTGTATTTGGGGGTTAAGGCGGTCATTGCCAAAAGCTACGCCCGCATTCACGCGGCCAACCTGGCCAACACCGGCATTTTGCCCCTGCAGTTCCAGAACGAGGCCGATTACGACGCCATCGGCCAGATGGACGAGCTGGTGCTGCCCCATGTGCAAAAAGAGATCCGGGAGGGCCTGCCGGTTACCCTAATCAACCAGACCAAGCATGTGGAGATGAAGCTGGACGCTGTGCTCACCCCCCGCCAGCGGGACATGGTGCTGGCAGGCGGGCTGCTGAACTACACAAAGGCGGCTGGAAAGAAGTGACAGGATATGACTGGCTATATGAAATTCCTGCGGGACCATGTGGGCCATGCGCCTGTACTGCTGTGCGGGGCTGGCGTGATTATTGAAAACCCGGAAGGGGAAATCCTGCTCCAGCGGCGGGCGGACAACCACTGCTGGGGCATTGCGGGGGGCTCTATAGAGTTAGGCGAAAGCACCGAGGAAGCCGCCAAGCGGGAGCTGTTTGAAGAGACCGGCTTGATAGCCGATGAACTGGAGCTGTTTTCTGTCTTTTCCGGGAAAAACCAGCACTATATCTACCCGAACGGCGACGAGGTACACGTAGTGGACATCATATACCGTTGCAAAAAGTATCACGGCAGCTTGCGGCGGCAAGAGGAAGAGGTGGAAGAACTGCGCTTCTTCCCCCTGGACGCTATACCCGAGAACCTCTCCCCGCCCCAGCGGGATTCCATAGAGAAATATGCGGCAATGCGCAGAAAATAAGGAGGAACTTATGGCATTTGAAAAGATACAGATGAAAACGCCTTTGGTGGAGATGGACGGCGACGAGATGACCCGGGTTATCTGGAAGATGATTAAGGACCTGCTGCTGGAGCCTTACATCGACCTGAACCTGGAGTACTACGACCTGGGCCTGCCCCACCGGGACGAGACCAACGACCAGGTAACCGTGGACTCGGCCAACGCCGCCAAAAAGTACGGCGTGGCGGTAAAGTGCGCCACCATCACCCCCAACGCCGCCCGGGTGAAGGAGTATAACCTTAAGGAAATGTGGAAATCTCCCAACGGCACCATCCGCGCCATTTTGGATGGCACGGTATTCCGGGCCCCCATTGTGGTAAAGGGCATCACCCCCTACATTCCCAGCTGGAAAAAGCCCATCACCATTGCCCGCCACGCCTATGGGGACGTGTACAAAAACGCCGAGGCCATTGTTCCCGCTGGAGCCAAAGCGGAGCTGCTGGTTACCCTGGCGGACGGAACCCAGCAAAAATACCCGGTGCACCAGTTTGACAACGGTCCCGGCGTGCTGCAAGGGCAGTACAACGTGGACCAGAGTATTGAGAGCTTTGCCCGGTCCTGCTTCAACTTTGCCCTGGACACCAAGCAGGACCTGTGGTTCTCCACCAAAGACACCATTTCCAAGCAGTATGACCACCGGTTCAAGGATATCTTCCAGGAAATCTACAACCAGGAGTACGCGGAGAAATTCGCGGCGGCTGGCATTGAGTACTTCTACACTCTCATCGACGACGCGGTGGCCCGGGTGGTCCGCAGCGAGGGCGGGTTTATTTGGGCCTGCAAAAACTACGATGGCGATGTAATGAGCGACATGGTGGCCACTGCCTTTGGCAGCCTGGGCATGATGACCTCTGTGCTGGTGGCCCCGGACGGAGCCTATGAGTACGAAGCGGCCCATGGCACGGTTACCCGGCACTATTACAAGCACCAGAAGGGCGAGCCCACTTCCACCAACTCTGTGGCAACCCTCTTCGCCTGGACCGGCGCGCTGCGCAAGCGGGGCCAGCTGGATGGCAACGCCCCCTTGCAGGACTTTGCGGACAAGCTGGAGCAGGCCACCATCCGCACCATTGAATCCGGCGTAATGACCGGCGACCTGGCCTCCATGTCCACTCTGCCGGAGATCCGCAAGGTGGGCACCCAGGAGTTTCTGCTGGCCATCAAGGAAAACCTGGACGCATCCCTTTGACGCGCCCTTGGAGCTTTACCACATTTCATGAATAGTTTTTGGGATACCTGTTGCATTCTTTTGTCAAGTATGCTACACTAGAGTCAGGCAGAAAAAGGGCTTCGCCCCTGGCCCGGCAAGGGCTGGCGGGACGGAAAACGGTTTTGAAGGAGGAAAGAGCGATTGGACTTACCATCATTGGCAGAAAACGGCGAGAACTGCCGTTGGGAAGCTCTCTAACAAAAAAGAGCCTGCGGAAGCCAGGCGGTTTGTTGGCTTCCCCTTCTCTCGAGATGAAGGGGAAGCCGGGTGGGGCAGCGCGCTTTTTCCTCTCCCGCGCCAGCCGCTTCTTTCCTGGCATGGCCATGGAGGTGCGCTATGTTAACCAAGAATAAAAAAATAATTCCCTTGCTGGGCTGCGTGTTTCTGGGGATTCTCCTGCTGTATCTTCTATCCGCCTTTCCCTTTGCCGCCCTACTCTCCCTGGAGACAGGAGGAGGGGTGCCGTACCTTTCCCTTTTGGCCCGCTTTCTCCGGGTTCTGCTTGGCGCCGCCCTTTGCTGGGTAATCCGCCAGCGGTCCCAGGAAACGCTGCTCTCTGTCAGCCTAAACTGGAAGAGGCTGGAATGGATCCTTCTGGGATTGGGGCTGGCTTCCGTTTTGCTCAACCTGTTTCATTGGGGCGACCATTTCTATCTCACCATTTCTTACGCCGCCGGAGTTCTCCCCGCTGGGGAGGCAAACTTCTGGCTGGTGATGTTCTGGGAGCAGGTTGTTTCCATTGACTTCCTCTGGTGTCTGCTGCTGGGGTTTGCCATTTTACTGCTCCCGGTATCCTCGAAACACAAAGCATAAAAAACGCTTTCAAAAGCGCTCCCATTTTGCCGGGGGCGCTTTCTTTGCCCCCATGTTTTTCCTGGGGCAGGCTTTCCGAAATCTGCCCCCCTCGCCAGGACCTCCCCTTGCGGCCTATGCGCCGCAAAAAATAGACTTTCCCCCCGGTTCTCCCCTCTCCCATATTGACGTGATTGGGGGAAATGTGGTATTATTACTATAAGAGTTGTTGCTTTTGCCTTTGGGGCAGCGTGATTCGGCCGTATGGAGAGCAGGGAGAAAGCCGTGCCTCTCTGCAAAGGGGAGCGCCATGGGAAAGAAGGCGGCCAGCGGCCTAAATGCGTACTTATTAGGGAGGACAGGCGTATGGATCATTTAGGGGAGTTTTTTCAGCGGACCAGCGAAGGCACGCCGGCCGCTGGAGACCATGAACTGCACAGCGGGATGCGCAGCGTCCAAAACTTAGAGGCCGTAATCAACGAGGGCCTTCGCGTGGCCCTGTTGGAGGAAACCCCGGACCAGTCGCTGCAAGTGCTGCTGGAGCATCTGGGAAAGGCGCTGAACGGAGAGCGCACCTATATATTTGAACAAAACCCCTCTGGCTGTGACGACAACACCTACGAGTGGGCCGCCGAAGGCGTGGCGCCGGAAAAGGAGAACCTGCAAAATGTCCCCCCCGAGGTGTGCGCTGGCTGGTACCGGGACTTTAGCGTGGGCAAGCATATTGTGATTGAAAGCCTGGAGGATATTCGGGAGACAGAGCCCCTGCAGTATGAGAATTTAAAGCGCCAGGGCATCCACTCCCTTGTGGTGGTTCCCCTTTATGACGGCAAAAAGCTCATCGGGTTTTACGGCGTGGATAATCCTCCCACCAAGTCCCTGGAATACGCCTCTAATATGCTGCAAACCGCCGCGTATTTTATCGTCTCGTCTTTAAAGCGGCGCAACCTGGTCCGCGAGCTTCAAAAGCGCAGTTACAACGTCCTCCACGCCCTTAGCGTGGACTACCTGGGCATCTACCAGGTCAGCCTTGACACCGGCGAATACGAGGTGTACCGGGACAGCGAACAGATGGCCGTGGACTGGGCCGGTTATTTTCAAGCGGGCTATCCGGCGGCTATGGAGCGGTATATCGCCCAGTTTGTGCTTCCCCGGGACCGGGAGCGGGTTTTGGCCATGACCAAAAAGGACTATGTGCTCGCCCAGCTTGAGACCAAGAAAAAGTTTTTTATCCGCTACCAGGTAAAGGGTTCGTCCAGCGGGCTGAGGCATATGGAGATTCACCTTTCCGCCACGGAGAAAACCGAGGAAGAGCACCGGGTTATTTTTGCCCTGCGGGACGTAAACGCCGTGGTGGAGCAGGAAGAAAAGTATAAGCTGGAGGCCCGGCAGAGTCTGGAGGACATTTTGGAAGGGGCCAGAACCGGCATTTGGACCATTGAGCTGGAAGATGGCTGCCCGCCCAGAATGTATGCGGACCGGACCATGAGCATCCTCCTGGGAACGCCGGAGGATATGGGGCCCGAGGAGTGCTACCGGCACTGGTTCCAAAACATTCGGCCGGACTATGTGGAGATGGTGCAGGAAGCGGTGCGGGAAATACTGGAAAACGGCCGCTCCGAGGTCATTTACCCCTGGAGCCACCCGGAGCTGGGAGAAATTTACGTCCGCTGCGGAGGCGTGCCGGACAAGACCTTTAAAAAGCCCGGAGTCTGCCTGCACGGGTACCACCAGGACATTACAGACACCATGACCACCCGCAAGAAGCAGGAACAGGCCATTATGGATCTGCTGGAAAGGGTCCGGCGGGCCAATTCCGCCAAAAGCGAGTTTCTCTCCCACATGTCCCACGACCTGCGCACGCCCATCAACGGCATTTTGGGCATGCTGGCCATCCTGGAGAAAAGCCCCGACGACCCGGAGCGGCAGGAGGACTGCCGGAAAAAGATCCGCGTATCGGCGGAGCATCTTCTCTCCCTGGTGAACGATGTTCTTCAGATCAGCAAGCTGGAAAGCGGCAGGCCCGCCGGAGAAGATGAGCCCTTTGACCTGCGCGGCACCCTGGAAAGCTGCATTACCATCCTATCCATCCAGGCGGAAGAGCGGGGAATTCAGCTGAAACTGGAAGAGGTTCAGCTGGAGCACAGCAGGCTGATTGGCAACCCCCAGCATTTGAAGCAGATCATCATGAACATCATCGACAACGCCCTAAAGTACAACCGGCCTCATGGCTCTGTGTTTGTGCGGGCCAAGGAGATTGCCTGCCAGGACGGAAAGGCCACCTTCCAGTTTGTGGTTGAGGACACGGGCATCGGCATTGGGAAGGATTTTCGAAAGCACATCTTTGAACCATTTGCCCAGGAAAACCGTGGGGCCAGAACCAACTACAACGGCGTGGGCCTTGGCATGTCCATCGCCAAAAAGCTGGCGGACCAGATGGAGGGAACCATCCAGGTGGACAGCCAAGTGGACAAGGGGAGCGTGTTCCAGCTTACTTTGCCCATTCAAGTGGACGAGGCTTGGAACGCCAAGCCTACGGACGAGGAACAGAACGCCCGGGCTCATATCTCCGGCATGCGGGTGCTGCTGGTGGAGGACAATGAAATTAACTGCGAAATTGTGGAGTTCATGCTCACGGAGGCAGGTGCGCAGGTGGTAACCGCCACCAACGGAAAGGCCGCCGTAGACGCCTTTACCGCCTCCGCGCCCGGAAGTTTTGACTGCGTGCTGATGGACCTGATGATGCCCGTTATGAGCGGCTACGAGGCTTCGCGGGTTATTCGCGGCCTGGACCGGCCGGACGCCAAAACGGTGCCCATCATCGCCCTGTCGGCCAACGCCTTTGAAGAGGACGTGGCTATGGCAAAGGACGCTGGAATGAACGAGCATCTGGCCAAGCCGGTGGACACCCGGAAAATGTTCCAGGTTATGAGCCAGATGCGGCTGGGACGGGTAGCGGGATTGTGAAACGAGAAGCCCCGCGGTTGGAAAAGGAGCCTGTTTCCAGCCGCGGGGCTTTACAATAAACGCACTTGAAAATCGGGATTGACTGATTTTCAAGCAAGGCGGCGCGGGCGTGCCCGTGCCGCCAGGTTCAAAAGAGGCATCGCCTCTTTTGAACTGAGTTAACTATAAAATGAAAAAGCCGGCGGGCATTTTGCCTCGCCGGTTTCTTTGTTTCCAGTTGATCTCAAGGCCTGCTTTCCAGGTCCTTGACCAAGGGGGGAATCTGGCCGATCATATTATCCATATCCTCAAACATGGCGCTTTTGGTGGTGCCCAAACGGCTGGCGCTGTCAATGTGCCGGACAACCTCTTGATACTGGCCCTTAATCTGCTCAAAAAACTGGCGGATCTCCTGGAGCCCCTGCTGGGACGCGTCAATTACCTGAGAAATCTCCGCCTGTACAGACACCGCGCCCTCCGCCGCGGCGGTGATGCTCTGGAAGCTCTCATCCGTCTGGCTTACAATGCCCACGCCCTGGCCCAGGGTCTCCTGGGAGGCCGCGATGCTGCCGTTAAGCTCCTGGGCGCCGGTTTCCACGTCCCGCACACCGGTGTCTACCTCCCGGGCCAGGGTTTTAATCTCCTCGGCCAAAGATTTTACCTGGGCCGCCACCACCGAGAAGCCCCGGCCCGCCTCGCCGGCCCGGGCCGCCTCAATGGAGGCGTTAAGGGCCAGGATATTGGTTTGGTCCGCAATAGCCACAATTTTCTCCATACACTGGCGGATCTCCGTAATGGCGGTCTCCAAACCGTTAAAGGTTTCGGTCATCTGGTCATACGATTGCTGAACCCGCGTGGAGATCTGGGCCAGCTCCTCCATCCGCTCCTGGGCCCCGGCCACGGAAAGGCCGATTTCTTCCCGCACCTGGCTGAACTCCCCGGCGGTCTGGTCGATGTTGGAAAAGGAGGCTCCCAGGTCCTCCAGCTTGGTTTGAAAGCGCTCCGCCTCGGACAGCACGTTGGAAAAGGAATCTCCCACCCGGCTGAGCTCCGCCAGGGAGGCCACCTCCTTTTTCACCAGCTCCTGCTGGTATTCCTTTAGGCTGCCCGCCACATGAAGCACTGGGTACAGGCTCTTCTCCTCCTGGTCCTTTGCCAGCCGCTGCTTTTTTCTCTCAAAAAACATAACGATACCGCCCCCTCCTTACTCAAAGACTACGCAGGTCATGGACTGATTGACAAAGCGGTTGTTGTAGTGCTCGCCATACCCCACAAGCCCGGCATGGCTACCCAGAGCGGCCATGTCCCGCAGGTAGGCGTCCATATAGCCCTGCTCGGTAAAGAGCTTGTAGCGGAACAGGCAGTTCACCGAGAAAATGGCCGAGCGCCGGGGGAAGTCCCGGCAGATCTGGGCAATGGTCTCCTGGACAATGGCCTGATAGTCCCCCAGCTCCAGCAAAATCAGCACGTCGGAGTCATTGACCTGGCGGAAGCAGGCCAAAGAGCTGCCCTGCACGTCCTTAATGGAAATAATGCAGGTATCGTCTCCATTGATCTTGCCAAAGGGATTTTGAAAGGTGCGGGTCAAAATCTCCTGGTCCGTTACATGGAGGATGCTCTTGTACACATCCCTTGCGGGCTTTCCATTGAGGGAGCCCAGTATGTACTTAGCCCGGTCCGTGTTGGAGGCGATAAAGCGGTAGTCGCCAAACTGGTGGTAGATGTTCTCCTTATAGGTCTTCACCCGCCCGTTCTGGTTGCGCACCAGGGCGTAAGCCACCGCGTCCTCATACACTTTGCCGTTGGCCGAGACCTTGCCCTGGTCGCCGGTGCCCCCCACCAGGGAGACCCCCTGCCTGCGCAGCGCGGTGTAAATGGTGGTCAGCACACAGGCGTCGTTGCCCGTGCACAGGTCGATGCACACCGTGTCCTCCCCAGTGCCGCCAACTTGGCGCAGGTCCTGCTCCAGGCGCTTGATGTATTTCACCGGCATAGTCGAAACCTGCTCCAGTACGTTGGCCGCGGCGCGGACGCCGCCGGAAAAGGCGATGACGCCCACTCCCCGTTCCACCATGCCGGTTTGGTAGCTCATGCCGACGCAGCCAATGCTGGGCACGCCGGGAAACCGCTTCTCCAGCGCCTCTACATGGGCCTCGAACTGGCCGTCGTTTGTAAACAGCATAATAAATTGGGGAGAGGAAAGGCCCCGCAGGGCCTCATCCAAATTCCCACTCTGGCTCATACCAAAAAATTGCTTCACGCCAATGCCGCCCTCCCAAATGGTTTTCTTTCCTTATTATACATGATAAGGGGAAATGTGTCAACCGTTTCACTAGGCGGGAAAGCGCCCAAAACCGAGGCTTGGGCGCTCCTGCTTTTTTATCCTTTGACCTCCCCCAAAAGCCGCAGCCGCAGGGGCCGGGCGGTGAGGAATTCCAGCCCCTGCTCCAAAGAGCTGTGGGGGTGCTGGTACAGGTCCGGGCCCACCTCCACCGGCTCGTCCACCACATAGAGGAAACCCGGCTGCAAGCCGTTGTGGGTAATTCTTCCGTCATCGTCTATGCACAGCAGGGCGGGCTTGTGGGAGAAGGCCTCCGCCAGCTCCCGCCACTGGGTGACGGTGCTGCCAGCCCGCAGCTCCCGCAGCCGCAGGGGCGAGCCGTGGTACCAGGGGCCTCCTGGCGTAATGGGATTGGACATAAAACACCTCAAAACATTTTCTTCAAGTTCAGCTGCATTTTGTTCCCCGCATAGCCCAAAGCCGGTAAAAGGCATGGGCGCCCTGGCGGCTTTCTCCCGAGACCAGCCGCACGCCTGCCGCGCCCTGCTCCCGGGCCCAGGCCTCCCCCGCCTCCAGCAGAGCCCGGCCAAGGCCCTGGCGGCGGCGGTTCGGGTCCACGGCAATGCCCATGATATTTTTCATGGGGTCTGCGTAGAGCAGCTGGTAGTCTTCCAGGTGCAGATAGCCCGCCACCTGTCCGGCGGATTCCGCCATGAAGATTTTGCAGCGGCTGTCCTGGAGAATGGCGGCAAGCCGGTCCGCTGTTTGGTCCTCGGGATAGTCATAGCCCATGGCGGTACGGTTGAGTCTGGCAAGGGCCGGAGCGTCGGCGGGCAGGGCTTCCCGAATGACGGTTTCTTCTTCCATGCTATGCCTTGGCTTTTTACTTGCCCAGCGCCGACTTCACGGTCTTCGCGATGCCCCCGGCGCACAGGCCGAATTCCTCCAGCAGATCCACCGCCGGACCGGAATGGCCGAACACGTCCCGCACACCCATGCGGGTCAGGGGAACCGGGCATTCCTCGCACAGGCAGGCGGCCACAGCCTCGCCCAGCCCGCCGATGATGTTGTGCTCCTCCACGGTAACAATGCGGCCGGTCTCCCGGGCGGCCTTTACCACCAGCTCCCGGTCCAGGGGCTTCACGGTGTGCATGTCGATGAGCCGGGCGTGAATGCCCTCCGCGGCCAAAGCGTCCACGGCTTTGATAGCCTCGCCTACCATCAGGCCGGTGGCGATTACCGTAATATCGCCGCCCTCCCGCAGGGTGATGCCCTTGCCGATTTCAAACTGGTAATCGTCGTTGTTGTTGCAGCTCTCCACCGCCAGCCGGCCCAGCCGGATGTACACCGGGCCCTGGTGCTCCACAGCGGCCTTTACCGCCGCCCGCATCTCATAGTGGTCGGCAGGGTTGAGCACCACCATGCCGGGAATGGTCCGCATGAGGGCCAGATCCTCGCAGCACTGGTGGGTGGCTCCATCCTCGCCCACGGAGATGCCCGCGTGAGAGCCCACGATTTTCACGTTTAAATGGGGGTAGCCCACAGAGTTGCGGACCTGCTCGAAGGCGCGGCCCGCCGAAAACATGGCAAAGCTGGTGGCAAAGGGGATCTTCCCGCAGGCCGCCAAGCCAGCGGCCACGCCCACCATGTTGCCCTCGGCAATGCCGCACTCAATGAAGCGGTCTGGGTATGCCTTGCCAAAATTCTCCACTTTTGTGGCGTCGGCCAAATCGGCTACCAGCACCACAATATCCGGATTCGTCTTTCCCAACTCCACCAGGGCTTCGCCGAAGCTCTCCCGGGTGGCTTTTTTCACAATTTCAGCCATTTACACAGCCTTCCTTTCTCATAATGAATCTTCCTGGCCCGCCTCCGGCTTAGGAAACTTTTTGGAAAAAGTTTCCTAAGAACCTTCCAAAACTTTTACACGTTTAACGGGGGTGGGAGGAGGCGGCTGGGAGCTCGGTTTGGGGCTGGCCCCTCCTCCGCTGGTTTGACCAGCCATCCGGCAGTCTCTTACCTATGCGTTATCCGTGCCAACTCCTACCACCTTGGTGAGGCGAAGCTTTGCCGCACCCCGCGGCATCGCCAGCGGGGGCTCCCCGCTTAGGAAACTTTTTGGAAAAAGTTTCCTAAGAACCTTCCAAAACTTTTGCACGTTTAACGGGGGTGGGAGGAGGCGGCTGGGAGCTCGGTTTGCGGCTGGCCCCTCCCCCGCCGGTTTGACCAGCCATCCGGCAGTCTCTTACCTACGCGTTATCCGTGCCAACTCCTACCACCTTGGTAAGGCGAAGCTTTGCCGCACCCCGTGGCATTACCAGCGGGAGCTCCCCGCTTAGGAAACTTTTTAGAAAAAGTTTCCTAAGAACCTTCCAAAACTTTTGCACGTTTAACGGGGGTGGGAG
>CAJUNS010000022.1 GCA_910587995.1 uncultured Oscillospiraceae bacterium | reverse complement strand
TTCCCCCGCCCTACGGGCGGGGGAACACGAAAAGCTCTCCGAAACGGACACTCCCATGTTTTAAAAAATCGTGCCGGAGTCCGGAATACCGCCCCGGCCCTAATGTCCAAGGGGTTGCGGAAAAAGCCGCCTTCCCCGGCTTTTGGGCAAGCTCAAAGGAAAGAACGAAGGAGTTAACATGGCTATTCTCACTGTGAACAACCTCTCCCTGAGTTTTGGAGAGGAAAGTATTTTAGAAAATATCAGCTTTGAAATACAAAAGGCCGAGCGGGTGGGCCTGGTGGGGGTCAACGGCAGCGGCAAGACCAGCCTTTTTAAGACCCTCACCGGCGAATATACCCCCGATACGGGCAGCGTCACCTTCTCCAAGGAGACCGTGCCCGGCTATATGGAGCAGCACGTGTGCCGGGACTTTGAGAAGACCGCCTATGAGGAGGTTATGACCGTTTTCGCCGGGCTGCTGGCCATGGAGCGGGAGCTGGAGGAGCTGGCCCTGCGGCTCTCTCAAAACCCGCCCCAAAAGGAGACGGAGGCCCTCATCCTCCGCCAGGCGGAGCTCAACGACCGCTTTGTGGACGGCGGGGGCCTCACCTGCCGCTCCCGGGCCCGCAGCACCTTGACCGGCCTGGGCTTTGCTCCCGAGCAGATTGAGAACAAAGTGGGCGTACTCAGCGGCGGGCAGAAGGCCAAGCTGCAGCTGGCAAAGATGCTGCTGGGCGGGGCCAACCTGCTGCTGCTGGACGAGCCCACCAACCATCTGGACATTAACGCCGTGGAGTGGCTGGAAGGCTTTTTGCTGGGCTATGCCGGGGCCTACATTGTCATCTCCCACGACCGGTACTTCCTGGACAAGGTGACCAACCGCACCCTGGAGATGCAGGGCAAAACCGTGGACTCTTATAAGGGCAACTACAGCCGCTACCTGGAGCTGCGGGCGGAAAAGCGCCTGGCCATGGAGCGGGTTTATGAAAACACCAAGAAGGAGATCACCCGCATTGAGGGGATTATTGAGCAGCAGCGGCGCTGGAACCAGGAGCGCAACTATGTGACCATTGCCAGCAAGCAAAAGGCCATCGACCGGCTGGAGGCCACCCTGGAGAAGCCCGAGGACGACCCGGAGTCCATCCGGTTCCAGTTTCGGGCCAGCCGCCGGTCCGGCGACGACGTGCTCACCGCCGGGGACCTGAGCCTCTCCTTTGGAGGCGCTCCCATTTTCCGCCATGTGGACCTGGAAATTAAGCGGGGACAGAAAATCTTCCTCATCGGCCCCAACGGCTGCGGCAAGACCAGCCTTTTTAAAATTCTGCTGGACCAGTACCAGGCGGACTCTGGCTTTGTGCGCATAGGCGCGGGTGTGGACCTGGGCTACTATGAGCAGTCCCAGCTGAGCCTCCACGATGAGAAGGAGGTTATTGACGAAATTTGGGACCTGCACCCCCGCATGACCCAGACCGAGGTGCGCAACGCCCTGGCTGTGTTCCTCTTTAAGGGGGAGGACGTGTTCAAGCCCGTAGGGGCTCTTTCCGGCGGAGAGCGGGCCCGCATTCTGCTTTTGAAGCTGATGCTCTCCCGGGCCAATTTTCTCCTGCTGGACGAGCCCACCAACCACTTGGACATTGGCTCCTGCGAGGCCTTGGAGGACGCCCTCTCCGGCTACGACGGCACACTCTTTGTGGTGTCCCACGACCGGTACCTGATCAACAAGCTGGCGGACAAGGTCTATGTTTTAAGCCCCGAGGGGGCCAAGCTGTACCACGGCAACTACGACTACTATTTGGAGCAGCGGGAGGCCCGGGAAGCCATTGAGGAGAAGAAAGCCGCGCCCAAGGTGAACCTATATAAGCAGCGCAAAGAGCGGGACGCGGAGCTGCGCCGGCGCCGGGCGGCTTTGAAGCGGCTGGAGCAGGAAATCGAGGAAAACGACCAGGCCCTGGCCGGGCTGGAGGAAAAGCTGGCAGACCCGGCGGTGGCGGCGGACTATGAGGCTGTAACGGAAGTTTCCGGCCAAATCGCGGAGCTGCGGGAGCGGTCGGAGCTGCTGCTGCTGCGCTGGACCGAGCTTTCGGAAGAGCTGGAACGGAGCGAAACGGATGAAGGTTAAATTTCATACGCTGGGGTGCAAAGTCAACCAATATGAGAGCCAGGCCATGCTGGAGGTTCTGCTGGCCCAGGGCTTTCAAGCCGCTGGCCAAGAAGAACCCGCTGATGTGGTGGTGGTCAATTCCTGCACGGTCACCGCCCAAAGCGACCAAAAGGCCCGGCAGGCCCTGCGGCGCATGAAGCGCCAAAACCCCGGGGCTGTGGCCGTGCTGGCCGGGTGCTGGCCCCAGGCCTTCCCCCAGGAGGCGGAGGCCTTCCCCGAGGCGGACGTGGTGCTGGGCACCACCAACCGGCGAGCTTTGGGAGGACACATCCTGGACTTCCTCTCCCGCAAACAGCGGATTGTGCGCATAGACCCCCATGAAAAGGGCGAAGCCTTTGAGCCCCTGCGGGTCCAGGGCCTCAGCGGCCACACCCGGGCCTTTTTAAAAATTGAGGATGGCTGTGAACGGTACTGCTCTTACTGCATCATCCCCTATGCCAGGGGGCGGGTGCGGTCCAAGCCTCTTGCCAGCATCCGCGCCGAGGTGGAGGAGCTGGCCCGGGCCGGTTACCGGGAGGTGGTGCTCACGGGCATCAACCTGCCCGCCTATGGCCAGGACCTGGGCCTCAGCCTCTGCGACGCCATTGAGGCCGCCTGCGGGGCGGAGGGCCTGGACCGGGTGCGCCTGGGCTCCCTGGAGCCGGAGCGCCTCATGCCGCCGGTTATTGCCCGAATGCGGGCCCAGCCTAAGCTGTGCCCCCAGTTCCACCTGTCCCTGCAAAGCGGCTGCGACGCCACCCTGCGGCGCATGAACCGCCACTATACCGCCGCCGAATACCGGGAGATCGCCGCCAACCTGCGGGAGGCCTTCCCAGGGTGCGCCCTTACCACGGATGTAATGGTAGGTTTTCCCGGGGAATCTCCGGAAGAGTTTGCCAGCAGCCTGGCCTTTGTGGAAGAGCTGGGCTTTGCCAAAGCCCATGTGTTCGCCTACTCCCGCAGGCCCGGCACCGTGGCGGACCGGGCCCCGGATCAAATCCCCGCCCCGGTGAAGGAGGAACGCAGCGCCCAGATGCTGGCGGCGGCGGCAAAGAGCCAGTCGGCCTTTTACCAGGCCCAAGTGGGGAAGCGGGAGCCGGTTTTGTTTGAGGAAGCGGCCGGCCCAGGCCTTTACCAGGGACACACGGCCAACTACACGCCGGTGCAAGTGCGGTGCGAGAAGGACCTGGCAGGAGAAATTTGGGACGTGGAGATAACGGAAGCGGGAGAAACCGGCTGCGCAGGCCAACTATCACAAGGAGCGGCGCAGCTTCTGGAAGATGGTGGGGCTTCCCTTTGAGGACTTCCTTAACCAAAGCGCGGGGTACTGCGCTCTCCTTAAGTATTTTTACCGTCTTTTTGGGCCTCATGCGGCTGCGTTATAGTATACGCACTTGAAAATCGGTATTTAGCGATTTTCAAGCAGGGCGGCGCGGGCACGCCCGCGCCGCCAGGTTCAAAGGAGGTGATATCTTTTTTGAACCGCGTTAACGATACCACTTTCTGTAAAATTTTATCTACAAAAGGTATTGCTAATTGGGCGTAAATATGAGATGATATTCCCGAAAGGGGTGTTGCCCTATGGCAAATGCCAATAACAAAAAGTTCACTAAAACCGAAAAAAGTTGGATCATGTACGACTGGGCCAATTCCGTCTATGCCACCAATATTCTGGCGGTCATCTTCCCCATCTATTTCGGGAATGTCTGCGCCGCCAACGGGGCGGACAACTTGGTCCTATGGTCCTACGGCACCTCCATCTCCACCTTTGTGGTGGCCATTTTAGCTCCAGTGCTGGGGGCTTTGGCGGACCACAAGGGGCACAAAATGCGGCTTTTTGCCGGTTTTTTGGCCATTGGGGTGCTGTTCACCCTCACCAGCGCCCTTTTTGACGAGTACCGCATGCTGCTGGTGGGCTATGTGCTCTCCCATATCGGCTTTTCCGGCTCCTGCTTGTTCTACGACTCCTTCCTCACCGATGTGACCACCAACGAGCGCATGGACCGTGTCTCCTCCTGGGGCTACGCTATGGGCTACATTGGCGGCAGCACTATCCCCTTCATCCTTTCCATCGTCATTTTGCTGGTGATGGGCATGGACAATATGCTGGCCTTTAAGCTGGTAATTCTGTTGACCAGTCTGTGGTGGGCGGTGTTCAGCATCCCCTTCCTGCGCAATGTCCGGCAGGTCCACTACATTGAGCCCCAGAAAAACCTGGTGCGCTCCACCCTCTCCAACCTGCTTCACACCGCGAAGGATATTTTTGCCCAAAAGCACATCTTCCTCTTTATTATCGCGTATTTCTTTTACATTGATGGCGTGGGAACCATCATCTCCGTCTCTACCTCTTATGGCTCTAAGCTGGGCTTGGACAACATCAGCATGATTTTAGCCCTTTTGATGACCCAGATTGTGGCGGTGCCCTTCTCCATTCTGTTTGGCAAGCTGGCCGGGAAAATCGGGGCCCTAAAGGCCCTGTGCGGCGCGGTGGCCATGTATTTCTTCATTACGCTGGTGGGCTTCTTTATGGGCTTTAACATCGAAAACCACCCGGACGACCCCGGAGCTGTGCAGCTTTCGCTGGTGCTGTTCTGGTGCATGGCCTTTTTGGTGGGCACGGTCCAGGGGGGCATCCAGGCCATTTCCCGATCCCATTTCGGCAAGCTGATTCCCGCCGAGCGGTCCAATGAATACTTTGGCTTCTTCGACATCTTCGGCAAATTCGCGGCGGTGATCGGCCCCATGCTGGTGGCCCTGTTCACCCAGCTTACCGGCCGGGATTCCCTGGGCGTTATCAGCCTGGCCGTGCTGTTCCTGGTGGGTCTGGTTCTGCTGCTGGCCGGTCAACGGCAGGCCGCGGGGCAGAAGTAAGAGCCTCTCCTCCTGGAAGCGCAAGGTTGTTGGGCTTCGGGACGAACAGCCCCGCGGGCCAGCCGAAAGCCGCTCTGTAACACTTCCCTAAAACCTTCGTCCTCTTAGAAAGGAGCCCTGCCATGATCCGTCTGGCCACACCGCAAGACGCCCCTCAGCTCTACCATCTGAACGAACAGTTCAACGGCCCCAGCGGCTCTACCGTGGAGGCTATAGCCAACGCTCTGGCCGGCAATTCCCAGGAAATTGTGGCCGTGGCCCAGGAGGACGGTCTTTTGGCCGGGTTCGCCTGCGCCCAGGTGAAGCGTTCTTTCTGCTATGAATCGCCCCCCGTGGAGGTAACGGAGCTGTTTGTATCTCCCGCTTACCGCCGCCGGGGCCTGGGGCTGGCCCTGCTGGCTTTTTTGGAGTCCCACTGCGCCGGAGTTTTTGGGGCCGGAGAGTTCACTCTGCTTACCGGACACTCAAACCTTCCGGCCCAGGGGCTCTACCAAAAAGCGGGCTACGCGCCAACGGATGAGCTGATGATAAAAAAAATTCAACCGTAAAGGAGGCTTTTGTATGTGCGGCTCTTTCTCCAAATGTTGAGCAATAAAACACTTGGAGGCATTTATGAATTACATCATCCGAACCTTGTACCCGTCAGAATACTTTTTGCTGGAGGAGTTTCTCTACCAAGCCATTTTTGTGCCAAAAGGCCAGCAGCCGCCTCCCCGGAGCGTACTGCAATCCCCCGCCCTGCGGGTCTATGTGGATGGCTTTGGCCAGTCTCCCCACGACCGGGCTTTCGCTGCCGTGGCAGAGGGCCGGGTAGCCGGAGCTGTCTGGGTGCGCATTATGGACGACTATGGCCATGTGGACAGCGAAACGCCCTCCTTCGCCCTCTCCCTGCTGCCGGAATTCCGAGGCCAAGGGCTGGGAACCGCCCTGCTGCACGCCATGCTGGACCAGCTTCGCCAGGCCGGGTATGCCCAAGCCTCCCTGGCGGTGCAAAAGGACAACTACGCGGCCCGCATGTACCAGCGGGCAGGCTTTCAAATCCTCCGGGAAACGGAAGAGGAATTTATCATGGTCTGCCCCCTCTCAGAAAGGAAATGATTCTATGAAGCAATGCCCTGCCTGCGGCCAGCTCAGCGAGGACCACAGCCCTGTCTGTCCCCGCTGCGGCACGGCCTTTCCGCCTCCGCCCGGCCCTCCTGGACCGCCAGCCTTTCTGCCCCGGTCCGCCGCCCCGCTGCCTCCCCTGGCCCCCAAAGTCTTCACCTGGATGGACGTCTCCACTGTGCTGGGCTTCGTCTCCTCGGTGCTGGGCTACTTTTTCGCCAGCGTTCTGCTGCTGCCCTTGGGGCTCATTGCCTCCATCTTGGGCTTTCGGGGGGACCGCACCCGGGGTCTGGCTGTGGCGGGCATCGTGATTTCCGCCATCGGCCTTTTGATTAAAATTATGGCCGTACTGGATGAATTGGCCCTTCTGCCCCACTGGTTCACCAACGGCGTGTGGTGAGTGAAAAAATTTTTTAAATTTTTCTTCCTTTTTTGAATTCATCTCTTACATTTCTTCTGCAACTGTGTTATACTATATACAAAGGTACTTGCGGGTTCTGTGTGATATCCGTAACGATATCAGCAGGTAAAAGGCATTTGCGCGAGATGAAGAAAAAAGGAGGAAGTAAGATGTATGAGGTAGGGCAGTTAGTGCAGTATGGGAGCACAGGTGTGTGCAAAATTACGGAGATCAAGAAACAGGACTTCCCCGAGGTGGGCCAGCGGCTTTACTATGTGCTTCACCCCCTCTACCAGTCCTGCGTCATCTCCGTGCCGGTGGACTCTACCAAGGTGTTCATGCGTCCCATCATCAGCCGGGAGGAGGCGGAGCGGCTCATTGCCGGCATCCCCAGCCTGCGCTGCCAGGCGTTCCACGGCCGGGCGGCTCGGGACTTGGCGGCCCATTATGAGACCTTGCTGGAGCGCCACGACTGCCAGGATTGGATGGAGCTGACTATGTCCATTCACGCCAAAAAGGAGTCCATGCAGCAGCAGAAGCGGCGGTTTGGCAGCGTGGACGAGCGCTTTTTAAAGCAGGGCGAGGACCTGCTCTTCGGTGAGCTGGCCGCAGCTCTGGACATTCCCCGGGACCAGGTCCAGCAGTACATCACAGCCCGGGTGGAGAGCCTGAAGGAGGCCGGCTGACCTCCGCTGGTCCTCCTATTTCCCGGGTCTTCAAAGACTTTTTTTAAAATTATGATTAGGAGTGACCACTATGCTTCAGCAAGTTATGACCGCCCCCGGTCAAATTCAGTTCCAGGAGGTTCCCACCCCTCAGCCCCAGGAGGGGCAGGTTTTAGTCAAGATTATGGAAATCGGCGTGTGCGGTTCCGACATCCATGTGTACCACGGAGAGCATCCCTTCACCAGCTATCCCGTCACCCAGGGCCATGAGGTCTCCGGGCTGGTGGAAGAGCTGGGACCCGGCGTAACCGGCTTTCACGTGGGCCAAAAGGTGACCATTCAGCCCCAGGTGGTGTGCGGCCAGTGCTGGCCCTGCCGCCACGGCAAGTATAACCTGTGCGAAAGCCTCAAGGTCATGGGCTTTCAGACCACGGGCGTTGCCTCCCACTATTTTGCGGTGGACGCGGAAAAAGTCACCCCCCTGCCGGACTCCATGAGCCTGGAGGAGGGGGCCATGATCGAGCCCCTGGCCGTGGCTGTCCACGCGGCACGCCAGGCGGGAGACCTCAGCGGCAAGGATGTGTGCGTGCTGGGCGCGGGGCCCATCGGCATCTTAGTGGCCCAAGCGGCTAAAGGCTTGGGAGCCCGCCGGGTGATGATCACCGATGTGAGCGGCCTGCGCCTGGAAAAGGCCAAGGAATGCGGCGCGGATTCCGCTGTCAACACCAAGAACCAGGATTTTGGCCAAGGACTGGTGGAGTTTTTTGGCCCGGACAAGTGCGATGTGATTTACGACTGCGCTGGAAATGATATCACCATGGGTCAGGCCATTCAGCACGCCCGTAAGGGCAGCGCCATCATTTTGGTGGCCGTGTTCGCCAAGGAGGCCCATGTGGATTTGGCGGTGCTCAACGACCATGAGCTGGACTTAAACACCTCCATGATGTACCGGAGCGAGGATTATGAAACCGCCATCCAGCTGGTGCAGGAGGGCAAGGTTCAGCTGGCCCCGCTGATCTCCAAGCGCTTCCCCTTCCAGGAGTATCTGGCCGCTTATCAGTACATTGACGCCAACCGGGAGTCCACCATGAAGGTGCTCATTGACGTGCAGAAATGACACGGGACATCTTCAGCAAAAATGCTGACTATCAAAAATTTGAGGTGCTCAAATCCAACCGGAACAAGCGCCACCGCTACGGAGAGTTTTTTGTGGAGGGGGTGCGAAATCTCAACCAGGCCCGGGAAAACGGCTGGGAATTCGCCGCCTTTCTCTATGCCCGGGACCGGGCTCTCTCCCGCTGGGCCCAGGAGATGCTGGAACAGGTTCCCGCGCCCATCCATTACCGGCTGGCGGGGGAGCTGCTGGACAGCCTTTCCGGCAAGGAGGACGGTTCTGAGCTTATGGCTGTGGTGAAGATGCGCCAGGGCGGGGCCCAGCTGCTGCGGCGCCCCGCCAATCCCCTATGGGTGCTCTTCGACAGACCCTCCAACCGGGGCAATCTGGGGTCTCTGCTGCGCTCCTGCGACGGTCTGGGAGCGGACGGGCTCATTCTCACCGGCCATGGGGTGGACCTATACGACCCAGAGGTGGTCACAGCCTCCATGGGCTCCTTTTTCCGGGTTCCGGCGGTCCAGCTGGAAAACAGCCAGGCCGCGGCTTTCCTGGCCGCCATGCGGGAGGAATACCCCGGCTTCCAGACCATCGGCACCACGGCCCACCGGCAGCACCCGATTTACGGCGCAAACCTCACCGGCCCTCTGCTGCTGATGCTGGGCAACGAGACCGATGGCCTGAGCTATGCCTTTAAACAGAGCTGCGACCAGCTTTGCACCATTCCCATGGCAGAGGATTCTTCGGCCAGCTCCTTCAACGTGGCCTGCGCGGGCACCGTACTGCTCTATGAAGTCTCCCGCCAGCGAGCGCCGCAAAAGAAATAGACATAAAAAAGCCGCAGGAGCGTTTCCTCCTGCGGCTGCTTTTTTTACTCTTCGCCTTCCGGCTCCTCGCCGTCTTCTTCCTCGAAGTCCTCGTCATCTTCGTCTTCAAACTCGAACTCCAGCTTTTCGCCGCAGCCGGGGCAGATGATCTCCTCCGCGTCCAAAACCTCATCGGTCAGGGGGATGTCCGCGCCGCAGTTGGGGCAGTTTACGCCAAAGTCCGTGCTCATGTCCTCGTGGTGGTGATGATGGTGGCAGCCACAGCCGCAGCCTTCATCCTCTCCCTCCAGACCATAAAAGTCCTCTTCCAGGGCTCCCAGGTCATGGTCGATCTCGTCCACCTGCTCGGCCAGCTCGCCATATTCGTCCTCCATCTCCTCCACGGAGACAGAGAGGTCGTCCAGCAGCTCCACAATGGCGTTGAAAATCTTGGTCTCCTTGGCGTTGGGATCCAGCTCCATGCCGTCCATCAAGCCGCGGATGTAAGACGCGCGTTCAGAATTGGTCATACTTCAATTACCTTCCTTTCCAAAAAGGGACGCCTCCGGCGCTTAAGGGACTTCCAGCAGGAAGCCTCTTAAGAATCTTCAAAGATTTTTGCGCCGTTACGCAGGGTGGGAACCAGTTGCTTCGGGAACGGCGGGAGGCTGTACGGGGTTGGGGGACTTGGTGTGCTGCCGGGTGGTTTGGCACGCCCTTGGGGCGTCAAACACACCCGAAGCGTTTTATGCGTTTCGTGCTAACGAAGACCGGCTTTTTTTTAACCGCGCATAAAGCACAGGGGCTCATGCGTTCCAAACAGAGCGTAGAACCTTATGCCCGTTCCATATACTCGCCGGTCCGAGTGTCGATGCGGATCATTTCGCCCTCGTTGATGAACAGGGGCACACGAATCTCCGCGCCGGTCTCCAACGTGGCGGGCTTCAGGGTGTTGGTAGCGGTGTCGCCCTTAATGCCCGGCTCGGTCTTGGTGACCTCCAGCTCCACAAAGTTGGGGGGCTCCAGGCCAAACACATTGCCCTTGTAAGAGAGCACCTTGCACTCCATGTTCTCCTTCACAAACTTAAAGTTGTCGGTCAGAACGCTGGCGTTAATGGGAATCTGCTCATAGGTCTCGGTGTCCATAAAGTAGTACAGGTCCCCGTCGCTGTACAGATACTGCATGTCCTTGCGCTCAATGAACGCGGTGGGGAATTTGTCGTTGGGGTTAAAGGTGCGCTCGGTGACAGCCCCGGAGATCACGTTGCGGATCTTGGTGCGCACAAAGGCCGCGCCTTTGCCGGGCTTAACATGCTGGAACTCAATGATGGAGTAAACGCCTCCGTCCATCTCGAAGGTTACGCCGTTTCTAAAATCGCCTGCGGTTACCATAAAAAAACCTCCCAGATCATACTGACTCTATTGTAATATATCTTGCGGCAAATTTCAAGGAAAATCCGCCGGTTTTTGTAAATTTGACTCTTTTTACAGCTCGATAAGCTCCTTGGGGGACTTGGTCAAGCTGCGGCAGCCATCCGCCGTTACCAACAGCATATCCTCAATGCGCACGCCCCATTTGGCGGGCACGTAAATGCCGGGCTCATCGGTAATGACCATGCCCTCCGCGCAGGGAGTCTGGTCCCGGTGGGAGAAGGCCGGCCACTCGTGAATCTCAAAGCCCACCCCATGGCCCAGGCCGTGACCAAAGGTGCCGGGGTAATCTTTCTCAATAATATCCCGGGCAATTTTGTCCACATCGCAGCACAGCACACCGGGCTTCACCGCATCGATGACCGCCAGCTGGGCCCGCAGCACCGTGTCGTAAACCTTCCGCTGCTCATCGCTGACCTTGCCAAAGGCCACGGTGCGGGTCATGTCCGAGTGGTATCCGTCCAGCATGGCACCCGTGTCCATGGTGATGAAGTCGCCCTTGTGCACCGTGTTCTGCCCGGGCACCGCGTGGCACTGGGATCCGCTTTTGCCCGCGGCCACAATCAGTTCAAAGGCCACGGCCTCCGCGCCGTTGTTGCGCATGAAGAACTCAATCTCCAGGGCCAGCTCCCGCTCGGTAACCCCCTCCTTGATAAAGGGAAGGATGTGCTGGAACGCCGCATCGGTAATGGCCTGGGCGGCCTCAATCTTCTTGACCTCCTCCGGAGATTTGATCATCCGCTGGTCCTTAATGGCCTTGTCCAAGGTGTCATCCAGCACAGCCTCCACGCCGTGCTCCTGGAACAGCTTCTCAAAGGTCCGGGCCTCGGCCACCGAGAGCTTGTTGATCTCCATGTACACCTGCTTGACCCCGTGCTTCTCCAGCAGCTCGCAGAGCTTGGCCTTAAAATCCGTAAAGCCGGTGACCGTGCAGTTTTTAGCCGAGTAACCGGCCGCCTCCTCATAGCGGAAGTCCTGGAGCAGATAGGCCTCCTCCGCGGTGATCAGCAGCGCGCCCGCGTCAGAGGGAAACTCGGTAAAATACCGGCGGTTCCGCTCCGAGTTGACCATAATGGCCTTCTGCGGGTCACCGGCAATCAGCTTTTCCGCGATCCGCTCCACAGGGTTCTTCATAGTGTAACATCCTTTCCTCACTCAATGGTTTCGTTTTTTTCCTGGGAAAAATCCACTCTCTGCCCCCAGCGGGCCCGCAAGCCCCGCTCAAAGTACCGCCGGAGCCGGAAGGTAAAGCCCTTCTCCAGCTCCATGGGCTCCAGCAGCACGGACTTCATGCCGCACAGGTTCGCGCCCACCACATCGGTAAACACCTGGTCGCCGATGATCACGCACTCCCGGCAGCGGGCCCCCAGGGCACGGCAGGCCCGCAGGTAGCCAAAGGGCAGGGGCTTTAAGGCAAAGCAGAAGCAGCCCAGGCCAAACCGGGCCGCAAAGGGCTCCACCCGCTTTTTGTAGTTGTTGGAGACAATCACCACCCGAAAGCCCGCCTCTACCAGGCCTCTCACCCAGTCCACCGCGCCGGGGGCCGGCTGGTGGGAGGTATAGGCGGCGATGGTGTTGTCCACATCCAGCAGCACCGCCCTCACCCCCAGGCTCCGCAAAAGCGCGGGGGTTACCTCTCCGCAGCGGGTGCGGAGGGCGGTGGGTTTTAAAATTGACATAATCTGTAAACACTCCAGCCGGGAACAAAAAAGCGGGCTCGCCGCCCGCTTTCCTTCAGGTTTGCAGCCTCATAAGAACAGGCGCGGCGGGAAAAACCTTCCCTCCGGCATGCTCTTACTTATACTTGCGCTTGCGGGCCGCTTCTGATTTCTTTTTGCGCTTCACTGAGGGCTTTTCATAAGCCTCCCGCTTGCGGACCTCCTGGATAACGCCGGCGCGGGCGCATTGCTTCTTAAAACGCCGCAGGGCACTATCCAAGGACTCATTTTCCTTGAGCCGAATCTCAGCCATCCAATATCCCTCCCATCCGCCGAAAAGGCAGGGGTGTGCGTCGTAAATATACCAATACAACATAGCTATTATAGCTCGAACCCCGGGGCTTGTCAACCCCTTTGGCCGGGATTTTTGGATTGTTACTTTTTGTTCATTTTTTGGAAAAAACCAGGGAAAGCCGGCGGCGGGGCCGTCCGCAGGGCTACTTTTCCCGGTCCTTTTCCCCGGCCCGCCAGCGGCCCAGCAGCGCGTCGTACTTTTTTCCCACAGCCCGAAAATAAATTTCAAACCCCAGGGTGAAAACCAGGAACGCCAGGAAGAAGATGACCGCAAAGCTGGCCCAGGCTCCGGCGTTTTCCAGGGGGAACCAGCGGAACGCCCAGGCAAAGCCGCAGCAAAGCGCCAGGGTGAGGCCGCAGAAGACGGCCAGGCGCAGGAAATAGCTGGGCCGCTTGAGCACCTGGCCGGAAAAGAAAATGTACTGCAATAGGCTGATGCAGCCGCACAGGGCCAGCATCTGCCAGACCAGGGTGTGGCGGATGTACTCGCCGCCTGTTAGAAAGTCGATAAACGAATAGATGCACAGGGCACCGGTAAAGCTCAGGCAGCCCCAGGTCTTTAGTTCGCCGATCATGTGTAAAAACTTTTTCATCATTTTTCCTCCTATATGACTAGGCGCTTTTTCAGCGCCGGCGCGTGGGGATGCAGCCGCAGAGGACCAGCATCTGCCAGATCAGGATGTAGCGGATGCGCTCTCCCCCGCAAAGGGAATCGATGAGGGAATAGGCGCACAGGGCCCCGGTAAATTTTAGGCAGCCCCGGGTTTTCAGTCCGTCCACAAATTGAATGAATTTTTCCATATTTTTTCCTCTCGAACGCTATATACCCAGCTTTTTCTTGATGTCCGGCGCGTACTGCCGGGAGGCGTAGATCTGCTCGCCGCCCCGCATGGTGAGCCGCAGCCGCCCGCCCAGGTCGGGGCGCAGGGACCGCACCGCGTTGAAATTGACCACCGCCGACTTGGAGGCCCGCAGGAACCCCCGGCCTGCCAGCAGCTTTTCCAGCTCGTACAGGCGCAGGGGGGTCTCGAACACCTCGCCGGCGGTGTAGAGGAAGGTCCGGCCGTCCACCGCCTCGGCGTAAAGCAGGTCCTGGGCGTTCAGCGGATAGGCCTGGCCGTCCCGCCAGCCGGCAAGGGCCTCTGGAACGGCGGCGGACAGGGCGGAGAGGATCCGCCCCGCGGCGGGGTCTCCGGGCGGGCAGCGGACAAGGACCTCCGCCTCCGAAAGGGTCGGGTCTTCTTCCAGGGTGATTTTCATGGGAGACACTCCTTTGCTGTTTTGCGCGGCCGCAAGGATTTGGCTGCGCTATCAGTATAGCGCGGCCGGCGGGGCGGCGCAAGGGGGGATGGGGCAAGGGGACTTAGGAGCGCGGCAAGCTGCGCGAAACGCCGGGTGAAAGGCAGACAAAAAGAGCCCCGGCCTGGCGTCAGCCAATGCCGGAGCTCCGCGTTTTCATTTCCAGCTTGCCCAAAACCCGTCCCTGGCACCGCAGATTGTCGTAATCGTGCAGCGGGATGGGCTCGTACTCCGGGTTCAGCGACAGCAGGGCCCCCCGGCCCAGCCGCTTCATGTACCCGTCGCCATTCAAAAAGAAAATGCCGATCTCCCCTTCGTTCACAAAATCCTCCACCCGCTCCACGAACACAATGTCCCCGTCCCGGTAGGCGGGCAGCATGCTGCTGCCGTTGACCCGCACGCAGAAGTGCGCCCGCTCCGGCACCAGCTCCCCGGGGACCTCCAGCTTGGTCTTGTAGGCGCTGTCCACCCAGGGCTCGCCCAGGCCCGCGCTCACGGCCAGGTCGTAGCAGTTGATGTACGTGACCGGCCCCCGGCTCTCGTGCTCCCGCAGGTCCATCTGGGTCATGCGGGCATATTCCTTGTCCAGCACCGTGTCCACCAGGTCCTGGCCGTGGACGTCCAGAGTCCGGTACTTGCGGAGCTGCCGCATCTCCCGCATGGTCACGCCGTTGTTCTGGCTGACCTCCAAAAGCTGGTCGCCGCTGATGCGCAGAAGTCCGGCCAGCTGGCGCAGCCGGTCCACGTCGGGCTGGCGGCGGCCGGTCTCATATCCGGAATAGGTGGTGGTGTCAATGCCCAGCTGCTCGGCCATAAAGCGCTGGGTGTGCCCGGCGGCAACGCGGGCCTCCTTTAAGGTCTCCGGAAAACTCATGGGAACCCCTCCTTTGCCTATAGTATACCCCACATATAGGCGGATTGTCAACCGAAGAGGGGAACCGGGCAGCAAGCCTTGCTGGTAAAAAAGCGAACAGAGGACGAAATGAAACACCTCGGCAGGGTGGAAGGCGGTCCCTTTGCGCCCGGTTTGAAGCTGGCTTCTTCCCCATGGTCCGGTGCGCCTTCCGGCGGCCCCTGGCTCATCCGGCTCAAGCCGCCCTTTCGGTGGCTGGAGAGAGCCCGGCGTGGGTCCAGCGTCTCCCTGGTTCCCACTTGACAACTTCTCCCAAATCGCATAAAGTTTAGTTACACTACCCCATTTTGCGGCACTGGGAGTGTCCGTTTCGGAGAGCTTTTCGTGTTCCCCCGCCCTACGGGCGAGGGAACACAGGTGATTCTCTCTGTGGTTGGGACACTTCCCGCGGCTATTCTGCCCTTGACAAAATTAGTTCTATATAGTACAATATTTCAGGAGGCACTCATCATGGAAACCAGAACCGGGTTTCTCATCACCCAAATTAAGCAGGTACAAGGCCGCGTTTTCCAGCGTCTGTTGGAAGACTGCGGCGTGGAAGAGTTCAACGGCCCCCAGGGGCGCATCCTCTATGTGCTCTGGCAGGAAGATAATGTTCCCATCGCCGCCTTGGTCCGCAAAACCGGCTTGGCGAAAAACACCCTGACCGTTATGCTGGCCCGCATGGAAGCCGCCGGGCTCGTCACCCGCCAGGAGAGCCCCCAGGACCGCCGCCAAGTGCTGGTGGGCCTGACAGGCCTGGCCCGCGGGCTGGAAGAAAAGTACCAGGAGGTCTCCGAGGCTATGAACCAACTGTTTTACCGGGGCCTTACCCAGGCGGACGCCAACCTTTTGGACGGGCTGCTGGACCGGATTCTGGCCAATTTGGAGTGCTGTGAGCAAGAACTGAAAAAAAGCAGAAACAGAAAGGAGCACGAAAATGGCAAAAGTAAAAGGGGAGCTGAGCAATGATTTCTGCCCCCAGGCCCTCTATCTCTATGGCGCCTATGAGGCGGACGGAACCCCGCATTTTGGACTGTTTACCTGGTTTGGCTGGTGCTGGCTGGGCGAAGGGGAAGGCTGCCTGGGCGTAATGGCCTGCATTGGCGAAGAAAAAACCACCAAGGACCTGATACGCAAAAACGGAGTGTTCTCCGCCAATCTGGTCAGCGAGGCTCTGCTCCCCCTGGCCGACTACTATGGTCATACCTCCGGGCGGGAGCATCCGGACAAAATGAAGCGCCTGCCCACTGTGGAGCAAGGCCAGTCCCTGCCTGTGCCCACCATTGCCGAAAGCCCGGTGAGCGTAGAGCTGAAAGTCCTCCGGGAGGAAACTCTGAGCCAGACCCAGCCGAACAGCGAGGCCCCCCCGGAGTGCAGCAGCCTCTTTCTCTGCCAAGTGGTCAACGTAGCCCTGGAAGAAAGTCTGACCAGCAAAAACGTCCCCTTCTTGGAGCGCCTGCACCAGGCCGCGCCTATCATCACCTCCGGCGAACAGCGCTATGTCACCCTGGACGGCCGGGACCTGGGCGGCTGGGGAGAGCTTCAGAAAACCCTGTAATCTCCCCTCCCGCCAGCCGGGAGGACCCCGTTTTAGGGCCTTCGGGGCTCCAAATCCAGCAGCACGGCGGCAAAGCCCCGGCCCAGGACCTCCAAAATCTCCCGCCGGCGCTGAAGAACCAGCTCGGTCTGTTCCTCCCGCACCTGCAGCCGGGCTCCTTCCGCGAACAGCCGCACCCGGAAGTCCCGCAGGCCCAGTCCGGCTAAAAAGTCCTCGGCCCGCTCCACCAAGGCCAGCTCTTGAGAAACCAGCCCGCGCCCGGTGGGGATGCGGGTGGCCAGACAGGCATAGGCGGGCTTGTCCCAGGTGAAGAGCCCCGCCTCCCGGGAGGCGCTGCGGATCTCCTCCTTGACCAAGCCGCATTCCCGCAGGGGAGACCGGACCTCCAGCTCTTTCAAGGCCCGCATGCCCGGCCGGTCCGCCCCATCGTCCGAGGCGTTGGTGCCGTCCAGCAGCAGAGACAGGCCATCCTCCCGAGCCTGGGCCTGTATGGCGGAAAACAGCGCCCGCTTGCAGTAATAGCAGCGCCGCGGCCCATTGGCCGCCACCAGGGGAATGGCCAAAATGTCCACCGGCACCGTCCGCAGCCCGACCCCCAGCTCCCGGCACAGCCGCTGGGCGTCCTCATACTCAAAGCGGGGCTGAAAGGACGTTTTTCCATAGTAGGGCACAATCTCCGCGCCATAGTGCCGCCCCGCCCACAGCAGGTAGGCGGAATCCACACCGCCGGAAAAGGCCAGGGCGGCTTTGGGATGTTGAAGAAAAAAATCTTTTAGTTCCATAAAGCATCTCCTGTTTTTGTGATGAAGCTCTTTATTTCCACTTATCCATATGGCCCGCGCTGTTCTGTGGTTATTTTGCAAACACGCTTGGGACCTGGCTGCGCCGGGTTCCAAGCATGTTTTTTTATGCTGCGCAGCGGCCGGCCTCTACGTGGGCTTGCTGTGCCCGCCGCTCAAGGGGAGCTCCACGAAAAAGCGGTTCTTCCCGTCCCCTGATTCCGCCCAGACGCGGCCCCGGTGGGCCTCGGCCACGCCCTTGGCAATGGACAGCCCCAGCCCATAGCCCTCCTGGCTTCGGGAGGGGTCCGCCCGGTAAAAGCGCTGGAACACCCGGGTCAAGTCCTCCGCCGGAATGGGCTCTCCCGGGTTCTCCACCTTCAGCCGGACCTTGCGGCCGGTGCGGTGCAGCTCCACCTCCACCCGGCCCTTTGGGGCGGAGTACCGCAGGGCGTTGTCCAGCAGAATTTCCACCAGCCGGGCCAGCTCCGCCGGGTCCCCTTGAACGGCCAGGCCCTCTTCCATCTGCTGGTCCAGGGTGTGGCCCGCCTCATAAGCCGCCGCCTCAAACGCCAGCGCGCAGTCCGCTGTCAAATAGCTCAGGTCCACCCGCTCCCGCCGGAGCTGGGCCTGGGGCCGGTCGGTGCGGGCCAGGGCCAATAGGGCCTCGGTGAGCTCCTTCATCCGCAGGCCCTCCGCCTGAATGTTCTCCGCCCACCGCCGGGACTCTCCCTCCGGCTGGTCCAGCAGCATGTCCGCGTTGGAGAGAATCACCGTCAGGGGCGTTTTCAGCTCGTGGGAGGCATCGGCCACAAACTGCTTTTGCTGGTTCCAGGCCCGCTCTACCGGGCCTACTGCCCAGCGGGCCAAAGGCAGGCTGGCCAAAAACAGCGCCAGCAGCGCCGCCGCGCCCACCAGCAGGGCGTTTTTGGCCAGCTCCACCAGGGCCGCCGATTGAAAAGAATAGTCCGCAAAAGCCACCCAGGTCCCTTGACGGTCCTCCCGCAGCCCATACCGCAGCTGGTGCTGGGGCAGCTCCCCCTGGGGCTGGCCCCGGCGAACCGCTTCCAGGGCCAGCTGGGCAATCTCCCCGCTGTCCAGCTCGTTTTGCAGGAAAAAGGGATCCCGCTGGACCAGAGCGCCGCCCTCTTGGGTGACCAGCACCACAAAGCAGCCGCCCCGGTGGGGCGGAGCTTCCGCCGCGCCCAGCAGCTCCGCCAAAAAGCCTCCTCCTGGGGGCGGGGCCTTCTCCGGTTCGCCGGGGGCGGCCGGGGGCGAGGCCTCGTTCAGGGCCAGCTCAATCTGGCGGGCGGACTGGTCCCGCATGCCCTGCCGGGTGGCCAGCAGCAGCACCGCGAACACCGCCAGCAGCACCAGCAGCGAGGCCCCCATAGCCGCCAGCACAAATTTGCGGCGGAGTTTTTTAATCATCCTTTACCTCCAAAAAATATCCCAGCCGCCGGGCTGAGGAAATTGCCGCCCGGCTGCCAATGTGGTGGAGCTTCTTGCGCAAAAAGGACACATACACCTCCACATGGTTGTCCTCCGCGCCGGAGTCGTAGCCCCACACCTTAAGCAGCAAAGTCTCCTTGGGCACCACATGGCCTGGGTTTGCCATAAGCAGGCGCATCACTTCCAGCTCCCGGGCGCTGAGCTTCACCCACTTTTCTCCCCAGCCCAGGGTGCAGGCGGAAAGGTTCAGCGTCAGCCCCCCAAAGGCCAGAACCTCCGGGGCCAAGGGCTCCTGGCGGCGCAGGACCGCCCGCAGGCAGGCCAGCAGCTCCCGGCTGTCAAAGGGCTTGGTCAGGTAGTAATCCGCCCCGCTGTCCAGGCCCTGCACCTTGTCCCCGGTCTCCGCCCGGGCGGTAAGCAGCAGCACAGGGGTTTTCCTTCCGGCCCGGCGCAGGGCCTCCACCACCTGGAAGCCGTTTTTCCCAGGCAGCATCACATCCAGCACCACACCGTCGTAGATGCCCGAGAGGGCGCAGTCCAGGCCCTGGTCCCCGTCATAGGCCAGGTCATAGGCATAGCCCGCCCGGGCCAGCAGGCCGCCCAGGGTCTGGGCCAGACGCTTTTCGTCCTCCACAATGAGAATGCGCATAGGGCTCCCCTTTCCAGCACAAGAGGCGGGGCCCAAAAAGCCCCGCCTGGCTGTAAATTTTTAATACGCCGCGCCTACTCCGCCGGGGCCAAGGGAACCTCCCGGCCCTGGTAGCGGATGGCGGTGACAGCGGTGGGGTCGATGGGGGCGGAGCTGGTAAAGAACTTAACCCAGGCAGAGCTTTTTTCCCGGTCCGGCCCGTTGCTGTCGGCGTATTCCACGCTCCACTGACTGCCCTCGATTTTGTAGAAGTGGTAGACCGTGCCGCTGCTCACCAGCTCTATGTCTTCCATCTGGTTTACATCGTCCCACAGCCAGTACCCCCTGGCAAACACGCCCAAAGGCGACACCGAGATCTGGTCGAACGTCACGCCGCCCACCGTGACCGGCCCATACAGCACCGTGTCTCCGGGCAAAGCGTCTTCCAAGGAGAACGCTGCCGTAAGTCCCAGCTCCAGCTGGCTCATATAGTCCCACAGGGCAAAAAACTCATACTGGTCCAGCTCTTCCAGAGGAATCTCATATTTGTATTCCTGATACCCTTCCCGGTCCTCTGGCGGGCCGTCAATGACCCGGCCCGCCTCGTCGAAAGCAAAGCCGCTCACGCCAGAGGAATACTGATAGAGCCGGTTCAAGAGTTCCTGGGAGCTGCCGCCAAAAGCCAGCTCCTCCTTCTTCCGGGCGATGTCCTGGGCATCCGCCGCGCCACAGCCTTTCTTGGCACACAGCAGCTGGAAGCCATCGGCCAGCATTCGCTGCCCTTGGCCCTGGCAGGTTTTCAGAAGCGCCTGGTCCTCCTTGTGGAGCTGGACATATAGTACACCGTCCACATAGGCAGTCTTGGTAATTTGGACGAAGTCCTCCAAACCGGGCACCGGGACAGGTTCGCCCGGTTCCAGGTGCGCGATCCAGCCCTCTTCATCCTGCAAAAAAGCCTCTCGGAGGATGCCGCTGAAACTGAGATACTCCTCCGAGGACGTCTCTCCCCCCTGAGCCGCCTTTTCCTTTTTTTCCAGCTCCGCACATATTTCCTCCCAAGTGGGGGCAAACATATCCGGCGTAATCTCTTCGATGAAGGAGGTTTCCTCCCCGTCCTCATACCTAACCTGATAGCGCCCATAAATGGGAAGGACCGAAGGATCTGTATCCGGAGCAGGCAGGGTTATGGGCGTGTAGGCACTGTGCCGGTCCCGCTGAAAGGCATTGTGCAGCACCAGATCCACATCCGCGTTCTCCAGCCGGTAAAGAGCCTCTCCCTCCTCGCCGGCGGGGGCGCCGCCCACATCCAGGTCCATCCGGCACAGAGCGGTCTGGGTTTCTTCGTCATACTTCATCACCTCGCAAAAAAAGTCGCAGCCCTGGTAATGGTCAAACCGTTTTCCATCTAGGTAAATGTCCATGTCCAAGAACATCTCGCCGCTGAGCCGGTCCGCTTTTTCCAGGTCTTGCAGAGAAAAATAAGCGGTAAAACTCTCTCCCTGTGCCATAGTGCCTAAAATCTCCAGGGCAAGGCCGTTCCGTGCCGCTGCCGCCGTTTGGGGCGTCAGGGATTCCGCCAAAGGCGAAGCCTCCCCAAACAGCATCCCCCGGAACCCGGGCAGCACGGCCGCGGCGGCGGTCAGGGTCAGGCATGCCGCCAAAAGCAGGGCCAGAACCGCGGTTAACGCCCGGCGGGGCCGTCTGCTCCGGGGGGCCTCCATCCGGGCCAGGGTACGGGCGTTCAGCTCCGCCCCAGGGGCCAGTTTTTCGTTCATGCTTCGGTATTCCTCTTTAAACATCGATCCATTCCTCCTCTGCCAGCAAATCCTTCATCATCCGCCGCGCCCGGGTAAGCCGCTGCCGCGCCGCCTCCGGCTTGCAGCCCACCAGCTGGGCGATGGCCTCGGTGGGCAGGCCCTCCCAGTAATACAGGTGCAGCACGGTGCGGTATTTGGCGGGCAGCTTTCGCAGTTCCTGGTGCAAGCCCAGCTCTTCCGGGTCCTCAAAGGGCAGCTCCTCGGTCAGGGGAGCCGCCAGCCGGCGCCACGGGGCGCGCCACAGGCTGTTGCAGGCGTTCAGCGTCACCCGCAAAAACCAGGCCCGCTCATGGTCCGGCCCCTCAAAGACCGGTCCCTTTTCCACATAGCGCAGGAAGACCTCTTGATACACATCCTCCGCGTCTGCCCGCCGCCGCAGCCGGGCAAAGGCCAGCCGGTACACCGAAGGCCCCTGCCGGGCAATCAGCTCCTCGTACGAGGGGCGGTCTGCGTTCTCCATACAGAACCCTCCTTTCGCCTGTTACACGCATCAGGAAGGGGATTTGTGACAAAGTTTTGGAATTTTTTCAACTTGCTGGCTTACTGGCCCATGCGCCGCCGCTGCTGCTGTACCCGCACATCCGCCCCATGGAACTCCAGCTTGCCGTAATACCCGGCCACCCGGGAGGCGAAGCGCTCCCCATACCGGTCCTCCAGCTCCTTCATGGAGAGATTGGTGCTGATCACCGTGGGCCGGTCCCCCAGCATGCGGGCGTTAACCGCGTCGTAGAGCATGGCGTTTACATACTGAGAGGGAAACTCCGCCCCCAGGTCGTCCAAAATCAGCAGGTCGCAGCCTGTCAGCTGCTGAAAGGTCCCCGCCCCCTCCCGGCCAAAGCGCTCCCGCTCCAAGGCCACGGCAAAGCTTTGGGTGGACCCATACACCACCCCAAAGCCCTTTTCAATCACCACATTGGCAATGGCCAGGGACAGGTGGGTTTTTCCCAGCCCGGTGCCGCCTTTGAAGAGGATGCTGGGAGAATCCGCCCGGAAATTTTGGGCGAACTTCCGGCAGGCCCGCAGCACGCCCTCCATCTGGGTGTAGGCCCGGCTTCCGGGCTGGTAATAGTCCAGCAGAAAATTGTCGAACCGGCACTTTTCCAGAGGCAGGTCCGAGCTGAGCTGCTGGTAGGCCTCCGCCCGCCGCAGCTGCTTCAGGCACTGGCACATGCGGCCGTTCACATAGCCGGTGTCCTTGCAGTCCGGGCAGGCATAGCGGGGTTCCAGGTCCTCCCGGCTCAGGCCCGCCGAGGCCAGCAGCTCTTCATATTCCCGGCTAAGGGCCAGGCCCTTGGCCTTCCGCTTTTCCAGCTCCTCCCGCACGCTGCCCCCCAAAACCACCGCCTTGGCGGCCCCGGCGGCGTTGGAGGCCATCTGGGACCGGACCTCCCGCGCCCGGGGGCACTGAGCGAAAAAGCGCTCCTGGTTGGCGCTGGCCGTGGTCTCCGCCAGCAGGCGGCGGCGTTCCAGCTCCGCCCGGGCGGCGTCGGACACCTTTTTATCATAACCCATTGTGCATGCCTCCTTATTTTGTGAAGCCCTCCCGGCCTTACCGCAGCTCCTCCGGCAGGTCGAAGACGCTCATCTTTTCCAGCTCGTCGATGTCGTAGCTCTTCCCTTTGGCCTGCTTTTCCTGGGCCTCCCGCCGCATGGCTTCCAGGTCCTGGACATTCCGCAGGCCTCTTCCCTGCCAGCCCGCCAGCACCTTGTCCATGTAACCGGCGCTGAATTTTCCCGTATGGTCCACGCAGCTTTCGTAGGCGGCGGAAAGCATCTCCTGCGAGAAGCCCCACTCGTACACCCAGCGGCTGGCCAGCTCCTCTTCCTTTTTGCTGGGGGCGCGTTTGGGCAGGCCCGCCGCGGCGGAAACCTTCCCCCAGGCCAGGCGGCGGCGGCTCAGGTCCTGCAGCTTGGCCTCGGCGGCCTCCAGGGTAAACACCCCGCTCTCAGCCCAGTCCCGGGCCACGGAGTCTATGTAGCTGGTGCCGGTTTTGCCCACCTCCTGGGCATAGTGAAGCAGCATTACCGTTACTTCCACAGGCAGGCCGTAGTCATCGGTGATGGTCAGCAGCAGCCCGCTCATGGCTGGGGACAGGGTTTTGCCCAAGGTGGTCTCCGCCTCCTGCATCAAAAAGCGCACCTCCTCCGATTCCTCCAGCCGGGCGGTCAGATGCTCCACGTCTGGGCGGGGCATGCGCTTTTTGGGGGGCAGAGGCTTAGCCTCGGGCTGGGGGGCAGGCTCCGCCGGAGTCTGGGCCGGGGCCTGCGCTGGGGCGGCCGCCGGAACCTCCGGCTGAGGCACAGGCCGCAGCTCCCCCATGGCCGAGGCCAAAAGCCCCCGGTCCTCCCAATAGTCCAGGCAGTCCAGGGCGGCTTCTTCCGGCATGCCCAAAGCCTGGGCCAGCTCCCCCGGGGCAAAGCCGCGGTCCGGATGGCGCAGCAGCCACAAAATAACCTGAAGCTGCTCCTTTCCCGCCAGCTTCAGGTGGCGGTCCACCAGCGCGGCGGGCACGGCGAAAACCTGGTTCCACAGGCCTACATCCAAACGATATTCCATTCCCATTCTCCTTGTTCTCCATCTTAGCCTCCGCAAAGGCGCGTACATGTTACCAATCAAATCTGCCGGGAGAAGGCCGGCGCTTCTTCGCGGCAAAGGCTTCTCCCCATCTTCTTGCGGACATTATACCATGCCTCCCGCCGCTTTGCAAGGAAGTTCCCGGAGCGGCGGCGCCTGACGCGGCGCTGCCCCCTGAGCCCCTCCCCTTCTCCCCGTCCACGGAATTCAACAAACTGCTCCGCTAAATCTTCTCCATAATATTGCGAAAACCAACGCCTGTTTGGGCAAAAATTTCTATACAACTTTTTCAAATTTATGCTTGTCAAAACCTGCCGCACAAGCTATAATGTGAAGAGAAAGCGAGGTGTTCCGCATGGCTAATAAGCCTTCTTTCCTAAAAAAGCTTCTGGAATTCCAATTCTTTAAAAACAGATTCAAATTTTCCCGCAAGAAGAAAGCGGTTTCTCCAGAGGACGCTCCCGCCGAGCTCCCCCAGCACCGGCCCTTGAAGCTCTCGGAGCATCAGCGCCGCAGCGAGCCCCCCACGGACCCCTTTGAGCTGGAACTCCCCATCGACCACCCCTTGCAGCAGCTTTGGCGCCTGCGCCGGGATGAGGCTGGCTGGCTGCCCTCGCCCTCGCTGCGGCTGGATGCCCCCGGCGCCGCGGAGCCCCCCTTTACAGCGGAAACCGCCGCCGGTGAGCACACCGGCTTTAAGCTGGCCATTAACAACTCGGCCAAGGCCCGGCTAAACGCCGCCGTGCCCAAAGTGGAGGACGCCCCGCCCATCAGCCTAAACGCGCAGGTGACCGTCTATACAGCCCGCAGCGGCCTTTCCGCCTGGGTGCTGGCCTACCCGCCTGTGGGCGAAGGGGCCGAACTCACCTCGCAGGACATCTCCTCGGCCTTGGCCGGGGCCAAGGTGACATATGGCATTGACGAAGCTCTGGTGAAAAACCTGCCGGAAAAGGAGGACCGCTACTTCCACCTGTTTCTGGCCGCCCAGGGCCAAGCCCCCAATCCAGGCAAAAACGGGGAGGTGGAGGACCTTTACCCCCGGGTGAACAAACAGAGCCTCCCCGTGGACGAATATAACCGGGTGGACTACACCGCTGTGGGCAAAACCCAGAACATTGAGAAGGACGCGGTGATCTGCAACATTCTGCCCCCCACCAACGGTGTGCCCGGCCGGAACGTGCTGGGCAAGGAGCTGCCCACCACCAACGGCGTACCCGCCGCCCCGCCCATGGGCCGCAACACCAAAATGAACGAGGACGGCTCCCAGCTGCTGGCCGGGCGGGATGGAAGCCTGGAATTTAACGGCGGCACCTTCCAAGTAAACCCGGTGATGGACATCTCCGGCAATGTGGACTATTCCACCGGCAGCGTAAACTTTTTAGGCGATGTGCACATTCAAGGCGATGTGTGCAGCGGCTTCACCGTACGGGCCATGGGCAGCGTAAAGGTGGACGGCGTGGTGGAATCCGCCACCATTGAGGCTGGCGGCGACCTGATTTTGGCCAAAGGCGTCCAGGGCAACAACCAGGCGGTGCTGCGGGCCCACAAGGACATCTACGCCAAATATTTGGAAAATTGCAGCGTCTATGCCCGCCAGGACCTGTACTCCGAGGCCATCATTGGCTGCAATGTGTACAGCAACGCCTCGGTGTACGCCAAAAACGGCCGGGGGGCTATCATCGGCGGTAAAATTTGGGCCGCGCGGCTGGTGGAGGCCAATGCCATCGGCTCTAAAATGGAGGTGCGCACCACCATCACCATTGGCGGCCTGCCCTGTGAGGACTTTGAGCGCGCCCTGCTTTTGGAAGAGATGGCCCAGCTGGAAAAGGACCTGCAGGAAACCGAGCGCCAGCCCAACAACCCCGCCCGCACGGCCCGCATCTCCAAGCTGCGGATGCAGCTTTCCGTGGATAAGCTGAAGCTGCGCCAGTACGATAAAAACCTGGAGGCCTATCAGGCTCAAAGCCAGCACCAGCGGCCTGGACAGCTTATTTTCGACGTGGCCTACGCGGGCACGCGCATCAAAATGGAGGAGGACCTGATGCGCATCCGCACCGAAACCCGCCACAGCACGGCAATGGCCATTGAGGGCAAAATCCGGCTGATGACCTAGAGGCGGAATCCTATTGGCAAATAAAAGGGGAGTTCCGTTTCGGAGAGCTTTTCGTGTTTCCCCGCCCTGCGGGCGTGGAAACACAGATGATCATCTCTGTGGTTGGGGCACACCCATAAAAAGGACCCGCCAGCTGGCGGGTCCTTTTTTACGTGGCCTTTGGAAGGGTCAATCGGTTTTTTGCATGTTTCGTTCGGCCCATTGGGCGTAGGTCATCAGCACCTGCCGGGACTTGGACCCCTCGTGGGGGCCTACAATGCCCAGCTGCTCCATCTCGTCAATCAGCCGCCCGGCCCGGGCATAGCCCAGCCGCAGCCGCCGCTGGAGCAGAGAGGTGCTGGCTTGTCCAGCCTCTACCACCACTTTAATGGCTTCCTCCATCATGGGGTCCGTCTCTCCGGCGCCCCCCTCGCCGCCGGAGTCCCTGCCGCTGTCTCCGGCCACAGCGTTGCGCTCAATCTCCTCAATAACTCCCTCGTCATAGTCCATGGCCTTGGTCTTCTTCACAAACTCTACAATGGACTGAATCTCCTCGTCTTTCAAGAGGCAGCCCTGGACCCGGACGGGTTTGTTGGAGCCCACCGGGGCAAAAAGCATATCGCCATAGCCCAGCAGCTTTTCCGCGCCCACGGTGTCCAAAATGGTACGGGAGTCCACCGCGGTGGAGACGGTCAGGGCGATGCGGCTGGGGATGTTGGCCTTGATCAGGCCCGTGACCACATCCACCGAGGGCCGCTGGGTGGCGATGACCAGGTGCATGCCCGCCGCGCGGGCCAGCTGGGCCAGGCGGCAGATGGAGTCCTCCACCTCTTTGGGCGCGGCCATCATCAGGTCCGCCAGCTCGTCGATGAGAATGACAATTTGGGGCATGGCGGGCATGGGCTGGCCGTTTTCGTCCTGGTAGTTTTGAGAGGCCGCCAGGCTGTTGTACCCAGCCAGATTGCGCACATTGTGCTCGGAGAAAATTTTGTAGCGCTTCATCATCTCGTTTACCGCCCAGCCCAGAGCGCCCGCCGCCTTGTGGGGCTCGGTGACCACAGGCACCAGCATGTGGGGCAGGCCGTTGTATTGGGTGAACTCCACGGACTTGGGGTCGATCATCAAGAAGCGCACCTCATCGGGGCTTGCCTTGTAAAGCATGCTGACGATGAAGGAGTTGACGCACACCGACTTGCCGGAACCCGTGGTGCCGGCGATTAAGATATGGGGCATCCGGGCCAGGTCGGCCACCACGGGCTGGCCCGCGATGTCCCGGCCCAGGGCCACGGAAAGCTTGGACTTGGAGGCGGCAAAGGCGTTGGACTGAATGAGCTCCCGCATACAGACCTGGCTGCGGGACCGGTTGGGCACCTCAATGCCCACCGCCGCCTTGCCGGGAATGGGGGCCTCGATGCGCACGCCGGTAGCGGCCAGATTCAGCGCCAAGTCGTCTGAGAGGTTGGTAATCTTGCTGACCTTTACCCCCGCCGCCGGCTGAATCTCATAGCGGGTTACCGCCGGGCCCCGGCAGATGTCCAGAATCTTGGTGGAAACGCCGAAGCTGTTCAAGGTGTCCACCAAAATTTTGCCGTTGGCTTGCAGTTCCTCCGTCTCTTTGGCATGGTCCACCTGGGGGCTTTGGGCCAGCATGGTCAAGGGCGGGAAGCAGTAGGCCGCCCCCGGGTCGGCGGCCTGATACTGGAACTCCTGGGCCGGGGTGGCGCCGGGCGCCTGGGGCCGGGGCTCCAGCATGGAGATGGGCTCCATCATCCGGGGCTTGGGCATATCCAGGGGCTCCGGCTCAGGGTCCTCCGGTTCGGGTTCCGGCTCGGGCTCAACCAGCGGCGGGTTTTCCGAAACCACCGGAGACATGGGCAGCTGAGGCTCGGCGGGTTCCTCCGGCTCCGGTTCCGGCGCGGGCTGGGGCTCCGGCTGAGGCTGAGGCGGCTCCTCCGGCGCAATGCCGAAGACCTCCTGGAGCTTGTCCAGCTTTTCGTTGCGCTGAGGCTTCTTCTTTTTGGGCTCGGGCTTTGCAAACAGGGCTTCCAGGTCTCCGCTGGGGGCGGGGGCCGCAGGCGGGTCCCCGTCCAGGGGCACGTCGATGTTGGCGGCCCAATCCTGCTCCAGAATAACCCGTTCCTCTTCCCGGCGCTGGCGGGCGTTTTCAATGCCGCCGCTGACCATTTCCACCGGCTTTTTAATGGTGCGGAACAGGCCGATGAGGGTGGCCCCGGTCAAAATCATCACCGACACGAACAGCAGCAGGAGGATGATAATTTTCGCCCCCGTGGCCCCGGCGGCGCTGAGAAGCAGCTGTCCCAGCAGCCCGCCGGCCAGGCCCCCGCCCACGCCGGAGTTGTCCTGGTAGAGAAAGGCTATGTACGCGGGAAAGGTCAGCCCCTCCGCCGGACGGGCGCCGCCAAACACATAGCCGGTGGCGCAGCAGAGGACGATGATCACCGCCGTGAGCCAAATTTTCCCCGCAAGAGGTCCGGTAGGCCGGTCCATGGTGGTAATCACCGCCACATAGAGCATGAGCACGGGCCAAAGCACCGCCCAGCCCCCAAACAGGCCCAAAATAACGTTGTGGGCCCAGTTCCACAGGCTGTCTCCTGGAATAAGGGCCAGGCAGCCGAAGAAAATGGCGCAGGCGAAGAGCACCACGGCCCGCACTTGGTTGCGCTGGCGGATTTGGCTGGCCGTGGGCTTGGCCCTGCCATGGGCCGGGGGCTTTTTGCCCGCCGGAGGCCTCTTGGCTGGCGGCTTCCCGCTGGAGGTCCGGCTGGAAGCTGGTTTTTTTGTGGTTTTTCGTTGTTCTGCCAAGGTTTGACACTTCCTTTTTCATCTGTCCTAACGCCCAGGGGCCCAGGCGCAAGCTTGCCGCTTTCTGCCAAGCGGCCGGGGCGCGGGCTTAAAGAGGCCTGCCCGTAAACAGGTTGACGCCTGTCATATGTTCAAAAATCGCGATGCCTGTTACAGCCAGCCCCGCCACCAGGGTGTAGGCCACAAAGACCCACAGCTTGTTGGTGGTCACAATCCACCTGAGCAGCTTGATGGCCAAAAAGCCTACCACCGCCGCCGTTGCCACCCCCACCAGCAGGGGAACCGCGCCGATGGCCTCCCCGGCGCTGCCCACGTCCTTGAGGGAGACCAGCGCCGCCGCCGCAATGGAGGGAATGCCCAGCACAAAGCTGTAATCCAGGGCCGTCTGCTGGTTGACCCCGCGCATAAGCCCCACCGACATGGTGGAGCCCGACCGGGACAGCCCCGGGAACACCGCCGCCAGGCACTGGGTAAGGCCAATGGCAATGGAGTCGGGAACCGTCAGGCTGGTGCGGCCGCCTTTTGGGGCCCGCTCTCCGTGGCGGCTGGCGGCATGGCGGAAGGACCCCGCGCGCTTATTGGCCAAAATGCCCAGCGTCAAAAACAGGCCTGTGGCTAAAAGGGCGAAACCCTCCACCAGAATGCCCGAGTCCGAGGCCAGCATCTCCGAAACGTCTTTCACCTTCATGTCCGTGCCCGGAATGGGGCAGAATAACAGAAACAGCGGCAAAAGCCCAATCAACAGCATGAAAATCAGCCTCCGGTCCCCGCTCATTTCGCTCCACCGGAACCGGCCCCGGAACAGGTCTCCCAGCAGGGAGAAGAATTCCTTGATCAGCCGCCAGACCAGTTCCCGGTAAACGAACACCACCGCGATCAAGGTGCCCAGATGGAGCATTACGTCAAAGAGAATGCCCGGCAGCTCGATGCCAAAGATATGCTGGGAGATGGACAGGTGTCCTGAACTGGACACAGGCAGAAATTCCGTGGCGCCCTGAATCACGCCCTGGAGAATGGCTTCTAAAATTGTCATAATTATGTTCCTTCGCTTTCGTTAGCATTGGAGTATGTATGCCGGAGAGCCGTTTGACCTCCGGCGGCTTAAGAAACTTTTTGAAAAAAGTTTCTTAAGAATCTTCAAAAACCTTTACCCGTTTGGGTGGGGTGGAGGGAGGAAGCTGTGCGCCCGGTTTGGGATTGGTTCTTTTTCCGGATACGGCCAGCCTTTCGGAAACCTTTCTGCCTGCGCGTGGTCCGCGCCAGCTCCTGGCTCTCCACCTGGCAGCTTAAAGAATCTTCAAAAACCTTTACCCGTTTGGGAAGGCTGGAAGGAGGAAGCTGTGCGCCCGGTTTGGGGATTGGTTCTTTTCCGCTGGTTGAGCGCATCCCTGCGCGGTATCCCTGCTTGCTCCTGCCGCTTCCATGAGGCGAAGCTTTGCCAGCCCCCGCAAAATGCCAGTGGGGCGCCCACCTAGCGCCTTCGCGGGCAGCTCAGCTTGCCCGTTTCCCAACGCCGGTACGCGCGTGTGGGTCAAGCGTCACGCTTGCGGCGCTTTTTCTTGTTCCGGCCAATCATATCAATCAGACAGTCCATGGCGTCGGACAGGGAGCCCAGAGAATCAATAAGCCCTTCCTCCACCGCGTCCGGACCGTCCAGCACGCTGCCAACGTCCATCACCAGCTCCTGGGTGTTCATGGCCAGGGTGGTAAAGCGCTCTTTGGTGATGTTGGAGTTCTGGGTGACAAAATTGGTAATCCGGTCCTGCATCCGCTGAAAATATTCCAGGGTCTGGGGGATGCCCAGCACCAGGCCGTTCATGCGCACCGGGTGAATGGTCATGGAGGCGGACTCGGCAATAAAGGACCGCTTTGCCGCCACCGCCAGGGGCACCCCGATGGAATGGCCTCCTCCCAGCACCAGGGAGACGGTAGGCTTCTTCATGCCAGCCACCAGCTCCGCCAGGGCCAGCCCCGCCTCCACGTCGCCGCCCACGGTGTTCAGCAGCATCAGAAGCCCGTCGGTTTCCGGGTCCTCCTCCACCGCCACAATCTGGGGGATGACATGCTCGTATTTGGTGGTTTTGTTCTGCGAGGGCAGAATATAATGCCCCTCAATCTGGCCAATCACCGTCAGGCAGTGGATGGTGTACCCATGGCTGCGGGTCACCACCGAGCCGCTTTCGGTAATCTGCTTCTGCTGCTGGGAGAGCTCCTCGTTTTCCTGCTCTTCCTGGTCCTCCCCGGCGTTTTTCATGGCTTTTATCTCACGCTTTTTGCTGACGTTTTTTTTCATGGTTCTGCACACTCCTTTTGCAAAAAGTGTGCCCCAATCCGCCTAAAAGATACCGGGAAGCCCCCAAAAAGGCGCGTTACCCAGAAGCGCCGCCCCGCAAAAGGCCGGGCAGCTCTTCTATGGTCTCAATCATCCAGTCCACCTTCGGCTGTGAAGGGACCGGCCGTTTTTTGCGGTTGTACCAGCAGGTGGACATGCCCAGCGCCGCGGCGCCGCTCATGTCGTTGGAAAGCGAGTCCCCAATCATCAGGCAGTCCTGGGGGCGGCAGTTCCCATCTTCCAGCAGCCTCTGATAAAACGCCTTTGCGGGCTTAATCCAGCCCACCTCTTCCGAGATGTACACCCCGGCGCTGGCCGGAAGAAAATCCCGCAGCCGCGCCCGCTGCACCCGCCCCACGCCATTGGTGGCAATCATCATTCCATAGGTTTGAGAAAGCTTCCGGTACACGGGCAAGGTGGCCTCCTCCATGGGCTTGCGGCAGGAAGCCAGGGCGCTGAAATAAGCCTCCAGCAAATCCTCCGCCTGGGCCTGGGAGCCGAAAGCCTGGGCCAGGGCGGTAAAGTGATGGTTTAAATACTTAAAATAATAGTCGTGATAATGCCTTTGCACATCTGGGTCCCCCGTGTTGTCAAGGCCAAACTCCGCCCAATATTTCCAGCCCAGGGCCTCGTCCGTCTCCGCGTACTCCGCCGAAAACGCCACGCCCAGCCGGGCCGCCACAGCCCGTTGGGCCTGGGAATAGGCGGCGTAAAAATCCAGCAGGGTGTCGTCCACATCGAAGATCAGGTACCGGTATTTCATGTAAGCTCGCTCCTTTCCGGAGAGGCGGTTGAGGTTTATTATACCACCTTTTCCTGTTTCGGGCAAGGGCCTGGGGCCAGGAAATCCATTGTTCCGGCAGCGCCTCCATTCCGCGCTGTCCCTTTTTAGTAATAGGGAGCCCGCGCCAGCGGGGGCAGAAGGGCCTCTGGAGGGAGTGTCCGTTTTGGAGAGCTTTTCGTGTTTCCCCCGCCCTACGGGCGGGGGAAACACGAACGATTCTCTCTGTGGTTGTGACACTCCCGCCTCCGGAATCGTCCTTGCCTTTCGCCCGGTTTCGTGCTATTATGATCCCAACACAATTTCCATACGCCGCTGGGAGGCCCCGTTATGAAAGCCGCTGTCTACCCCTTTGCCAGTACCAACCGTATCTCGGACAATTTGGACAAGATCCGCGCCGGGGCCCGGCTGGCCGCCCGGCAGGGCGTCCGCCTGCTGGTTTTTCACGAGTGCGCCCTGTGCGGGTATCCCCCTTTGGAGACCACCGTGGACCAGCTGGACCCCGCCGCTCTTGAGGACGCCCTGGCGGAAACCGCCGCCCTGGCGAAAGCGGAAAGCCTCTACCTAGCCGTGGGGACTGTGCGCTATGAAGCGGGAAAGCGGTACAATTCCATCGCCGTTTTCGCGCCCACCGGCGCCTGCCTGGGCTATTACGACAAATCCGCCCTCTGGGGCTGGGACCTGGAAACCTTTGCCCGGGGGACCCGGCCGGGTGTGTTTGATATAGAGGGCCTGCGGGTGGGCTTCCGCATCTGTTTTGACGTGCGCTTCCCCGAGCCCTTCCGGGCCCTTTGCCGCCAAAAGGCCCAGCTGTGCTTCGTCTGTTTTTCCGACGCCAAGCCGGTGCCCGAGCCCCAGCGCTATCAGATCCTCAAATCCCATCTGGTCACCCGGGCGGTGGAAAACGGGATGCCCATTGCCAGCGTCAATACCCTCTCCGCCTGCCAAACCGCCCCGGTGGCCATCTTCGACCAGTACGGCCGCACCCTGCTGGAAACCCAGCCCAATGAGGAACGCCTGCTGGCCTACGACTTCCAGCCGCCCGAGGACACCTTTGGGTCCCGGGGCATTGCGGCCAACAACCAGTATTTTCTGGAAAATTTGGGATAGGGGCAGGCTGTGCCAGCATCCCCCGCACTGCCCTCAACACGAAAGCCCGCGCCTCCATTTTACCGGAGGCGCGGGCTTTTCCCTTTGGGTCAGGCCGTACCGATGATCGTAATCTTCTCCGCCGAAAGGCCCGTTTGCTCCATTACCACCTCCTGCACAATGAGCCCATCGCTGTCCTGAATCTCGCCGGAGATTACCACCGTGCACTGGCCGTCCGCTATGTAGGCCACGCATTCCTCATAGCCCTTGGCCTTTAACAGGTTCTCCACATTGGTCTCCTTTAGGATGCTCTGGGCCACGGCCGAGGCCTGCTCCACCGCCACTTTTTTGGCGTCGCTGTCCGCGTTTACGTCTTCCAGCACCCCGTCCAGCAGCTCCAGGGCCTGGTCCCGGGAGTTCTGCCGGGTCAGCCGGGCTTCGGCGAAGGCGTCCACCGGCGCGTTGGCCTGCTGAGAGCCCTGCATATCATCGCCGACGGTCTCCATATAGGTGTTGTTCACCAGCTGGGCCGCTCCCAGCTGGCTGGAGGTTTCTCCGCCGCCAATGGGCAGCTTGTTGGCCCCGGTGAACTGCCAGTTCAAATACACCGCCGCCCCCAGCGCCAGCACCAGCGACGCCAATACCAACTGCTTGCGGCCTAGTTTTTTCATCATAATCGAACCACCTCTGCATCTTATTTTTTCGCAACTACTTTTTTGCTCCGGGGATGGGAAGCGGAGTCCCGCCCGCCCCCTTACTCTGGCGGCGGGGCCTGGGCGCGCCCCTCCACCACGCACACCCGGGAAGAGGGCACCCCCAAGGCGGTGCGGGCGGCGTTTATGAGCTTTTCCCGCAGGGCCGGGTCCCCCGCCCCCTGGCTGACGATCACGACCCCCTTTACTTCCGGCTGCAGCTGGGCCAGGGCCAAGCCTTGCTGGGCTCCCTTGCCATCCTCCAAAACCACATGGGAGGCCTGGCTTTCCTGGCCAGTTTCGCCGGTGCTCTGGCTGCTGTCCTGGGCGTAGACCGAGCGGCCCCCGTCCTCCAGGGTGATCATCACCTGGGGCGATTCCTCCCCTGTTACCGCCCGCACCACCCGGAGCAGGTCCTCCTCCAGGCGGCGCTGGCAGCTTTCCGGGGCGGCCGGTTCCGAAGGGGCGGCCTCTGCCTCCGGCCCGCCGCCCCAGTCCAGCGAGGACAGGTAGATCAGCACAATGCCTAAAATCCCCAGCAAAAACACCGCCCGGGGCAGCTTTTGGCTCTTTATGGCGGCTTTCAAGGCCTCGCCCGCTTTTTTAAGCTCCATCCCAGGTCACCTCAACAGCGGTCTCCGGGCCCAGCACGTTTTCCAGCAGCGCCCGGGCCCGCTGGGCGTCGCTTTCAAACCGGAACCGGACCCCGGCCTTTGTTAATACTATGCTGGACTCGCCGCCGATATCTACTTCCGCCAGGATTTTTTTCGCCTCCAGCCCCGCCGCCGCCAAAAGCCCCCGCAGATAGGCCTCCCACTGCTCTGCCGCCGCCTGTTCCATCTGGTCCTCCACATAGTGCTCCAGCGGGGAGTCCCCCTCTTGCTGGGCCTCCGGAAGAGGGGGAAGCTTCCACTCCGCCCCCAAAAGCGCCGCCGCCCCAGAGGCCAGCAGCGTCAAAACCACCAGCGACTTGACAAAGCCCAGCATTTTATCCTTTGGGCACAGGCGGGCGGTCAGCTCCGCCGCCAGCATCACGCCGCAGATTACCGCGGCATTTTGCGTCATCGTTTCCATGGTTCACCTCAAAATCCTTTGTTTTCCCCTGCATCCGCCGCCGGGCGGGGGCCTGGGCAAAGGCCTACCCCCCGTTGTTTAGAGCCACCACCGCCGCCGCGCTGGCCACGCACACCGCGCACACGCTGGCCAGCACCGCCAGCACCATCTTCACCACGCTTCCGCAGGCCTCCAGCAGGCTTCCAATGGCCGGGGCCTCGAAAAGCTCCGCCGCGGCGTGCCCCAGGGCGCAGGCCCCGCTCCACAAAAGGCACTCCGCCGCGGCTGGCAGCACAATGCACACCGCCGCCAAAATGCCGAAGGCCCCCACCCCGGACTTCACAATCTGTACGCTGTTGCGAATGGCCCCCACCGCGTCCCCCAGGGCCCCGCCCACAATGGGCACCCCGCTGGACAAAGCCAGCTTGGCCGCTTTGGCGGCGGCCGCGTCCACCTGGCCGTTGACCACCGCCTGAAGGGACAGAATCGCCGTAAACACCGTTACCCCGGTTACCAGGGCCCACTTGCCAAAGCGGTACAGAGAGCTGGCCAGCCCTCCCAGCTTGGTCCCCGCCGCCGAAGAGCACAGGGACAAGGCCAGATAGACCCGCAGCAGGGGTAAAATCAGCCCTGCCGCCAGCAGCGGTATCCCGGCTCCCGCCGCCATGGCCACCACGCTGTAGCCAGCCCCCGCCGTTCCGCTGCCAGAGGCCATCAGCAGCCCCGTGTAAACAGGCACCGAGCCGGTCAAGAACGCGCAGGCGGTATTCGTCACCTGCTGGCAGAGAGTCAAAAGCCCCAGCACCGGCCCAGCCAGCACCAGCCCGCAGGCGGCGGCGCCGCACAGCTCCACGGTTCCCGAGAGCTCCCCCTGCTGGAAGCACCCGCTCAGGCGGCACAGAAGAATGGTCCCCAGCAGCGCCGCCAGGCCTTTGAGGGGCCCGGCCAGCTTTTCCCGCACCAGCCGGGAAACGGCCTGAAACAGCCCGTCTCCGTTTACCTCTCCCCCCAGGGCGGAATCCACTCCCGCCTGGCCCAGCAGGTCCTTGGTCTCCCGGTCCAGGCCTTCGTAGAGGCCCCCGGCCCCGCTGGCCTGGTACAGGCCCTCCTCCTGAGCCCGGGCGGGCAGAGGGCAGAGCATCAGCAGGGCAAAGCATACCGCGGCCCAGCACAACAGGTTTTTCGCTCTTTTTCCATTCATAGGTTTATAATTTCCCCCACAGTTTCCATCAGCGCGGCCAGCACCGGCAGGCAGACCGTAAGCACGGCCACCTTCACAGCCAGCTCCACCCCATAGGCCAAAGCCGCCTCCCCCGCGTCCTTGCACAGCTGGCCCGCCAGCTGGCCAATAAGGGTTAGGCCCACCGCCCGGAGCATGGCCTCCATGCACCGGCCGCCCAGGCTGTCCCCGCCAGCCAGCTCCCGCAGGCTCTCCACCAGGGGGACCGCTCCCCCCAGGGCCGCTGTCAAAATCAGCACCGCCGCCCCAGCGCTTAAAAGCAGGGCATATTCCTTGCTGCCGCGCTTGACCAGGGTTCCCAGCACCGCCGCCCCCAGGGCGCACAAGGCGGCCGCCAGCACCTCTCCCCCGCTCATAGCTGAAACACAGACTTAATGGTCTGAAACAGGGCGTCTATTTCTTGGATGATCATCATCAGCACCACAATGAGCCCCGCCAGGGTGGTCATCATGGCCTGCTCCTCCCGTCCGGAGCGGATGAGCAGTTGGTTCAGCACCGCTACGATGATTCCGATGGCGGCAATCCGAAAGATCAAGTCTACTTCCACTGGTTCAGCCACTGTCCTTTCCTTTGTTTTCCACCAGTCCCGGCTACACCGCCACCAGGCACACCGTCAGGCCCCCAAACAGGCCCAGGGCGATGTAAAGCCGCTGCTTTTCCCGGCAGGCCTCCCGGGCCTCCCCCAGCCGGGCCTCCGCCAAAGCGCCGCACAGCTCCAAATGCTCCAGCTGGCCCTGGGCTCCGCTGGCCCCCAGCCCGGCGGCAAAGTCCCGGAACATCGCCCGGTCCCCTGGGTCCCCCAGCAGCTCCTCCCCCGCCTCCCGCAAAGCGGCCCGGGGATCCGACTCAAAAGAGGGACGCTCCGCCGCCATCTGGCAGAACCGGCTGGGGCTTCTTTGCAGCAGCTCCGGCAGCGGACGGGCCGAGTAGGCAATCTCCGTGGAGAGCAGCCGCACCAGCCGGAGCAAGTCCGTGAGAAGCTCCACCCGCCGGCGCAGCTCCGCCGAGCGGCTCAGGCCCCACAGCAGCCCGCTGAATATCAGCAGCGCCGCTCCCAGCAGCTTCACGTCCCGGCCCTCATGTGGCGGGGAAGGGCCTCCCAGCGGAAGGCCTCCACCGAGGCAATTTGGCAGGGGCTGGCCCGGCCGGACAGGGCCGCCAGGGTGGGGAAAGCCCCGGTCTCCAACAAAGCCCGGCACAGGGGGCGGTCCTGGGGAGAGGCGCCCCGGGCGTGCACGCTGGCGATGAGCCCCACCCCGGCGAACATGGCCCGCTCCACCGCGTCCAAATCTTCCGGGGCCAGCTCATCGCACAAAATAATCTCCGGAGAAAGCGTGCGCAGGGCTATATCCAAAGCCTGGGCCTTGGGGAAGCCCCGCAGCACATCGGCGCAGGGGCCCAGGTCCCAGCCCCCCAGCTCCCCCCGGCAGTCCAGCACAGCCACCCGGCGGCAGGGGCCGAAGCGTCCCAGAGACAGGGACCGGGCTATGTCCCGCAGCAAAGTGGTCTTGCCGCTGGAGGGCTCCCCGGCTACCAGCACCCCGGCGGCCAGGTCCGCGCCGGATTGAAAAAGCCTGTCCCCACAGCCAGGAAAATCCCGAGGCACCCGGAACACCAGAGAGGTCACGTCCCGCAGGCCCCGCACACCCCCTTCCCCCTCCACGGCGGTACCGCATACCCCGGCCCGGCAGGCTCCCAGGCTCACAAATCCCTGGCGCAGCTCCTCCTCGTGGCTGAATATGGAATAACCGCAGATGTGCAGCAAGAGCTCTTCCATCTGAGCGGCGTTTAAACCGGGCAGCTCCCGGGAAAAGTGCCGGACCGCTCCCCTGCCGCTCAGAAAGAACACCCCCTCCCGCCCGAAAAGGGCCGGGGGCTGTCCCAGCTTAAAGCGGATATCAAAGGCCTGGCGCTTCACCGGCTCAGGCAGAGCCAGCAGGGCCTCCCGGTAGGGGCCCAGCTTCTGGGCCACGGCGTCAAAGGCATGGTCTGTCAATGGAAATCACTCCTTTCCCGGGAGGACGTCCCGCCTCCCAGCTAGTCCATACTTATGGGCTTGGCCGGTGAAATAGAACCGCCGGCTGTTGGAAGAAGGCCTGTGGCAAATGTTCCGCGTTTTTCATATTTGTACCCATTTACCTTCCGCAGCCTCTGGGTTTTTCAAAAACCTCTTGCACTTTTTTCCGTTTCATAGTATAATATTTGTACACAATTCACCAGAGAGGATGCGATTCCTATGGCAAAACAATTCATCTGCACCTCGGACTACCCGGTGGTCCAAACCCAGGCGGGTAAGCTCCGGGGCTTCGTCACGGACGGCACCTTTACCTTCCACGGCATTAAGTACGCCGACGCCAAGCGCTTTCAGCCCCCCACCCCGCCCCAGCCCTGGGAGGGCGTGAAGGACGCTCTCTCCTATGGCTATGTGTGCCCCATGCTGGACCGGGAAACCGCCATGGGCGAGATTATGGTCCCCCACCGCTACTGGCCCAAGGATGAGAACTGCCAATACCTGAACATCTGGACCCAGTCCATTGACCGGGAGGCCAAAAAGCCTGTGATGGTCTGGCTCCACGGAGGCGGCTACTCGGCGGGCTCCTCCATTGAGCAGATCGCCTATGACGGTGAGAACCTCTCCCGCTTTGGAGACGTGGTTGTGGTCACTTTGAACCACCGGCTCAACATCTTGGGCTATTTGGATCTGTCTCCCTTTAGCGAAAAATACCAGAACTCCGGCAACGCGGGCAACGCCGACCTGGTGGCCGCCTTGGAGTGGGTCCATGAGAACATCGCGGGCTTTGGCGGCGACCCGGACAATGTCACCATCTTCGGCCAGTCCGGCGGCGGAGCCAAGGTCTCGGACCTGCTGCAGACTCCCAAGGCCAACGGGCTCTTCCACAAGGGCATCGTGATGAGCGGCGTGCTGGATGGCCTGCTGGGTTCCCCCAGCACAGACAGCCGCCCGCTGGTTCTGGCCATGCTCCAGGAGCTGGGCCTGGAAGAAAGCCAGATTGAAGAGCTGGAGACCCTGGACTATGAGAAGCTGGCCGCCGCCTACAAGGCCGTGGTTCCGGAAATCGCCAAACAGGGCCTCTACACAGGCAACTGCCCCATTCCCAACGACTTTTTCCTGGGCGACCCCCGGCAGGTGGGCTTCTGCCAGCACGCCCAGACCATTCCGGTGATTGTGGGCAGCGTCTTCGGCGAGTTCGCCTTTGCCCCAGGGGTTCACGGCAAGTACCAGCTGACTGACCCAGAGCGCATGGCTCTGCTGGAGAAAAAATACGGCCAGCACGCCGGAGAACTGGCGGAGCTGTTCCGCGCCTGCTACCCTGAAAAGGACCTGACCGACCTGCTGGCCCTGGATCCGGTGTGCCGGGAGCCCAGCAAGGACTTTGCCCGGAAAAAGTCCCAGCATCCCCAGGCGCCCACCTACTGCTACCTCTTCACCTTTGAGATGCCCTTTGACGATGGCAAGCCCGCCTGGCACTGCTCGGACATTCCCTTCTTCTTCCACACCACGGACAAGGTGGTTATCAGCGACGTACCCGGCGTCACCGACCAGCTGGAAGAGAAAATGGCTGGCGCTTTTGTGAACTTTGCCAAATACGGTGTGCCCAGCTACCCCTCTCTGCCCCAGTGGGACCCCTGCACCCCCGAGGATGCGGTCACCATGCTGTTTGACCGGAGCTGCGCGGTCAAGAGCCATTTTGACGACGCCCTTTACGCCGCTTTCCTGCCGGTAGCGCCCAATCCCTTTGCCCCGCCCAAGGCGGAAGAGGAGGAAGAGAAGCTCTTCCTGCACTGATTCCCTTGCTTTGACCGGAACATAAAAAAAGAGCAGAGCGCGGAAAACGCTCTGCCCTTTTTATTCTGATTTTTCCACCTTCCCGGTCCCGCCGGAACCGGCCGCTACACCAGCTGAATCAGCCCTACCAGCACCAGCAGATGCACGGGGTAAAAGCCGTAGCAGAAGTACCGGGGCAGCCGCTGGCCCCGCTGGCCGTTGTACAAATACAGCGGAACCGCCGCAAACACCGCGTAGCTTTGGAACATGCTCCCTTGATACAGGCAGTACAGCGCCGTGCAGGCAGCCAGCGCCAGCATGCCAGCCCAGCGCCGCTGGCGGAACACATAGAAGCCCACGGCAATCAGCACTCCATAGGCTCCATACATAAAGCCGCCCGCCTCGGCCAGCAGGGCCAGCGCCGCCGCGCCTAACCACCAAAGCTTTCCCCGCTGGACGCACCAGAGGGCCCCGAAGATCAGCAGCAGCTCAAAGAAGATGTTCTCCCAGGTGGGAAAACCCACCCGGGACCAGTTGCCCAACACCGTGAACAGCCGGTATGGGATCTCGGAAATCAAGGCAAAAATGGTCAGGCGCAGCACATATTTCTTCCGGCTGGAGGTATGTAAAAAACCTTCTACCAGCATAAACGCAAAAATGGGAAAGGACAGCCGGCCAATGGCCCGCAGCAGGTCTGTGGGCAGGCCGGGGAAAAACCGATAGCCAATCTCGTACCCAATGTGGTCAACGAGCATGGTGACCACAGCGATGCATTGCAGGGCGGCGGAAGTCATGGGCTGCACCTCTTTCTTTATTTATCTTGTTCATTATAGCGTTGGGAGAACCTCTTGTCAACTGGCGAAAACTGTTGTATCATAGGGGCGGGGCGGCAGCCAATGCCATGGCTGCGCGCTTTCCGGTTCCCCTTGTCCCTCCAAAAACTCGAAAAGGACTGACGCTTATGGAACGTACCCAACTGGCCCTTTTGGCCGTGGAGGCCCTTAAGGCTCAATACCCCGACGCCCTCTGCTCCCTGGACTACCAGGACCCCCTCCAGCTGCTCATCTCCACCCGGCTGGCCGCCCAATGCACCGACGCCCGGGTCAATCTGGTCACCCCCGCCCTCTTCGCCCGCTTCCCCACCCTGGAGGCTTTCTGCCAGGGCACCGAGGAGGAAATCGGAGAACTGATTCACTCCTGCGGCTTTTATAAGGCCAAGTCCAAGGATATTCTGGCCGCCTGCCGGAAGATCCGGGACGAATTCGGCGGACAGGTGCCGGACAACATGGAGGACCTGCTGAGCCTGCCCGGCGTGGGCCGCAAAACCGCCAACCTGATTTTGGGCGACATCTTCCACAAGCCCGCCGTGGTCACCGACACCCACTGCATCCGCATTACCGGGCGGCTGGGGCTGACCAAGAACACGGCCCCCCAGAAAGTGGAAAAGGATCTGTGGCAGGTGCTGCCGCCGGAAGAATCCAACAACTTCTGCCACCGGACGGTGCTTCACGGCCGGGCGGTGTGCACGGCCCGCAAGGCCATGTGCGATAACTGCTGCATGGCGGAGTTTTGTGAAAAGGCAGGCGTGAAGTAACCGGCGCTCCCTCAAAAGCAAGCCCTGCTATGAACGCGTTTCCCGCAAACCTTTTGCCTGCCCCGCTGGCCGGAGAAAACGGGCCTTACGCCGCCCTTTTCGCGGACAGGCATGCGGGCCCGCACGGAAATCCATTAGCGAGTGTCCGTTTCGGAGAGCTTTTCCTGTTCCCCCGCCCATAGGGCGGGGGAACACAGATGATTATCTCTGTGGTTGGGACACTCCCAACTCATTGACACAGCTTGACAAGACGCGCGGAAAAGTCCATACTATTCTTACAAACCGGCAGAATTCTGCCAAAAAAACAGCGAAGGAGCTCAGCCTTATGAAATACGATTTTGAAACCCTGGTGGACCGCTCCCACTGCGGCAGCGGGAAATGGGACGCCATGCGCCAGCTCAAACCCGATCTCTCTCCGGGCGTTGTGCCCCTCTCCGTGGCGGATATGGAGTTTAAAAACGCCCCGGAAATCGCCCAGGGGCTCAAGGCATACATGGACCAGAACATTTTGGGGTACACCAGCCCCACGCGGGAATACCGGGAAACCGTCTGCGCCTGGATGGAAACGCGCCACAACTGGCACATTGAGCCCCAGTGGATTGTGGGCACCCACGGCGTGGTGGAGGCCCTGATGTTCGCTGTGAAGGCCTTTTGCCAGCCCGGGGATGGGGTCATCATCTTCACCCCGGTCTACTACCCCTTCTACATGGCCATTGAGAACCACGGCTGTCAGGTGGTCCGCTGCCCCTTGGTCTATGAAGACAACGCCTATTCCATCGACTTCGGCCTGCTGGAGCAGCTGGCCGCCCAGGAGAACAACAAGATGCTCATCCTTTGCAGCCCCCACAACCCGGTGGGCCGGGTGTGGACGCCGGAAGAATTAAAGCAAATCACCGGTATCTGCCGCAAGCATCAGGTGCGCATCATCAGCGACGAAATTCATTTCGACATCATTATGCCCGGCCACAGCCACACAGTTATCTCCACCGTGGCCCCGGAGGACGGCATTATTGTGTGCACCGCCCCCAGCAAAACCTTCAACCTGGCCGCCATGCAGACCTCTAACATCATCATTCCCAACGAGGAGGACCGCCAGCGCTTCCAGGAGATTGCCGGGCACAACGGCCCCCCCGCCCTGGGCCTGGAGGCCTGCCGGGTGGCCTACACCCAGTGCGGGGCCTGGATGGAACAGATGATCCAGGCCGTCCACGCCAACTACCAGCTGGCCGTTGCCTTTATTCGGGAGCGCCTGCCGGAGATTAAGCCTGTGGAGCTGCAAGGCACCTACCTGCTCTGGCTGGACTGCACCGCCTTGGGCAAAACCAAAGAAGAGCTGGAAGAGCTCATGGTCCAAAAGGCCGAGCTCTTCTTGGACGAAGGCTATGTGTTCGGTGAAGAGGGCGCGGGCTTTGAGCGGGTCAACCTGGCCGCGCCCCAGTGGGTCATACAGGCCGCCCTGGAGCGGCTGGAGAAAGCGGTGCGGGGTTAAAGGGATTTTTTACGGGCGTATCCCATGCCCACCCTAAGAACCCCCCCTGGGCCTTTCTCTTACAGCGCTTCCGCCAGCTCTCCCAAGTCCTGGAACACCCAGTCCGGCTTGACCGGGCTGGCCTCCAGCATATCCGGGGTGGTCTCCCCGCTCATCACCAAAATAGAGGTAACCGCGGTCCCCTCCGCCAGGGCGATGTCCGTGTAAAGCCGGTCCCCCACCACAGCCAGCTCCTCCGGGGCGCAGCCTGTGCGGGCCAGCAGGTAGCCCAGGGTATGCCGGGAGGGCTTGCCGAAAAACTCACACTGCACTCCGGTGGAGGCTTTCACCAGCGCGGCAATGGACCCGCAGTCCGGAATAAAGCCCCCTTCCACCGGACAGTTCCAGTCTGGGTTGACGCCATAGACCGGCGCGCCCCCTCGGATAAAATCGCAGGCCAGCCGGAGCTTTTCATAGGTGAGGCTGGTGTCAAAGCCCAGCACCACATAGCAGGGGGCTTTTGGGTCCAGGGGGATTCCAGCCTGACGGAAGTCCTCCTCCAAAGCCGGAGTGCCCACCACATAGGCAGATTCCCCTAAGTGGTGCTCCCGCAGCCAGTCCAGAATGACCCCATTGGAAATCAGCATCTTTTCCGGGGGGACCACAATGCCCATACGGGCCAGCTTTTCCAAGTAGGCCTCCCGGTTTTTCGAGCTGTTATTGGTAAAAAAGCAGAAATCCCGACCC
>CAJUNS010000021.1 GCA_910587995.1 uncultured Oscillospiraceae bacterium | reverse complement strand
CTTTCCAAGCAGCTGCTGGCGTAGCATCGTAAAAAACAGCCGCGTTAACAAAACATAAAAAAGCCTCGGTTACGCTCCGGGCCCCGGCCGGGCCGGCGGCGAGACTCTTTGAAAGCGAGTGTCTTTATGCCCCTCTCTCTTACCCGAAAGCAGAAGCTTTCCCAAAAAATGAAACGCACCGCCCCCATCCGGCTCATTGTGATCAGCTTTTTGCTGCTCATCGCCCTGGGCACAGCCCTGCTGGCCCTGCCCCTGGCCTCCGCTTCCGGGGGCTTCACCCACCCGTTGGACGCCCTGTTTACCGCCACCTCGGCCACCTGCGTCACCGGCCTCTCCGTGGTGGACACCACCTCGCACTGGTCCCCCTTTGGCCAGGCGGTGGTGCTGGGGCTCATCCAGCTGGGGGGCCTGGGGCTTTCCACCTTTGCCACCGGCTTTTCCCTGCTGGTGCACCGGCGGCTGGGCCTGCGGGAGATGCTTCTCACCGGCGAGGCCTCGGGCAGCGACATGCCCGGAGCGGCGGGACTTTTGAAGCTGATGCTGGGCTTCACCTTTTGCTGCGAGCTGTTGGGCGCGGGGCTTTTGATGCTCCGCTTTGTGCCGGAGTACGGCGCGGCGGGCGTGTGGCCCGCGGTGTTTGTGTCGGTTTCGGCCTACTGCAACGCAGGCTTCGACATTTTGGGCTTTGTGCCGGGCAATTCCAGCCTCACCGCTTTTTCCGGGGACCCGCTGGTCTGCCTGACCATCTCGGCGCTGATTGCCACCGGGGGCTTGGGCTTTGTGGTGGTGCGGGACATTTACCAGTGCAAGCTGCTGGCGCCCCTGCGGGGCCGGGGCCGCCAGCGGCTGAATTTCCACTCTCAGATCTGCCTGCGGGCCACCCTGGCCCTGCTGCTGGGGGGAACCTTGGCCTTTTTTCTGTTGGAACGGGGCCGGACCATGGCGGGCATGGGCTTTTGGGAGCAGTGGAACACCGCGCTGTTTCAGTCGGTAAACACCCGCACGGCTGGCTTTGCCTCGGTGGACATTGGGGCCCAGGGGGACTTTACCAAGGTCCTCTCCGTGGCGCTGATGTTCATTGGGGGCTGTCCCGGCTCCACGGCGGGCGGGGTGAAGACCACCACGCTGGTTGTGCTGCTGGTCACGGTGTTTTCCACCCTGCGGGGCAGCGAGGAGGCCGTGGCCCTGCGCCACCGCTTTGCCCCCAGCGTGGTGTACAAGTCCCTGACCGTGGTGCTGCTGGGCCTGGGGGTGGTGTTTGCCGATGCCTGCGCCCTGCGCTTTTTAAACCCCGGCCTGCCTTTTCTGGACCTGCTGTACGAGTCCGCCTCGGCCTTTGGCACGGCGGGCCTGAGCGCCAGCCTGACCCCCCGGCTGGAACCAGTCTCCCGGTTGCTTTTGTGCCTGACCATGTTCATTGGCCGGGTGGGCCCCCTGTCCTTTGGGGTGTCCATCTTAATGCGCGCCAAAACCGCCGGGACCATCTTTCCCCAAGGCCGCATGCTCATCGGCTGAGGCCGGTCCTTCTCCCCTTGCGGGGGCCAAAAACCCAGCGTTTCCGCCCTTCTTTGCGGGCCGGCCTGGAGGGAGGATGATTTCAAAATTTTCTTTCAAATATGAAAGTTTTTTCCTCCAGCCATATATCTAGGGGCTTGCCATTTCGGATGGAATGTATTATAATAATGTGGAATATTTTTAGACCGCGAATTGGACCAAAACGTCAGGCGCGCCCGCCGCGCCGGCGAGGAATAGAAAGGAGGCTCACCAGATGGAAGGGCCCAAACGAAGGCAGAAAATTCTCATCGTGGACGACTCGGAGATGAACCGCTCGATCTTGGTGGATATGCTGGGTGGGGAATACGATACCATCGAGGTGGAAGACGGGTTAAAGGCCGTGGGCGTGCTGCAGCGGCAGGGGGCGGAGATCTCCCTGGTGATGCTGGACATTGTTATGCCGGAAATGGACGGCTTCGGCGTTTTAGAGGTGATGAACCAGCGGCGCTGGATCGAGTCCATCCCGGTAATTATGATTTCCGCCGAGACCGCCTCGGACCGGATTGACCAGGCCCTGGAGCTGGGGGTTACGGACTTTATTAGCCGCCCCTTCGACGCCCGGGTGGTCCGCCGCCGGGTGGTGAACACCCTTTTAAGCTCCGCCAAGCAGCAGGAGCTGGAAGCCCTGGTGGCGGAGCAGATCATTGAAAAAGAGCAGAACAGCCTGCTGATGATCGACATTTTAAGCCACATTGTGGAGTTCCGCAACGGCGAAAGCGGCCAGCACGTCATCCATGTGCGGCGGCTCACCGAGGTGCTGCTGCGGGCGCTGATGAAAAAGACGGACCGCTATGGCCTGACCCAAGAGCGGGTGGCGCTCATCAGCGAAGCCTCCGCCCTGCACGACATCGGCAAAATCGCCATTGACGATAAAATACTCAACAAGCCCGGCCGGCTGACCAGCGAGGAGTTCGCGGTGATGAAGACCCACTCCCTGGCCGGAGCCAATATGCTGGATGGGCTTTCGGTCCACCAGGATGAGCCCCTGGTGAAGGTAGCCTATGAAATCTGCCGCTGGCATCATGAGCGCTGGGACGGCCGGGGCTATCCGGACGGTCTGAAGGGGGAGGACATTCCCATCTCCGCCCAAACCGTGGCCATGGCCGACGTATACGACGCCCTGACCAGCCAGCGCATCTACAAGCCCGCTTTCTCCCATGAGGAGGCGGTAAGGATGATCACCAACAACGAGTGCGGCACCTTTAACCCCCTTTTGCTGGAATGCCTGCTGGAGGAGGCTGACACCCTGCAGGAGGAGCTCAACGGCGGCCAGGCCCATGTGCGGGAGAGCCAAAAGCATGTGCTGGACAATATGGCGGACAAATTCTCCCAGCACGCGGAGCTTTCCGCCTCCAACCGGACCTTGCAGCTTCTGGAGCATGAGCGCATGAAGTACAGCTTCTTCGCGGCCATGAGCAAGGAAATCCAGTTTGAGTACACCATCTCCCCCTCTATGGTCTCCTTCAATACCTGGGGGGCCAAGGCCCTGGGGGTGGATGAGATTGTCATGGACCCCTTCAACGATCCCCGGGGGCGGAAATACCTGGACGGCGGCCTGGGCGAAAAGCTCTCTGACGCCATTGACACCACTACCCCGGATGACCCCATTGTCACTTTGGAGACCAAGATGAGCTTCGATGGCACTATGCGGTGGTTCCGCTTTGTGATGCAGGCCCTTTGGTCCGATGACGAGCCCGCCCAGCTACGGGGGGTTATCGGCAAGGCCATTGACATCCACAGCTCCCGCAGCTACCTGGAGAACCTGGAGCGCCGCGCCTCTTTGGACGGACTGACGGGCCTTTTAAACCTGACCAGCGCCCAAAAGCAGGTGGAGGCCCGGCTGAAGGAGAGCCCGGAGGGCAAATATGCCCTGGCCTTTTTTGACTGCGACTTCTTTAAAATGGCGAACAATACATATGGGCACCTGTTCGGCAACGAGCTTTTAGTGCACATTGCCGGCAAGCTCCACCAAACCATCCGCAGCGGCGACATTGTGGCCCGGGTGGGCGGGGATGAGTATATCATCTTCTTTGCCTACCACCAGGAGCTGGAGCCCATTATCCGCCGGATGCACTCGGCCCTAAACGGGGAGGACTTCCGGGGCTTTACCATTTCCATCAGCATGGGCGTGGCCACCACCGAGCAGCTGGGGCCCAACTTTAAGGCCCTGATGGGCGCGGCGGATAAGGCCCTGTACGCGGTGAAGCAGGCGGGGCGCGGGCAGTACCTGTTCTACACAGGGAACGAGACCTCTCTGAAGGAGACGGAAGAGGTAAGCGTGTACGCCAACCAGTCGGAGATTATCGAGTTCGGCTCCGGAGAAGAGGACTGAGGAAAAGTCCGGCCAGCGGGCGGCGCGCGAAAAGCCTGGGAATTGTACTCTCCTGTGCAACATTCCGGCTTGAACCCCGCCGTTATTCATGCTATAATGTACCCAGGGCCCGCGCGGGGCGAAGCTCTAAAGCCGGGCGGCTGTTTCCCGCTGTGTCCGGCGGCGCGCCCGGCAGGCGCGTCTGAGGCTTTGAATTTTGGCTTTAAACACAAATTTTTATTCAAAATGCTATGGAGGAACCGCTATGACCTTGCAGGAATGCTATGCCATACTGGGCGGGGACTATGCCGAGGTGAGCGCCCGGCTGCCCAGCGAGAAATTCATCCAGAAATTTGTGCTGAAGTTTTTAGAAGACAAGACCTATGGGCTTCTTACGGAGTCCTGGGAGGGCGGCAACGACGAAGAGGCCTTTCGGGCGGCACACACCATAAAGGGCATGTGCCAAAACCTGGCCTTTAACACTCTTTTGGCTTCCAGCAGCGCCCTGACCGAGGCCCTGCGGGGAGGCCGCAGCCCCGAAGCGCCCGCCTTGTATGAAAAGGTGCTGGCCGACTATGAAACGACCGCCGGAGCCATCGCGGCCTATAAGGAGCAGCTTTGAGGCGGTAAAAACTCCAAGACCGAGTGAGGGATCTGCGCATGGATATAAAAAAAATTAACCCGACCCATTTTTTGGTGGGAAGCTTCATTGCCGTCTCTATCTTTACCTTCGGCGTGTTCTTTTTCCTCTCCCAGTATATGGACCGCATCAGCTTTAACACCATTTCCCAGGTGGGCGATACCTACATGCGCGGCATGAGCGACCAGATATCCATGCATTTTCAGACCACCGTGGAGCTGCGGCTCAACCAGGTGGAAAGCATTGTGGAAGACATCCTTCCCGATGACCTGCGCCCTGAGGCGGGGCGGGAGGACGTGTTGGAGGAGCTGGCTACTATCGGGACGGCCAGGGGCTTTTCTCAGCTGGCTCTTCTCAGCGCCCAAGGGGAGTTTGAGATGATCTATGGCGATAACCTGGTTGTCACCGACCCGCCCCCCTTCCTGAACAGCCTGCGCCTGGGCGGCTCCAAGGTGGCGGTAGGCTCGGACGGCAAGGGGGACAACCTGGTGCTGCTGGGAGTAGCCTGCAACTACCGCATGGAAAACGGCCAGGACGCCATGGCCCTGGTGGCCAGCATCCCGGCGGACTACATCACCCAAACCCTGGCCCTGCAGGAAAATGACGACAAGATTTATTCCTTCATCATTCGGGAGAACGGCAGCTTTGTCATCCGCACCAGCGACGCGGTGCGGGACGACTACTTTGACCGGGTGCTGTCGCTGTATGATGAAATTGATGGCCAGACCCCCCAGCAGCTCATTGATGGGCTGAGTGCCGCCATGCGGGATGGGGCCAGCTATTCCAGCGAGATTTCCATCCGGGGCGAACGGCGGCATCTGTTCGGCACCAAGCTGCCGCTCTCCGAATGGTATCTGATTACCTGCATGCCTTATGACTCCCTAAACAGCACCATCGACAAAATGAGCCAGCAGATGCTGCTGGTGGGTATGCTCTCCTGCGTGGCGGTGTTCGGCGTGCTGATGCTGATCTTCATCGGCTACTACAACATCAACCGCAGCCAGCTTAAGGCGGTGGAAGAGGCCCGGCAGACAGCGGAACACTCCCTGACCCTGGCGGTAGAAGCCCGCCGGGAGGCGGAGAAAGCCCAGGCCCAGGCTGAACGGGCCAGCAAGGCAAAAAGCGAGTTTTTGTCCAACATGTCCCACGACATCCGCACGCCCATGAACGCCATTGTGGGCATGACCGCCATTGCCACGGCCAACCTGGACAACCGCCAGCAGGTGCAGAACTGCCTGCATAAAATCACCAACTCCAGCCGCCACTTGCTGGGGCTGATCAACGATGTGCTGGACATGTCCAAGATTGAAAGCGGCAAAATGACCCTCAACTGCGACCGGGTCTCCCTGCGGGAACTGATGGAGAGCCTGGTAAGCATTGTGCAGCCCCAGGTAAAGGCCAAGCACCAGGACTTCCGGGTATCCATTCTGGACGTCTCGGCGGAAAACGTGTTGTGCGACAGCGTGCGGCTGAACCAAGTGCTGCTGAACATTCTCTCCAACGCGGTAAAGTTCACCCCGGATGGCGGGCAGATTCAAGTAACCATGCAGGAGGAGGACTCCCCCCTGGGCGAGGCATTCGTCCGGGTGCAGTTCTGGGTTAAGGACTCTGGCATTGGTATGTCGGAAGAGTTTAAGAAGCACATTTTCGACTCCTTCTCCCGGGAAGACAGCGCCCGGGTCCACAAAACCGAGGGAACCGGCCTGGGCATGGCCATCACCAAGTTTATTGTGGACGCCATGGGCGGCGCCATTGATGTGGAGAGCCGCCAGGGCCAGGGCTCACAGTTCCATGTGTCCCTGGACCTGGAGCGCACCGAGGCGGCGGAGCAGGACATGATTCTGCCCCCCTGGAATATGCTGGTGGTGGACGATGACAAGACCCTGTGCGAAAGCACCGTGGCCGCGCTGCAGTCCATTGGGGTAAACGCCGACTGGACCCTCTCCGGCGAGGAAGCCCTCCGGCAGGTGGAAGAGCGTTACCGGCGGGGAGACTGTTACCACATCATCCTGCTGGACTGGAAGCTTCCCGGCATGGACGGCATCGCCACCGCCAAGGAGCTGCGCCGCCGGCTGGAAGATAAGATTCCTATTCTGCTCATTTCCGCCTACGATTGGAGCGATATTGAGGAGGACGCCAAAGCGGCTGGGGTAAGCGGGTTCATCTCCAAACCCCTGTTTAAGTCCACGCTGTTTTATGGGCTGCGCCGCTATGCCAGCGAGACCGGACCCGCCGAGGAAGCCAAGTCCCAGGAGGACCGGATTGACTTTACGGGCAAGCGGGTGCTGGTGGCGGAGGATAACGAGCTCAACTGGGAGATCGCCAGCGAGCTGCTCTCTGAGTACGGCTTGGAACTGGACTGGGCGGAGAACGGCCAGATCTGTGTGGTTAAGCTCTCGGAGTCGCCGCCGGGCTACTACCAGGCGGTGCTAATGGACATCCGCATGCCAGTGATGACAGGCTTCGAGGCTGCCCAGGCCATCCGCAAGCTGAAGCATCCGGACGCCGGCCTGCCCATTATCGCCATGACAGCGGACGCCTTTGCGGAGGACGTGCAGAAGTGCCTGGACGCGGGCATGAACGCCCATGTGTCTAAGCCCATCGATGTGCGGGAAGTGACCCGGCTGCTGGAAAAATACATGCAGGAGCGTATGTAAAAGCCCGCCGGCCCACCCAAACCAGGGGGCTGGGGACAACAAGATACGGTAAAAAATTCGCCCCCTGGGAAGGCTGGTTTTCGCCAGCTCTCCCAGGGGGCATGCGGCCGGAGCCCTTTGGCGGGATATTTCTTCAGAACCGCCAAAAGGCTGTTCCGGCCCGGTTGGGCGATATCCGGTCTGCCAAGGGTACGCAAACGCTGACCTGCCGCTTGCTATTATCATAGCCCCCAAAAGGAGAAATATGCGCGGCCCGGAGAAAAATCAGAAAAAATTCGCTCAGGGCTTGCAAAAGCCCCAAAAACATGGTAACATAAGAAAAGCGACTGATTATAGAAAGGACGAGCTGCTATGACTCCATATGAGATCATTCTGGCTGTTTTGCTTTTGCTCTTCTCCATCGCCATTATCGTGGCGGTGCTGCTGCAAGAGGGCAACCAGAAAAACATGGGCGTGGTTACCGGCGGAGCGGACACCTTCCTCTCCAAGAATAAGGCCCGGTCTGTGGACGCGTTTTTGTCCCGGTGGACCAAGGTCATCGCCATCGGCTTCTTTGTGCTGGTTTTGGTGGCCAACGCCATAATGTACTTTGTGAAATAAACCGATTTTTGAAAAATGCCTCGCGGCTGCGGGGCATTTTTCTTTGGGAGGCGGAACCACTGATTCATTTTGTAGAAGACCCGCTCCAGGCGGCGGAGCTCCGGCGCCTGTGCCAGGGCTCTGCCTTTGGCTGCAAGCTGGCGGCGGTGGAGGCCGCCTATGGCTTTCACCGGGACTTTGCCCGCTTTTGGACAGATGGCTTTGCCGCTTACGGCCAGCTGGACGGGGCCCTGACCCTGGCCGGGACTCCCCAGGACCCGGAAGAAGCCGCCGCCTTTATCCGTATGCTGGGGGCCGAAGCGCTCTTGGGACCCCAGGCGGTTTTGGAAAGCCTGGGGCTGTCTCCCTCCTTAACCGGGCCGGTGCTGGTTAAGCGGCTGGCTCCCGGCGCAGCCAGGCCGCAGCCAGACATACGCCTGCCAACCGTCTACAGGCTGCTGGCAGGGGCAGGCCTGGCGGGGCCTTGGGAGGCCTTTTACCTGGACCTGTCCCACCGGCTGCGCCACGGTGCGGCCCGGGCGCTGGTTATAGAAGCTGGCGGGAGGCCTGCCGGATGCGCGGTAGCGGGGGCGGTCACGGAAAAGGAAGCGGTGCTGTCGGCCCTGGGTGTGGAGCCGGAATTCCGCCGGAAGGGATTGGGCACAGCGCTGGTCCAGGAGATTGCGTCCATGCTCCCCGGCCGGACCCTGTACGCCCTGCGAAAAGACGGAGCCAACGAGGGCTTTTACGCCCAGCTGGGCTTTCAGGAGGCAGGGCGCTGGGGACAGGTGGAGATGTGAAAAGGGGATTGAAAGCAACATTCCGTCTGCCCCATAAACCGGGGCGGGCTCAATGCCAAAAGGGAAATGGAATTATTTCCGCACAAAGGGCGGTACAAGTAAAAAAGGAGAGCGGGGATTCCGTCCCCTGCTCTCCTTTTTTTATGATTCGCGTTTCCTGGGTTGGCTTTTATTCGATGCCCAGCACTTTATAGTCTTGGGCCTCTACCGCTTCCTTGAGCACGCTATCCGGGGTCCCGGCGTTTAGGGTCACCACAGCGGAGCCCGTCTCGTGGCTCACCTGGGCCGACTCCACCTGGGGCAGGGCTTCCAGAGCCTTTTTCACCCGGGCCTCGCAGTGGCCGCACATCATGCCTTCAATTTTCATGGTTTTTTCCATTGTGCTTTCCTCCATTGTCTTGTGTTTTTTATGGTTCATCTTCCGGTCGCGCCGCCCGTCCCGCAGGTTGAACAGGTTCAGCCGCAGGGCGTTGCTCACCACGCAGAAGCTGGACAGGCTCATGGCCGCCGCGCCGAACATGGGGTTCAGCGTCAGCCCAAAGGGAATGAACAGCCCCATAGCCAGGGGGATGCCCACAATGTTGTAGAAAAAGGCCCAGAACAGGTTTTGGTGGATATTCCGCAGAGCCGCCCGGCTCAGCCGGATGGCGGCGGGCACATCGGACAGGCGGCTGTGCATCAGCACCACGTCCGCCGCGTCAATGGCCACGTCTGTGCCCGCGCCAATGGCAATGCCAATGTCCGCCCGGGTCAGGGCCGGGGCGTCATTAATGCCATCCCCCACCATGGCCACCCGGCCCTGCTCCTTCAGGCGGCGGATGACGCTCTCCTTGCCATCGGGCAGCACCCCGGCGATGACCTCATCCACCCCGGCCTGTCTGCCAATGGCCTGGGCGGTGCGCTGGTTGTCGCCGGTGAGCATAACCACCTTCATGCCCATGTTCCGCAGGGCCTCAATGGCCTTCGGGCTGTCCTCCTTCATCACGTCCGCCACGGCAATGAGCCCCAGCAGGCGCTTTTGAGAGGCATTGGCAAAGTACATGGGGGTCTTCCCCTCCCCGGCCAAAGCTTCCGCCTGGGTCCTTAGAGAGCCGACAGGGATTCCCGCCTCCTCCATCATGGCCCGGTTGCCGCCCAGGCAGCTGGCGCCGCCGGTCTTCCCCTGTACGCCCCGGCCATGCACAGCGGTGAACTCTTCCGCCTGGACCACAGACAGGCCCCGGTTTCTGGCCTCCTCTACAATGGCGGTGGCCAAGGGGTGCTCCGAGGGGCTCTCCAATGCGGCAGCCAAGACCAGCAGCTCATCTTCGTCTATGCCTCCGGCGGGCACAATCTCCGTCACTTTGGGCTGCCCCTGGGTGATGGTGCCGGTTTTGTCCAGGACCACAATCTCCGTGCGCCCAGCGGCCTCCAGGGAAACGGCGGTTTTAAAGAGGATTCCGTTTTTTGCCCCCAGGCCGCTGCCCACCATAATGGCCACCGGCGTGGCCAGCCCCAGAGCACAGGGGCAGCTGATCACCAGCACGGAGATGCCCCTGGCCAGGGCAAAGCCCAAGCCCGCCCCCAAAAGCAGCCATACCACTGTGGTTGCCGCCGCCAGGGCGATTACCACCGGCACAAAGACCCCGGACACTTTATCCGCCACCTTGGCAATGGGGGCCTTGGTTGCCGCCGCGTCGCTGACCATCTGGATGATCTGGGAGAGGGTGGTGTCCTGGCCTACCCGTGTGGCCTGGCATTTTAAAAAGCCCGAGCGGTTCAAAGTCGCGGCGGAGACCCGGTCTCCCTGGGCCTTATCCACCGGCACGCTCTCTCCGGTCAGGGCGGATTCATCCACCGCGCCGCCCCCTTCCAGCACAATACCATCCACCGGTACGCTTTCTCCCGGCCGGACCACAAAGCAGTCTCCCGGCTGCACTTGCTCCACCGGCACTTGGACCTCCTCCCCGTTTTGGAGCAGCGTGGCGGTTTTGGGGGCCAGGTCCATCAGGCTCTTCAGCGCGTCGGTGGTGCGGCCTTTGGAGCGGGCCTCCAGCATCTTTCCCACGGTAATCAGGGTAAGAATCATCCCGGCGGATTCAAAATAGAGCTCCATCATGTAGGCCATAACCCCGGCCCCATCGCCGCGCAATTGAGCGTCCGTCATGGCGAAGAGGGCATAGGCGCTGTAGCCAAAGGCCGCGGCCGAGCCCAAAGCCACCAGGGTGTCCATATTGGGCGAACGATGCCACAGGCTCTGAAAGCCGCTGATGAAAAAGCGCTGGTTGATTACCATAATCACGCCGGTAAGCAGCAGCTGAATGAGCCCCATGGCCACATGGTTGCCTGCCAGCACAGGGGGAACCGGCCAGCCCCACATCATATGGCCCATAGAAACGTACATGAGCGCCATCAAAAAGCCCAGGGACCACCAAAGGCGTTTCTTCAGCCGGGGGAATTCCTGATCCTCCAAACTGGCGGAAGAAGGGGCGGGCGCGGCCTGCCGGCTGGACTTGGGCGCGGCACCATATCCAGCGGATTCCACAGCGGCCACTATGTCGGCCGGGGCGGCGGAACCCTCCACCCCCATAGAATTGGTGAGCAGGCTCACCGAGCAGGCGGTTACGCCGGGGACTTTTCCCACGGCCTTTTCTACCCGGGCGCTGCAGGCCGCGCAGGTCATGCCGGTCACGTTATATTGTTCCAAATGAGTACCTCCTTTAAATGGCTCTCCGTCCGCCCGGTGTAGGGTCGCCGGAAGGTTTGTGTTTGCCGTTTGGTTACTTCATCAGCTTCTGCAGGGCGTTCACCAGTTCGTCCACCGAACCGTCGTCCCCGGCTTGCAGGTCCCGGGCCACGCAGGTGCGCAGGTGCTGGGCCAGCAGCTCCCGGCAGAAGGCGTTCAGCGCCGCGTTGGCCGCCGCTGCCTGGGACAGAATATCGATGCAGTAAGCCTCCTTTTCCAGCATGCCCCGAATGCCTCGAATCTGCCCCTCAATACGGCTGAGCCGGTTGCAAAGGCGGCGGTATTCGTCATCCGAGCGCTCTCGGGTTTTGTGGCAGTGTTCACAGCTCATGGTCTTCCTCCCACAGCTTGGATATTATAGTAAACGCACTTGAAAAGAGATATCGCCTCGTTTGAACTGCGGTAACTATATACCCCATCGGGGTATTTTTATTATATACCCCCACGGGGTATTTGTCAAGGGCTTTTTTCTTGCTCTTTTTGTCGTAGGATGGTATAAATGGGGGTGCTTGCCTGAACCTTCCGACAGCAGGAAGGAGGTGGAACGATGGAAATACTTATCAGCTTATTCGTCAGCTTTATTGCAGCGGTCGCAGCGGGTGTTACTGTCCACTGCATCTGCAAGTGGCTTGACCGCGAACGCAAGGGCAAGTAAGCACAAAAATCCCCGGAGAAGTGGCTTTCTCCGGGGATTTCTTTATTGTGGAACTTTGGAACTTATCAGCTTAGCTATATTATAACACATGTGAGCCTAGGTTTCAAGAGCCCTTTCGAATTATCCCTTACCACCGGCTCATATTCTTCCGGTGCTTGGCCCAGTAGACTTCTTCCAACTCGCTGGGCGTGATGCCATAACAGAGCATCAGGTCGTTGAAATACATCATCACATCGCAGAGCTCCTCGATGAAGTGGCGCCTGGTATCCGGGTCCTCCAGAATGGGACGGTCTCCCTTCTTTTTGATCACATCCGCCGCTTCGCCGGCCTCAATCATCATCCACAGCAGGCTATCCCGGCCCTTGCGGGGCTCCAGGCCACCCCACCGGTCAAAATATTTTGCCTGCAGTTCCCGCTGGATGTCCTGCATTTCCTCAAACCCAAACCGGCCCATTTCTCGCACTTCCCTCTCCCTCAGATGCTTTCTGTTCTGGGATCATTATAGCAAAGGGCTCTCTGGTTGTCAATCAGCCAATCACCCGCACCCGGATAATGGCCTCCTGGCTCTCCAGGGTCTGGGCCGCGCCGGAGACCTCCGCGCCGGTTACGTCCAAAATGGTGTAGGCGTACCCACCCCGGGACTTGCTCTGCATGTTCTCGATGTTGATGCCCTGCTGGCCGCACACAGCGGTAAAGGTGGCAATGGCTCCGGGTACGTTCTGGTGGATGACGCAGATGCGGCGGGTGCCGGGCTCCCGGGCCATGGTCAGGCTGGGCAGATTCACAGAGTTGATGATGTTGCCGTTTTCCAGGTACTCCTTCATCTGGTCCACGGCCATCTGGGCGCAGTTGTCCTCGCTCTCCGGGGTAGAGGCCCCCAGGTGGGGCATGGCAACAACATTTTCCACGCCGATGAGGCTGTCATCCGGGAAATCCGTAGCATAGGCCGCGGCTTTCCCGGATGCCAGGGCTTCCAGCAAAGCGGCGGAATCCACCAAGCCGCCCCGGGCCAGATTGACAATGCGCACGCCGTCCTTCATCTTGGCAAGGGTTTCAGCGTTGATCATGTTCTTGGTCTCCGGGGTCTCCGGCAGGTGCAGGGTGATGTAGTCACAGTTTTGGTAAATCTCATCCAAAGACAGAGACCGGTGGACAGAGCGGGACAGCCGCCAGGCCGCGTCCACGGACAGGAAAGGGTCATAGCCATAGACCTCCATGCCCAGAGAGTGGGCGGCGTTGGCCACCAGAATGCCAATGGCTCCCAGGCCCACCACGCCCAAGGTCTTGCCCTGAATCTCCGGACCGGCAAACTGGCCCTTGCCCTTTTCCACCAGCTTGCTCACCTCCGCGCCCTGGCCCTTCAGGGTCTTCACCCAGTCTATGGAGGGGGCGATCTTCCGGGAGGAGAGCAGCAGGGCGCACAGCACCAGCTCCTTCACGGCGTTGGCGTTGGCCCCGGGGGTGTTGAACACCACCACGCCCTTTTTGGCGCAGTCCTCCGCGGGGATGTTGTTGGTACCGGCCCCAGCCCGGGCAATGGCCAGCAGAGAGGCGGGCAGCTCCATGTCGTGCATGGAGGCGGAGCGGACCAAAATGCCCTCCGGATCCTCCATTTCCGGGGAAAAGGTATAGTTTTCCCCAAACCGTTTGGTGCCGGTGGGGCTGATCTTATTGAGGCAGAGAATTTTATGCACGGGAATCATCCTTTCTAAAAGTGAAGAGATAGAGAATAAATGCATGAGCTAACTAGAGAACCACTTGCACTTCGGAACAAAATTTTTCACGTCTCTATATCCGGCCCTGCTATAAAAACGGTGATGGACTTCATCGTTGACCGCGCTTAGCTCCACGCCTGCGGCACCTAACTCTTGGACCCTGCGTTCCACCCCGGCTAAAAGCAAGGTGCCCAGGCCCTTTCCCTGGCGGGCGCGGGTAATGACGGTCTCTTCCAACACAAAGGAGGTCAGGTCGTCATAGGGCTTGAAATAGCCCATTGCAAAGCCGGCGGGCCTGCTGTCCTCTTCCAGCAGCAGGCCCCAGCCACCGTCCATGCCCAGCACCTGCCGGATGCGCCGCCCGGCAGTATCCTCTGTCCACTGGCCCTCCTCGCAGGTGTTGTAATAGTCCATGTACAGGGCCAGCACGGTCTCCGTGTCCGAGAGGCCCATCTTCCGGAAGGAAAGACGCCCGTTATCCATTGTTTTTCTCAAACTCCGCCATAAAGGCCACCAGCTTGTCGATCCCCTCCGGCGGCATGGCGTTGTAAATGGAGGCCCGCATGCCGCCCACGCTGCGGTGGCCCTTTAGGTTCACAAATCCAGCGGCAGCGGCCTCTTTCACAAAAGCCGCGTCCAGGTCCCCGTCGCCAGTGACAAAGGTTACGTTCATAATGGACCGGCTGTCCTTTTGGGCGCAGCCCTTAAACAGCTTGGAGCTGTCCAGGAAGTCGTAGAGCACCTGGGCTTTTTTCACATTGCGGGCCTCCATAGCCTCCAGTCCGCCAATCTCGTCCCGAATCCACTCCAGCACCAGCTTGCAGATGTAAATGGACCAGCAGGGCGGGGTGTTGTACATAGAATCGTTCTTGGCCATGACCCCATAGTGGAACATGGTGGGGGTCCCCTCCTGGGGCTCGCCAATCAAATCCTCCCGGACAATCACAATGGTAAGGCCCGCCGGGGCCACGTTCTTCTGGGCTCCGGCGTAGAGCAGGCCAAATTTCGTTACGTCAATGGGCCTGCTGAGTATGCAGGAAGAAATGTCCGCCACCAGGGGCACATCCCCCGTGCTGGGCAGGGTGTGCCAGGCAGTGCCGTAGATGGTATTATTCAGGCAGATATGGAAGTAATCCGCGTCCGGGCGGCACTCCGCCGGATCGATGGCCGGGATGTGGGAGAAATTGTCCTCCTTCGAGGAAGCCACGGCCTTGCAGTCCCCATAGCGGGAGCCCTCCTGGAAGGCCTTGGTGGAGAACTGGCCGGAGAGCACATAGTCCGCCTTGCGGGATTTGGTCATTAAGTTCATGGGCACAGCGGCAAACTGGCTGGAAGCACCCCCCTGCAAAAACAGCACCTTGTAGTTATCGGGAACCGCCATCACCTGGCGCAAAGCCGCCTCGGCGCCTTTGATGACGCCGTCATAGACCTTGGACCGGTGCGACATCTCCATCACCGACTGGCCGCTGCCCGCATAGTCCATCATTTCGGCGGCGGCCTTTTGCAGCACCGGCTCCGGAAGCATGGAAGGACCTGCGGAAAAATTGTATACACGAGACATAAACAATACCTCCCTGGGGAAAATTTGCGGCGAACTTTATTTATCCTATTAACATGATAAAGCCTGTACCCGCCATTATTATAGCGTTGCAGGGGCCCAAATGCAAGGAAAACCCGGCGAAAAGCGGCGGCAATGGAAAAAAGCGGCGAATTCGATAAAATATTTGCACTAGAGACCCTATATATGTTATAATAACGTTAGAGACTCTGCCCCCGGGCATGGGGAGCTTCCCGCCAGAAAAAACAGCGGGGCATTTGCGCCCCCGCCAGCCCCAAGCCCGGGGCCCGGCCTCCCTTTGCGTCCCCATAATCCTGAGAATTTGGAGGAAACACTATGCAAGTAAAGGACATCATAGACATCTTGAAATGCCAAGTGCTCATTGAGGGCGACCTGGAGCAGGAGGTAAAAACCGCCTGCGGCAGCGACATGATGAGCGATGTGCTGGCCTTTGTCAAGGACCAGTCGGTGCTGCTGACGGGGCTGATGAACCCCCAGGTGGTGCGCACCGCCGAGATGATGGATATGCACTGCATCATCTTTGTGCGGGGCAAGCCTGTAAACCAGCAGGTGCTGGACCTGGCGGAGATGAAGGACATGACCGTGCTCTCTACCCCTTACCGGATGTTTACCGCCTGCGGGCTGCTGTTTGAGGGCGGGCTGAGGGGAGGCTGCGACATTCAATGAGTATGCTGCATTTGGAATATCAAGTGCCGGGAGACGACTTTACCCGGGCCGGGGAGGCCAGCGGCGACGTAAAGCACAAGCTGAAAAAGCTGGGCTACGAGCCGGACGCCATCCGCCGGGTGGCCATTGCCATGTATGAGGGGGAGATCAACCTGGTGATTCACGGCGGCGGCGGCGAGGCCGTGGTCGATGTGGACCCAGACCGGGTGGACATTGCCCTCATCGACCAGGGCCCCGGCATCCCCGATGTGGAGCAGGCCATGCAGGCCGGCTGGTCCACGGCCCCGGACAATGTGCGGGCCCTGGGCTTTGGCGCGGGCATGGGCCTGCCCAACATGAAGAAATATACGGATGAGATGACCATAGATTCCACGGTGGGGGTAGGCACCACGGTGAGAATGGCGGTAGTGCCCGGAAGAAAAGGGTAGCGCGCCGCTCCGGGTTCCCGCCGCCCGCTCCCTGAAATTCTGCTCCGCGCACCGCCGCGGATTCCGGCCCGGCCCGCCCGCGGAGAAGGAGGATAATCAAACCATGTTTTACCATTCCGTCATACTAAAAGAAGATAAATGCGTGGGCTGCACCAACTGCGTCAAGCGCTGCCCCACCGAGGCCATCCGCATCCGGAACGGCAAGGCCTCCATTGCCACCGAGCGCTGCATCGACTGCGGCGAGTGCATCCGCATCTGCCCCCACCACGCCAAGCGGGCCCAGTTCACCCACCTGGAGGATCTGGATAAATTCAAGTACCGCATCGCCCTGCCCGCGCCCGCCCTCTATGGACAGTTCAACAACCTGGATGACATTGACTATGTGCTTACCGGGCTTAAGAAGATGGGCTTCGACCAGGTCTATGAGGTCTCCCGGGCGGCGGAGCTGGTCAGCGAGGCCACCCGCAAATTGATGTACAACGGGGAAACCGGGGCGGCCCTGCCCCGGCCCGTAATCAGCTCGGCCTGCCCGGCGGTGGTCCGGCTGATCCGGGTGCGTTTTCCGGACCTGTGCGAGCATGTGCTGCCTCTTAAATCCCCTATGGAAACCGCCGCCCTTATGGCCAAGGAAGAGGCTATGGAAAAGACCGGCCTGCGGGAAAAAGACGTGGGCTGTTTCTTCATCACCCCCTGCCCGGCCAAGGTAACGGACATCAAAATGCCCCTGGGAATGGAAAAATCCAATGTAGACGGAGCCATTGCCATCAGCGAGGTGTTCCCCACCCTGAGCCACACCATGGACCGCCTGGAAAGCGTGGAGCCCATTGCCAACTCCGGCATCATTGGGGTGGGCTGGTCTACCAGCGGGGGCGAGTCCGCCGCGCTGCTGAATGAAAAGTACTTAGCCGCCGATGGCATCGAAAACGTAATACGGGTGCTGGAAGAGGTGGAGGACGAGCGCATTGGCGACCTGGACTTTATTGAGCTGAACGCCTGCGCCGGAGGCTGCGTGGGAGGCGTGCTGTGCGTGGAAAACCCCTATGTGGCCAAAGCCCGCATCCAGCGGCTGCGCAAGTACCTGCCTGTCAGCCAGAACCACCTGGCCGGAGGCCCGGTGCCCGCCAAAATGGCCTGGGAGGAGGAGCTGGAATTCTCCAATGTGATGACCCTTTCCAGCAACCTTTCCGAGGCCATGCGGATGATGGTGGAGATTGAGGGGCTGGAAGAGGAGCTGCCGGGCCTGGACTGCGGGGCCTGCGGGGCCCCTACCTGCCGGGCGTTTGCCGAGGACGTGGTGAAAGGCGTGTGCAAAAAAACAGACTGCGTGTTCATCTACCGCAAGCAGATGCAGAAGGTAGCCAGCACCCTCTCTGAACTGGAGCACGGCCTGGGCTGGCATCCCGGTGGAGAAAAAAAGAAATCATAAGCAAGCGATATGGACAAAGGAGATGAATCTTTATGACCATCAACGATCTGGCCCAGGCCTGCCGCTGGAAGCTCCTGGCCGGAGAGGACGGCATTGACAACCCGGTGGACGGCTGCTATGTGGGCGACCTGCTCAGCTGGGTGATGGGCCGGGCCCAGTCGGGCAATGTATGGCTTACGGTGATGGGCAACCTAAACGCCATTGCCGTGGCCGCTTTGGCCGATGTGTCCGGCATCGTCCTGTGCGAGGACTCCGCCCTGGACCAGGACGCCAAAAAGCGGGCCGACATGCAGGGAATTCCGGTCTACAGCTGCGGGCCCAACCTGTACCAAACCGCGGCCGGCGTCTATGAGCAGCTCAGCGGCCTGGCGGAGCAGCTGGCCAAAATATAAGCCATGAACGAATATTATTACGACTTCCACATTCACTCCTGCCTTTCCCCCTGCGGCGACAACGACATGACCCCCAACAATCTGGTGGGCATGGCCGCTGTTATGGGCCTGGAGATCATCGGCATTACGGACCACAACACCTGCAAAAACGCCCCCGCCGTACTGGCCGTGGCCCAGGAGGCGGGCATTCTGGCACTGCCGGGCATGGAGCTGTGCACCGCCGAAGAGGCCCATGTGGTCTGCCTGTTTGAGACCCTGGAAGGTGCTATGGAGTTCGACCGCTACATATATGATACTATACCCCACATTCCAAACAAGCCGGAAATCTTCGGGGAGCAGCGGATTCTGGACCAATCGGACCAGCTGGTGGGTACGCTGGAGGACCTTTTGCTGGTGTCCTCCTTTGTAGCGGTGGATGATGTGAAGCGGCTGGCCGAAGCCTATGGCGGCACGGCCTTTCCCGCCCATGTGGACCGGGACTCCTACAGCGTCACCGCCGCTTTGGGGAGCATTCCCCCCGAGGGCGGCTATACCGTGGCCGAGGTGACCCGGGAGGCGGACCTGGAAGCCCTGCGGGCCCAGTACCCGGAGTTGCGGGGCATGGGCATTGTCCGGGACTCGGACAGCCATTATCTGGATACCTTGGCGGAGTCTCCGGCCTTGAAGCTTCCGCTGCCCGAGCGCACCGCCAAAGCGGTGCTGGAGGCCCTGCGGAGGGGGATATCGAGCTTGTGATATCGATATTCTGGGTAGTATTACCAGTTGTATCGATAAAATTTGTTGGAAATTGTTGTTCTTTTGGTTTTAATTCTTTTAAAGAATTATAAATGCCCGCAATTTTGCTATATTACCTACAGACACAGTCACGAAGACAAGAAAGGAAGATGGTCGATTATGCAAAAACGTATCAGCTCTCTGCCGTTTCATGATACCGCCGAGCAGGCTCAAAAGCTTGACGAAGTCATAAATGGCCTCAAGGGTCAGGCTGGCGCGGTTATGCCCGCCCTGCACCAGGCCCAGGACATCTACGGCTACCTGCCGCTGGAGGTCCAGAAGAAGATCGCCGACGGACTGGATGTGCCCCTGGAAGAGGTCTACGGCGTTTCCACCTTCTATTCCCAGTTCTCCCTGACCCCCAAGGGCCGCAACCATATCTCCGTGTGCCTGGGCACCGCCTGCTATGTGAAGGGCTCTGACAAGCTTTTGGACCGGATCACCCAGAAGCTGGGCATCCAGCCGGAAGAGTGCACGGAGGACGGACTGTTCTCCCTCACCGCCTGCCGGTGCATTGGCGCCTGCGGCCTGGCCCCGGTTTTGATGATCAACGAGGACGTTTACGGCCGCCTGGCCCCCGAGGATGTGGACGGCATTCTGGATAAGTACCGGGAGTAAGCCTAAAAGCGGAAGATAAAACGAAGCCTGACCGGCGCGCGGCCCAACGGCCCGGCTGGCCCAGGCGAAAGAAGAAGTGAAATGGTGATCTTATGTTCTAAAAGAATAAACAGTAAGGAGCGCTGCCATGCGGGAACTTTCTTTAAACGTAATGGACATTGCCCAAAATTCCATCTCCGCTGGAGCTGGACTGATCACCATTGAGGTCCGGGAGGACCGGGGGGAGGACACGCTGTCTATCTCCATCCGGGACAACGGCCGGGGCATGACCCCGGAACAGGTGGAGCATGTAACAGACCCCTTTTTTACCACCCGGACCACCCGGAGCGTTGGGCTGGGCGTCCCGCTGTTCAAAATGGAGGCGGAGATGACCGGCGGCAGCTTCTCCATTCAGTCCAAGCTGGGGGAGGGCACCGTTACCACGGCAGTGTTCAAGCCCTCCAGCGTTGACATGATCCCCCTGGGGGACATTAACGGCACGGTCTCTATGCTGGTGCTGATGAACCCGGAGCTGGACTTTATTTTTCAGCGCAGCCTCATCACCCAGGAGGGGGACCTGCGGGAGTTCGACCTGCGGACCACCCAGCTGCGCGAGGTGTTGGGCGGCGACGTGCCCCTGAACGCCCCGGACGTAACCCAGTGGATCAACGAGTACCTGGCCGAAAACACCGCCGAACTGCTGGCCGGGGAGGCCTGACCTCCCAAAAGCGCCGCGGTTCGGCTGCCGGCCCTTTTACAGCTTTCATTATTTTCCTGAAAGGAGCAGAATTTATATGAAATCCTTAGCAGAACTGCAAGCCATCCGGGACAAGGCCCGGGCTTCCGTAAACATCCGGGAGAACGCCGAGGCCGAAACCCGGGTGCTGGTGGGCATGGCCACCTGCGGCATTGCCGCCGGGGCCCGCCCGGTCCTCAACGCCTTTGTGGAGGAAGTGGCCAAGCGGGGCCTGCAAGACACCATGGTCACCCAGACCGGCTGCATCGGCATCTGCCAGTATGAGCCTGTGGTGGAGGTGATCACCCCCGGCAAAGAGAAGGTCACCTATGTGAAAATGACCGCCGAAAAGGCCGTGCGGGTGGTCAACGACCATCTGGTCAACGGCAATGTGGTCACTGAATATACAATCGGCGCCAACGCCATTGGCGCGAAATAAGAATTGGAGGTATAACCTATGTTCCGTTCCAACGTACTTGTCTGCGGCGGTACCGGCTGCACCTCCTCCAACAGCGAGCAGATCATTGATAAGCTCAACGAGGAGATCAAGGCCCAGGGCCTGGATAAGGAAGTCAACGTCATCCGCACCGGCTGCTTTGGCCTGTGCGCTTTGGGCCCCATTATGGTGGTCTATCCCGAGGGCGCGTTCTACAGCCGCGTCACCGTGGAAGATGTGCCGGAGATCGTCTCCGAGCACCTTCTCAAGGGCCGCATTGTCACCCGGCTGCTGTACCAGGAGACTGTGGTGGACGACAACACCACCAAGAGCTTGAACGAAACCAAGTTCTACGCCAAGCAGATGCGCATTGCCCTGCGCAACTGCGGCGTCATCAACCCGGAGCTCATCGATGAGTACATCGCCCAGGACGGCTACGCGGCGCTGGGCAAGGTGCTGACCGAGATGACCCCCCAGCAGGTCATCCAGACCATGCTGGACTCCGGCCTGCGGGGCCGCGGCGGCGCGGGCTTCCCCACGGGACTAAAGTGGAAATTTGCCGCCGCCAATCCGGCGGACCAGAAGTATGCCTGCTGCAACGCCGACGAGGGCGACCCGGGCGCGTTTATGGACCGCTCTGTGCTGGAGGGCGACCCCCACAGCGTGCTGGAGGCCATGGCCATCGCGGGCTATGCCATCGGCGCCACCCAGGGCTACATCTACATCCGGGCCGAGTACCCCATCGCGGTTAAGCGCCTGCAAATCGCCATTGACCAGGCTCGGGAATACGGCCTCTTGGGCAAGAACATTTTCGACTCCGGCTTTGATTTTGACATTGACATCCGTCTAGGCGCGGGCGCTTTCGTCTGCGGCGAGGAGACCGCTTTGATGACCTCCATTGAGGGCAAGCGCGGCGAGCCCCGTGTGCGGCCTCCCTTCCCGGCGTTGAAGGGCCTGTTTGGCAAGCCCACGGTGCTGAACAACGTGGAGACCTATGCCAACATTCCCCAGATTATTCTCAAGGGCGCGGATTGGTTCCGCTCCATTGGCACCGAGAAGTCCCCGGGCACCAAAGTTTTCGCCCTGGGCGGCAAAATCACCAACACCGGCCTGGTGGAAGTGCCCATGGGCACCACCCTGCGGGAGGTTGTGGAGGACATTGGCGGCGGCGTGCCGGATGGGCACACCTTTAAGGCCGCCCAAACCGGCGGACCTTCCGGCGGCTGCATCCCGGCCTCTCTCATCGACACCCCCATTGACTATGACAACCTGATCGCCATTGGCTCCATGATGGGCTCCGGCGGCCTGATTGTTATGGACGAGACCACCTGCATGGTGGACATCGCCAAGTTCTTCCTGGAGTTTACCGTGGACGAGAGCTGCGGCAAGTGCACCCCCTGCCGGGTGGGCACCAAGCGCCTGTTGGAGATTTTGGACAAGATTACCCGGGGCAACGGCACCTTGGAGGACATCGACAAGCTGGAAGAGCTGTGCTACTACATCAAGGAGAACTCCCTGTGCGGCCTGGGCCAGACAGCCCCCAACCCGGTGCTCTCCACTTTGAAGTATTACCGCGACGAGTATGAGGCCCATGTAACCGAGCACCGCTGCCCGGCCGGAGCCTGCAAGGCGCTGACCAACTTCCATATTGAGGCCGCCAAGTGCAAGGGCTGCACTCTCTGCGCCCGTAACTGCCCGGTAGGGGCCATCTCCGGCAAGGTGAAGGAAGCCCATGTCATCGACACCGAGAAGTGCATCAAGTGCGGCGTGTGCATGGAGAAGTGTAAGTTCAACGCCGTTGTGAAAAAATAAAGTGGGAAAAGCGGAATGGCCGGAGCGCGCGGGCGAAAGCTAAGAATACCGGATAGAGCGCCAACGCCCTAACAAACTATGGCGCGCAAGACCTCAAACCGAGCACTTGCCCGCGCCCTACCCTTCGCGTAACGGGGTAAAAGTCTTTGAAAATTCTTAAGAAACTTTCTTCAGAAAGTTTCTTAAGCCGCCGGAGGCCAAAATACCCGTACCCCGCAGAGTTTTCCCAACCCTTAAGCCAAGACCCGAGAGTAACCCGGAAAGGATTGATTATAAGTCTATGGATATGGTCAACGTTAAAATCAACGGCGTGGACTATCAGGTACCCAAGGACGCCACCATTCTGGAGGCTGCCCGGTTTGCCGGTATCGATATCCCCACCCTGTGCTATCTGAAAGACATCAACCAGATTGGCGCCTGCCGCATGTGCATGGTGGAGGTCAAGGGAGCCCGCTCTCTGGCCGCTGCCTGCGTGTACCCTGTGAACGAGGGCATGGAGATTTTCACCAACTCCCCCAAGGTCCAGGAGTCCCGGAAAATGACCCTGGAGCTGCTGCTCAGCGTACACGAGCGCAAGTGCCTGACCTGCGAGCGCAGCGGCAACTGCGAGCTGCAGAAGCTGTGCGCTGACATGGGCATTGAGGAGGACAGCCGCTTTGAGGGCGTAATGCCCGCCGGAAGCAAGGACCTCTCCACCCAGTACCTGGAGCGCAACAACGCCAAGTGCGTGCTCTGCCGCCGCTGTGTGGCCGCCTGCCAGAACCAGCATGTCTCTGTTATCGGCGCCAACAACCGGGGCTTTGATACTGAGATTGGCTGCGCCTTTGAGCAGCCTTTGGACGCTGTTTCCTGCGTGGCCTGCGGCCAGTGCGTTGTCAGCTGCCCCACCGGCGCGCTGACCGAGAAGGACAACACCCAGGAGGTTATTGACGCCATCAACGATCCCGAGAAGATCGTCATTGTGCAGACCGCTCCCGCTGTGCGGGCCGCTTTGGGCGAGGAGTTCGGCCTGCCCATCGGCACCAATGTGGAGGGCAAAATGGCCGCCGCCCTGCGCCGCCTGGGCTTTGACAAGGTGTTCGACACCGACTTCGGCGCGGACATGACCATCATGGAGGAGGCCCACGAATTCATCGACCGGGTGAAGAACGGCGGCGTGCTGCCCATGATCACCTCCTGTTCTCCGGGCTGGATCAAGTTCTGCGAGCACTATTACCCGGACCTGATCGGCCATCTGTCCAGCTGCAAGTCTCCCCAGAACATGACCGGCGCGCTGATCAAAACCTGGTACGCGGAGAAGGAGGGCATTGACCCCCAGAAGATCGTGTCTGTCTCCGTGATGCCCTGCACGGCCAAGAAGTTTGAGATTAAGCGGGAGGACGAGGCTGCCGCTGGCCTGCCGGATGTGGATATCAGCCTGACCACCCGGGAGCTGGCCCGCCTGATTAAGAAGGCCCAGCTGAACTTTAACGCCCTGCCCGATGAGAAATTTGACGACGCTATGGGCGTCTCCACCGGCGCGGCGGTGATCTTCGGAGCCACCGGCGGCGTAATGGAGGCTGCCCTGCGCACGGCGGCTGACGTGCTCACCGGCCAGAGCCAGGAGTCTATTGAGTACAACGAGATTCGCGGCACCGAGGGCATTAAGGAGGCCGTGTACAACGTGGCTGGCATGGACGTAAAGGTGGCTGTGGCCAGCGGCCTCTCCAATGCTGACAAGATTCTCAAGAAGGTCCGGGCAGGCGAGGCGGACTATCAGTTCATTGAGATTATGTGCTGCCCCGGCGGCTGCGTCAACGGCGGCGGCCAGCCCGTCCGCAGCGCCAACGAGTGGGCCTACAACGACATTAAGTCCCTGCGCGCCAAGGCCCTGTATGACCAGGATAAGGCCATGCCTTTGCGCAAGTCCCACGACAACCCGGCGGTGAAGAAGTGCTATGAGGAGTTCTTGGGCGAGCCCGGCAGCCACAAGGCCCATGAGATTCTGCACACCAGCTATGTGAAGCGGGGCAATCAGTTCTAAATCATTTTCTTGTGATCGTATCGATTCCGGGCTTGGCTTCGGCTGGGCCCGGAATTTTATTCCCACCACTGGCGGCAGCCTCTTTACTTTAACCGAAGAACGTGTTATTATAGTAGAAACAGCCGGTATTTTTCCTTTGGAGGCGGTATGATGCGCGTCAGCGGAAACAATTTTACAGAAAAAGTCTATGCGTACTACCAGCAGAATCAGCTGGGAAAGGACACCCGGGGAATCACTTGGCAAGGTATGCTGAGTCAAGTATCAGAAGGCTTTATCAGCAGCCCGGAGAACCCGGCGCTGCAAATTCTCAGCGACTACCAGGCCTGGAAGGCCCAGCAGCCGCCCCGGCAGCTGCCCGGCTCCCAGGGGGCCACAGAGGAGAACAAGGCCTATCTGCGGGCGCATTTTTCGGGCAAGCTGGACTTGTTTCAGAGGCTGGACGCGGCGGACACTATGGTGGAAATGGGCATCCTCAGCCGGGACCAGATGCTGGAAAGCCTGGGGCTCGGGGATTTCCAGCTGCGGTGCATTCGTATGGACGGACCAGCCATTGTGTGCAACGGGCCAGTGGGCCGCGACCAACGGTTTGACCCCTGGACAAATTTTTTCTCCACCGCGCCAATGATGCGGGCGAACACCCTGGGCCAGCTGCTGGACGTGCTGGACAGCGGGCTCAAATTTTTCAGCAAGAAGGACAGCGCCGCTGAAGAGGTGCGGGCTGTTCTGTCTCAGCTTACCATGAGGGTTCCTGCCTAACCCAACCCAAACCGCGGCATAAAAACCAACAAGGCCCGCGCTTCCCGAAGGAGGCGCGGGCCTTGTTGGCTCTGTCTATTTGCTCAAATCTCTGAAATACTGTCCTGGTTCACCAGCTTGACACCCTTGGCGGCCAGGGCCGCGCCGGCTTTTTTCACGTCCTGCACCCGGAAGATCATATAGGCATGGTTTACATCATCGCCCCCCAAGAAAGCGTACATGTATTCCACGTTCACCGCCGCCTCCCGCAGAACCTCCAGCACCTTGTGCAGGCCGCCGGGCTCGTCGGGAATCAGCACGGCCAGCACCGGGGTCAGCTGATGGATAAAGCCCCCGTCCTTGAGGACTGTGGTGGCCTTGTATACATCGTCCACAATAATGCGCACGATGCCGAAATCGTTAGTCTCCGCCAAGCTCAAGGCCCGCATGTCAATGCCGCTCTCCGCCAGCAGGCCGGTCATGGCGGTGAGAGTGCCGGGCTTGTTCTCCAAAAAGACCGAAATTTGGTTGACTGTCATAGGGTTGCCCTCCTTATAACGGGAAAACGAGCTGGATTGTTTTATCTTCCGAAAATTCGTCCACAAACCAATAGCTATGCTCCGCGCCAAAAATGATCAAAATGTTCTTACCGGGATGTTCCGCCATAACCTTCCGAATGTTTTCCACAATGCGGCGGTTGCGGTTGATCCAAGTCTGCTGGTGGGTCTCGGGGCTGAGGCTCCCCTGCATCTGGTGCTTGTGCCGGGCAATGTCGTTAAACTCCGCCGAGTTAAAGGGGATTTCCGCCCTAAGGCCCGCTTCCATGAACCGGTCCATCATGGCCTCCCACCGCTTTGCCTCTTCCGAGCCATCGGGCAGCTTGGCCTCCAAAATGCCGCTTTCCCGCAAGGTCAGCTGGTAGTCCTCTTCGGTCCAGTAATCGCAGGGGATGAAGGGAAGGCCCCGGCTTTTGCAGTAATCGAAAATGTAGCGCTCGTACTCGCCGGGGTATTTTTTCCCGCCGCTCTCCAAATCCTCTGGCCGCACTTCCCCGCAGACCACATCCGGCTGAAAACGGTCAAAGGCCGCCATGGCCTTTTGGTCGTCCCATTTGCAGTACTCCAGAATTTCGCCGCCATGGACAGAACTGAAAATACCGGTTTTCGTCATATGTACGCTCAAATCCTTTCAAATCTTCCGCTTGTCAATGACCCGCACAGCCTTGCCCTCGCTGCGCACAATAGACTTGGGCGCCACCAGCGTCACCTTGGCGGTGAGGCCCAGCATGGAGCGCAGGCCTTCCACCAGCTCCTTCTGCCGGGCGGATACATCGCCCAGGTTGTCCGTAAACATCTCGGGGGTCATCTCCACCTGCACATCCAGGGTATCGGTGTTCTTCACCCGGTCCACCAAAATCTGGTAGTTGGCCGGGTAGCCGTGGTTCAGCAGCACGGTCTCGATCTGAGACGGGAACACATTGACGCCGCGGATAATGAGCATATCATCTGTACGGCCCTGGGGCTTCTGCATCTTCACATGGGTGCGGCCGCAGGGGCAGGGTTCCCGGGTGAGGGTGCAGATGTCTCTGGTGCGGTAGCGCAGCAGGGGGAACGCCTTTTTGGTGATGGAGGTGAACACCAGCTCACCCTGAGAACCCTCGGGCAGCACCTCGCCGGTCTCCGGGTCGATAATCTCGGCGATAAAGTGATCCTCGTTAACATGCATGCCGCTTTGGGCGGAGCACTCAAAGGAGACCCCAGGGCCGGAGAGCTCGGTGAGGCCGTAGATGTCGTAGGCCTTGATGCCCAAGGTGTTCTCAATGTCCCGGCGCATCTCCTGGCTCCAGGCCTCGGCCCCAAAGATGCCCGCCTTTAGGGGAATATCGTCCGGCCCCAGGCCCATCTCCTTCATGCTCTCGCCCAGGTAGGCCGCATAGGAGGGCGTGCAGCACAGAATGGTGGCCGACAGGTCCTGGATGAACATAATCTGCCGCTCCGTGTTGCCGGAGCTGGTGGGGATGGTAAGGCAGCCCACCTTGTGGGAGCCCCCGTTGAGCCCCGGCCCGCCCGTGAACAGGCCATAGCCATAGCTCACCTGGCACACATCCTGGTTGGTGCCGCCAGCGGCCATAATGGCCCGGGCGCAGCAGTCCTCCCACAGGTCAATGTCCTCTTGGGTGTAAAAGGCCACCACCCGCTTGCCTGTGGTGCCGGAGGTAGACTGGATGCGCACACAGTCCTTAAGGGGCGCCCCCACCAGACCGTAAGGGTAGGCCTCCCGCAGATCGGCCTTGGTGAGGAAGGGCAGCTTATGCAAATCGTCAGAGGACTTCACATCGGCGGGGGTCAGTCCCTTTGCCTCCATTTTTTTCCGGTAATAGGGCACATTGTCCCACACATGCCGCACCTGGGCTACCAGGCGCTCATCCTGCCAAGCCTTAATCTGCTCCCGGGACGCGCATTCGATCTCGGGTTGATAATAATGCTCCATATAGAATCCGTCCTTTTGTTTTCAGAATGTGGGCCTTGCGGTTGAAGGCGGGAAACGCCTGCCCTTACCGCTCCACCAGCTCATAGGACCGGCCCGCAAAACCCAGTTTTTCCGCCACGTCCAGGGTGTGCACGCCGTTGCGGCTCTCAATGCGCTCAATCAGGTCTCCCTTGCCCGGGTCCTGGCTGGCGTACACCAAGTCCAGGCAGGCCTGATCCAGGGCCAAGGGGTTCAAGGAGGCCAGCACGCCAATGTCCCCGATCTTCGGGTCCTCGGCCACGGCGCAGCAGTCGCAGTCCACAGACATATTGGCCATTACGTTGATGTAGGCTACCTTACCCGCAAAGCGCGCCGCAATGGACTGAGCCGCCTCGGCCATGGAGGCCAAAAAGGAGTCGTGGTCCGCGCTCCAAATCTCTTCCGGAACCCCCGCCCCGTGAATATGGGCCTTGCCGTGGGAGGAAGCGATGCCGATGGAAATGTTCTTGATGGCTCCGCCAAAGCCGCCCATAGGATGGCCCTTAAAATGGGAGAGCACCAGCAGGGAGTCGTAATTTTGAAGGTTTTTGCCCACAAAATTCTCCTTAAGGAAGGTCCCGCCCTCTACCGGCAGGGCGATTTCCCCTTCCTCGTCCATAATGTCCACCGGGGCAATGTCCGTCCAGCCGTGGAGCTTCATGGTCTCCCAGTGGGCCTCCGTTGTGTTGCGCTTGCCCTCATAAGCGGTGTTGCACTCCACAATGGTCCCCTGGACCTGATCGATCATAGGCTTCCAGAAATTGGGCCGGATGAAATTCTGGTTGCCCACCTCGCCGGAATGGACCTTTACCGCCACCTTGCCGGGCAGCTCTACCTCCAGGGCCTCATACAGGCGGATGACGGTCTCGGGCGTGATGCTTTTTGAGAAATAAACCTTTGCTTTTTCCATGATTCGCACTGCCTCTCTGTTTTTTATAGAATAATGTTTTAGGACGTCTTATGGAATGGCCGTAAAGCTCCCATAGGGAGTTCCCGCGTTTGCGGCCTTACGGCCTCCCGCTCCCCTCTAATATACGCAGCGCCCGGCCCACCCCTAGGGAGATGAGCCCGAAGCCCCACAGCTCCACCAAGTTGGCCTTGCCCGCGTAAAAATGGGTAGTCTCTGGCCGCAGGGAGGCGTAAAAGGACAACAGCCAATACAGCAGGGCCAGCACCACGCAGATGGTCCCAAAGGCGTAAAGGGCCCACACTAAAAAGCTTCCCAGCCGGGTTTTCACGGCAGGCTCCCCTCCTTCCTCTGGCCGGGCCAGGCCCAGCCTGTTTGGCAAAAAACGTTCATAGAAGCCCCCCTCTCCGTTGTTTAGGGCTTGTTTGAAAATAGAGAAAATGCCGGATTTTTGACCAAAAGGAGGCGATTTCAAGGAGAAAACCGCAAGTCAATCTCGCGATTGACGAGGATTTTCAACGCGGAAAGCGACTGCTTATGGGCACAAAGACGGTGTTTTTGATTTTTCAAACGAGCCCTATGCGTTCTTACCCAATTGGAAGGCTCTTTGGTTCACCTCTAAAAATTTAGCGGGCACACAGGCCTTTATGGCCTCCTGCCAGGCGCTCTCCGGGAAGTCGAAATAGTGGCTGAGCCGCCCCAGCAGCACCAGGTTCACCGCCTTTACGTTTCCCGCCCGCTCCGCCAGGGAGAGGCAGTCCAAGGGGTCCACCGCGGCCCCGGCGGCCTGCATTTTCTCCGTCAGGCCCTGGGGGTATTCCGCCGCGCCGGTAATCACCGGCATGGGGTCCATGCGCTGGGTGTTGGCCACAATCCGCCCCCCGGGCTTCAAATATTCCAGCCAGCGGGCGGCTTCCAACAGCTCGAAGGAGACAATGGCGTCCGCCTGCCCCTTATCGATCACCGGGGAGGCCACATGCTCTCCATAGCGCACAAAGGTAACCACGCTGCCGCCCCGCTGGCTCATGCCGTGGACCTCGCTGACCTTTACGTCAAAGCCCTGGCCCAACAGCAGATGGCCCAGCAGCTTGCTGGCCAGCAGGGAACCCTGGCCCCCCACGCCAACGATCATAATATTTTTGGTCTCCATCATTCTGCCTCCTTTCCGGCTTCCAATGCCCCAAAGCCGCACAGCTGGCCGCAAACGCCGCAGCCCACGCACTGGGTGGCGTCTACCCGGGCCTTGCCCCGCTCCATGGAGATGGCGGGGCAGCCAATCTTCATACAGGCCTTGCAGCCCCGGCACTTGTCTGGGTCCACCTTAAGGGCGGGCTTGCGGGGCACATATTTCAGCAGGGCGCAGGGGCGGCGGGAGATGATCACCGAGAGCTCCTCCGCGGCCAGCTCTTCTTTTACCGCCGCCTCACAGGCCTTTAAGTCGTAGGGATCCACCACCCGCACCCGGTTCACGCCCATTGCCCGGCAAAGGGCCTCCAGGTCGATCTTCCCGGCGGGCTCTCCCCGCAGGCTGAAGCCTGTGGTGGGGTTTTGCTGGTGGCCGGTCATCCCGGTAATGGAGTTGTCCACCACAATCACCGTGGAGTTGGACTGGTTATAGGCCGCATTGGCCAGGCCCGTCATGCCCGAGTGCACAAAGGTGGAGTCGCCAATGACCGCCACGGTTTTGACCTGGGCTTCCCGGCCCAGGGCCTTGTTGAATCCGTGCAGCCCGCTGATGGACGCGCCCATACACAGAGTCATATCCATAGCGGAGAGGGGGGGCATGGCCCCCAAGGTGTAGCAGCCAATGTCCCCCAGCACCGTGCAGCCCAGCTTGTGCAGGGTGTAGAAGAGCCCCCGGTGGGGACAGCCCGCGCACATAACGGGAGGCCGGTTGGGCAGTTCCTCTTCCAGCTTGACGCTGGCCGGAACCGGCAGGCCCAGCTTCTCCGCAATCCGGTTCTGGCTCAGCTCACCGGTAAGGGGGAACAGCTCCTTGCCCCGGACGTCCAGCCCCAGGCCCCGGCAGCAGCCCTCCAAAAAGGGGTCGCCCTCTTCCACCACCACCAGCTGGTCCACTCCGGCGGCAAAGTCCCGGATTTTCCGCTCTGGCAGAGGCCAGACCATGCCCAGCTTGAGCACGGGAAACCGGTCCCCGCAGGCCTCCTTGACGTACTGGTAGCAGGTGCTGCTGGCGACAATGCCCAGGCTGCGGCTGCTGCCTTCCTCCACCCGGTTTAAGTCCGCTGTCTCGGCCCAAGCGGCCAAGTCCAGCAGGCGCTGCTCCACCACGGGATGGCGGCGCAAGGCGTTGGCAGGGGCCATCACATATTTAGGGGGATTCTTTGTATAGGGCCTGGCCTCCGGCTCCTGCCGGTCCGCAAGCTCCGCCACAGACTGGGAATGGGCCACTCGGGTGCACATTTTCAGCAGCACGGGGGTGTCAAATTCCTCCGAGAGCTGGTAGGCCAGCTTGGTAAAGCGAAGGGCCTCGGCAGAGTCCGAGGGCTCCAGCATAGGGAGCTTGGCGGCCCGGGCATAGTGCCGGGAGTCCTGCTCGTTCTGGGATGAGTGCATGGCCGGGTCATCGGCCACGGCAATCACCAGCCCCGCGTTCACCCCGGTGTAGCTCATGGTAAACAGAGGGTCTGCGGCTACATTGAGGCCCACATGCTTCATGGCGCAAAAGGCCCGCCTGCCTGCCAAAGAGGCCCCAAAGGCGGTCTCCATAGCCACCTTCTCGTTGGGGGCCCACTCGCAGTAAATTTCGGGGAATTTCGCGGCTTCCTCGGTGATCTCCGTACTGGGTGTGCCGGGGTAGCTGGACGCCACGGCACAGCCGGCTTCATAGAGCCCGCGGGCAACGGCGGCGTTGCCCAGGATCAGCTTTTTCATGGTTCTATGTACCTCCAAATTTCAGGAATGGGGCGGGCCAAGCCTTCGAAATCCCCTGGTTCGGGACCTCATGGAAATTTTGCCCGCCTGCCAGCCGTAAGGGGCCAGCTCTTTTTGTATGTGAGAAAGACGTGGTCCAGAGAGTCATGCTTTGCTCATAACATACCCAGCCTCTCCTTTAGGCCCTCCTGCAGCACCTGGGAGAAGTTGAGTCCGGCTTTCATGGCCATCTCGTTTAAATAGTTGGGCAAGGTGACATTTTTGCGCACGGTGCGCATGTCGTTCATGCGGCGGTAAGCGTCGAAGTCCACATCCACCAAAGTGACAATGTCGCCCGGTCCGTGAGGCGGGTCCAGGCGGGCGGGCTGGGGAATGGCTTTGCCCTGGTCTTGCAGCTGTGTGCCGCGTAGGCAGATCACGTCCCGCGCCATATACACACAGTCTTTTAGGTCCTTGCCCTGTGTATCCAGCTCTAAATCAGGGACCTCTACCCAGTGATATCCTTCCTTTCCCTTTGGGTGGATGATAACAGGATAAATCATCTGCATAAGAATACCTCCCTATTTCAGATTTCTGCGGCGGATGATAGCCCGGGCCAGCTGCTCGTCAAGCTCAGCGTGGCGGGGAACATACTCAGTTTGGCTGTCTTTTGTGTAAATATCGTGATTGCCACCATGCCGCACAAACTTCCATCCATTCCGCTCCAGCAGCTTTACCCAGTCTCTCTTTTTCATGATGTGCTCCTACCATCTTATCATACGCGTTCAATGCGCATTTGTCAAAGGGAAAGCCTGTCACACCTCATAATCAATGCAGGCCCGGTCCAGCCGGATTTCCCCCACAAACTGCCCGAAGGCCACATGCTCGGGTGAGACCTGGTAGGCGTTCAGCTCCTCCAGAGAGTCGAAGTCAAAGATGAGGGCCACATCGTAGTTGGCATTGGGCGCGCCCTGGGTTTTGCCCACCACCTGGGCGCCGCGTATGGTGGGGTGCCGGCCCAGTTCCTCTCCCCGGCGCAGAAATTCGGCGGCGCTGGCCGCTTTGTTTTCCTCTTTTAACGAAAACATGCAGATGTGACGGATCATAAAGAGCTCCCTCCATTTATTTCGATATTATTTCTATAGTTATAGTATGCTTTGCAAAGAGGCCGTGGCGTCAGCCCTTGTTTTGGGCCTCCACCAGCCGCACGCCGCAGTATTGTTCCCGCAGCTTGGGCTTCTCGATTTTTCCGGTGGCGTTGCGGGGCACTGGGGCAAAAATCAACTTGCGGGGCCGCTTGTAGCGGGGCAGGTCCTCGCAAAACTTCATGACCTCTTCTTCCGTAAGCTCCATGCCCTCCTTGACTTGGATGATGGCCGCCGCAATTTCGCCCAACCGGTGGTCCGGCAGGCCGATGACCGCCACATCGTGAATTTTGGCATGAGCCGCCAAAAAGGCCTCAATCTGCACGGGATACAGGTTTTCACCGCCGGAGATAATTACATCCTTCTTCCGGTCCACAAGGAAGATAAACCCATCCTCGTCCTGGCGGGCCATGTCTCCGGTGTGAAGCCAGCCGTTTTGCAGCACCTCGGCAGTGGCTTTCTCATCGTGGTAGTAGCAGACCATTACGCCGCCGCCCTTGACGCACAGCTCGCCCACCTCTCCGGGAGCCACAGGCTGGCCTTGGGGGTCCACCAGCTTCACCTTCCAGCCATAGCCGGGCACGCCGATGGCTCCCACCTTGTCCGGATGATCCACCCCCAGGTGCACGCAGCCAGGGCCGGTGGACTCGGAAAGCCCATAGTTGGTGTCATATTTATGATGGGGGAAATAATCCCACCAATGCTTCACCAGGCTGGGGGGCACAGGCTGGGCCCCAATGTGCATCAGCCGCCATTGGTCCAGCCGGTAGTTTTCCAAATGAAAGTCGCCCCGGTCCAGGGCCGCCAGAATATCCTGGGCCCAGGGCACCAGCAGCCAGACAATGGTGCAGCCCTCGGCGGAAGCGGCCTCTAGAATGGCCTGGGGCGAGTTGCCCTTTAAAAGCACCGCCTTGCCCCCGGTGAAGAGGGACCCGAACCAGTGCATCTTTGCGCCAGTGTGGTACAGGGGCGGGATGCACAGGAACACGTCCTCATGGGTGGTCTCATGGTGCAGAGCCTCCATGCGGGCAGACTGCGTCAGGGCCGAATGCCGCAGCAAAATAGCCTTGGGGAATCCGGTGGTGCCGGAAGAATAGTAGATCGCGGCCTCGTCCTCGTCATCAATGAGCACCTTCGGCGGAGCGCTGGAATAGTTGGCGGCGGCCCGGTGGTAGTCCTCGGCAAAGCTGGGACAGGCGTCGCCCACAAAAAACATGAGCCGCTCTTGGGACATGGAATCCGCAATGGACTCCACCCGGCCGATGAACTCTGGCCCAAAAAACAGCACGTCCGCCTCAGCCAGACGCACACAGTAGTCAATCTCCTCGGCGGTGTAGCGGAAGTTAAGGGGCACGGCCACCGCGCCGGTTTTCAAGACGCCAAAGTAGATGGGCAGCCACTCCAGGCAGTTCATTAGCAGCAAGGCCACCTTTTGCCCCTTGCGGATGCCCCGGCTCAGGAGCAGGTTGGCGGCCCGGTTGGCCTTTTCATCGAAAACGGACCAGGTGATCTCCCGGCGGTAGGGAGCGGGCCCGCCGGGCTGGATGAGCTCATATTCCCGCCAGGTGACCCGGCGGGGCTCCTGGACCTGGGGATTAATCTCCACCAGGGCGGTTTCGTTGCCGTAAAGTTTGGAATTTCGTTCCAGCAGGTCGGTAATGGGCATGGAAGGTACCTCCATTCCCGCCGGATGGGGACCGGCGGAGCTGTATTGGGATGGGGAAGGCCGTAGAAATTGGTCAAAATGGCAACTATAATTATAGCGTTTTTGCGTGCTAAAGTCAAGCGGCGTGCGGGAGGGCAAAGCGCGCTTTCACTTTTTCCTCACTGCTTTCCCCCTCCCCACATAAACTAAATTATCGAAAGGAGGCTTCCTTATGCCAATCCGCATATTCATTGATCAAGGCCATAATCCCCAGGGCGTAAACGCCGGGGCCGAGGGCAACGGCCTGCGTGAGCAGGACATTACCTACAATGTGGGCGTTATGCTGGCCCAGCTCCTCCGGGAGGACCCCCGCTTTGCCGTGCGCCTCTCCCGAAACTCCCCCAACGAGTCCCTGGGTACCAGCAATGCCACCAGCCTGCAGGCCCGGGTCCGCATGGCCAACTCTTGGCCCGCCAACTATTTTATCAGCATTCACTGCAACGCCAACCCCAATCCCGCCATCCACGGAAGCGAGGTCTATGTGTATCAGGAGGGGACCCAGTCCTACTGGCTGGCCCAGCATGTGCTTCGGGGCGTGGTGGAGCAGGCCGGCACCCGGGACAACGGCGTGCGGGTCAACCCGTCCCTCTACGTACTGCGCCGCACCACCATGCCCGCCATCCTGGTGGAGCTGGCCTACCTGACCAACACCGCCGACGCCGCAAAGCTGCGGGACGGCCAGCCGGACTTCGCCCGGGGCATCTACTATGGCCTGTTAAGCTACTTCGGCTTCTCCCCCGTGCCATAAAAAAGCAAGAAGGCTGCGGAATCCGCGGCCTTCCTGTTTTATATAGGGAGTGACGAAAAACGTATAAGCTTAACTCATGGCCCAAAACAAGGCCTGGTCCTTTGCCTGGGTGACCTGGAACACATCGGCCTTCTCCTGCATAAAGCGCTCAAAGTTGGCCTGCTGGCGGCGGATGGCCTCATGGTTGACGGGCTGTTGCTTGCCGTTAAAGGTTTTCGCTGTGTATTTCATAAAAATTTTCTCCTTCTGTTTTATAAATTTCGTTTTGTGATTTTTCTTCCGGCTTCTTACCGGACCTCTCAGCCCAGGGCCCAAAACAGGGCTTGGGCCTTGCTCTCCGTAACCTGGAACACTCCGGCCCGCTCCTGCATGAAGCGCTCAAAATTGGCCTTTTGGCGGCGAATCGCTGCCTGACCGCTGGTCTCCTGGATCTTCTTGGTCTGCTTTTTCAAGGTGTTCGGTTTCATACCGCGCTTCTCCTCTCAATTTATAAAGTTTATGTTTTGGTAACCAATCCGTTAGCTTCGGGAGGCTGGCGCGAAGCGCTGGTCCACAAATTCGAACCCGCCGCTACTCATACTCTCCCAAAACCGGCGCAGGCTGCTCTGTCCCCGCCGCCTGGCCATAGCGGCCAGCCGTTCTTCTGTGCGGGCCGCAGGACGCAAGGTCCTGCTCAGTGCGGTTGTTTGCTTCTTCATCCATTTGACCGCCTTTCTTCCCGGAAATTCGGGGGATTCTCTTTTTCTCCCAGGCGATTTTTCCTGAGCGGCCGCGCCGCTTCCCCTGGGGCTGACTCTATGATATCACCAACACCTGTTGGATTCAACCATCAATTTCCGCAACTTCTGTTGTGTTAATTGCCGCATTCCCTGTGGTTCCCAAAGAGCTTTCCGCTGTTTTGCGGCTCTCCCTTGCCTGTGACCCTATTATAAACCCGCTTTATAAATTTGTCAAGAGGTTTTTATAAATTTCTCCGAAATTTTTTGTCAGGTTTATAAATGGCCTTTTTTCGGGAAATCTGAGAAAAAATAGCGGCTGCCTCTTGACAAATTCCAGTATGGGTGTTATAATAAGCGCGTATTCTGATAGCACGAAAAATGTACTCACAGTTTCTGTAAGTCGTCGGGCCTTGATGATTTACACAAACTGTGAGTTCTTCTTTAGTCAGGGCAGCGCCGGGCCCCGGTCGCAACCCGGGCCGGGCGACCGGCCGGCTAGCCGGATACGAAACAATCTCAGTGGAGGTGCCGAAAATGAACGGTACAGTCAAGTGGTTTAACGCGGAAAAAGGGTATGGCTTCATCTCCAACGATGAAGGCGGCGAGGATGTCTTTGTGCATTTCTCCGCCATTCAGTCCGAGGGCTTCAAGACCCTGGAAGAGGGCCAGAAGGTGACCTTCGAGACCGAGCCCGATCCGAAGAACAGCGAGAAGCTGCGCGCGGTGAACGTGGTTAAGCTGTAAAACGCTTTATCCAGCCAAAAAGCCGGACTCCTTGTGGGCCCGGTTTTTTTGCGCCCTTTCCCCGCCAATTTGGGGCTATGTTTTCATATAATCCGCGATATTTCTTTCCAATTAAACGCCTTTCTTTAGCATGCACAAAATCTCTACAAAAAATGACCGAACGAACACAATACATTTCACAAATCTCTTTGTAATTAAAAGAAAATGAAGTGTTGGTGCTTTACAGGATGCAAAAGATATGGTACCATTTATTTTGAGAAATTTTATTAGGAGTGTGTCGTTGATATGCCTCACGTTGGTACCACCAAAAAAGTTTCCGCCGAGCTGCTCTGCCTCACTCTGCTCAGTGAGAAACCGATGTACGTCTACGAGATCACCCAGGAAATCAGCCGCCGCAGCCAGGGCTATCTGGAGCTGGCGGAGGCCGCGATCTATGTGACCATGTACCGGCTGGTGGAAAAGGGTTACGTGACGGACAAACGTGAAGTTGCCGGGGAAGGAAAGCCCAGGCTGCGGGTTTATTACCACATTACCGATCTGGGCCGGGAATATTTCAAGTCCATTTTGGAAGCTCACGAGCGCTCTATGGTCGGCCTGAGGAATTTCTTTTCTCTCTCTGAGGAGGGCACTGTTTGAGCGCCTTAAGGAAACGAAAGCCCCTGCCACGCTCCGGCAGAGGGCTTTTGCTTTTGGGGCGGAATTTTCGTTCCGCAACAGGCTGTTGCTTGGCAAACAGGCGGCGGCGCGGTATAATGGACCCAAACGAAACGGTACAGGATGGAGGAATGCGGAATGGAACCAAAATTTGTTCTGGCCCAGCTGCGGTCCAAAAGCGGCCTTTCTCAAGACCAGCTGGCGGAAAAGGTGTTCGTCACCCGGCAGGCGGTGTCCCGGTGGGAGACCGGCGAGACTGTCCCCAATGTGGAGACACTAAAGCTGCTATCCAGGGAGTTCAATGTGTCCATTAATACGCTGCTGGGCTCCCCCCGGCAGCTAATCTGCCAGTGCTGCGGCATGCCTCTGGAAGACGGAACCCTTAGCCGGGAGCCGGACGGATCCTTTCATGAGAGCTACTGCAAATGGTGCTATGCGGAGGGAAAATTTGCCTACCAGAGCCTGGACCAGCTTATCGACTTTATGGTTGGCCATGTGCCCGGCCCCGACCTGCCGCCGGAGGAGCTCCGGTCCTTTTGGCGGCGGCAGCTAAGCCAGCTGGAACATTGGAAAGAGGCGTAAGCGCCCCCTTAGGGCCCCGCAAAAAAGAAGCCAGGGATTTGCTCCCTGGCTTCTTTTTATGTTTATTTCAGCTCCAGCGCCGCTGGGTGCTCCGCTGTGTAGGGCTCCCAGCGGGGCAGGTCCGGGCCGTTGGGGTCCAGGTTTTTGGCAAAGTTGGCCCAATAGCCGGACAACAGCCGGGCCAGCTCCCAGTCCCGGTCCTCCCAGGGCCGCCAGCAGCGGCTCATGGTCTCGAACACGTACCACAGCTCCGCCGAGTGGAAGGCCCCGGCCTCGTCCCCAGGCAGCTTCCGGTCCAGGAAGTACAGGTAGGCCGGGCCGCGGCCCAGCTTCAGCTGATTTTCACACCAGCGGGCCCCAGCCTCCTGGAGCACGGTTCCGCCGCCAATGTCATCGCCCAACGAGCCGATGATGGTGGGAACATTGTGGATGCCGCCGCTTTCCGCCTGCTGGTCGGTGGAGGCGGGCAGCAGCCAGCCGTCAATATGGGGGACCCAGTTCAGCCCAGGCCCGCCGCAGAGATAGGCCCCGTCCCGGAGGGCGTCCGCCGGGATCTGGCGCAGCTCTTGTACCGTATGCACGCCTAGGTACTCCATCAGCTGGCGGCCCGCCTCCCAGGCCCGCTCTTTTGTGGCAGTTTCGTGCACACTGCGCAGGCCTCCGCCGCTTTGCAGAATAGCGCCTCGCAGCATGCCCTGGGCGAGGGGCGAGGAGATGATAGCCTGCACGCTCATGCAGCCCGCCGACTGGCCGAAAATGGTGATTTTCTCCGGGTCGCCCCCAAAGGCCCCAATGTTCTCCCTCACCCATTGCAGGGCAAAGATCTGGTCCAAAATGCCATAGTTGCCGGAAACTCCCTCTTCGGTTTCCGGTTCCAGGTCCGGGTGGGCGAAGAAGCCAAAGGCGTTTACCCGGTAGTTGATGGTCACCAGGATCACGCCTTTTTTGGCAAAGCCCTCCCCGTCAAACTCCTTCTCGCTGCCAGAGCCGTGCAGAAAGGCCCCGCCGTGGATCCAGAACAGCACCGGCAGGCGGCTGTCCGCCGTGGCGCTCTCCGGGGTCCAGATGTTCAGATACAGGCAGTCCTCTGAGAGGGGCGGCAGGGGCACATCGTAAAACTCTTTGGCATAAAAGCCTTCGGCGGAAAGATCCGCCTGCATGCAGCTGGAGCCGAACTCCCGGCAGGGCCGCACGCCCGGCCAGGGCTGGTGGGCCTGGGGGCGGCGGAAGCGCAGGTCCCCTACCGGGGGCTGGGCGTAGGGCAGGCCCTTAAAGATTACGGTTTTCCCGTCTTGGGAGAGGCCGCCCTCTACGGCCCCTTGCTTGGTTTGAATGATGGTTTGCATGGTTGTTGCCTCCTTATCGTTTGGCGGGTGGAGCCCGCAAATTTAGAAATGGAACCGCGCCGCGCTGAGGCGGGGCGCCCCATTGGTTTTTGCCTACTGGCCTTCCCCCTCCGGAATACACGTTTCAATATAGTCCGCCATGATGTGCCGGTAGTCCTCCGTCCGGTAGTCCATGTCCCGCACAAAGGCCAGCATCTCCTGCTTGGAAACCCACTGCACTCCAATGACCTCCTCTTTTTGCAGGACCACAGCGCTTTCCTCCAGTCCAGCCCGGGCAAAGAAAATCTCGTTGTGCATGTGGTTTTTCCAGTCCACCCAGCGGTACAGCTTCACAAAGTCCTCTGGAGAAAGCTCCGCGCCCAGCTCCTCCCGGACCTCCCGCAGCACGCAGTCCATGGGGCTCTCTCCGGCCAGCACATGGCCCATGGTCACCTCCCACTGGCCGGGGCGAAAGGGCTTGTCCAGGGCGCGTTTTTGCAGCAAAAAGCGGCCGCCGCCATCATAGAGAAACACATGGACGCCCATTGTGAAGCACTCGCCTTTGTCCCCGCCCCGCTCTATGGTCTGGCCTGTAAACCGGCCGTCCGGGGTGTAAAGGTCCTGCATCTCCGGCCCGTCCTGGGCCTCGGGCCCTTCCAGGGAGATGGGCTCCAGCAGGCCGGGGCGCTCCTCGGGCTTTTCCTGCCGTTCCGGCTGGGCCAGCTCGTTTTCCTTCAGCCGGGGGATGAACCGGGGGGCGAACTTGCCCCTGCCCCGGCCCATGATATAGATCATGCCGATAATGGAAAACACCACCGCGCCAATGAAGTTAACGAACAGGTCCTTCATGGTGTCGTGCAGGCCCACGTCCAAGTAGCCCGGCCAGGTCTGGCCGTTGACCACCACGCTTTCAATGGGGATGCTCACCGGGGAATTTTTTCCCTCCGGGTTCAAGCTGACGGTATTCACCACATTGAGCCAGGTATCCTTCTGCATGTCCATGTTGAAAAACAGATCCATGCCATATTCAAAAAATTCCCACAGCACGCCGATGGTCATGGAGAAGCAAAAGGCCACCACGGCCACGAACACCGGTGAGAGCCGCACCTTAAACCGGCGGGAGCGGTTGAGAATGTCCACCATAGCAATGCCAATGGCCGCCATCAAAAAACCGTTGATGGTGTGAAGCATGGTATCCCAGAAGGGAAAAATCAGATAGTATTCCTGGATTTCTCCCAAAATCTCCGCGGAAAAGATGAACAAGAGGATGAGGACCTCCAGGGTGTTGGGCACGTCGATGTGCAGGCGGCGCTCCACAAAGCTGGGGATGAGGAACAGGATCAGCGTCAGGCCGCAGAGGAACACGTCGTAATAATCGCCGTTAAACAGCTGTAGAACCAGCACGGCTACCACCAGCACCCGCAGCACCACATAGACGGTGAAAAGGACCGGATGGGCCCGGACCTCCTGCTCGGCGGACCGCAGCTCCTCCTGGCGGCGGAGGCGGCGTTCTTCTTTGGTAAGTTTGGGCTTTTTCTTGGGCATAGTAGGACCTCCCTTGTTTTCGTGGTAAGGTTGGGAATGGAGCGTGTCCAGGGGGAGCGTTGGCACCGGCCCGCTTCCCCCGCGCCTCACAGGTTCCGCGTCCATTATACCATAAAAACCGGAAAAAAGGTCAGAAGCCGTAAAAAATTTCCAGAGAATTTCTTCTTCCACATCTTCCCTTTTCCCAACATATATAGTATAATCAATTTGATTTCACTCCAAATGAGCCATTCTCATTTATAAAATTCAAAGGAGTTATGACCCCCCATGATGAAACGACCTTCTCCCAAGCCCAAGCGGACCCTCCGCCAAACCCTGGCCCTGGGCCTTTGCGCCCTGCTGGCCGCCGCCAGCCTGAGCCTGCCCGCTTCCAGCGCCAGCGGCGAGCCTCAGCCCGACCCCGCGCCGGAACCTCCGGCAGCCGCCCCCGGGCCGGAGGAAACCGCCTCTCCCAGCCCGGATGTTACCCCTGACCCAGACGAGACCCCGGACCCGGACGAGACCCCTAATCCGGATTCCACCCCAGAGCCCGATGCTACTCCCGATCCGGACCAGCCCCCCCAGCAGGAGTATACCGTCACCTTCCTGCTGGGAGAGGACCAGCAGGTTACCGTCCGGCTGCCCGCGGGCCAATGCCTGGACCCAGAGGACCTGCCCAACCCCAAGGACTATGCCCCCCAGGACCATGTCTTCCTGGGCTGGGCCGGGCCGGACGGAGAACCTGTGGACATTGCCAACACGCCGGCTCATGAGGATATCACCTTCACCGCTTTGTGGAAGCCCTGGGGCGTGGAGGCTCTGCTGAACACTGAGGACCACAGCGCCTATGCCAACGGTTTCCCCAACGGCACCTTCCAGCCTGGCGGAAAGATCACCCGGGTTCAGATCTGCTCTTTGCTGTACAATCTGCTGCGGGACCAGACCGTGGAGGTCCGGGGCTTCTCCGACCTGGACGCGGGCAACTGGGCCGCGCCCGCTGTAAGCAAAATGTACGAGCTGGGCGTGGCCTCGGGCTTCCCGGACGGCAGCTTTAAGCCGGACCGGAACCTGACCCGGGCAGAGCTGGCCAAGATGGCCGCCTCCCTGGACGTGCTGGAAGAGGACGCGGACTGCTCCTTCCCGGACGTGGCGGAGGATTCCTGGGCCCGGCCCTACATTGCCTCCGCCGCCGCTAAGGGCTGGATGATTGGCGACAACCAGGGGAATTTTAACCCCAACGCCACTGTAACCCGCGCCGAGGCGGTCACCACCCTAAACCGGATGCTGAACCGCCAGCCCAACGACACCTTAAAGGCCAAGGCCAAGGTCACCAATTTCTACGACCTCTTCCCGGACAACTGGGCCTACTGCCACATTGTGGAGGCCACCACCTCCCACGCCTACCGGCGGGACGAGGCCGGCATTGAGGAGTGGACCGAGCACACCCCGGACGAGCGGCCCATTAAAACCGGCTGGCTGAAGGACAACGGCCGGACCTACTACGTGGGCGGCTCCGGTAAGTTCCTGCGGGGCGAGCACAGCCTGGACGGAACAACCTATCTGTTCGATTCCACCGGCGCCGCGGCTACGGGCTTTTACAAAAAGGGCCAGTGGACCCGGTATTATAAGGATGGGCGCATTGTGGACGACATCGCCAACCTGGGCGTGGTAAAAGGACCCTACTATATTAAGGTCTATAAACCCGCCAATTATGTCATTGTCTTTGCCAAAGACACAGCGGGCGAGTACACCATCCCGGTGCGGGCCATGCTGTGCTCCTGCGGCGAACCCACCCCCACGGGCACCTACTATACCCCGGGCAAATACCGCTGGCTCCAGATGGTAGGCGACAGCTGGGCTCAGTGGTGCACACAAATTTTAGACAGCTACCTGTTCCACTCGGTGCCCAATGACCTACGGAACAACTATACCATGTGGGCCAGTGAGTTTAACAACCTGGGCACCACCCGGAGCTTGGGCTGCATCCGCCTGACCTGCGAGGACGCCAAGTGGATGTATGACAACTGCGAACTGGGCACCCAGGTGTATATCTCTCCCACCGAGACCAGCGGCCCCCTGCCCAAGCCCACAGGCCTGAAGCTGCCGGGCTGGCATACCTGGGACCCCACGGACCCCACCGCCCGGTGGATGTGCCAGGAGCGCGGCTGTCACTAGGTTATTCCGAAGAAATTTCCCGAAATAAGCCCTCGCAAGGAAAAAACCGGTTGACATCCAGAGAAAAAGTTGTTATAATAAGGGAGTTGCGGCAGAGCCGCAGCTTCTTGACTCATTAGCTCAGTTGGCAGAGCACCTGACTTTTAATCAGGGTGTCCGGGGTTCAAATCCCCGATGGGTCACCATAAAAACCCTAGAAGCCAAGCGGTTTCTAGGGTTTTTTGCTTTTCTAAACAGCCTTTACTTTCCCCCGCTGACTACCTTTTGACTACTTTTTGAAAAATCGTCCCTGGCCTGACTCCCCTCCTGACTACCGCCAGAGAGGTACCGCTCCAGCTGAATGACAGAAGCGGCAGCGTCTTCCTTCTCCATGTGGGTGTAGATGTTGGCTGTCATTTGAGTGGTGGAGTGGCCTAGCAAGTACTGCGCCGTTTTCAAGTCGATTCCGGCCCGGTAGAGATTTGTGGCGTAACTATGCCCATATGTAATAATAAGGACAAACCAGAAACCCCAGTAAATTCAAGGGGAATCAGGTTTGTCCTAATTCTTTTTCCATGAAAAAAG
>CAJUNS010000020.1 GCA_910587995.1 uncultured Oscillospiraceae bacterium | reverse complement strand
AAAAATAGAGCAATTACTTAAAATGAGATGGTGGGACTGGTCGGAAGAAAAGATTACTTTGAATATTAGGGCGATACAAGCAGGTTGCTTGGAACAACTGAAATAGGCGTAACAGAACAGACGATGGCTAAAAAAGAAATATCTCTTGACTTTTACTATCAACAATAGTAATATTAATGATAGTAAAAACGGAGGTGAGAATATGTCATCCATAGATTTGGTAATTCTCGGAATTGTTATGGAGAAACCGCAGAGCGCATACGACATCCAGAAAGATGTGGAATACCATCATCTTTCAAGATGGACAAAGATTAGTGTCCCATCCATTTATCGGAAAGTGCTTCAAATGAATGAGCAGGGCTATTTAGAGAGCAGTATTGTGAAAGGGGATAAGTTTGCTGATAAAGCAGTGTATTCCATCACAGAGAAAGGGAGGGCGTATTTTGGGCAGCTTATGGAAACTTACGCAAGCCAGAAAGTCCCATTGCTGTTTGACTTCAATGTTGTCATCACAAACTTAAACAAAATGGAAAGGGAAAAAGCAATGGATTTGATAAAGAAGCTGCGGGACAACCTTACGGCTTCAGCAAAATCCATTGACGAATATGCCGCCAGCTATCCAGATATTCCATTGGGTGGGAAAGCGATTTTTGAACAGCAGCGTTTGTTATACCAATCCCTGTTAGAATGGCTTGATAAATTTGAAAGCCAGTTTAAAGGGAGTTGATGGTATGGCAATGAAAAGCAGCTTGACAATTCTGTTTGAAAATCCTGCTTTTCTCTGCAATCTATAAGATATTGGCAAACCTCCCTCTGCTTTTCAGTTAAATCGAGTTGATTAAAAGCATCCTCTGCCTTTCCCTCATCCATACTGTCCTTTTGATAACTTGCATCCGTTTTTAACAGTTTCAATACAGATTCGTCTTTCAGTTTCTCTACTGCTATCTTCACCAGTTCTTTAAATTCTTTATCGCACATCATTTCCCCCTGCCAGTTCTACCCTTAACTTTTTTACAGGTGCATGGATAACCTTAATAATAAGTTCATCAACACAATCTGTATATCTGCCCTGCTGAACGAGCTGATTTTTCAGTTCCACAAGGCTATGTAACAGGAGTTTTCTTTCCTCACTATCAACATATAAATGATTTTTCTTTTCTCTCATAAATGTCACCGTCCTTTTTGCTTTTATTATATAGATAGATACCAGTATATTCAAAGATGCAAATGAGCGAAAAAAAAATAAGCGTACCACTAATTCTAATGATACGCTCACGGTTTTAAATAACCTCAAAGTGTTTCAAAGCATCCTTTATCGCTTCCGCTTTCTCCGCCGTCGGATGTTTCCTCGGCTGTTTCAATTCCTCTACTGCATTGGGGGCATCATACATCGGCAATCCTAACTCCCTCTTTACCTCTGCGATATATGCGGTATGTACTTTGAAGCCATACTTCGCTTCTATGTACTCCTTAATCATCTTGTATGTAACCCGCTCTTTCGGCTTGTACGCTTCGGCTCTCTTGGCGATATTATCAAGCGGCACTTTGCCCTCACCCTCGCCAAACTCGACTTTTACGTTGATTACGCTATCAGGTTTTTTGTGGGAAAGCATTACAACCGTCTCTACATGCCCCGTCCCCGGGAACATATCCACTGGCTGGGCTTCCTGGGGTTCGTACCCCCAGGCCGCGAAGTCCTTCAGGTCCCGGGCCAAGGTGGCCGGGTCGCAGGAGATGTACACGATTCGCTCCGGCTCCATGGCCGTGGCCGCTTCCACCAGCGCCCGGCCGCAGCCTTTGCGGGGCGGATCCAGCACCACCACTTCCGGCCGCTGGCCCCGCCGGGCCAGCTCCGCCGCGCCCGACGCCGCGTCGGCACACAAAAACTCCGCGTTGGTGATGCCGTTGCGTTGGGCGTTGTGCCGGGCGTCCTCCACCGCTTGGGGCACGGTCTCAATGCCAATTACCCGCCCCGCGCTCTTTGCCATAGAGAGCCCAATGGTCCCTGTGCCGCAATACAGGTCCAGCAGCAGCCCCCGGCCCTCCAGCTTCGCGTAGGCAGCCGCCAGCTGGTAAAGCCGCTCCGCCTGCCCCCGGTTCACCTGGAAAAAGGACAGGGGCGAAATGGTAAACTCCAGCCCGCACAGCTCATCGCGGATCGCGTCTTCCCCCCAAACGGTGCGGTTCTTGGGCCCCAGGGCCACATTGGTCCGCTCCTGGTTGCTGTTGATGATGAGGCTGCGCAGCTCCGGTACGGCCCCCCGCAGGGCCTCCACCAGCTGGGGCTCGTGCGTAAGCCCCTTGCCGTTGACCACCACGCAGGCCATTACCTCCCCGGTCCGTTCTCCCCGGCGCAGGTAGAGCCGCCGCATTTTTCCCCGGTGTGTCTCCTCGTTGTAGACGCTGTCCCCATAAACCGCCGCCCACTCCCGGAAAGCGTCCATGGCCCGGGCGAAGCTTTCTGGGTGCAGGCGGCAGTGTTGGCAGTCCACCACCCGGTGGGAGTTGGGGGCGTAAAAGCCCATGCGCAGCTGCCCCCGCGAGTCTTGGCTTAAGGGCAGCAGGGCCTTGTTTCGATATCCGTCCCGGCTCTGCCAGGGCAGAATAGGCCGCACCGCCAGCCCCCGGAAGCCCCCTACCCGCTCCAGCGCGTCCCGGACCCGCTGCTCTTTGATGCGCAGCTCTTCCTCATAGGACACATGCCGCCAACAGCATCCGCCGCATTGGGCATAGCAGGGGCAGTCCGGATCCACCCGGGCGGGGGAGGGCCGCAGCACCTCCACCAGCTTTCCAAAGGCGTGGGTTTTGGCGGCTTTTACAATTTTTACCCGGGCCATGTCCCCCGGCGCGCCCAGGGGGACGAACACCGCCTCCCCCTCCCAGCGGCCCACCGCGCCGCCCTGGGCGCTGAACCCGGTGAGTTCCAGGGACAGGATCTCATTTTTTTGCAAAGCCACAAAAAGGCCTCCTCTCTACATTGCCCAAAAGGCTGCTTGGAAACAAAGTTTCACGTTTTGAATTCTTGTCTGAATTTCTCTTTCATTTAGGCTGTGCTTTGTGATATCATCTAGCGTTGAAGAAAAAGGTCGAAAAAAGCGGGTGACAACACTGCGCATTTTGCATAAAATGAAAAAATTATGTTTCCTATGGGTTATTAAAATGGCAGATTTTGAAAAAGCTTAACGAATTCTATTGACTTTTTCTGTATAAAGGACTAAGATAAAGGCATAGTAATGAGCTTACAAGTTTGTGGCGATTGCCGCAATTTCAATACAACTCCTCCCCAAAAGAAGGAAAGGGACCGGTGCTCCGGTCCTTTTCCTTTTGTTTTGCGAAAAACGGCCCAGGGAGTTGGGTTAGACCTTCTCGTGGAAATCCCGAAGCCGGGCCTGATAGGCCTCCGCCATTTCCGGCGCAAGGGCCAGCGGAGTGCCCCCCGCGCCCATGGCCGCCAGCAGGGCCTCCGCCAGCTGGGGATTCAACAGCAGCACAGGCCCCAGCAGATAGGTAAAAAACAAGTTCCCCTGCCGTAGGCCCTCATAAGGGCACTGGGGGTTCAGCCCCACGCCCTTTTTGACCGGAAACAGTCCCTGAGCTCCAGCCTCGGGCCAAGCCATCGTGAATTGAGACTTAAAGCCCATGGCCTCCGCTCCTTGGAACTCCCCTAAAAAGACGCTGTTGTGCCGGTGCATCATATCCCGCCGGGCGTGCAGGGGCAGCAAGCCCAGACCCTCTATGCGGGACCCGTCCTCGTTCTCGATATAGCTTCCAAAGACCTCCCCGGCATTGCCCGTAAGCAAAAAGGCCGCGCCGTTTTGGATCAGCTCCGCCAGCCTGTCCCGGCAGGGCCGCAGCTTTTCCAGAACCTTCTCCTGGCTGCGTTCGCTCATGGGGCCCAAGTAGACCAGCGCGGGCTCTTCTGTAAGAAACAGAGGCTGGCCGGTGAGAGGCGTGTGCACCCGCTGAACCTCAGGCAGGCACTTTTCCAGGTAGTTGATGTTGTACAAATCCCCGAACAGATTACAAATCTCCGGGAACAGAACCTCAATTTTCATGGCGCATTTCCTTTCTAACAAAATGGCAGCCGGCAGTCTCTGCCCTACGCGTTATCTAAGGCTACTCCCATCCCCCTGGTGAGGCGAAGCTTTGCCGCTCCCCGCGGATTCGCCAGCGGGGGCACCCCGCCCCTGCTGTATTTGGTTTTTTACTTTGTTGGCTAGGCCGATGGTGTAGACGTCATACAGAATGAACACAGCCTCTACCTCCGGCCCAACCAGCTCTGCCGCTTGGCTGGTGTCCCGCAGGTGCCGCGCGCGCTCCGGCTTTACCCCGGCCATGAGCAGCCGCAGGTATACGTCCCAGTGGCGGGCTCCGGCGGCAATAATCTGCACCACCGAATCATCCGCCAAAAACTCAAAGTCCGCGTCATAATACCAGGAAATGTTTTCCACCGTGTGGGCCGCGTCAAAGTAATCGTCTAAAAAGAGAATGGCGGCTTTTTTGCCGGGGTAGTCCCGAATGTTTTGAAAGGCCCGGGAACAGGCCACCGGGTTCTGGCCCTTGGCCAAGTGCAAAATGACCTTGCGGCCATTGGCTTCCTCCTCCAAAAAGCGTGTGGCGCTGATGCCGGTTTGAGCCATAGCCTGGGCAATGGCTTCCGGCTCCAGGCCCAGCTCCCGCAGCAGGGCCACGGCGGCCAGGGAGTTGTATACATTTATCAGCCGCTGGTCCGGCAGGGGGAAGGGATAGGCTTGTCCGCCCATTTCCACCCGCATCCGGCCCTCTTCCAGCAGGGCGGCGGTGTAGTCCCCGGCAGGGGAGGCAAAGCCGCAGGCGGGGCATTGGGCCCGGCCAATGTGGTGGTAGCGGCGAAGGTCCCAGTTGAGCACCGCGCCGCAGCGGGGACAGGCCCGCACGTCCTGCACAATGTTCTCGCTGCCGGACTCCTCCCCCGGCTGGGGGGCGATGGAAAAATAGACCCGGGGGTTTTCCGGCTTAAGGGAAGCGCACATCAGGTCGTCGGCGTTTAAAATAAGCTTTACCCCGTCGGGGATGTAGCGGTTGAGCACATCCACAATAAACTCCGGATGAGCGTTGCGCTTGTAGGAGTCCCGAAAAATATTGGTGCACAGCAGCAGGTCCGGCTTGATGTAGGGCATGGAAAGGTTAGAGCTGCGCTCGTCCAGCTCAAAAACCGCCAGTTCCTTTTTAGGGCGGCCCAGCCAGTCGGAGCTGGCAATGAGGGCGGAGGCCACGCCGGTGTCCACATTGGAGCCGCTGCGGTTGCAGCAGTAGGAGACGCCGCGGCGGTCCAGCACATCCTCCACCAAATTGGCCACCGTGGTTTTGCCGTTGGTGCCGGTAATGCCGATGACGGTTTTCGGCCGGGGCATGCGGCCCAAAAAGTCCCTGCACAAAAAAATGGCGCAGCCACCCGGGAGGTTGGTCCCCTTACGGCCCATGAGGCGCAGGGCCAGAATGGAGAGCTTGGAGACAAAGAGGGCAAAATAAAAGGGGAGATTGCGTTTCATAGGCAAAGGGCTCCAATCCATAACTGCGGCGGCAGTATTGTAATATGTTTTAAGAAAAGGAAGAGGCTTTGGCTTCATTATACCACGGGGCGGTGGGCGCGTCAACCTTTGGGGCGGTTGGGACACTCCCGGCGGTGCGGCCCCCAAGTCCTCAAGCGCTTCGCTTGAGAGATTCCCCCAAAAAGAAGAGATGCTGCCTGGATTTGACAAATTTTCGAAAACCCATTGCCAGCCCCCCCGCCCATATGGTATTATGGCCTTGACTGTGAAAAAAAGAGAAAAAACCGGCACATTTTCTTTAGGAGGAGTTTTATGGACATCTTTTCCCTCTTCACCCTGCTGGGAGGCTTGGCCTTCTTCCTGTACGGCATGCACGTGCTCTCCGCGGGACTGGAAAAAATGGTGGGCGGACGCTTGGAAAGCGTCCTGCGCTCCATCACCTCAAACCGCTTCAAGGGCCTGGCCCTGGGGGCGGTTATCACCATTGCCATCCAGTCCTCTTCCGCCATGACCGTTATGCTGGTGGGCCTGGTGAACTCCGGCATTATGGAGCTGAGCCAGACAGTGGGCGTGATTATGGGCTCCAACATCGGCACCACTCTTACGGCCTGGATTTTAAGCGCCGCCGGAATCCAGTCGGACAGCTTCTGGCTGCGGATGCTCAAGCCCGAGTCCTTTTCGCCCCTGCTGGCCCTGGCCGGAATCCTGCTGATCATGATGGGCAAGGAGGGCCGGCGCAAGGACGCGGGCCATGTGCTCATCGGCTTTTCCATTTTGATGACCGGCATGAGCTTTATGAGCCAGTCGGTCAGCCCCCTGGCGGACATGCCTGTGTTCCAGGATATCCTGGTCATGTTCCAAAACCCCATTGCGGGCATTTTGCTGGGCGCGGTGGTCACCGGCGTCATCCAGAGCTCCGCCGCCTCGGTGGGCATTCTGCAGTCCCTTTCCATGACGGGCAGCATCACCTTTGGCATGGCCATCCCCATTATTATGGGGCAAAACATCGGCACCTGCGTCACCTCCCTGCTCTCCAGCATTGGCACCAACAAAAACGCCAAGCGGGTTACCGCCGTGCACATCTATTTTAATGTGCTGGGCACGGTCATCTGCCTGCTGGGGTTCTATGCCCTCAACGCGGCGTTCCGCTTCGCCTTTGTGGATACCCCCATCAACGCTCTGGGCATCGCCATGGTCCACAGCCTGTTTAACCTGTTTACCACGGTGATTCTCCTCCCCTTTTCCAAGCTGCTGGAAAAGCTGGCCAAGGTTACCATTCGGGACAAGAACAACCAAGTGGCCCTGCTGGACGAGCGCCTGATGCTCTCGCCGGGCTTCGCCATTGCCGAGTGCCGGGCCCTGGCCGTAAAAATGGCCCGCACCGCCCGGGACTCCATGCTGGGCGCCATCCGCATCACCCGCGAGTATGACCCGAAGCTGGCCGCGGAGATTACCGCCCAAGAGGAGGAGATCGACCTCTATGAGGACACCCTGGGCACCTTTTTGGTGAAGCTGAGCAGCAAGGACCTGTCCCACGCGGACAGCAACGAGGCGGCGGAGCTGCTGCACGCCATTGGCGATTTTGAGCGCATCGGCGACCACGCGGTGAACATTCTCCGGGTGGCCCAGGAGATTCATGAAAAACAGCTCCGCTTTTCGGAAAAGGCCCAAACCGAGCTGCGGGTCATCACCCAGGCCATTGTGGACATTTTGAACCTGACCGTGGAGGCCTTTGAAACCGAAAACAGCGCCCTGGCCGAACGGGTGGAGCCCTTGGAGCAGGTGGTGGACAGCCTGAAAACCGAGCTCAAGTCCCGGCACATCCGCCGTTTGCAGGAGGGCCGCTGCACCATTGAGCTGGGCTTCGTCCTGACAGACCTGCTCACCAACTACGAGCGGGTCTCGGACCATTGCTCCAACGTGGCGGTCACGGTCATCCAGATTAAGGACTCGGCCCTGGAAGCCCACGGCTACCTGAACCAGGTGAAATCCGAGGGCGGCGGGACCTACACCCAGGCCTACAACGAGTATATGAGCCAGTATCAGCTGCCCCAGTCCGGCGCCGCGCCGGGCTGAGAGCCAGCCGCAGAAAAAGGAGTCAGCCTCCCCCAAGGGGAGCTGGCTCCTTTTTGGTCCCCGTGCTTTCACAGAACCTTCACCCTTTCTTTCAGCTTGTTTTAAGCTTTCTCCGGTATACTGTCCTCATGAAGGAGGAAGCAGTTTATGCCAAATTACCGCCACGAATATAAATTCTGCCTCAGCGCTTTGGACTGCCTGACCCTGCGCACCCGCCTGCGGGCGGCCCTGCGCCCAGACCCTTACGCCGGGCCCTCCGGCCGGTACCGGGTGCGCAGCGTTTACTTTGACAACGAGGACTGCGCCGCCCTGCGGGAGAAGCTGGACGGTGTGGCCCACCGGGAAAAGTTCCGCCTGCGCTGGTACAACGGAGAGCTTGCCAGCCTCCATCTGGAAAAAAAGGTGAAGGATGGCAGCCTGGGCTATAAGCTGGCCTGTCCCTTAAGCCGGGAGGAGGCCGCGCGGCTGTTTCAAGGGGACCGCGCCTGGATGCCCGCCAGCGGCCGGGCCCTGCTGGTGGAGCTTTACGCCAAATGGAACAGCCAGGGCCTGCGCCCCGCCGTTATGGTGGACTACCAGCGGGAGCCGTTTCTTTTCCCCGCCGGGAACGTCCGCCTCACCCTGGACCAGGACCTGCGCCAAGCCCCCTTTTCCCCGGACCTGCTGGACCGGGAGCCAGTGACCCTGCCCGCCGCCCCCGGGGCGCTGCTGGAGGTGAAGTACGACCAGTTTCTTCCCAGCGTGGTCCAATGCCTGGTCCAGCTGGAGGGCCGCCAAGCCGGGGCCTTCTCGAAATACGCGGCGGCCCGGGGATATGGGGCGCCGGCGGATGAAGTCCGCTTCTCGAAGGCGCCGGGGCTCTTTTGAACCGCGCGGGATCCCTCTTTAAAAACGGGATACCATGGGACGGGGTGAGGCAGAGCTTTGCCGGGCCCTGGGTCCTGTGGATCCATCAACCATATGATAGGAGAATTTACCATGACATTTAACGATATTTTTAAATCAAACTTTTTGGAAAACATTGCCAGCGTCACCATTTTTGATATGATTCTCTCCATCCTCCTGGCCTTTTTGCTGGGGCTGTTTATCTACTTTGTCTACCGGAAAACCTTCTCTGGCGTGGCGTTCTCTCACAGCTTTGGGATCTCCCTCATCGCCATGACCATGATCACCACCCTGGTTATTCTGGCCGTTACCAGCAATGTGGTTCTGTCCTTGGGCATGGTGGGCGCGCTGTCCATTGTGCGCTTTCGCACGGCCATCAAAGAGCCCCTGGACGTGGCTTTTCTGTTCTGGGCCATTGGGGCGGGCATTGTGCTGGCCGCTGGAATGATCCCCCTGGCTGTCTTCGGCAGCGTGGCTCTGGGGGCGATGCTGCTGCTTTTCCTCAACCGCACCAGCCCCCGGCAGCCCTACATTGCCGTGGTCCGCTGCCAAAACGCCCAGGCCGAGGCCAATGCCGCCGCCTTTTTACAGGCCAATGTGGAAAAGTGCCAGCTCAAGTCCAAAACCGCCGCTCCGGGCCAGATTGAGGCAAACTACCAGCTGCGCCTGCGGGAGGGCGGCGCAGACTTCCTCCAGGGCCTCTGCGGCATCCCCGGCGTGGAGAGCGCGGTGCTGGTAAGCTATAATGGAGAGTATTTAGGGTAACGCCGGAAAGGAACGATGCGTGATGATCCACTCCAAACACATGAACCGCCTCTGCGCCCTAGCCGCCGCGCTGATGGTCCTGCTGGCCGGTACGCTGATGGTTTTCCGCCAGTGGCTTCAAGAGGCTTACACAGACCCGCCCTATGCCGCCCGGCTTTTTACCACGCAGCAAGTCCACCAGGTGGATCTGCTGGCAGACCCCGAGGATTGGCAGTCCATGCTGGACAACGCCCTGGCGGAAGAGTACATTGCCTGCTCGGTTGTCGTGGATGGCGAAGCTTACCGGAATGTGGGCGTCCGGCCCAAAGGAAACTCGTCCCTGACCACTGTGGCCCAGTCGGACAGCGACCGGTACAGCTTTAAGCTGGAATTTGACCACTATGATAAAAATCAAACCTATTACGGCCTGGATAAGCTGTGCTTAAACAACGCCATCCAGGACAACACCTACATGAAGGACTACCTCTGCTACACCATGCTGGCCTCTCAGGGGGCGGAAGCGCCTTTGACCAGCTATGTGTGGGTCACGGTCAATGGGGAGGACTGGGGGCTGTATTTGGCTGTAGAAGGCATTGAGGAAGCCTTTGCCCAACGGGTCTACGGCAAGGACTATGGCCAGCTCTACAAGCCCGACTCCATGGACATGGGCGGCGGGGCGCTCCCGCGGGCAAATCCCCAGGAGGCGCAAAGCGCCGCGCAGCGGCAGGAGGACGATGGGGCTGGTTCCCGCGATAAGGGCTTTGGAGATGGCGGCGGAGGGTTCCCGGGTTTTGGGGGAGGCCTGGGCGGCAGCGAGGATGTGCTGCTGCAATATAGCTCGGATGACCCGGCGGACTACCCCAATATTTTTGATAACGCTGTGTTCGATACCGTTACGGACGGGGACCAAGCCCGGCTTCTGGCCGCTTTGCGGCGGCTTGACGCCGGGGAGGTGGAGTCCTGCGTCAACATGAAAGAGGTGCTGGCCTACTTCGCCGTGCACAACTTCGTCCTCAACGGCGACAGCTACACCGGGTCCATTGTCCACAACTACTACCTTCATGAGCAGGAGGGCCTCCTTTCTATGGTGGCCTGGGACTACAACCTGGCCTTTGGGGGCATGGATGGCGGCACGGCCACGGAGGCGGTGAACTCCCCCATTGACAGCCCTGTGTCCAGCGGAGATATTTCGGAACGCCCCATGGCAGCCTGGCTTTTTGCCAATGAGGCGTACACCGCACAGTACCATGAAGCGTTAGAGAATTTTCTCGCCCAATGGTTTGACAATGGGGCCTGCGCGGCTCTCATCGACCAGACCGCCGCCCTAATTGGCCCCTATGTGGAGCGGGACCCCACCGCCTTTTGCACCTATGAGGAATTCACCCTGGGGGTGGAGACCCTCAAAGAGTTTTGCCAGCTGCGGGCGCAAAGCGTCCGGGCCCAGCTGGAAGGGGAGATACCCTCTACCCGCCAGACCCAAGAAGAGGGGGGCGATTGGGTAGACGCCTCTCACCTGACCCTGGCCGATATGGGCTCTCAGGGTGGAGGCGCCCCAGAGGGAGGCGCGCCCCGGGCTATGGACCGGCAGGGAGAAGAGGATTTCTGGGCCAACCAGACCACAGGGGACGCGGCTCAAGAGGGGGGCACCCCGGAAGCGCCGGAGGGTAATGAACAGGGCGGGCAGGGAAACATGCCGGCCTGGGGCGGCGAACCGCCCGAAGGCTTCACCCCTGGCCAGGCCCCGCCGGAAGGGATGGGAGGATTCTCCGCCCCGTGGGAAGAAGCTGGCCAGCCGGAGGCCTCTCCCAGCGCCAGCCCGGAGTCCTCCGCCGAACCGGATGGATCCCCTCAGCCGGACGCCGGCGGGCAGGAGGAGCAGGGCCGGGGATTCCAGATGCCCGGGGGCTTTGCGCCGGGCGAAAACGCCCAGGGCGCGTTTCCGGTAGAGGAGGAGGCCGGCGGCACCCGCTGGCTCTACCTGGCGGGTTCTCTGGTTTTACTGGGGGCGGGGCTGGCCTTTGCCAAGTTCTTTCGGTAATTAGCCCCAAAAACAAGAGGAAGCCGGGAATTTCCCCGGCTTCCTTTTTCTATGCCAGCTCTGGGGTGTGGTTCCCATAAGCTGGGTATGTTACCGTTTCGCCGCTATTTTGCTTGGCCTCCCGGCTGTTTTTGCTGAGGCGCCTTCGCCGCCATGGCCCGCAGCGAAAGGGCCCCTGACGGGCAGGCCGCCTTGCATGTTCCACAGCGGATGCACTCGGCGCTGTGGGGATGGGCGGTCACCGCCACGCCCATCGGGCAGGACCGCTGGCATTGGTTGCAGCCCGTGCACTTTTCCGGGTTCAGCCGCAGCTGCAAAAAGCTGAACCGGTTAAACAGGCCGTACAGGGCCCCCAGGGGGCAGAGATACTTGCAGAAAGGCCGGTGGATGAACACACAGGCGGCCAAAATCAGCAAGAGCAGCAGGAGCTTCCAGCCAAACAGCGCCCCCGCCGCCTGGCGCAAAGAGGGGTTGGTGGCCAGCAGGGGGAGTCCCCCCTCCAACGTGCCCGCGGGGCAGAGGTACTTGCAAAAGGCGGGCAGAGCCGCCATACCGGTGGCCAGCAAGGGGGCCAGCAGGACCATTCCCACCAGCACCCCGTATTTCAGCAGCCGGGCGGGGCGGTCCAACTTTTGGGGCACGGTCCATTTTGGCAGGGGGATTTTGTGAATCAGGTCCTGCACCAGCCCAAAGGGACAGAGCAGCCCGCACACACCCCGGCCCAGCAGTACGCCAAACAGCATCAGCGTGCCCAAAATGTAAAAGGGGAAATGCCGGTTCGCGCCGCCCAAAGCCGACTGAAGGGAGCCAATGGGGCAGGCCCCCAGGGCCCCGGGGCAGGAATAGCAGTTGAGCACCGGGACGCAGATGCCCTTGCTGGGGCCAGTGAAGATGCGGCCTGTTCCAAAGCCCAGGGCGTACCCATTGAAGAGAGCCGCGGCCGCCAGCTGCAAAACCCGCTGGGGCCGGAGCTTTACCCGACGCCGATGCATTCCAGGCATATTCTCACCGCCTTTTGCAAAACATCCTGGGGCTCCTGCCGCCAGAGGCCCAGCCCCAGAAACAGGACCGCCAGGCCTAAAATTCCCCAGCGCAAAAGCCCGGCCCTTTTTTGGGCGCTCATGGGGCGATCTCCGGTTTGCCGCCCGCCTTTAGCACCTGGTTGACCCGTTCGGTAAAGGCTCCCGCCAAGTCCTTTTGCCTTCCGATGATGGGGTCCCCGCACACAACGCCCTTGCTGTCCACAAACATTGTGGTGGGAACCGACTGGACGGCAAAGCAGAGGTTGGCAAAGCTTTGGTCGCCGCTGAGCAGGGTGACGCCCTGGTACCCGGCCTGATCCAGAATGGCTTTGGCCAGTTCCACATTGTTTGCCCCATCCAGGCAGATGGTGATAAGCTGGACATTGTCCGGCAGGCTCTCGGAATAAGCGGTCAGATCGGGCATTTCGGCAATGCAGGGGCCGCAGAAGGTGCCCCAGAAATTGACGACCGTCACGTCTTTGGCCTGAATGTCCTTCTGGGTGAAGGACCCGCCATCCAGGGTTTTGGCGGAGAAGGAGGAGAACTCGCCGCCCGAGCTGCCGCACCCGGCCAGCAGAGAGAGGGACAAAGCGGCGCACACAAGCAGAGCGGCCCATTTTTTTCTTTTCATATGGCAATACCTTCCTTATTTAGGGATTCGCGGTGCGTATTCAGAGCGCCGCGGCAGCACAGGGCGCGGCGTTCCTTGTACATGGAATATTATACTGGTTTCTCGGCTAAAATGCAAGCGGAGAATGGGGCGGCGGATGTGCGGACCCGGAGATACAGGAGAACAGGTGCGCGGCGAATGTGCTGCTCTTCGCACCGCGAAAGCGGTCTTCGCATCACGAAGGCATAAGCCGCCGGAGACTGCATATTCTCCACAAAGGCTCCCTGTCAAAAGGGCGTGTCCGGTTCGGAGAGCTTTTCATGTTCCCCCGCCCTACGGGCGGGGGAACACAGATGATTATCTCTGTGGTTGGGACACTTCCCTGTCAAAAAACCAGTTGACACCCACCCGCTTTTCCGGTATAATAAAAAAAGACGAGGTGTAGCTCACCTGGTAGAGCGCTTGGTTTGGGACCAAGAGGCACGGAGTTCGAGTCTCCGCACTTCGACCATAAAGAAACGCCCCGGAAGCATCCACGCTTTCCGGGGTGTTTTCACTCTGATGATAATCCAAAACGCCCCCGCCGGATCCGGCAGGGGCGTTCCGCGTTACAGCAATTTTTCTCCGTCAAAGACCAGAATGCCCAGGGCTGCGCCGGTTTTGCCTCCGGCCAGAAGGTGCTTTTTAAAGGCGCGCCGCATACTGGTGTCCTCCGGCAGGTCCGCCGGAGCCTTGTCCGCGTCCGCGCCAAAGACCCGCCAGCGGTCGTCAAAGCTGCCGTGGTCTTCCTCCACAATGTGGAAGTCGCCCATAAAGCTGACGATGTTGGAGCTTTCGGGCAGCACGTTTTTATACTCGGGATACAGCAGCCAGGAGTGGCAGACGCACACCAGGGGCCCGCCCGCCAGCTGGTCCTGGAAGAACTTGTATGCCATGCGGTAAGAGTCCAGCCGGGCCTCCCGGCTGAAGTCCTCGCCGCTGGAGGGGATGTGGATGCTGCGCACCCGGTCCCCAGTCCGCAGGGTAACGCCTCCTATGGTCCGATCCGGGCCCTTATAGGTGGTGGTCTCGTATTCCAGGCGGCCCAGCTTCACAATGTCGCACCGGAAGAAGATGGGGTACCAGAAGGGCACAAAATTGCCCCAAACACCCTTCACCTGCTTGCACTCCAAAACCTTGTAGCGCATGTCCGCAAAGGTGGCCCAGAAAACCTCCTCGCCGGCGCCCTGGCTCAGGTAGTCCTCCCGGGCGGTTTCGGCGGCGAAGATTAGGAACAGCTCCCACACAGTATGGGGGCTCAGGCCAGCCGCTTGGGCCATGTCCTCAATAAGCGGCTGGGTAAGGGCGGTGTCAAAATCATTTTCATAATAGAACTGGATGGCTCCGGCCATAGCCTCCGTCTGGCCCTCCATTTGGCGGGCGGCCTCGGTCAAAAAGGCTTGGGCTTCGGCGGGGAAGGCGGTTTTCTCCATAAAGAGACGCAAAAACTCGTGATTCATGGTGTCCTCCTGGGTTGTTTTCTTAATAAGTATAGATAATGCTTGGGACGTTTACGGGCCGCGGTTTTTTACCTGCCTATCCGCTCCGTGTCTAAAATCAGCGTCACGGGACCGTCATTTTCTACGCTTACCTGCATCTGGGCTCCAAACTCCCCGGTTTGGACCGGCACGCCCCGGGCCTGGAGCTCTTCCACAAAGCGGCGGTACAGGGCCTGGGCCTCTTCGGGGGGCGCGGCCAGGTCGAAGGAGGGGCGGCGGCCCTTTTTGCAGTCGCTGCCCAAGGTAAAGTTGGAGATAACCAGCGCTTCCCCGCCCACATCGGCCAGAGAAAGGTTCATCTTTTCCTGGGCGTCTGAAAAAACCCGCAGGCCGGAGAGCTTGTCCGCCAAAAAAACGGCCTGGGCCTCTCCGTCTCCCTTTACCACGCCCAGAAATACCACCAGGCTTTGACCCACAGAGCGGGTTTCACCTCCGTTGATGGTGACAGCGGCACGGGCCGCCCGTTGAACCACAGCGCGCATAAGCAGGCTCCTTTCCATTCGGTCAAGCCGCCTCCTGGGCGGATTTGGGATGCTCCTATCTTAACACATTGGGGGCAAAAGGTAAAGTGAAATATTCTTTTTCTTGCAACCGCTTCCGGCCTTTGCTATAATGGAGAAAAAAGCTCGGAAAGGAGCCGTTTTTATGACCTATACCATTGCAAACAGCCGCTTAACCGCCACGGTGGATTCCCTGGGGGCGCAGCTTACCTCCCTAAAAGAGGCCCAGGGCGTGGAGTACCTGTGGGTGGGGGACCCTGCCTACTGGCGGGAGCACGCCCCGGTGCTGTTCCCCATTGTGGGGGCCCTGCGGGAGGGCAGAACCCAGATTAACGGCCAGTGGTACGAAATGGGCCGCCACGGCTTTGCCAAGCACGCGGAATTCACCCTGGCCAGCCAGGAGGAGGACCGCATCGCCCTGACCCTGGAAGCCAGCCCCGAAACCCGGGCCCGCTATCCCTTCGATTTCCGCCTGACCGTCTCCTATGCTTTGGAGGAGAACGGAATCGCCACCTCTTTTCTGGTGGAAAACACCGGCGGCGAGCCCCTGCCCTATTCCGTGGGCGGACACCCAGGGTTTAACATCCCGGTGGGCGAACAGGCGGAATTTTCCGACTATGTCATCCGGTTTGAAAAGGCCGAGCGGCAGTCCTGCCCGGTGATCGACTTAAACGCCGGCCTCATCGACTGGTCCGCTTCCGGCTTCCAGCTGGACGGAAGAGAGATTCCTCTGGAGCACTCCCTGTTCTACCAGGACGCCCTGGTGTTTGAGGGGCTCAACTCCCAGTCCGTGGAAATCGTCAACCCAGCCACGGGCCGGGGCATTGCCATGAATTTTTCCGGCTTCCCCATGCTGGGCGTCTGGTCCGCCGCCAACGACGGCCCCTATGTGTGCCTGGAGCCCTGGACCGGCTGCGCCACCCTGACCACCGAGGGCGACCAGTTTGTGGAAAAAAAGGGTATGGCCCAGCTGGCCCCCGGCCAAAAGGCGGAGCACCGCTTCACCGTGCGGGTGCTGTAACGCCTTGCGTATGCCGTTCGCGTGTGGAAAAGGGGGAAAACCGGTGACAGACTGGAAGCAATTGCAAAAGGAAGTGTATCAGAACAAGCTGGACCACCACTTTAACGTTACGGATGTAAACATGGAGTTTTGCCACCTGTACGGCGAGGTGGGCGAGGCCTATACCGCCTACCGCAAACAGAAGCCGGACCTGGGCGAGGAACTGGCGGACGTGGCCATTTACCTGCTGGGGCTGGCGGAGATTTTAGGCTTTGACCTGGAAGACCAGGTGCTGCGGAAAATGGAGATCAACCGGGCCCGGCGCTACCAAGTGGTGGACGGGGTGCTGCGGCGGGTACAAGAGGAGGATTCCCCATGAGAAAGGAGCCGCCCCATGACTATTAAACTGCTGGCCTTCGACTTGGATGGCACCGCCATTCTGAACCACAAGGAGCTGCCGGAAGAGAACCGCCAAGCCCTGGAGGACGCGGCCGCTCAAGGAATCCTTCTGGTACCGGCCACGGGCCGCATGCTGGATTTTCTGCCCGCCCCGGTGCTGGCCCTGGGGGCCTCCTATGCCATTACCGCCAACGGCGGGGCAGTGTACCGCCTGCCGGACCGGGAGCCGGTGATACAAAATCTCATCCCCAATGAGAAGGCGCGGGACGTGCTGCGCGTATTGGAAGATTATGATATTTATATTGAATATTATTCCAACGGAAAAGCCATCACCCGCCGGGACATGCCCTCCCGGGCCCGTACCCACTACGCCCTGCCGGAGAGCAAGTGGGGCTTTGTGGATGGCAAGGACTATACCCTGGTAGACAGCCTTTCCGCTATGCTGGAAGAAACCGGGCTGCGGCCCGAAAAGATCAACCTGCCCTACTTGAAGGACCATCAAAAGCGGGAGCTCTGGGCCCGGCTGGACGCTTTGGGGGGCCTGCGGCTCACCTCGTCCATCTCAGACAATTTGGAAATCAACAGCGCCCAGGCCCACAAGGGCGGAGCCCTGCTGGCTTTGGCCCAACAGCTGGGACTAAAGCCGGATGAGCTGATGGCCATAGGGGACAATGGCAACGATGTGACTATGCTGGAAGCGGCGGGCTGCTCCGTGGCCGTGGCGGATGGCTCTGCCGAAGCCCGGGCCGCGGCGAAATTCGGCACAGCCCCTCATGACCAAAACGGCCTGGCGCAGGCGGTCCGGCGGTTTGCGCTGGGGCAGGGCATGAGCTGAAACAAAGGGCGGAGCTTCTCCGTCCGCTGGGTGGACCCAAAAGGGTCCACCCTTTTGCTTGCTGCCGCGAGAATTCACCCAGTACAAGCAAATTCTGCTCCACTCCCTCATACATTTGAAAAGCTGACCAAAAAGGAGTGGACTCAAATGTTTTTATCCAACCTATTGGACCTGTTTTCCCATATTTTCTACCTGATGCTCCACGTCACCGGCACGGGGAGCTTTCCCCGTGCCCTAAGCGCGCCCCAGGAAAAGAAGTGCCTGGAGGAGATGGCCCAGGGCAGCGCCTCGGCCCGGCGGGAGCTGATTGAGCACAACCTGCGGCTGGTGGCCCATATTGTCAAAAAGTACTATGTCACTGGCAGCGACCAGGAGGACCTGATCTCCATTGGCACCATTGGGCTGATTAAGGCCATTGACAGCTTTGACGCGGGCAAGGGCATCCGGCTGTCCAGTTACGCGTCTAAATGTATTGAAAATGCTATGCTCACATGAAAGGTACATGGCGGGTAAGTGTACCGCTGGGGGATGGGCTATATTTGATGGGTCGGGGCGGCAGGTGTGCGCCGCTGTATGTGCATACGTTCAGGGTGTTTGCAATGGGGATAGGCAAGAGGTATGAAGACTTGCGCACCGTACCGGAGCGGCTGCGCTGGCGCCGGTACCGGCTGGGGCTTACGCAGAAAGAGGTGGCCCAGCGGGTGGGCATCCCTCAAACTTTGTATGAGGAGATGGAGCGCGGGGACTGCCGGGAGTACCCGGCTTATGCGGTAGACAAGCTGGCGGTGCTGTATCAGGTGCCGGTGGAGGATTTGCTGGATGAGTATAGCCGGTTCCTTTATGACGGTCCGGTTGACCAGATGTGGCGCGCTCGGGAGAGGTTGGGGCTTAGCCGGAAAGCGTTTGCGGAGCTGGCTGGGGTCGGGGAAAAGTCTGTGCGGGATTGGGAGATGGGAAGGAAGAAGGTCAGCAAGAAAAGTTGGGAAAGACTGAAAAAGTTTTTGATTGTATAATATAGCAAAGGCCCGGGAGAGATGTAAACTCTCCAGGGCATATCATTCTTCGGGCTCATCTTCAATCGATTCCTCAAAGAGCAGCTGAATATAATTTCTGCGCCCATACATGACCCGGGCCATGTACACTTCCCCTTGTTTCACCTGGTAAAAAATCAGGTAATTGCCGGACACAAGATATCGGAAATCGCTGCTGACCGATGAGACAGAGGACAGGGCCGGTCCCATCAAAGGAAAATTCTGCAGCTCGCGGATGCGGCGGGTGATGTTCTTTACGGTAGACTTTGCGGCGGCAGGGTTGCCCAGCTCATCGGAAATATAGGCCTTAATCTCTGCTAAATCGGCCCGCGCGTCATCGGATATGTGGAGTTTAGTCATCGGCAATCCCCAGGCTCCTTTCCACTTCCTCAATGCTCAGCCACCCCTTTTCCTCCCCGGAGCGCCGCCCCTTTTCCAACTCGTTCATCAGCCAGATAGAGGCTTGCAGCTTTTCATAGTCGGCCATATCCAGGATGGCATAGCGCCCCCGGCCGTTGCGGGTCAGGAAAACTGGCGCGCCCTCGGCGACGTCCCGGAGGACTTCGGTGTAGTTTCGCAGGTCGGACACAGGCTTGATGTTTGGCATAAAATTCAGCTCCTTATTTTGTGATACCTTTAGTATACACCATCACGATGATAAATTCAACCGCGAATTTTGCAGCAATCCATATTTCCCCTTTCCATCCCGGGGAGGATGTGCTATAATATAAAAAATCCAGCACAGCGGGGGAACACATCGTGAAGCTATACACCATCATCGGCGGCGTGAACGGCTGCGGAAAATCCAGCCTGACCGGCACATTAAAAGCGGAGCGGAACGACCTGGGTACCATCATCGACCCGGACAAGCTCTCGGCAAAATTGGGCGGCTATGGGGCCGGTGGCCGGGCGGCGGTTGAGAAAATTAACGATTGCCTTGCAAAGGGCCTGAACTTCACCCAGGAGACCACCCTGGCCGGGGCCAGAACGGAGCGCACCATCCGTCAAGCGAAGGAGCTGGGCTACACCATCCGGCTCTACTATGTGGGGCTGGACAGCTTGGAGGAAAGCCTTTCGCGCATTGAGAATCGGGTGCGAAAGGGCGGGCACAACATCCCCCGGCAGGACGTGGAACGGCGGTATGCCGGGCGGTTCGAGGCACTTGTAAAGGTATTGCCCTACTGCGACGAAGCCTGTTTCTTTGACAACGACAACGGCTTCGTGGAGGTTGCCCGGTACGAGAATGGGGAACTGCTCCCCATTACCCAAAGCCCGCCGGAGTGGCTGAAAGAACTCATGGATATTTTGTAATGCAAAGGCCCCGGGGAGAACACTTTCAAGAAACATCTCCCTGGAACTTCATGGGTAGTGCCAATTATTGGCCCACCCGTTCGTGAAAGAAGGGAATTTCCATGTGGAATTGTGATTGGGAGTACGAAAATCAAGAGATACTGAAGCAGTGGTATGAGGAAAAAATCTCCGGAGCTGAGCCGGATTTATCGGTTCGGAAAATCATCTGCAAAGGCTGTGGGCGGGTGTTCTATACGCAGATCGCCAGCAAGAGATATTGCCATTACAGCCTGTGTGGAAACCGGGGATATCAGAAAGATTTGAAGCAGCGGCGGTTCGAGAAAAGGCAAAACCGGGTCTGCAAGAGCTGCGGAAAAGCCTTTACGCCGAAGCGTTCGGACGCGCTCTATTGCTGCAACGCCTGCCGCCAGCGGGCTTATCGCCGGAGCGTTACGGATAAGCTAAGGGGTCAAAATGGCCCCTTGCCATAATCGTAACGGTAAAGCAAAAGTCCCGGAGAGAAACACTCTCTGGGACTTTTACGCATTAAGCCGCGATATTAAATTTTTCATGGACAGCTTTTCTCCTATCCGTATTTTTGTTTGTTAATTCATTTTTTGATAATATTTTCAGTTTAGTTTTAAGCTTATTTTAACTGTGTCAGCGACTTAGTTCATCAGTGGCGGGACTTGCGCGCTCACTTTTCGCGGCGTTGGTCACTGCTTTCATCAACTCAATTCTTTCTCTAACAGAACCCCGCGTACCGTTGGCTTTATGTATCACCGTGTCCGCATGGGCCTGGGCCACTCGCTGGGACAGCTGGCGCATTCCATCTTCGGTCTGTGGGTAGTGCATGACAATCTTAAATGGCTGGCTCTTGGGCAAAGGCGGCACCTCCATTTCAGCTACTCATATGTCTGGTGGCTTGTACAATATGCTTGCTCATGGCGCCGTATCTTAACTTTCTTCATCAAAGTCAGCTGGAGCATCTTTCACTCCAGTAACAGCTTGCTCAATTCGCCGCAGGGCGTCCCGCAGGCGTATTACCTCCTCATAATACTTTCCCTCATCCACAAGGCCGGTGGCATTAGCCATAAAAGCGATTTGGTTCATGTTGCCGCCAATCTCTTTTAGCTCCCGGGTCATGCCAAAATAGTCAGCGGGTGGAGTCTCGCGGGGGGTGTAGTCGTGAATCAAGAGTCGTATGTAGCCAGATCTGGTCAGCCCGCACTTGCGTGCTTTTCGGGTAAGCCGCTTGTAGTCCTGCTCGGTCATCCTCATGTCAAATTTCTTCTGATTGCCTATAAAAATCATCCTTTCTATTGTGTTATAACGCTAAAAATATGGGGTCATAGGGTTCGCCCTATCCAGTTGGCATTGTCCGCACACGTGTCCGCACGGGTGTCTGGACAAATGCGATGCTGGCTCATTCTAAAACCTCGTAAAAACTCGGTTTCAGAAGTTAGCCCCTGCGGGGCAGTCTTCAAGGGTCAAATCTTAACGTGTTCCAGGTGTTCCAACGGAACATAGAGGTAAAAATATTTGCTCTCGCGTAGGAGGTAATGTTTTAGCCTGGAACACTTGGAACACCGTCAGGTTTGCGGTTGGAAAGCGGTGCCCACTTTAAGCTGTACACCACAGAACATGGCCGTTGGATTAACTAACTTCCCGGCCCCCTTGGGCCGCTTTTTCCTTATTTGCGCGTACCCTTCCATGCCCTGTTTGAATGTGGGATAAGCGTCTGCGTACTGCCCGTTTTGCGTACACCAGGCCCGATATTCGCGGTAAACATCTTCAGTTCTGACTTCGCCATCGGGGGCTGGCGTGAGCATTTCCTCCACAAAGCGTGTCAGCTTGTCGCTGTCATGCTGGTACTGAGCAGTGGCTGTTTGCACTGATTTGGGCGGTTCAAAACCTGTTTCCCGCATGAGCCAAAGTCCCTCCAGGCACCAATTCAACACGCCGGGCAACTCTTTCTCAAGCCGCTTTTTGAGGGATTTATCCTGCTTCTTCGGCTCAAAATGACGGTTAAACGGCAGCACTTTCACTCGCCCGGAGCTGAAAATCGTCACGTCATTGGCTTTCGGTAGGTGGTTTGTGTTGATGAAAAGCTTAAATTGCGGCTTGAACTCAAAGCTGTTTTCGTTGAGGAATCGGGCGCTCATGGTGTCGTTGCGGTGAGCGTTTTCACCAGAGCGGCGCTCAAAACCATCTGCTTGTCTGGTTCAGAGATGTTCACTGCCCTCGCTCCGGCCAGCTTTGCAATGTCCTCAGAGGGGCCGGAGCTGTTGTAATTTTGCCGCAAGGCGATGGTCTCGGGCCGGGCGGCCTTGCCGTAGCCGCCAAGCATTTTCATGTAAGTCTCCATGACGGTGCCCTTGCCGTTGCGGGTGGTGGAGCCGTAGAGGAGAAAGAAACACTCCTCGGAAGTGTTCCCCGTCAGGCCGTAGCCCAGGGCCTTTTGCAGGTAGGCTGAGAGGTTCAAGTCACCTTGCATAACGTCAGAAATTATCTTTCCCCACAGGGTGGAACGAGCATCCGGGTCATACTTTACGCCGGAAATAGTTGCCAGCATATCAGCCGGATCGTGCTCATGGAACGCCCTGGTGCGCAAATCCAGTGTGCCGTTTTTGCAGTTGAACAGGTACGGGTCGCTATCAAAATCACTGAGCTTTGCCGGGTAAATGCCCATTGCGTCTTTCAAGATAATCTCCCGGTAATGGCGAATTTGCCAGCGCTCAACAGCCTTGCGGTACTCATTACGCTCACGTCCGTCAGGGAGAGATACGGCGTAAATCACCAACTCGTCAGCCAACCTTTTGCATAGCTCCATAGCCTGGAGATTGCCAATGTCCGGCTCCCACATTTTACCAGTGAAGATGTACCACATCTTCCGCTCGGGGACGTAGCGGGCGACGTCGCGGTAATAATCGGCGAACAGATTGCTGTTGCCAATGTCGGTCGTTGTGTATCGGGAGTTAGCTTCAGGAGCAAATTTAACCAGACAGTTAGAGAAATTTGTCATCGCTTCACCCCCTCTTTTGCCTTCTCCCGGGCCTTTTTCTCCCAATAGCGACGGTTCATCTCCCTCACCTTATCGGGGTTCTTCCTGCGCCACTGGCGCTGGTACTCTCGCTGGGCTTCTTGCTCCAGCTCTTGAATGGTTTTTGTTTCTGCTATAGAAATTCCTCCTTTTAATAACCACTTGACAGTAGCCTTATTTCTTGCTATACTCAGTATAGAGCAAGAAAAAAATAAAGTCAATATTTCTTTCTGAATTTGTGGAATCGCAAGAAAATCGCGCACTATAAAAGGAGGTAGAATTCTTGTCAGACAAATATAATGACATATTCCCTACTCGGCTCAGGCAGCTAATTGAAGAAAAGCCCACTACCATCACAGCGGTTGCAAGAGAGCTGGGTATATCACGACAGGCAGTTAGCCAATACACCATGGGTATAGGACAGCCGAACGCTGACAAGCTGTTACAAATAGCGGAGTATTTCGATGTGTCCTGCGACTGGCTGGTGGGGCGGCAGGGCGGGGCCAAGAGCTTTGATATAGATTTGGCTGGGGTGTGTAAATTTCTCAATATGAGCGAGGAAAGTGTAGCGTTTTTGCAGGAATTTGGAGAATTTTCAAAAGACTATCCCGGAACATTGGATGCGCTCTTTGCCAGTGAAGAGTTCCGTGAGGTTATGAAAAGTATGCTGAGATACCGCTTTAGCCTGGAAGTACAGAAGATTGCTGAGGGCGAAAAAATGGAAAGAAGAGAGAAAAACAAATTGCTGAACGCCGTTTTCATTGAACACTTTCTCGCTACAAACAGCCTAGGAAATGTTATTCGAGATTGGGAAACTGAAATAGCAGGAGAGAAGAAAGACGTTTCTGATAGTATCTACGAAATACTAAAAGCTGAGCAAGATAAAGATTGAAAATCAAATCTCTGAGCAAAAACCGTCATTTTGCCGGTTTTAGGACGTGGCAGGCATTTTGCTTGTCACGCTAGGAGTGTGATCTAGTTATTGGCAAAAGTTTGCTGACCAGAGCGGTAATTTGATGAAACGATTATGCGAGCGGTCACGGTGGAATTCGCCGTGACCAGATAAATGACGTGGGCGAAACTGTTTTGGCCACGCCGCCGCAAAGTGGTCACGGACAAAATGTCCGTGACCGTCCCCACACAATATATTGTATGTTTTAACTCAAAGATTTCGCAAATATTTGCTATACAGTTGATTTTCATTTGAAAACGTGGTAGAATAAGGAAAATTGTATTAAAGGAGCGACTTATGTCCGAGTTTGAATATATTAAGCTGGCCCACGAGGTCAAAGACGCTAAGGACATAGCAGATATTGGCCATTACATATACGCTCTGGAGTCTTTGATACAACAGGGAAGATGGTATGATGTTGACCAACTTATTGGTGAAATATTGGAAAAATACAAGGACGAAGCGAATCAGTATAACAAGGGTAGAACGCCAGCGCAGACTCCACAGGATGCTGCATCTGCCTGCTATCAATTTTTGAATAAGCTGCGCGGTGAGAAGATGGCGAAAAGGTCGCAGAAAAGCTCACAGAAGAAGCTGCAAAACATACGAGAGGAAACTGATATGTCCACCAACCTCTCCAAACAAAAGCGAGACGACCTGCTCTCCAAAATTTCCACCATTCGGGCCTACATCGTCGCCGCACCCCAAGACGAGAACACCGGCAATCTGCTGACATACCTTTCTGACTTGGAAAAGGACTTGAACGGCAAAAAGTACGGCCTGGGTTTCTAAGAACACCAAGAGGCCATCGACACGGTGCTGTGGATGACAGAAGAGACTCACTGGGGTAGATTTCCCTTATTATCTTGATTCGCTGTACATACCAATTCATCTACGACTTTTCATGTACTCACCATTGTGCGGTGTTGCCTAGCTTTATTTTTGTGCAAAGCGGTGGAGATGTCTTGAAAAAATTGAAGCAATCAGGTACACTTGAACTGAAATAGCTTGAAGCTATTATTGACATGTGTAAGATGTATGATGAAATGTGTACTGGTATAAAATGGAACTGGATCGATTTCACAACGAGAATTTTGATGTTTTGAGGAGTTAACGTGGTTAGAGTAGACATAATCACTACCATTGGCAGAGAATCACTGGTTAGTAATATTGAAAATGATGAATTTAGTTATCCAAAAGCCTTCAGAGCAGCTGCTTTATCATTTTCTCCGATTCAAAATCCTACTGGAAGGGTCTATGAAAAGTTAGATATCAGATTTGTGAAAGACGGTGTATCTGTTCTTGTAGAAACAAAACCTAAATTCTCTACGAATTTGGCAGCGGCAAAGGCTCAACTCTCGGCTTATGTTGAGTATGAAAAAGCATTAACTGGTAATAAAATTGTTGCTATATTAGCAAATACTCTTGATGATAACATATTAGTATGGCGAGGGGTCGTTTCGGAAGGGGAACGCTTGACTCAGGAAACAGCTCTTCGCACCATAGAAGAATATATTGATTTTTACACTTCAAAGATCAATAATAAAGAAAAGATCATGCAGAACACCTATAAGCTAAATGAGATGCTCCATAGGCATAGTGTTCCCGAGAAACTGCGGAGTCAGTTCGTAGGGACCTGCGTACTTGCGCTCAAAAATGGACTTGATTATACGGTTTCCTCTTTGACGGCTGCTCAAATACGTGTACGAATCAAGGAGATACTTGAGAGCCTGCTCACAAATGATATTAATAAGGCTGAAAAGCTTACCCTTTTAAATCGTAATGTGCTCAACAATCAATATATCAGAAATTTAGCTGTCGAGGCTTTGCGAGAAATTTTGACAGAAATTAAAGGGAAAATTCTTCCGTACATTAATGACAAAAGCACGTCTGGTCAGGATTTGCTTAATCTGTTTTTTGTGACATTCAATAAGTATGTGGGAAAATCAGACAAGAATCAAGCGTTTACACCAGATCACATTACAGATTTCATGGCAAAGATCACTGGGGTAAATAAGCATTCTGTTGTACTTGACCCTTGCTGTGGCAGCGGTTCATTCTTAGTTCGTGCTATGACACAAGCTCTTGATGACTGTGCTACGGAAATGGAGCAAAATTCAGTAAAGAAAAACCAAATATTTGGTATAGAATTTGATGAAAATATTTATGGTCTGGCTACAACAAATATGTTAATACATTCAGACGGGAATTCAAATATAAGACAAGGCAGTTGTTTTAATCTTGCTGATTGGATAAAAGAGGCAAAGCCTAACATTATTTTGATGAATCCACCTTATAATGGACAAAGGATACACCTTCCTAAAGTCTACGTCAAAGAATGGGCAAAGGAAAAAAAGGAGGATCCATCCAAGGGGCTCTTTTTTGTTAAATTTATTGCTGATACTTTGAACTCCATTAACCATCCGGCTACTCTGGCAGTGTTGCTTCCTATAGCTTGCGCTATAGGAACTAAGGGCGTTATGAAAACTATAAAAGAAGATATACTTAAAGAAAATTCTCTGGATGCGGTATTTACTTTACCAAATGATATATTCCATCCTGGAGCGGCAGTTCAAGTTTGCTGTATGGTATTTAAAATTGGTAAAAAGCACTCAGATATTTCTACCCCTGATACTTTCTTCGGATATTTTAAGGATGACGGGTTTAAGAAAAGAAAGAACCTTGGCCGAGTTGAGCAAGTCGATGCAACAACGAAAAAAAGCAAATGGATTGAAATTGAAAAGCAATGGATAGAACTTTATAGAGACAGAAAAGAAAAGGCGGGGTTATCAGCCACATATAGAGTGTGCTCTACTGATGAGTGGCTGTGTGAAGCATATATGCAGACCGATTATTCCAAGTTACAAAAAGCAGATTTTACCAAGACCATAAATAAATATCTTTCTTATTTGGTTGACATTGGAAAATTGTTCGATAAAAATTTCATGCCTGATTCTCAGTTTGTGATGGATTATTTCAACTACCTTTCATCCAATCGTGAGGAAACGTACATACAAATTGACACGAGCGAGTGGAAACGATTTGAGTATTCAAAAATATTTGATGTAAAGAAGGGATTTTATAATAGAAAACCAGAACATAGCACAGAAGGCAAAATACCTTTTTTAGGAGCTACAGAAAGATGTAATGGAGTAACTGAGTATTATTCTATTGAAGATATAGATGCTGCTTCAAAAACTGGAGATGAGCATGACGTTCCTATTGAAGAAAAAATATTTCCCCAAAATGCTCTGTGTGTCACAAATAACGGCTCTGTCGGTTGTGCCTTCTTTCAACCAATTCCTTTTACTTGTAGCCATGATGTGAACCCACTCTATATTTTGAAAGGGGAGTTCAACGTATATACAGCTTTATTTGTAGCAACAATAGTTGAAATAGACAAATATCGGTGGGCTTATGGAAGAAAATGGCGTCCAGAAAGGATGATAAAATCTCAAATAAATCTGCCGGCAAGAAGAATAGAAGGAGTGTTTGAACCAGATTGGGATTATATGGAAGAATATATGAGACTGCTTCCTTACAATTAAAATGACGCCCACAGGCAATCTAAGCCTGAGCAAAGAAATCATTGCGAAATAGAGGAGGATAATACATGGATAAACTCGACAGATTGCCATCTAATGTCTGTGAAGATGAGAAATTCAAGTCGGAAAAGGAAGATGAGACACTTCAACTAGCGGAAAACTTTGATGTAGAGCAGGAACAAAGGGAAATTGTAGAAAATGAGTTTTCTGAAAAAAGAGCATTGCTAGAAAAAACGAAAATTGTTAAGCAAACATGGTCTATTTCCGAAATATATCAGAAAATCAAGGATGGAAGATTAATCCTAAATCCTGACTATCAACGTGGAGAGATATGGAATAACGAAAAGCAAACGGCATTTATTGAATCTCTTTATATGGAGATAATGATTCCACCAATTTATGTTGTTGAGGTCCCGGCGAAAGATATGCTGGAAGAGAACAAGTATGAAGTGGTTGATGGTAAACAGCGGCTAACAGCAATTAGGGAGTTTATCATAGAGAAGCTTCGCTTGAATGAACGAAATCTGGAATATTATGCAGACATTTTCGGAGGAAGATTGTTTGCGGAAATCCGAGAAATCGACCCAGAAAAAACTTCGCAGATGCTATCTTCTGTATTAGATATTTATGTAATCACTGCCAATTCCCCTGAGTTTACAAAGTATGATATTTTTGCCCGCCTAAATAAAGGAGCTGAAAAACTGAAGGTTAATGAGATTCGCCGCGCAATTTACAGATCAACTATATCTGATAGAATCACTGAGTTTGTGAAAAACCAACTGGAAACGAATAAAGATGAGTACGAAATTGTCTTTTCCGGCAACGACATTAAGCGTTATGAGGATTATGGCCGTTTTTATAGGTCGGTTGCTTTTTTCTTGCGTTCGGAAATTGATGAAGGTGTAGTGAGAGGATATAACTCACGACCTCGTGAAATGATCAACAACGTTTTGCAGGAATGCCAGAAGAATAACGAAATTCTCGCAGAAGAAAAGCTTGTAACAATTTTGGAAAAAACTTTAGAAATTAAAAAGGAATTTGCGAACACGCCAACCTCAGATTATATCATAGATGCGCTAATACCTTTCGCTTTAGATAAAACGTTTGATATTGTGCAGCGGGCAAAAGATGTGTTATCGGACGCTTCAATTTTGGACACACTAAAAAAATCACCTGCCACAACGAGCAATGTAAACCTCAGGTTGCGTCGTGTACGGGAAATTATAAGAGGCAAATGAAATGAGTAGCATAAAAGCGGCGAGCAGAGAAACCATCTCTCTTCAACTAAAATCCCTTCTGATTTATGACTTTCTTAAGTCATATAATCTATTTGAAAAGTATGTCCGCAATGCGTTTGAGGCATCTCTTCCTGCTCTCTCCGCTTCGACCATGCAACAAATGTATTTCCTTCTCGGAGGGAGGATAGGAACATATATTGAATATCAGGGTCCATGTATCAAATTGACTAGTATTTCTTATAAAGACGATGAACAGTTCAAAAATTTCTCTGTTAACCAGATAGTTAGACTGTTTAAAGTAAGCCATTGTATCGAGGCATTCGAATTTGAAATTGTCTCTTTGCAACGTCCTCGCACTAGTTATCCATTTATCGATTGTGCAGTCAAACTCATAAATATGAGGAACAAACTTGCCCATGAACTTGAGGAATTGCACTTTAAAGATTCTGATTTGATAGAGTTACTATCTCTGGACAATATAAGGAAAGAACCATTTGAATTACTACAAAATTATGATATCGGAAACCTAGATGATTCAACAAAATATATTGCAAGTAACATTATTTATATGCGAAGATTGATACAACATTTGGAAGAAATCATAAGCTAAATTGCTTTATTACATAATCATCTCGTAACAAATTGGAAGTAAATGACTAGTGAGAACGGCAACTGCCGTTACTTATAGATTGTAGCTTTTCCCTTTGTGTCTGTGATACTTGCGATATAATTTGATAAAACATCTCCAAAGGAGCCCCCACTATGCCCCCCACCGCCATCTACTCCCGCAAATCCAAATTCACCGGCAAAGGCGAAAGTACTGCCAACCAAATCGACCTCTGCCGCGAATATATCCGCCTGCACTCCGGCGGGGAAGCTGCCCGCACCGCCCTCATCTTCGAGGACGAGGGCTTCTCCGGCGGCAACCTGAACCGCCCGGCCTTCCAGCAGATGCTGAGCGCCGCCCGGAACCATGAGATCAGCTCCATCGTGGTCTACCGACTGGACCGTATCAGCCGCAACATCAGCGACTTCTCTACTCTTATCGAGGAACTGAGCCGCCTAAACGTGGCTTTTATCTCCATCAAAGAGCAGTTCGACACGGGCACCCCCATGGGCCGGGCCATGATGTACATCGCTTCGGTGTTCTCCCAGTTAGAGCGGGAGACCATCGCCGAGCGCATCCGGGACAACATGCACGAGTTGGCTAAAACCGGACGCTGGCTGGGGGGCAACACCCCCACCGGCTACTGCTCGGAGAGCGTGCAGACCGTCACCGTGGACGGCAAGAGCCGCAAAGCCTGCAAGCTCCGGCTTATCCCGGAGGAAGCTGAGTTGGTCAAGAAAATCTTCGCGCTCTACGCCGAGACCGACTCCCTCTCCAAAACCGAGGCCGAGCTTCGCCGCCAGAATATCAAGACCAAGACATGCCGGGACTTCACCCGCTTCGCCGTCAAAAATATTTTGCAGAACCCGGTCTATCTGATAGCCGACCAGGAGGCATATCAATATTTCACAGAGAACGAGGCCGAGCTGTGCTCCTCTCCCGCCGACTTTGACAGCACCCACGGTATTCTCGCCTACAACCGCACTGACCAGGAAAAGGGCCGGGCCACGGTCTATCTGCCGGTCAATGAGTGGATCGTCACCGTGGGCCAACATGAGGGGCTGATACCGGGCCGGGAGTGGGTGAAGGTGCAGGCGAGCCTGGAGCAGAACCGCTCCAAATCCTACCGCAAGCCCCGGAGCAACCAGGCCCTGCTCACCGGCCTGCTGTTCTGCTCCTGCGGAAGCCGGATGTACCCAAAGGTCAGCAAGCGGCTGAACAAAGAGGACCAGCCGCTGTACACCTACATCTGCAAGCGCAAGGAGCACAGCCAGGGGAGCCAGTGCGCCCAGAAGAACGTCAGCGGCAACCGGCTGGATGCCGCTGTTCTTGAGGAAATTAAGGGGCTGACCGAGGACAAGGCGGCGTTCGTGGAGCAGCTTGAAAAGAGCAAGAGCTTCTATTCCGGCGACCACACCGGCTATGATGAGCGATTAGCGGCACTCCGCAAAGAGTGTGCGGACGTAGAAACCAAGCTTACCGCCCTGGTGGATTCTCTTGCGGAATTGGACAGTGCCGCCGCCAAGAACCAGGTTGCCAAGCGCATAGATGAGTTGAGCGGGCAGCAGGAGACCCTCCAAGCCCGAATCACCGAGCTGGAGGGCTTGACCGCTCAAAATGAGCTGAGTACCGAAGAATTTGACATGCTCGTGCAAATGCTGTCCAGCTTCCGCACTACCATCGACCTGCTGTCCGTTGAGGAAAAGCGCGCCGCTATTCGTACAGTAGTGCAAAAGGTAGTCTGGGACGGGGACGCCGCCCATGTGGTGCTGTTCGGGGCCGAGGGGGATGTGGACTATACCGCTATCCCCGATTTGTTGCAGCCAGGTGAGGATAGCAAATGAAATCCTCATGTTCTTCCGCGCGGGCAAAAAGTCTGCCCAGGATGTGTCCATCAACGAGCCCATTGACACGGACAAGGATGGCAATGCCCTGACCCTGATGGATACAATGGCTGTGGACGATACGGTTATCGATGACCTGGACATCCGCATGAAGAGCCGGAAGCTCTATGACTATCTGCCTGTTTTGGAGCCCCGGGAGCGCAGCGTCATCTGCATGCGCTATGGCCTGGGCGGGCGCATGCCCCTGCCCCAGCGGGAGGTGGCGGATAAGCTGGGCATCTCCCGGTCCTATGTGTCCCGCATTGAGAAGAAAGCCCTGGAAAAGCTGCGGATTCAATTTGAGACCCAGGGAGTCATATAACCCCCGCAGGTTTCGAATTTCATAAAAAGAGTTTTTTGTTTATAACAGGCCGTTTATAAGCGAAAAGAGGATTGTTTAGACTTGCAAGATATATGTAAGGGCTTAGACACAGTTTGTTCACATAATGGACGTACAATTATTCATGTGAGGGACATGGAAAAATATTGCATCTATCTAGGAAGGTGAGAAAGGAGCTAACACAATGAAGAAGCGTTTGACCGCGCTCCTCTGCGTTCTGGCGCTGCTGGCGTCTGTGGGCGTCTATGCGTCTGCCGCGGAGGCCGGAGAAGAGGCGAATACATATGTGGAGGCTGTGGGCGAAGGCGAATACGCGGAAAGCAGGGATGATGTTTCCTCGGGGGATTATGTGGAAGCAACTAGACGCTCCGGCGGAAGCTATGTAGAGAAATTCAATTCGCAAGAAGAAATGGATTCCTCGGCTTTTGGTCCCGAAACCCAAGGAAGTATGAAGCCCTGGACAAAAGAGCTTTCCGGCACCTCGATGTGTTTGGAAATGAACTTGACCAATGGCTATCAGTATATGAAATTCTGGATTCGAAACGATGGTACCAAAAACATACAGTTTAACCTCACAAAAGGCAGCCCCACGGGTCCCATTGACGATAACAGTTCCCGAACCATTTACCCTGGCGATTCCCGGGTCATTTACACCAACGCCCCAAAAACAGGCAAGTACTATCTGAACCTGACCTGCGGTTCGGAAAACATGAAGGGGATTGTTTCCAGCCGGATCGCCTCGTCCATTGCGAATTTGGACGTGTATTAGGAATTGTTTGAAAAGAGAGGTCGTGCCGGATGTTTGACGCGGGACGCCTCTGCTTTGGGCAGAAAGACGGTGCTGCCAGTTTTTCAAACGAGTCCTAACGATAAGCCCCTGGCAAAAAACCAAATAAAAAAGCCTCCCGCCGGGGGGCTTTTTTATTTGGGAGCACGCGCGCACGCTTTTTCTGCCGCCGCATATCCTGGTTAACGGGGACAATCCCCCACATCAAACGAGAAAAGAGGCATGCATAATGGCGGAAGAATTCATGGGCGCTTCCGGCGCCCCGCCCTGCGCCCCGGACCCATCCCCTCTGCCTGAGGATCCGGTCCCGGCCATGGCCTACGTGCCCTACCAGCAGTGGAGCAGCTCGCTGCACAGCGCGGAGCGGGCTCTGGACGCGGGAACGCTGTTCCCTGTTCTGGATAAGCCCTTTTACGGCCGGAGAGGAGGCGAGCCCCGGTGAGCGAAAGCACGGAGATGGCCTTGCGGCGGAAGATTAACGCCATGCAGTTCGCCTGCTGGGAGCTGCACCTGTTTTTGGACACCCACCCCAACAACTGCGAGGCGGCCCGGCGGCTGGAAGAATACCGGCGCCGGCTGCAGCAGCAGGTGAAGGAGTTTGAGGAAAAATTCGGCCCAATGGGCGAGACCAGCCGCGACACCAGCCGCTGGGCGTGGATCAACGGCCCCTGGCCCTGGGAGAGGGAGGCGAATGAGTAATGTTTGTCTATGAAAAACGGCTGCAATACCCGGTGAAAATCAAAAATACCAACCCCAAGCTGGCGAAGATGATTATTACCCAGTATGGAGGGCCTTACACCTTTAGACTATGAAAAAGCCGGAGCGAATCAGCTCCGGCTTTTACTATAAAGTCGCATCATCGCCTATTACAAGACTCCTGCTGGTCCACGGCCCCGCAGTTCTCGAAGAACTCGGCTTTCCCCTGGAACAGTGTGTTCAGGTAGGTGGTCTTCAGCCATGTCGCCAGCCTGCGGCGCTGCTCATCATCCAGGTCATCAGTGCTTACCAGCTCATCTCCAATATGTACAAATGACACTGTTTTTATCTCCTGCTTTCGTGCCACAGAACCACCTCCCATCTTGAAGCCTATTCGTTCAGGAGCTCTTTTTATTCTTCTTTCGTGCTAGTTCCTCATAGAACACTTTGGGAACTTGTATAAGCGACGTGGAGCTTTTGGAAGTGAAATTATATGGGTAGAAGTTAAGACCAATCTTGTGGCAGCTTTCGGTCATCCTGCTCTCCGGCTTGGTTTCGGCCTCCACAGGGAAGATGCTGACCTTGACCTTGCCACTGTCGAAATACTTGTTGCTCACGCACCAAAACTTCATGTGGATTTTTCCTTTCTGCCCTGCCATCGTCAGGCCGGGTGGGGCGGTTCCCGGCGACCGCCTTTGACATTGGCTACGCCAAGTCAGGCGGTTTCGGCTTAAACCTCCTCGAAGAATACATTGGCAATTCGGGCTACCTCAAAAGCGATGTTCTCAATGGTGCAGTCATCGTCCAGGTCGCTGTGCTCCATGATGTCAGCCGCTATCTCGATGATATCCGAAGTGCTCAGATTCTCTTTGTTTCCAGCGAGGTCGAACAGCAGATGTCTGTACTCATCATTATCCCCGCAGGTATACCAGTCGTTCTCAACACAAAGCTGGCGAAGACTACTGGCGCTAATCTTACGAATTTCCTTGTACTGTTTCATATCGTTTATCCTTTCTGCCACTGTAGCTCCGTGGCTGTCACGTTGTTACGACTTTGTAATTTTGTTTTGTTTTGTTATACTTATTGTAACACAGGTGACATGAGATTGCAAGCGGTAATTTTCATTTTTTATAATTATTTTTAAGAATCTACGATATCGCAATTTCAAAGAAGACAAATAGCCATTGTGAGCATTTGGAGCTCATGTGAGCGACAATTCATAGGAGGGAGTAAATATATCTAGGAGGACATAGATGCGGCAAATTGCCGCCTTTGGAGCGATTTTAAGATAGCTTAGAGCAATCGCAAGTTGGTGTACAGCATATAAACAAAAAATCCCCTCCAGCGTGTTGCCAGAGGGGATGATGGTGGGACACGAGAAAGCTGGGAATCTGCATATTGACTCATAGGAGGCGTTATAAGCGCCATGTGTGTTGAGGGGTATAATTATATTGGGGGTGGCCGAAAAATCGATTATAACATTTTTTTCATTTTAGGGATTCGCGCTTACGTTTCCTCCTCAATACCATCTCTATCTTGCACACTATATACTCTCTTAATATTATATATATTATATGGTAGTGGTATTGGTATTGGTAGCCGCCGGATGTCAGGTGGAAAAACCCGAGGACATCCGGTAGGACATCCGGTCTGACACAAAGAATAGGCGAGAATGAGTGAGAAAAACAGAGTATTTGCGAGATGTGTTTTTTAGCAAAATCTTGAGGTGAAATGCGTCACTGGCCTTGTTTCGGGAAAAACAGCAGGACACTTGCACCAATTTTTCCACGGACATCCGGTGGTTTGTCCTGCGGAAAAACCCTAGGACAAAATAAAGCCGAAGAAAAGCAAAAAAACCCCGGCTCCACAGGCTACTGTACCATCGGAACCGGGGCTGCATAAAAATTGTTTTGATAGTTTTATATCATATTTAGAACCGGATTCAAACTACGCAGTTCGTTTTCGTTCAGATTGTTTTGCGCATAGCCGTCATCCAGCAGTTCACTTTCGACCTTTTGCATGACATCCTCACTTACATCGGGCCGTCTAGTCGTTTTCATGGAGTCTGGATAAACCAGAGAAGATGTACAGAACACTTTATCGCAATCTATTCTTGTTTTCTTCATAAAAGGGTTACGGTTAATATCTGGCTCTTCATCTACAAAGTGATTTATGTCCCGGCTGGTAAGCATATACGGTTTCCAACTTTGACATTTTATGTATTCCGTCTGTCGTCCTAAATAAGAACCGTTTCGGCAAATATACATATGACTATCAACCGCTAGGTCAGACGACATATTGGGAAATGGAATTTTCATTCTTATGACATCTTTACGGTTAATCAACTAGCAGCCTCCCATCTTCATCCAATTCAAGATATATAGGATTATGCAGTTCAGCGTTCAATGCAAGCGCAGAAATGGTATCTTCATGAGTAGGAGTCAACTTCTCTGCATCATCATTTGACAGTACAAAATATTTCCCATCCACTGCAATAATGGATGAATTTTTTATCATATCATATGGGAAAGCAGACTGGAGCTGCCTGACTATGCCAGCATCTTCAGTTCCAAAATCGCTTTCATCCAGCGAAACCTGATACTCTCCTGATAAAATACGTTCCTTCTTTGCGCTCCAGATATTAAACTCATGCGTTAGAGAGGAAAGCTCCGATTCAGATAACGTACCCACCAAAAAAGCACACTGTGCAGCTCTTACTTCTGATACTGCGTGCTGCTGTTCATGATAAGCACGCACAACCTCATGGTTAAATTCGCTTCTATCTTTCGTGTAGTCCCCATAAACTCTGCTAAACACAGGCCCATTTTTATATCCTTTTAGGTTTGAAAAGTCGTGCTCTTCTCCGTCCACCTTTGAAAAACACTCGTAGAAAAACAAAAACTTTTGCAATTTTAGAGAACTAGAGTAGGAACTCCTGTGGTTTTCGTTAAGCCATCCGCTTAAAGCCAACTTGCGCTCATTTGACCATAACATAGTCTTTCCTCCTTTCCAAATCGCTACGACAATACCAATATGCAATATTATTACCATTTCTAACGTTATTATATGTTACGAAGTCGGACTTGTCAATCGAAAATTATGGTTCTAATAAAAATAAGCCCCGACCCTCTATCATAGAGTTCAATATATTGCAGCAGGTCACGGACAAGCAGGACGGTTTTACAGATGACTGGCTGGTGCTGACAACGGTAGAATATACTGGACAGGTATTTTCCAGGTAAATAAAAATGCCCACAGTTCACTTCTCGGTAGGGTAACTGTGGGGCCTTTTCAATATGCATATGGTGTTTTATCTTTGTTCGATTCATCAGTATGATGAATCCAAATTAGGAGAACAAGGGCGAAATTATGTGAAATCAGGAAGAAAAGTGAGAAAATCTCCAAAATTTTCTATTAAATCCCAGTTGACATCCTTTAACTCTGCGCATATAATAAATAGCGTAGTTCGTAGCTATATTCTACGTTATCCACCCATAGCGAGTAGTTCCCCCAACCATATGGGGAGTAACGAAGCTATGGGTTTTTCATAATCACTTGTGAAAGCAAAAACAGCGCTAGATGATGATTTTAATTCTACTTAATTTTTGTTCTTTAATAATAAAAACAAAAAAATCCCCCGGTTCTCCCAATCAATCGGGAAAGCCGGGGGCCTTTTATTATGCACTCAAAGTCAACGTACCGAACCCTACCTTTTGGTTCCTAACCTCGGCCTCAATCCGGCCCTCTAAATACTTAGACAGATCCCCATACGCCTCCGTCAGGAAAGACTTTGCATCTTCCGTTAGTAACCGCTGCGCCTGAGCCAGTGCCACCTGCAACGCCCATTCCTGGGCCTCTTTGTCAAACTGCTGGGATTTTTTCAGCGCATCCACATAGGTCTTTTTGCCGTTGTACCAGTTGGGCCACTTGTTATCAAAGTCCCGGGCGTACTTTGTCCAGTTACCGCCGCCGGCATTTGCGGTCTTGTCGTCCAGCTGAGCGTTGGTGCGCTTTTCCTTGTAGCCGATTTCGGCAATAGCCGTTTTGATGAGAGCGCTTGCATAATTAGCCATCTCGATTGCTCCTTTCTCTATCTTCCAGCTCCCACTTCCGGGTCTGGGCCTTTTCTTTGTGATTCTTTATCCACCCCATGATGCCGCACTCAGTACCGCAGAGGGTAAACACCCCGCCAATCAGGATATCCGGGGTGGAGCCTTGCCGGACGAAAATCACTATCATGGCAACGATAAATGCCAGCAGAAACACGCCCAGTAGAGCCAGAATGACGTTCATAGTGCCAACGGGCTTTCTGTGCTTAGCTCTCTTCCGGCCCATCGTCCCGCCTCCCATCTTCGAGGAAGTCATGCTTCTTGAGCCGTTCTTTGTACACCTCGCGGATGTTCTCGATAGCAAGGACTGCCCGGTTGTTGGGATAGGGGTTCTGATTTCTGCCAGCGTCAGGTTCGTGGTAATGATGAGCGGCTTGCTCTCTCACCCTGCTGTCGATAACGTGGTATACGTTTTCCAGGGCAAAATCAGTCCCGCGCTCTGCCCCAAGGTCATCGATGATGAGCAGCTTCGCCCTATTCATCTTCCGAATCATCGCATCGTTATCGTTCCCAAAGTTCTGCATCGCGTCCAGCAGCTTGATAAACGATGTCATCACAACGGAGATTCTTCTGTCCAGAAGATGGTTGGCGATGCAAGCTGCTGAAAAACTCTTTCCAGTTCCTACATCTCCATAGAACATGAGTCCCATGTTCTTTTTGAGCATCTCGTCAAATCGTTCAGCGTACCGCTTGCACAGCTTCAAATTTCTGTCGTTATCCTTATCTACCCGGTAGTTATCAAACGTAGCCTCCCGGAACGCATTGTCCATAAGACTGTTGCGCTTTAGGTCCTGCACCAGCCTCATTTCATCCTGCGCCTGCCGCTCTCGTTTCTCTTGTTCAATTTCGGCCTGCCTGCAAGCGCATAGTGTCGGAAACTTCCTCGTGCCTTCCGCTTGTCCAAAGAGGCCAGCAGGAATTGGCAGCTCACACTGCTTGCGGGTGTGACACTTCCCACAGACAAGAAACCCTTCATCGTCTAAGTAGTCCCCGTCTCGCGGAGGATGATTTCTCTCCGCTGCCGCTATGACAGGAGTTAAAATGTTCATGTCTCTGATACTATCCACCTCGTCCAGTCCTCCATTCTTCAGGGATAATTTCAGACAGGTCGCCGGCAATTTTCGGCTGTGGCGCCTGCGCCTTGATCAGGCGCGGGTTTTCATCGCGCACCCGCTCCCACACCCAATTCAGTATCGTTCTGTAATCGCTCGCATACTTTTTCCCGGTCGAACCCTTGTAGTTATCCAAAATCTCAATCATTCTTTTGGTGGCTGCCTCGCCGTACCTCTCGACTAACCTTCCGTATTCCTCCTCGGTCAGCGTGACAAAATCGCCGTAATGCTCCTTTTCGGGTTTGGGCTTCGCTGGACTTTTTTGCTTTTTTGGCGTTTGCTCAAGCTCTCTAGGCTCTGGGGCAGATACAGGTGCCTGTTTTTGCTCTATGTTCATGGTGCCTGTAGAACCGCTTCCGTCAGCATCCCTCTTGGCTTTCCTCGTTTCCCTTCGGCGCTTTGTATCTCTCTCCTTTTCCCTCTGGTACTTGTACCATGGTGCCTGCCAGTCCTCCCAGTCATGGAAGTACAGCTCGCCGTCTACTCGCTCTATCCATCCTGCCTCAATCATTTTCTCAACAAACTCATAGCTGTCGATACCTTTTGTGAGGAACGGGAGAGCGACCAGGGCAATGTCCTCTTCCGTGCTGTCCCGGATGCGGCCGCTTTGATCGGCGTTCTTTGCCCCCCACAACCATATTGCGCTGAGAACGCCAAGCGCTTCACCCTTTGGGCATCCGGCCATCCGTGCCAGTTTGCGGAGCTTTGAACCGTCAACAGTGTCGTGGACGCTTATCCACATTTTCTTCACCTGCCCTTTGATGCGGAATTGCATTTTCAATAATCTGATATATGATTATTGAGGTTTCGTAACGTAAGGGTAAAACGAAAAGGCGCCAGCGGGTTTCGTTACGCACATTGCACTCACCTCAAGCAGCGCCAATCCGTCTTTACTCATATCCATCCTGCGGTACAACACCACAGTTATCATGGGAGCCGTCTTCCGTATCATTACGATACGGTATATCTCCATCGAAGAAAATCATGAAGAACTCATCTTTGCTGAGTCCAAGAGCTGGCCCGAGCTTCCTGGCATCTTCCAGCGTGACAGGACAAATGCCGCGCTCCCGGAGATTGTACGCAGCCATGGAGTTGCCGATGACCTCAGCCATCTCCCTTGTAGTCTTCCCTCGCCGAATTCGCGCACATTTAAGCTCAATCGGATTCACTTCATACACCTCTTTCTGCTTCATAGTTTTGATTTGGGTGTGGGGTACTTAATATTATATCACGATATCTATAATTGTCAAGCTATAAATTGAGACTTCGTAATTTTATTGCAATTCAGATAAGAAAGAGGTATAATAATGACAATATTGAAAGGTGGTCGATGGCATGGACTTCGAGAAAATTATCAAGGAGAATCTGCGTACTGTTATCAGGCAGCGAGGCGTTACTCAGGGATGGCTTGCCGAGAAAGCAGACACAACTGAAGCTACGGTCTCCAGATACCTTACGGGCGTACATAGTCCGAGAATCGAGCTGATTGCAAGAATGGCTAGGGCTCTCAATGTGTCAGTGGACTACCTGCTCGGGCTTTCCGAGTCTTCTATCCCAAACCAGCCCCCAACGCCGGAAATGCGGGCAGTCATCTCGTCTTACAGTAGGGCGAGCACTTTCACGAAAAAGATGGTCTGGATGCAGCTTGAGCCTGCTATGACAGAAGACGAGAAGTCTGCAATGCCAGAATTCATCGACACGCCGCCCGCGAGCGAGGAGCATGATTCTGATAATGAGCAGGACTCAGATGACGAGCAAGTGTAACGAGTAGAGCGATGATATACTCTTTTAGTCCTTTTTGTTGTATTGGTATAGGTACTGGTAGTGGTATTGGTAGCCGCCGGATGTCAGCGGGTTAAACAGCCGTGTGTCCCAGGGTTTTTCCGCCTGACATCCTGTGGCTTTTTTTAGTGTGGAGGTATAGGAATTCAATATGTCTGCTCAAATGAAAACGCCACAATTTGGAGCCGCTTACATCCGTGTGTCCACTGAAGACCAAGTTGAACTCTCCCCTGAAAGCCAGATGGAGGAAATCCGGAAGTATGCACAGCGAGAGGGCATCCTGCTGCTCGAAGACCAGATTTACATAGACGCAGGCATCTCAGGTAAGAAGGCCGAGCGCCGCCCGGAGTTCATGCGTATGATTGCAACAGCCAAAGAGAAGAATTGTCCCTTCTCTATTATCCTGCTATGGAAATACTCACGCTTCGCACGTAACCAAGAGGAGAGTATATTCTACAAGTCCATCCTGCGCTCCAAGTGCGGAATCGACGTTGTGAGTGTCACAGAGCCGCTGATTGCTGGTCCCTTTGGCTCCCTAATCGAGCGTATCATCGAGTGGATGGACGAGTTCTACTCTATCAGGCTAAGCCAGGAAGTAAAGCGCAGCATGAAAATCAACGCCGAGCGAGGAAGGCTCCAGGCTGCTCCCTCCTTCGGCTATCGGGCTAAAGACGGTATTCTGGTTCCTGATGAGAGCGAAGCCCCCTATGTTCGCCGTATCTTTGACAGTTTCTTGGCTGGCAAGGGGCTTTTCGTCATCGCAAGGGAGCTAAACGCAATGGGAGTCCGTACCCACCGTGGCAACCCGTTCGAGAACCGCACCGTGGAGTACATACTCCGCAATCCTGTCTACATTGGCAAGCTGCGTTGGAACCCTTCGGGGTGGACTCGTCGTGACTTCTCGAACGAGAATATCATTGTTGCAGACAGCGAACATGAGCCATTAGTTAGCATGGAAACATGGGAAGCTGCCCAGCACCAGTTGGATGAGATAAAGGCCAAATGGGGATATAAGGCTAGGCCGACAAGTGAGCTGAAGGGCTGGATTTCTGGCATTGTTCGCTGTGCGGCCTGCGGCACAACCCTGGTATTCACTAAACCCCACTACTACAAGTGCAACAACTATGCAAGCGGAAGATGTTTGCACTCGCAGCACGTCAGGGCCGACGCACTAGAGAACGCCATCATCTCCAGGCTAAAGACAGACTCTAGCAACTCAGCCAATGTAGCCTACAACGTCATCTACACCAACGCAAGCGGCGGACATGAACTGGCCCGCCTTGAAGCTACCATCAAGCAGCTCACATCAAAGAGCGGCCGTCTCCAGGAAGCATACCTGGCCGGCGTCTTGAATCTGGAAGATTTTTCCGTTGCCAAGACTGACATTGAAAACGCCATGGCTCAGGCAAAGTCCGAGCTGCAAGAACTCAAGGCGAAGTCTGATACAGATGTCGTGGGGCACCAGCTACAAACAGCAATCGCCACGGCCCTTGAGACCCTTCAGTCCCCTTCGGCCACCTTGGAAGAAAAGAACAACGCAGCGCGGTCTGTCATCGAAAACTGCACCTTCGACAAGGAAAACTCCCTGCTTGCAATCACCTACCGGGTTGTGATTTGAGCAACTTTTCATAGTCTGTTGAAATAAGGAGGGCCCCACGGCGAGATTGGAGCCTCCCTGCGGTACCTGAGCCAGCGCTATGGTATGCCCTACCCGGAGCTGAGCGCGATTTTGACGGATATCGGCACCGAAGAGCTAGCCCACTTGGAAATGGTGGGCACCATCGTCTACCAGCTGACTCGGGACATGACCCCGGAGCAGATTGACGCGGCGGGCTTTGGGGACTATTTTGTGGACCACACCGCCGGAGTCTATCCCCAGGCGGCCTCGGGCACGCCCTTCAGCGCGGCCACCTTCGCGGTTACCGGCGACCCCATCGCCGACCTGAACGAGGACCTGGCGGCCGAGCAGAAAGCGCGCCTGAGCTATGACAACATCCTGCGCTTTGCCAGCGACGACCCGGATGTGGCCGGCCCCATCAAATTCCTGCGGGAACGGGAGATTGTGCACTACCAGCGGTTTGGCGAAGGCCTCCGCATTCTCACTGACCGGTTGGATTCCAAGAACTTTTACGCGTTTAACGCCTCCTTTGACAAATAAGCGGAACGCGTCCTCCAACAAAAAGACCGGCGGGCTTCGGCCCTGCCGGTCTTGCTTTATTGGAGACTGGCGTTTTCCGGTCAATCCTCCACCCGGTGCAGCATGGCCTTAAACTCCTCCGCGGTCATGGCGGAGCGGTAGACCTGATCCTGGCCTACATAATGAAAGTCCAAAAAGGCCCCGTTCAAATCCACCAGGGCCTGGGTGCTCTGGCCTTCCCGGCGGATCTCCAGCCGGTAGTCCGGGTAATAGGCAAACAGGGTAATGTCCTTGTCCAGCGGCTGGGCGCCCTCCCACACAGCGGCGAATTCCTCAATCCGCTGGCGGCGCTCTTGGGTGCTGGCGTTAAGATGCAGCAGCTTCAGCCCCAGCCCGCAGCCTTGGGAAAGGTCCAGCTGCAGCGCGTCAGGAGCCGTGCAGGCGGTAAGGGGAAGCGTCAGCCACAAGGCGAAACAAGCGCAGAAAAATTTTTTCATAGGGGAAAACCTCGTCTGTTTTTCTGAAATCCGCGATCTGGCGCGCGGGAAACAATATACGTTTATTTTACCCGATTTTTTCAAAAAAGTCAACGAATTCGCTTGAGTTTTCCCCCGCAGGGACAGCGGTAGCGCCAGGGGGTCTTTACCGCCTTTGAGAGGCGCATGCGCGGGATGCGGGCTTTGCAGCTCTGGCATTCCAGCACATATTTTACCTCCTCATGGCGCAGAGGCCGCGCTTCCCCCTCCACCGGCACGGTCCGTTGAATTTGATACCCCAGGGCCTCTTGAACCCGTTGGGCCCAAGCCTTCCACTGGGGGCCGTGGTTCCGGCAGCCGGGGCAGGTGTGCAGCAGCTCGTGGACCAAAGTGGTCCGCAGCAGGGCTTCGTTTTCCAAAATGCTCTCGCTGACCTCAAGGAAGCAGCGGACCTCCCGGTAGAAGCAGCAGCCCAGCCGCCGCTTGGCCCGGCGGTTGATTCCCACCTGGGGGTCGATTTTGGGGGATACCGGTATGCCGCAAGCCCTCAGACTGGCGTGCAGCTCCCACATCAGTTGGTTTAGTCCGGCTTGTTCCATGGAGCCGCCTCCTTTGAATTATGGGACGAATGCCCCGGGCGGGAGGCATTCCGGATATATGCTTGATGGGCAGAGGATCCGCCCGGCGGGCACGGATGGAAGGGAGAGGAACTCCCTGCCGCGTCACGATTTTTGCCGGCCACGCTTATGCCGCGCCGGTTTTCGGGCATATTTTGCTCTATTATACCCCTCTCCGGCGAAAAGGGCAAGAATAAAATAAACCTGGGGTTGTCCAAACCACAGAGAGAGCCATTTGTGTTTCCCCGCCCCACGGGCGGGGAAACACAAAAAACTCCTCGAAATGGACCCTCCCATAAACCTTGCGGCCAGGGCGGCCCTGCGCGGAGAGGGAGCGGACCGCCGCTGGTCAAGGCACACTCCCGCTTGACATTCCGCCCTTTCTGCTTCATAATAGAAGCGTATTATAGTTATGAAAGGATGGGTCGCTATGGAAAAGTCAGAAAAAGCTGTCATTACGGTGATTGGCAAGGACATGGTCGGCATTCTCGCCAAGGTTACGGAGATATGCGCCAAAAGCGGCGTCAACGTGCTGGAGGTCACCCAGTCCATTTTGCAGGACCTGTTCGCTATGGTCATGCTGGTGGATATGGCGGGGTCCCCCTCGGACGTGGCGGCGCTGTCAGAGAAGATGGACGCCCTTGGGGACGAGATGGGGCTGAAGATACACGTTATGCACGAGGATATTTTCAACTCGATGCATCGGATTTGAGGCGTTTATGGAAATAAGGAAAGCACTGCCCGAAGACCTGCCCGTTGTGGGGGACATCACCCGGCGCACCGTTCAGGAGGTCTACCCCAGCTATTACCCGGCAGGCGCGGTAGACTTCTTCCTGGACTGGCATAGGGATGAGGCCATCCTGCCTGACATCCAGGCCGGAGAGGTCTATCTGCTGTGGGCGGGTTCCGAGGCTGTGGGCACCGTCACCCTCCATAAGGATGAAATCACCCGGCTGTATGTGCCGCGGGCGCGCCAGGGCAGGGGCTATGGCCGGGCTTTGCTGGACTTCGCGGAGAAGGCCATTGGCGAAAAATATGGCAGAATCCGCCTGGAGGCCTCTCTGCCTGCCGCCGCGCTGTACTGGAAGCGGGGATACCGGGTAGTGGATATGCTCACCGAAAAGCAGCCCAGCGGGGACGTGCTCTGCTGGGACGTGATGGAAAAGGCCTGGGACAAACAACCTATCAAGGGGGAATCCTGAATTGAACACCAATGAGATACTGGAAACCATAAATATGATCGACAACGAGAACCTGGACGTGCGCACCATCACCATGGGCATATCCCTGCTGGACTGCGCCGGGCCGGACCCGGAGGCCGCGGCCCAGCGGGTCTATGACAAAATATGCGCCTATGCACAGGAGCTGGTGAAGACCGGGGAGGACGTCAGCCGCCAGTACGGCATTCCCATTATCAACAAGCGCATCTCTGTCACGCCCATCGCCCTGCTGGCGGGGGCCTGCCCTGGCGCTTCCCCCCTGCGCTTTGCCAAGGCCCTGGACCGGGCCGCCCACACCGTGGGGGTTAACTTCATTGGCGGCTACTCCGCTTTGGTGCAAAAGGGCTTTGGCCCCGGCGACTATGCCCTCATTGAGAGCATTCCGGAGGCCCTGGCGGAGACAGAGCTGGTGTGTTCCTCGGTGAACGTGGGCAGCACCAAGGCGGGCATCAACATGGACGCGGTGGAGAAAATGGGCCGGGTGGTCCGGGAGACAGCCCAGCGCACAGCGGACCGGGAGTGCATTGGCGCGGCCAAGCTGGTGGTTTTTTGCAACGCGCCGGAGGACAACCCCTTTATGGCCGGGGCTTTCCACGGCCCCGGCGAGCCGGACTGCGTGATTAATGTGGGCGTGTCCGGCCCCGGCGTGGTCCGGGCGGCCATTGCCAAGGACGGCGCGGGCCGCTCCTTGACGGAAATTGCCGAGCTGATCAAGCGCACCGCCTTTAAAATCACCCGTATGGGCCAGCTGGTGGCCCAGGAGGCTTCCCGGCGGCTCAGCGTGCCCTTTGGCATTGTGGACCTCTCCTTGGCTCCCACCCCGGCTGTAGGGGACAGTGTGGCTCACATTTTAGAGGGCATGGGCCTGGAGCAGTGCGGGGCCCATGGCACCACCGCCGCCCTGGCCCTTTTAAACGACGCGGTGAAAAAGGGCGGGGTCATGGCCTCTTCCAGTGTGGGCGGGCTTTCCGGGGCGTTCATTCCCGTCACCGAGGACGCCGGCATGATCGCCGCCGCCCAAAGCGGCTGCCTCACCCTCTCCAAGCTGGAAGCCATGACCGCCGTATGCTCGGTGGGCCTGGATATGATTGTCATCCCCGGCAGCACCAGCGCCGAGGTGATTTCCGGCATCATTGCCGATGAGGCGGCCATTGGCATGGTCAACTCCAAAACCACCGCCGTGCGGGTGATTCCGGCCATTGGCAAGCAGGCCGGAGAGGAGCTGGACTTTGGCGGGCTGCTGGGCCGGGGCCCGGTGATGCCCGTAAACGCCGCCTCACCCGCGGAGTTTGTCCACCGGGGCGGAAAAATTCCCGCGCCCCTGCAAAGCTTGAAGAATTAGGAGGGCCCCGTTTATGCCGCAGCGCAACACAAACCGAAACCACCGCCGCAGCCGTTATACCCTGGGGCCGGCGGGCGGCCTGCTGGTGCTGGTTTTATTGTTTTTCCTCTCCAGCCGCTTCAACCTGGGGCCCGCTCCAGAAGGGGTGGAGTCCGTCCCTCTGCCGGAGGACGGGGGCGCGGAGCCCTTGCAGGTCTATTTTCTGGACGTGGGCCAGGGAGACAGCCAGCTGGTCCGCATTCCGGGGGAGGCCGGGTATTTCAATGTGCTCATCGATACGGGAGAGTACCAGTACGCCGATGGTTTGACCGCCTACCTGGAAAGCCTGGGCGTGTCGCGTATTGACGCGCTGATTGCCTCCCACCCCCACACGGACCATATGGGCTGTATGAACCGCGTCATTGAGCGCTTTGACATTGGCGGCATTTACATGCCCCAGATGCCCGAGGACAAGACCCCCACCAGCGTGGGGTATGAAAAGCTGCTGGACGCCGCCTCCGCCAAGGGCCTGACCGTCAGCCCGCTTCATGAGGGCTCGGCCATCGAGAGCCCGGCGGGCTCCCAGTTCCAGGTTATGTCCCCCCAGGTGGACGCGGACTGGGAGGGGGCCAACAACTACTCCGCCGTGATCCGGCTGGTATATGGGGGGACCGCCTTCCTCTTTACCGGAGATGCGGAGCAGGAGAGCGAGGAAATCATTTTGGAGGCGGGCTACCACCTGGATTCCGACGTGCTGAAAATGGGCCACCATGGGTCCAGCACCTCCACCTCGGCGGCCTTTTTCCAGGCCGTTTCCCCAGAGTACGCTGTGATCAGCTGCGGCGAGGACAACCGGTACGGCCATCCCCACCGGGAAACCCTGGCCATGCTGAACCAGCGGAAGACCACCTATTACCGCACAGACCAGGACGGCACCATTCTGGCCCAAAGCGATGGGGAAACCATTGCGTTTACCACAGGGCTGGACTCGGTGCCGGACCGGGACGCCTACCAGGCCGCGCGAAAGCGCGCCGCATAAGGCGGAAAGAAAAAAGGACGGAAAGCGGCGGGCTTTCCGTCCTTTTGGTTTGCGCGGCGCAGGCCTCTCTTCTGGAACCAATTCTTGTCCTGTTGAGTAGAATGGCATGGAAGTTTTTCCCCCGCTGATTAAACTTCCCTCTTTCCGGTTAGAATAACGGTGAAAACAAAGGCAGGAAAGGAAAGTGGTTTCAAGGTGAACGTACGCAGAGGAGATATCTATTACGCGGATTTGAGCCCAGTGGTGGGTTCTGAGCAGGGCGGCGTGCGCCCGGTGCTGATCATCCAAAACGACGTGGGCAACAAGTTCAGCCCCACCGTCATCGCGGCGGCCATCACCAGCCAGCACGACAAGGCCAACCTGCCCACCCACATTGAGGTGGACGCCCAGGGCAGCGGTCTGATCAAAGACTCGGTGGTGCTTTTGGAGCAGGTCCGCACTTTGGATAAGCACCGGCTGCGGGAAAAAATGGGCAAGCTGGACCCGGACTCCATGAGCCGGGTTAACCAGGCCTTGTCCATCAGCTTCGGCTTGGGCCCTACATATGGATAGGGTCCTCTTCCAGCAGCTCTTTGGCCCGGGCCGTAAGCCCGGGCTTTTCATTTGCCAATGTTCCGGCCAGAACCTCGTCCAAAAGCCGGTTCAAGGTCCGGCCCAGCCGGGGCCCTGGGGGAACTCCCAGAGCCAGCAGGTCCCCGCCCCGCAAGGCCAGATCCCGTACAGTAAGGCAGTCTCCGCGGGCCAGCACGGCTTCCGCCTCCCTTTGGGCCTGGACGATAAGGGGCAGCCGCCCGCTGGCCAGATGGGGCGCTTGGGCCAGCACATCGGCCCGCATCAGCCCCAGCAGGCGCTCAAAGCCCTGGGGCCCCAGCCGGGCCAGCAGTTTTTTGAGACGCTTTTCCGAAAGGGGCAGAACCTGCCCATGCAGCTCCACCAGCGCCAAAATGGCCTCCCGCTCCCGGTTGGGGAAGCGCAGGCGGGATAGGAGGGCTCCGGCCAGCTCCACCCCAGCCTGGGCGTGGCCATAGAAGTGGGCCAAACCGTCCGGGCCATAGGTCTTCACAGCGGGCTTGCCGCAGTCGTGGAGCAAAGCGGCCCAGCGGTCGATGGGCGCGGCGGGGGCGGCCTCCAGGGCCCGCAGGCTGTGGCCCCAGGCGTCCCAGCAGTGGTAGGGGGACTCTTGGGCGCAGCGGGACAGGGGTTCCAGCTCTGGCAGGGCGGCAAAGAGCAGGGCGGCGTTTTCCTCCAAAACCCGGGCCGCGGCCGGGCCGCAAAGCAGCTTGCTCAGTTCCTCCCGCACCCGCTCTGGCGAAAGGCAGGCCAGCAGCTCCCGGCATTGGCAGGCGGCCGCCTGGGCAGCTGGGTGGATGGCAAAGCCCAGCACGGCGGCAAAGCGCAGCAGGCGCAGAATCCGCAAAGCGTCCTCCTCAAACCGGCGGACAGGCTCGCCCACGCAGCGCAGCAGGCCGGACTCCAAATCCGCCCGCCCTCCAAAAGGGTCCCGCAGGCCGCGCTCCGGGTGCCAGGCCATGGCATTGACCGTGAAATCCCGGCGGGCCAAGTCCTCCTCAATGGCGGCGGCGTAGCGGACGGACTCTGGGCGGCGGTGGCCGGAGTAGGGCCCGTCCGTCCGGAAGGCGGTGACCTCCACCAGCCCCTGGGGAAGAACCAGGCCTATGGTGCCGTGGGCCCGGCCTGTGTCCACAGTGGGAAGCTCGGGAAAGCAGGCCAGCACCTCCTCCGGGCAGGCCTGGGCAGCAACGTCCCAGTCAGCGGGGGTCCGGCCCAACAGGCTGTCCCGGACGCAGCCGCCTACACACCAGGCCGGATGGCCCCGGGCCTCCAGGCGGTTCAAAACGCGGCGGATGTGAGGGGGAATGGCAATGGGCATAGGCGCCTCCTGATTCCGGCGGCAGGAGCCGCGCTGAGGTAAAAAGCCCGCGTAGCGGGGCGCCGCAGGGCGCGGCACGTTAGACTCTTCCAAGATAGCGCCCTTCCGGGTCCTTGTCAAGAAGTTTTTGGCGGAGGGAGAGGTTTTTTCGAAAAAAACAAATTACTGATTGACAAGCGCCCAGGGGGGTGGTATAATAAGCATGCTGATTTTTCAGAAAACTTTATTTTGCGCGAGTGCTGGAACTGGCAGACAGGCACGTTTGAGGTGCGTGTGCTTATGGCGTACGGGTTCAAGTCCCGTCTCGCGCACCAAATCCATATAATCCGAATCTGTTTCTGATAGGGGGCGGGTTCGGATTATAGGTTTTCTTTGACCGATACGAAAGCACCCACTTTCGAAATGGGGTAGAGCGCAAGCCAACCTCGAAGCCGAGAGGCCCACGGAAGAAATAAGATTTTATAAGTAAGAAGTGGCAGTATCAGCGTAATACCGCCACTTCTTACTTATTTTCTTTTGCCTTGGGCACCAGCATTAGTGCCTTGTCCCCAACAAGTATGTGAAACCCGAATCTCAAACCTTCCAGCTAACCGAGGGGCAAACCGCCTCCATCCAGTTCAAGAACAGGCTGAAACGCTGGCGGGTCACCTTCACCAAGACAGACGATAGGACGGGCGGCACACCCCAGGTCAACGCGGACTTCTCTGGTATTCAATTTAATGCGTGAATGATACATAGCAGGTGAATATTGCAGCTATTTACTGCGCCTTAAACAATGACACCCAATATTTAGCGTGCGGTTTTGCTAAAAAATATCTTTTGTTTGGCAAAAATATCTACCTTTTTACAAAAAACAACTTGACTTTGTTTGTGCGGAGTGATATACTAAACCACACAAAAGAAAGATATTTGTTTTGTTTATAATAAGAATATCTTTCGTTAAGACAAGGAGGTAATGCGATTGGCATATGTACCGCTAACAAAAAGTGAGGAAAAACTGATGCGCTTCCTTTGGGAGCAGG
>CAJUNS010000019.1 GCA_910587995.1 uncultured Oscillospiraceae bacterium | reverse complement strand
TGTTTTGTTAACGCGGCTGTTTTTTACGATGCTACGCCAGCAGCTGCTTGGAAAGTCCGGAGCGCTCCAGAAGCAGCATCAGCGGCACGCCCAGAAGATAGCAGACCACCAGCTCCCCCAAGCCCACCGACAGCGCGCCCGAGGCGAAAGCCGCCCAGGAAAAGTTGCTCCAGGCAAAGGAGTCTGCCAGACAGGAAATTTCCAGCCCTACCACAAGGGCATTGGCCAAAACCGGCGGCAGGGGGGCCAAAATGGGAATGTTCTTATACTTCACATGGGCCAGCGCCCAAGAGCCCAGGGCCGCTAACAGCGTGGCCGCTGTGCCGAAGACCCAGTCCACCGGACCCAGAGGGCTGCCCAGGTTGGCCAAAAAGCAGCCCAGCGCCAGCCCCGGCACAGCGGCGGGGGTAAAGGCGGGCAAAACGGTGAGGGCCTCGGAGAAGCGGAACTGAATGGGGCCGTAGGCCAGGTTGAGAGCCGCGGCCGCATAGGTGAGCGCGGCGTAGAGCCCCGCGATGACTGCGCTCAGAGCCAGAAAGCGGGTTTTTTTGACGTTTGACATGGTGTGAAAACCTCCATTGCCGGGGCCTGCCAGAAAGCGGCCCCTAGTTTTGTTTAAGGTCAGGATGTTTCGACTGACCGGCGCAAAAAACGCCATGATATAGCATACTGCATTTTGCGGAAAAATGCAAGCCCCGGCGGGCCGCGGGAGTGTCCAAACCACAGAGACAATCATTCGTGTTCCCCCGCCCTACGGGCGGGGGAACACGAAAAACGCTCCGAAACGGACATTCCTCGGGCCGCCAGGGCCAAAGACTTTTGCCGCGCCCCCGGCTTCCCCCCCTTTGCTTTTTTTTGGAAAATTCCCGCCTTCGGGGTATTCAAACCGCCCGCTTTGTGCTATACTATACCCTAAACGTACATCATTTCCCCAAAAGGAGAACCCCATATGGAAATTACCAAGGACATCAAGTATGTAGGCGTAAACGACCACCAAGTGGACCTCTTCGAAGGCCAATATGTGGTGCCCAACGGCATGGCCTACAACTCTTATCTGGTGCTGGACGAGAAAATCTCCGTCTTTGACACGGTGGACGGCCGCTTCAACCACCAGTGGCTGGACAACATCCAGGAGGCCCTGAACGGCCGCAAGCCCGACTACCTCATCATCCAGCACATGGAGCCCGACCACTCCGCCAACATCGCCAGCTTTGCCCAAATGTACCCCGAAGCCACCATTGTCTCCAGCGAAAAGGCCTTTGCCATGATGGCCAATTTCTTTGGCACAGGCTTTGAGGACCGCCGCCTGGTGGTGGGCGAGGGCGACACCCTGTGCACTGGCCGGCATACCTTTGCCTTTGTGGCCGCTCCCATGGTCCACTGGCCGGAGGTGATTGTTACCTATGATACCGCCGACAAGGTGCTCTTCTCCGCCGACGGGTTCGGCAAGTTCGGCGCGCTGGACGTGGAGGAGGACTGGGACTGCGAGGCCCGCCGCTACTACATCGGCATTGTGGGCAAGTATGGCGCCCAGGTGCAGAACCTGCTGAAAAAGGCCGCTGGTCTGGACATTCAGATTATCTGCCCCACCCATGGCCCTGTGCTCAAGGAAAACCTGGGCCATTATATCAAGAAGTACGACCTCTGGTCCTCTTACACCCCGGAGAGCGAGGGCATTGTCATTGCCTACACCTCCGTTTACGGCAACACCAAAAAGGCCGTGGAGCAGTTTGCCGAAAAGCTGCGCCAAAAGGGCTGCCCCAAAGTGGTGATCCACGACCTGGCCCGCACCGACCTGGCCGAGGCCGTGGAGGACGCCTTCCGCTACAACAAGCTGGTGCTGGCCACCACCACCTACAACGCGGAGATTTTCCCCTACATGCGGGAGTTTATCACCCATCTCACCGAGCGGAACTTCCAGAACCGCACCATCGGCATCATTGAAAACGGCAGCTGGGCCCCCATGGCCGCCCGGGTGATGAAGGGGATGCTGGAGAAGTCCAAGAAGCTGACCCTGGCGGAGCCCACGGTGACCATCCGCTCCGCCCTAAACGCGGAGAGCGGCGAAAAGCTGGAGGCCCTGGCCAACAACCTCTGCCAGGACTATTTGGCCCGGCAGGACGACACCGCGGACAAGCACGACCTGACCGCCCTGTTTAACATTGGCTATGGCCTGTACGTCGTCACCAGCAGCGACGGCAAAAAGGACAATGGCCTGATTGTCAACACCGTGACCCAGGTGACCAACACCCCCAACCGCATTGCGGTGTGCATCAACAAGGACAACTATTCCCATCACGTTATCAAGCAGACAGGGATCATGAACATCAACTGTCTGTCCCAGGACGCGCCTTTCTCGGTTTTCCAGAACTTCGGCTTCCAGTCCGGCCGCGCGGCAGACAAGTTCGCGGGCCAGGAGATTCTGCGCTCGGACAATGGGCTGGCGTTTCTGCCCCAGTTCATCAACTCCTTTATGTCTTTGAAGGTGGAGCAGTATGTGGACCTGGACACCCACGGCATGTTCATCTGCACGGTAACCGAGGCCCGGGTGATCTCCCATGTGGAGACCATGACCTACACCTACTACCAGGAGAACGTAAAGCCCAAGCCCCAGACCGAGGGCAAAAAGGGCTGGGTGTGCAAGGTGTGCGGCTACATTTATGAAGGGGACGAGCTGCCGGAGGATTTTGTATGCCCCCTATGCAAGCATGGACCCGCGGACTTTGAGCCCATCGGCTAAAGCTTACACAGCAAAATAATAAAAGCTCCGGAGGATTCTTAAAGAGTCCTCCGGAGCTTTTATTATACCTAAAATGGCTTTACACCGGGAACACCAGCGTAATAATCCGCAGCACGAACAGCGCGAAGGAAACCCACATCACCGGATGAATGTCCTTCACCTTGCCGGTGCAGACCTTCAAAACAACCCACGCCAAAATGCCAAACATAATGCCGTTGGCAATGGAATAGGTGAAGGGCATCATAATCAGGGCCAGGAATCCGCCCACTACATCGGCAATGTCCCCGTCAAACTTCATTTTCAGCACGGATTTCATCATCAGAAGACCCACAAACACCAGCGCCGGAGTGGTGGCAAAGCTGGGAATGGCCAGAAAGACCGGGGACAAAAACAGCGCCAGCACAAACATAACGCCCGTGGAGATGGCGGTCAGGCCCGTGCGGCCGCCCTCGGCCACGCCAGCGGTAGACTCTACATAGCTGGTAACCGTGGAGGTGCCCAGCACCGACCCCACCACCGTGCCAACCGCGTCGCTCATCAGCGCGGGGCCGGCATTGGGCAGCTCGCCCTTTTCGTTGAGCAGATTGCCCTGGTCCGCCACGCCGATCAGGGTGCCTACTGTGTCAAACAGGTCCACAAACAGGAACGCGAACACAATGGCCGCAAAGTTGACGAAATGGGCGGCGATAAAGGTGAAGTCGAACTGGAAGAAGGTGGGGGCCAGGGACGGAGGCAGAATGCCGCCGCTGAAGTCCGGAATCAGGGAGTACACGCCGGCTTCCGGGTTCACCGCGTACCAGCCGGTAAACTGGGCCGCAATGCCCAGAAGCCAGGTGGCCAGAATGCCCCACAGGATGGCGCCCTTTACCTTAAAGTGCCACATAACCCCAATGAGCAGCAGCCCCACAAAGGCCAGCAGCACCTGGGGAGAGCCCACATTGCCCAAAGAGACCAACGTGGAGGCGTCGTCCGCCACAAAGCCTGCGCCCTCCAGGCCCACAATGGAGATGAAGAGGCCAATGCCCGCGGAAATGCCGTACTTCAGGTTGGCGGGCACCGCGTTCACCAGCGTTTCCCGGAACTTGAAGATGGAAAGGATGATGAAGATGACGCCCTCCACCAAAATGGCGGTCAGGGCCACTTTCCAGGGATCTTGTACGCCCATGCCGGCCACCATGGGGCACACGGTAAAGGCGAAGTAGGCGTTAAGCCCCATGCCCGAGGCCAGCGCCACCGGGTAATTGGCGAACAGGCCCATAATAATGGTCGCGATGAACGCGGACACCGCCGTGGCGGTGAACACAGCCCCCTGGTCCATGCCGGAAGCGGCCAGCATGCTGGGGTTGACGGCCAAAATGTAGGCCATGGAGAGGAACGTGGTTAAACCGGCGATGACTTCGGTCTTCACGTCGCTGCCATGCTCTTTGAGCTGGAATCTCTGCAAAAATTTGTCCAAAAGGATACCCTCCCATAAAATATTGCGGCCCCGGCCTGGGCAGGCCCAATAGGCTGGGGTTCCACTTATTTCAGTATACCTGTTTATTCAAAGAAAATCAACTGTTTTGTTACAATTTATTCACAAATTTTCAAGAAACTTCCAGCGGGACGCGGGGAGGAGTGAAATTTGCTTTCAAAACCAGGGCGTTTCAGGAGCTCCGGGGCTGGGAAAGCGGTACTAGGAAAAAGGAGTGCCTGTTTCGGAGCGTTTTTTGTGTTCCCCCGCCGTAGGGCGGGGGAACACAGCTGATTATCTCTGTGGTTGGGACACTCCCTAGGAAAATTATCCCTTGACTTTTTGGCCGGACCGGCGTATACTGTTAGCAAGCGAACAGTTCGAAGCCTAACAGTTAGCTTCTGTACAGTACGGCGGCGAACGGTCCGGCATAGTACGCGCTTTCGCAAAAGGAGGGAAAACCATGTGCAAGGAAAACCGCTCCTGCTTTCCGCCCCCCGGGCGGCCGGAGCACCGGGACGAAATCGGCTTTCAAGTCAACGGCCTCTCCCATATGATCAAGTGGCTGGCCCACCAGTACGGCGGGCGGGACGGGGAGCCCTCCGGGGTGGGGATTTACGGCTGGCTCATCGGCTTTTTGTACGATAACCGGGACCAGGACATTTTTCAGCGAGACCTGCAGAAGCAGTTCGCGGTGCGCCGGTCCAGCATGACGGGTATTTTGCAGTCTATGGAGCGGGATGGCATGATCACCCGCCATCCCGTGCCCTGGGACGCGCGGCTGAAAAAGATCGTGCTGACCGAGAAGGCGGTGCAGCGGCACGAAAAGTTCCGGCAGGCCATCGCGGAGATTGAGGCGAAGCTCTCGGCGGGGCTTACCGCGGAGGAAAAGGCCACGTTTATCGCCCTGTGCGAAAAAATCGCCAAAGCCATCCGGCCGGAGCAGGGCGGGAGCCATTAAGACCAGGCAAAGGCCCGCACATACTCCGCGCAAATATATAGAAAGGACTGATGTCACAAATGATCCGCAAGCTTTCCCGGTGCGTCCGGGAATACAAAAAGGATACCATCATGACCCCCATTACAGCCACGCTGGAGGTGGTCATGGAGGTAATCATCCCCATGCTGATGGCCTACCTGATTGATATGGGCATTAACCAGGGCGACATGGGCGTTATTTGGAAGATGGGCCTGCTTTTGGTGCTGTGCGCCCTGGTCTCCCTGGCCTTTGGAGTGCTTTCCGGCTTTTACGGGGCCAAGGCCTCCACGGGCTTTGCCCGCAACCTGCGCAAGGACATGTACTATAAGGTGCAGTCCTATTCCTTCTCCAACATCGATAAATTTTCCACCGGCAGCATCGTCACCCGGCTGACCACGGACGTCTCCAACGTGCAGAACGCCTTTCAGATGATGATCCGCATTGCCGTGCGGGCCCCCATGACCCTGATTTTCGCCATGGTTATGGCCTTCCAGGTGAACAGCCGGCTCTCGCTGATCTTCCTGGCGGTCATGCCCATTCTGGGCCTGGGGCTGGGCTTCATCTCCACCCGGGCCTACCCGGCTTTCTCCCGGATGTTCAAGCACTATGACCGGATGAACACCGTGGTGCAGGAGAACCTGCGGGGCGTGCGGGTGGTAAAGGCCTTTGTGCGGGAGGACTATGAGACGAAGAAATTCGTGGAGGCCTCCGAGCAGATCCGCCGGGACTCCTCCCTGGCGGAGAAGATTCTGGCCTTTAACTCGCCGCTGATGCAGATCTGCATGTACGGCACCATTTTGCTGATCTCCTGGTTCGGGGCCAAGCTGATCGTGGGAAGCAGCATGACCACCGGCCAGCTGATGAGCATGATGAGCTACGCCATGCAGGTGCTTATGAGCCTGATGATGCTGACCATGATCTTCGTGATGACCACCATGTCCCGGGCCTCGGCCACCCGCATTGTGGAGATTCTGGACGAGGAGAGCGACATTGCCAGCGGGGCCAAGAATTTAAAGGAAGTGAAGGACGGCTCCATCCGCTTCGAGCACGTGGACTTCGACTATAACAAGTCCGGCCGGTCCTGCCTGACAGATATCTGCCTGGACATCAAGCCGAGCCAGACCGTGGGCATTCTGGGCGGCACGGGCAGCGGCAAGTCCAGCCTGGTGCAGCTCATCCCCCGCCTTTACGACGTGCGGGAGGGCCGGGTGCTGGTAGGCGGCGAGGACGTGCGGGACTATAACGTGGAGGCCCTGCGGGAAGAGGTGGCCATGGTGCTGCAAAAGAACGAGCTCTTCTCCGGCACCATCAAGGAAAACCTGCGCTGGGGCGATGAAAACGCCACGAACCAGGACATAGAGCGGGTCTGCCGCCTGGCCCAGGCGGACGGCTTTATTCAAGGCTTTCCTGAAAAGTACGATACTTACATTGAGCAGGGAGGCTCCAATGTGTCCGGCGGGCAGAAGCAGCGGCTGTGCATTGCCCGGGCCCTGCTGAAAAAGCCGAAAATCCTCATTCTGGACGACTCCACCAGCGCGGTGGACACCCACACGGACGCTTTGATCCGGGAGGCCTTCCGGGAGGAGATTCCGGACACCACCAAGCTGATTATCGCCCAGCGGGTGGCCTCGGTGCAGGACGCGGACCAGATTGTGGTAATGGATGGCGGGAAAATCGCCGATGTGGGCAGCCACCAGGAGCTGCTGGAGCGCTGCGCCATTTACCGGGAAGTTTACGAATCTCAACAGAAAGGGGAGAGCGCGGATGCCTCCTAGAGGACCCATGGGCGCGGCCTACGCCAAAAACAGGCCCAAAGCCAAAAACCAAGGAAAAGTAATTAAGCGCCTCTTAAGCTATATGGACGCCCCCAACCGGGTGCGCATGGCCATTGTGCTGGCCTGCATTCTGGTCAGCGCCGTGGCGGGGGTGGCGGGCTCCATGTTTCTGGAAACCCTGATCGACGATTACATCACCCCCCTGCTGGCGGTGGAGAACCCGGTGTTCACCGGGCTTCTGCGGGCCATTGGGACTATGGGGCTCATCTACCTTCTGGGTGCCCTTTCCACCTTTGCCTACAACTGGCTGATGGTGAACATCTCCCAGGGCATTTTAAAGGATATCCGGGACGACCTGTTCGCCCACATGCAGAAGCTGCCCATCAAGTATTTTGACACCCACACCCACGGGGACATGATGAGCCGCTACACCAACGACACGGACACCCTGCGCATGCTTATCTCCCAAAGCATCCCCCAGCTGTTCAACACAGTAATCACCTTGGCGGCGGTGTTCTGCGCCATGGTGGCCACCAGCATCCCCCTGACCCTGCTGGTGCTGGCGGTGGTAGGCTTTATGCTGTTCCTCACCGGGAAGATCGGCGGCAGCTCCGGCAAATACTTTGTGCGCCAGCAAAAGTCCCTGGGGGCCATCAACGGCTACATTGAGGAGATGGTCACCGGGCAGAAGGTGATCAAGGTGTTCTGCCATGAGGAGAAGGCCAAGGAGGAATTTGACCGGCTGAACGACGCCCTGCGGGGCGAGGCCGCCAAGGCCAATGGCTTTGCCAACATTATGGGCCCGGTGATGAACAACCTGGGCCACTTGCAGTACGCCCTCATCGCCATAGCGGGCGGAGCCCTGGCCCTGGCCGGGGTGGGCGGGCTGACTCTGGGAGGCATCGCGGCCTTTTTGCAGCTCTCCCGCAGCTTTACCATGCCCATTGGGCAGATCGGCCAGCAGTTTAATACCATCGTCATGGCTTTGGCGGGCGCGGAGCGCATCTTTGACCTGATGGACGAGGAGCCCGAGCAGGACGAGGGCTATGTTACCCTGGTAAACGCCAAGGAAGTGGACGGAAAGCTGGTGGAGACCCCCGAGCGCACGGGCCTGTGGGCCTGGAAGCACCCCCACAAGGAGGATGGAACCGTCACCTACCAGCGGCTTACCGGAGAGGTGGAGCTGTTGGACGTGGACTTTGGCTACAACGAGGAAAAGCTGGTGCTGCACAACATTGCCATCGATGCCCAGCCAGGCAAGAAGATCGCCTTTGTGGGAGCCACCGGCGCGGGCAAGACCACCATCACCAACCTGATTAACCGGTTTTATGACATTGCCGATGGAAAAATCCGGTATGACGGCATTAACATCAACAAAATCAAAAAGCCGGACCTGCGCCGGTCCCTAGGGGTGGTGCTGCAAGACACCAACCTGTTTACCGGCACCGTGCGGGAGAACATTCGCTACGGCAAGCTGGACGCCACCGACGAAGAGGTGGAGGCCGCGGCCAAGCTGGCCAACGCCGATGGATTCATCCGCCGCCTGCCCGAGGGCTATGACACCATGCTGACCGGGGACGGGGGCAGCCTCTCCCAAGGCCAGCGGCAGCTTTTGGCCATTGCCCGGGCGGCTGTAGCCGACCCGCCGGTTATGGTGCTGGACGAGGCCACCTCCTCCATTGACACCCGCACCGAGCGTCTGGTTCAGCAGGGCATGGACGGTCTGATGCAGGGCCGCACGGTGTTTGTCATTGCCCACCGGCTCTCCACCGTGCAAAACAGCGACAGCATTTTGGTGCTGGAGCTGGGGCATATTATTGAGCGGGGCACCCATGAGGAGCTCATTGCCCAAAAAGGAAAATATTATCAGCTGTACACCGGCGCTTTCGAGTTGGAATAGCTCCGGCAGCCACAAGGCAGGACGCCGCGGCGCCCTGCCTTGTTATGTTCCCAAAGGCGGAAAGCACCGCCCTGGGAACCGCTCCGCCCGGTCTCCGCCCTCCTCCCAAGAGCGCTTGACAGAAGGACGGAAAAAAACTATAATAGATGGAACAATCATAGGAAAGGAAGATGCCAAATGAAGGAGAAAGCCCAACGGCTGCTGGTCTTCAGCCTGCTTGGGGTGGCGGTGCTGTGCGTGGTGGTCTTCTCCTTGGTCACCATGCAGATGAACGCCCAGGGCGCGGACGCCATCCGAGAGATTGGCGGGACCTATATGTCGGGGGTCAGCCGCCAGATTGCCACTCATCTGGGCTCTATGCTGGAGATGCGCCTGAGCCAGGTCAAGGTTCTGGCCGATGGGCTTCCCCACAGCGGCGCCGCCCAGCTGGTGGAGGCCGCCAAGGCCCGGGACTTCCCCTACCTGGCCCGCTGCCGGGCGGACGGAACGGTGGAGCCCCTGTATGGCGGCGGCTTTCAAGCCACGGACGCGGCTTCCTTTCAGCGGTCGGTGGAGGCCGGAGAGCAGCGCATCGCCGTGGGCACGGACCAGGCCGGCAGCGACCTGGTGCTGCTGGCCGCGCCTCTTTCCCAGCCCGGCGAGGCCCTGGTGGCCTGCATCTCCGCGGACTATGTCCGGGACGCCTTGCGGTATGAGCTGGAAACCGGGACCCTGGACTTTTACTCCATCATCCGGCGGGATGGCACCTTTGTGGAAGAGGGCAACCTGGAGGTGCATGTAGAAAACTATTTCGACCGCGTCCGCACCGGCTATGTAGGTGAAAAAACGCCGGAAACCTATGCCCAGGAGCTGCAGGAGGCGGTGGAGTCCGGCCAGGACTATGCCGCCCAGGCTGTGGTGGACGGGGTCAGCCGCCACATCTACTGCACCCGCCTGCCCTACTCCGAGTGGTTCCTGCTGCTCTCCACCCCCTATGGCTCCCTAAACGACAGCATCGACCAGCTGTCCGGGGCCTGGATCCGCAACGCCCTGGCAGGCTGTCTTATCATTGTGGGGGCCCTGCTGCTGGTGTTCGCCCTCTATGTGCGCCAGGTGCGCAAACAGATGCGGGCCCTGGACGAGGCCCGGGTGGCCGCCGAGCGGGCCAACAAGGCCAAAACCGAGTTCCTTTCCAATATGAGCCACGACATCCGCACCCCCATGAACGGCATTATGGGCATGACAGCCGTGGCTACCGCCCACATTGAGGACGCCCAGCAGGTGCAGAGCTGCCTGAAGAAAATTTCCCTTTCCAGCCGCCATCTGCTGGGGCTGATCAACGACATTCTGGACATGTCCAAAATTGACGACGGGACCATGAAGCTCAGTCTGGAGCAGGTCTCCCTGCAAGAGGTGATGAACGGCATTGTGGCCATTGTCCAGCAGGAGATTCAGGCCAAGCGCCAGCATTTTAACGTGTATGTCCGGGACATTGTGGTGGAAAACGTCTGCTGCGACAGTGTGCGGCTGAACCAGATTTTCCTCAACCTGCTCTCCAATGCCATTAAGTTTACCCCGGAAGGGGGCAACATCCAGGTGGCGGTTTATGAGGAGCCCTCTCCCAAGGGCACGGCCTACATCCGCTCTCACCTGCGGGTCAAGGACAATGGCATTGGCATGAGCGAGGAGTTTAAGCGGAAAATTTTCGACTCCTTCACCCGGGAGGACTACCGCCGGGTGGAAAAAACCGCCGGAGCCGGCGTGGGCATGGCGATTGTGAAGCACATTGTGGACGCCATGGGCGGAACCATTGAAATTGAAAGCCAGGTGGGCCGGGGCACCGAGGTGCATGTTACCCTGGATATGGAGAAAGCTCCGGTCCAAGAGGTGGACATGGTTCTGCCCCCCTGGCGGATGCTGGTGGTGGACGATGACGAGAACCTATGCGAAAGCGTGGTGGCAACCCTGCGGGCCCTGGGCGTCCGGGCCGAGTTTGCCATGGAGCCGCAGGCCGCCCTGCGCCTGGCCCAGGAGCGCCGGGACCAGGGCCAGGGGTATGAGATCATCCTCATCGACTGGCAGCTGCCCGGCTCGGACGGTGTGGCCGCCGCCGGAGAGCTGCGCCGGTGCTGCGGCCAGGACGTGTGCATTCTGCTTACCTCCGCCTATGACTGGGACGAAATTGCCGCCGCCGCCAAGGACGCGCAGGTAAATGGGCTTATTGCAAAACCCCTGTTCAAGTCCACCCTTTACTATGGGCTGAAAAAGTACACCCATGCCCCCGCCCAGGTGGCCGAGCCCTGCCGGGACGAGGCGGACTTTGCGGGCCGCCGGGTGCTGCTGGCGGAGGACAACGACCTAAACTGGGAGATCGCCGAAGAGCTTCTCTCAGACCTGGGCCTGGAAATGACCCGGGCGGAAAACGGCCGCGTCTGCCGGGACATGTTCGCCGCCGGAGAGCCTTGGCACTATGACGCCATTATTATGGACCTGCGCATGCCGGAGATGACCGGCTATGAGGCCGCCCGGGCCATCCGGGCCATGAACCGGCCGGACGCCGGGGAAATTCCCATCATCGCCATGAGCGCCGACGCTTTTCAAGAGGACGTGCAGAAATGCCTGGACTGCGGCATGAACGCCCACTCTGCCAAGCCCATTGACGTGCGGGAGCTGGCGTGCCTGCTGAAAAAATATATGAAGCCCAGAGAAAAGGAGTCATGCTATGATTTATAAACCCATGAGCTGCGCGGCCATTCACGACCTGTCCGGGGTGGGAAAATGCTCCCTCACCGTGGCCCTGCCCGTGCTCTCCGCCTGCGGGGTGGAGACCTCGGCCATGCCTACGGCGGTGCTCTCCACCCACACGGGAGGTTTTTCCGGTTTCACCTACCGGGACCTGACCGAGGATGTTCTGCCCATTGCGGAGCACTGGAAAAGCGTTGGCTGCCGGTTTTCCGCCCTGTACAGCGGGTTTTTAGGCTCCGCGGAGCAGACTGGAGCCGTGGCCGGGATTTTCCGCATGTTCGGCGGGGAGGACGTGCTGGTCTTTGTGGACCCGGTTATGGGGGATGGCGGCAAGCTGTACACCACCATCACCCCAGCCTTGGCGGAGGGCATGAAGGAGCTGTGCCGGGGCGCGGACGTAATCGCTCCCAACCTGACGGAAGCCGCCTTTCTGCTGGACGCCCCCTATGTGGACGGTCCCCTGGAGCGCCCAGCGGTGGAGGCTATGCTACGGGACCTGTGCGCCCTGGGGCCCCGCTGGGCGGTGCTTACCGGTGTGCGGGTAGAGGGCCTTTTGGGCGCGGCCTGTTATGATTCCTCCACCGGTGCGGCTCACTTTTGGCTCAAGGAGGAGATTCCCGGCTCCTACCACGGCACCGGGGACCTGTTTTCCTCCACCCTGCTGGGCGGGCTGCTCAACGGCATGGACCTAAGCGAAGCCTGCCGCACGGCGGTGGATTTCACCCACAAAGTGATTGAGACCACCCGGGAGCGCAGCGCGGACATTCGGTTTGGGCCCAAGTTTGAGGTGCATCTGCCGGAGCTGGCGCGGATTATGGAGGACTTTCGGGCGGGCGCCGTTTGAGGGGCTTGAAGCGCGGGACAGTTTGAAGGACTCGAGAGCCTTTCGCCACGGCCCCTTGCCTTTTTGTGTTAGTTTTTATTTGGAAAGGATGCTGTTATGTATTCCCTGTTAAAACGCTCCGGCGCGGCCCGCCGGGGGACTTTTACCACAGTCCACGGCACGGTCCAGACTCCCGGCTTTATGAACGTGGCCACGGCCGGGGCCATCAAGGGCGCGGTTTCTGCCTACGATTTAAAGGAGCTGGGCTGCCAGGTTCAGCTGTGCAACACCTACCACCTGCACCTGCGCCCAGGCGACGAGACCGTGAAGGCCCTGGGCGGCGTGCGGAAATTCACCGGCTGGCAGGGCCCCGTCCTTACGGACAGCGGGGGCTTTCAGGTCTTCTCCCTGGCCAAGCTGCGGAACATCCGGGAGGAGGGCGTGACCTTTGCCTCCCACATTGATGGGCACAAAATCTTCATGGGCCCCGAAGAGAGCATGCGCATCCAGTCCAACCTGGGCTCCACCATTGCCATGGCCTTTGACGAATGCGTGGAAAACCCTGCCGAATACGCCTATGCCAAGGCCTCCTGCGCCCGCACCGCCCGCTGGCTGGAGCGCTGCCAAGCCGAAATGGCCCGCCTTAACGCCCGGGAAGATACCTTGAACCCCCGGCAGATGCTCTTTGGCATCAACCAGGGCTGCACCTACCAGGACCTGCGGGTGGAGCATATGAAGCGCATTGCCGCCATGGACCTGGACGGCTATGGCATCGGCGGGCTGGCGGTGGGGGAGACCGCGGAGGAAATGTACGCGGTGATTGAGGCCATTGAGCCCCATATGCCCCAGAATAAAATCCGCTACCTGATGGGCGTGGGCACGCCGGTGAATATTTTAGAGGCTGTGCGCCGGGGCGTGGACCTGTTCGACTGTGTGATGCCCACCCGCAATGCCCGCCACGGCCACGCCTTTACCCATGCGGGCTGCCGGAACCTAATGAACGCCAAGTACGCTTTGGACCAAGCCCCCCTGGACGAAGAATGCGGCTGTCCGGTGTGCCAGCGCTTTACCCGGGCGTATCTCCACCACCTGTTTAAGGCCGGTGAGATGCTGGGCATGCGGCTGGCGGTAATGCACAATTTGTATTTCTATAACCACTTGTTGGAGGACATCCGGAAGGCGTTGGATGAGGACCGGTTTGAGTCCTTTTACCAGGAGAAGGCGGCGGTGCTGGGCCGCCGGATTTAGGGAAAGCAACAGGGGCGGCGCCAAGCTTATGGCTTCGAGCGCCATGCCCGCCCCGCGCCCTCCCAAAGGAAAGTGCCCATTTCGAGGGGCTTTTCGTGTTTTCCCGCCCAAAGATTATGCTTGCAACTTTGTAAACTTCCTGTTATAATAAAGAGCAATGACTAGAAGGGATGTGTTCATAAACCATGTTTAATCTCCATGTGCTGGACGCGGCGGCTGCCGGAGCGGGCGGCGGCATGAGTTTAATCCTCATGCTGCTGGTGTACGGCCTGTTCTTTGTGGCCCTGTATTTTATTTTCTTCCGCCCGCAGAACAAGAAAAAGAAGAAGGAAGCCGAAATGCGCAAAAACGCCCAGGTGGGCGATGAAATCACCACCATTGGCGGCATTTGCGGCCGGATTGTGGCTGTAAAGGACGAGTCCGACTCGGTCATCATTGAGACGGGAAGCGACAAGTCCAAGCTGCGGGTAAAGCGCTGGTCCATTGGCAGCGTGGATACTGTGCATGAGGATGACAATACCTGATCCTGACAGGAATAAAAAGGACCTCCGGCTCATATGGTTTAGCATATTATGAGCTGAGAGGTCTTTTTCTATGATGAAATGGATTCGCGCCCTGTTGATCTCTGTGCTGGCCGCCCTATGCGCCAGCTTGCTGCTGCTGGCGGCAACCGCCTTTGTAACGGCCCGCATGGGCTCTCTGCCCCGGTCCTCCCTGACGCTGGTGACCACCCTGGCCGCCTGCGGCGCGGTGTTCTTAGGGGGGCTGGCCGGCGCGCTTTCGGCCAAGGAGCGGGGCCTGCTGCTGGGTCTGGGCTGCGGGGCGGTGTTTTTGCTGTGCGCGGCGGCCGCCACGGTGCTGCTCTTTGGCGCGGAGCTGGAACCAGCCAGCGGCGGCAAGGCCGCGGCGGTGCTCTTAAGCGGCGCCATCGGCGGCATATTGGGGGCAAACCGGAAGCATAAGGTAAAGTTTTGACCAGCCTGGAGTTACAAGCTTGTAACTTGTGGTTACAACTGTGTCATTTTCATTGAAATTCTCCCCATTCCTGGGTATAATGTAAGAAAAAAGTCCGAGCAGGGAAAGGAGAGACCCCCATGAGACACAGGAAGCCCTGGGCAGCGGCGCTGGCCCTGCTGCTGGCGCTGGCTTTGGCCGGATGCGGCGGAAGCGGTAAGGATTTAGCAGGCGGCTCGGCCAACCAATTTACAGACTCCGCCTCCTATACCGAGGAGTCCGCTGCCAGCGCGGTGGAAACCGCGGAGGACGCGCCCGGCATGGAACGGGAACTGGCCGCCATGGGGCGCAAGGTAATTGTCACGGCGCATGTTTCCGCCGAGACAGAGGACTATGATGGGGCCATGGCCTGGGTGAAAACAGCCCTCTCCCAGGCCGGTGGCCGCATGGAGAACACGGAGCAGTACGCCCACAACCAGTCCCGCCGCAGCTGCCAGCTGACTCTGCGGATTCCCGCAGGCCAGCTGGAGGGCTTTTTGACGGAGCTGGAGGGGCGCTGCAATGTGGTAGAACGCTCGGTGCGGGAAGAGGACGTGACCCTGGACTATGTGGACACCGAGAGCCACAAGAAAGCGCTGCTGGTGGAGCAGGAGCGCCTGCTGGAGCTGCTGGCCCAGGCGGACAAGCTGGAAGACCTGCTGGGCATTGAGGACCGGCTGACCCAGGTGCGCTACCAGCTGCAAAACTATGAGTCGGCCTTACGGGTGTACGACGGCCAGATTGACTACAGCACCGTGCACATGAGCCTGCAGGAGGTACGGGAGCTGACGGAACCCACTCCGGAAAGCTGGGGCAGCCGGGCCCTGGAGGGGATGAAGGAGAACGCCCGGTCCATTGGGCGGTTTTTCCAGGAGCTGGCGCTGTTTGTGGTAACCCATCTGCCGGCGCTGGCCCTGCTGGGCCTGCTGGCGGGGATTATCCTTCTGTGCACCCGCAAGCCCCGCCGGGCGGCGCGGGAGCGCCGGAGGCAGAACCGGGAAGCCCTAGAGGCTTTGCGCAGGCAGGCCCAGGAGCCGGAATGCCCAAAGAACCCAGAGGACTCCTAGTTCGTTGGCCGGACCAATGGAAACAAGCACAAAAAGAAGCCCCAGGGCATGGCCCAGGGGCTCTTTTTGGTTAGCGGCCCGCTTAAAAATCGTACTCAATCACGCCCCAGGGAGTCTCCTGCCGGTGGAGGGCCACAGACTGGGACATGGCCCGGACTTCCTCGCCGGTGACGCTGCGGTGCTGGGCCTGGGAAATGAAGATGGCGTCGGAGAGCAGGGCCGTCTCCATGGCGATGTAGGGGGAGTCGATGCGGGTGCTGTCGTCCAGCTCGCCCCGCAGGTAGGCCGCCCAATGGACCTGGTTGTCGTTGTAAAGGGCGATTCTGGGGTCTACCTGGGCCTCTTTGCGGCCGTTTTCCTGGCAGTTGATGATTTTTGAGGTCTTCAGCCCATCCTCATAGCCAAAGAATTCCAGGGTGGGCTGCTGGGCGCTGCCGCCAGCAAGCCGCCTTGCCTCAGACAGGGCCAAGTCGCCGCCGGTGGTGTCCACGTCAATGAGCTTTAAGCCGCCCAGGGAACCGGCAATGAAGCTGGTTCCCACCTCGTCCATGTGCATGGCCCAGTCCTCGTAAATGTCCAGGGAAACCCCGTTCTGGAAGGTGGCGATGCCCACGCTCAGGTCCTCCACCTCATAGGCCAGGCCAGGAGGCAGAAGCCGGGGATCCTGGTAATAATCCGCGGAGGACACGCCGAACACGGTGTCCAGCTGGGGCATGCCCATCACATAGAGCATCTGGGAGAGGTGGTAAATGCCCAGGTCGCACAGGGGGCCGTGAACGCCCACTTCTTTGGAGATGAAGTCCCGGGAGAAGCTGGGCATGTCGAAGCCCGGCCGGCCCTCCCGGCGGTGGCCCACGCTGCGGGCGTGGTAGAGCTTGCCCAGCTTGCCCTCTTCAATCATTTTTTTGGCCAGGCGGGTTTGAAGGTTATAGATGGAGCTTAACTGCACGGCCAGCTTCTGGCCAGTGGCCTTGGCGGCGTCGTAGATAATTTTCGCGTCGGCATAGCTGGCGGCCATGGGCTTCTCGCAGTAACAGGGGAAACCGGCCTTCATCACGGCCACGGACACAGGGGTGTGCAGGTTGTTGTGCACGCACACGTCAATGGCGTCCAGGTCGTCGCGCTTCAGCATTTCCCGAAAGTCCACATACAGATCCTCCTGGGGGATGCCGTAGCGCTCGCCCCAGGCCCGCACTTTGGCCTGGTCGATGTCGCACCCGGCCACCACTTTTGTGCCGGGAATATGGGACCAGATGGTCATGTGGCGGTTGGAGATCATGCCGGTGCCGATGATTCCGATGCGAAGTTCTTTCATTTTGCTGATCAGCCTCCTGATAAAATAGATACGCGGAACATACAGGAATATTATAGCGCGTTTCAGGCTGAGGCGCAAGAGGAAGAGGGCCCTTGCCCAAGGGTTTTACCGGTCAAAATGCGCTGCCACCGCTTTCAAATGCTCCATCACAGGCAGATGCTGGGGGCACATTTCCTCACACTGCCCGCAGCCAACGCAGTCGCCGGCCTTGCCAAAGCGCTCCGCCAAATTGGCGTAGTTGGTGAAGTTGACGGTCCAGCCCTTTTCCTCCAAGCGCTCCCGCATATCCTCATTATAGAGGGAAAAATACTGGGGAATGGCAATCTTTTGGGGGCAGCCCTCGGTGCAGTAGGAGCACCCGGTGCAGGGCACGGCGATCTGGCTGTTAATCAGCTCCCCGGCCTGGAAAACCATGGCTTTTTCCTCTTCGGTCAAAGGCTGGAAGTCCTCCATATAGCTGAGGTTGTCCTCCATCTGGGCCAGGCTGCTCATGCCGGAGAGGACCATCATGACCCCGGGCAGGCTGGCCGCGAAGCGAATGGCCCAGGAGGCCGGAGAAGCCCCAGGGCCGCGCTGCTGGAACAGCGCCTCGGCCTGTGGGGGAACCTTTGCCAGGGTGCCGCCCTTGACCGGCTCCATGACGATAACCGGTTTGTTGTGCTTTACCGCCACCTCATAGCAGGCCCGGGACTGAATCCACTGGCTTTCCCAGTCCAGATAGTTGATTTGCAGCTGCACAAACTCAAGGAAAGGATACTTGGTCAAAATCTCGTCCAGCAGCTCCGCGTGGGCGTGGAAGGAGATGCCCATGGACTTTACCAGGCCCGCCTGCTTTTTCGCCTTCAGCCAGTTAAAGCAGTCGAAGCGCTCATACTTGGGCAGGCTGCCGGCCTCGATGCCGTGCAGCATGTAGTAGTCAAAATAGCCCGCGCCGGTTTTTTCCAGCTGCTCGTTAAAGACCTTATCCCGGTCCTCCAGAGAGTGGAAAAAGCCGCTGTGCAGCTTTGTGGCCAGGGTGAAGCTGTCTCGGGGATAGCGGCTGACCAGGGCCTCCTTTACCGTGGGTTCGCTCTGAAAGCCGCAGTACATCCAGGCCGTGTCAAAATAGGTGAAGCCTTTTTTCATAAAAAGGTCCACCATCTGTTTTACCTGTTCCAGGTCCACGTCCCCGGCGTTTTGGGGATTGCGGGCCGGCAGGCGCATCAGGCCGAAACCAAGCTTTTTCATGGGTGGAAAACTCCTCTCGATGTTTTTTCATTTATTATACAATTTGGAGGGCGCTCCATGTCAAGAGGTTTTTTGAAAGGGAATGCGGCTGGGACTGGTCATGAAAACGCGGCGGCCGTTCTCCCGCCAGTCATACAAAAATTGACAATCATAATCCCCTGCCTCCGACTCAAAATAGATAATGCAAACGCGAAAAAAACTTTTTTGAAGGAGACGAGAATCATGAAAAGCAATTCTGTTATGGTCCCCGAGGCCAAGGAAGCCATGGAACAGTTTAAGATGCAGGCCGCTTCTGAAGTGGGCGTGAACTTGAAGCAGGGCTACAACGGCGACATCACCGCCCGTCAGGCTGGTTCCGTCGGCGGCCAGATGGTCAAGAAGATGATCGAGAGCTACGAGAAGGGCCTGAAGTAAGGCTTCCCTCTGGCAAAAAGAGCGCTCTGCCAAGCCATTGGCAGGGCGCTCTTTGCTGCGCTTCTCAGCGGGCCATCAGGCAAAGGGCCATTTGGGCCGCCTCTTCCAGGGTGTCCGCGACCAGCGCCCCGGTGCGTTCCAGCCGGGCCCGGCTCTGGTGTCCTCCCGCCGCCAGCACACAGGGGCGGTCCATGCGCCGCGCCACCTCCCAGTCATGGACCGTGTCCCCTAGAAATACCACGCTCTCCGGCGCCACGCCGTTCAAGTACGCCCGGGCCAGGCCTTCCTTGCTGACGCCTAGGGAGTCGCCCACGCCCAGCACCGCCGCGAAGTAATCCCCCACGCCGCACTGTGCCACCTGGGCCTCCAAAGCGCTTTTTTCCGAGGCCGAGGCCAGCACCTGCTGGCACCCTGCCGCCGCAAAGGCTTGCAGCGCGGCCTGGGCTCCGGCGCGCAGGCCGCAGTCCAGGGCCCGCTGGTTGTATTCTTCAATATACTCTACCGCCAGGGCCTCAAAGGGCTCTTTCTCAAAGTCCAGCCCCGCCGCCTGGTAGTACTCCCGAACCGGAAAGGTAAAAATTTCCCGGTACCGCTCTATGCCGCCCAGGCCGGGCAAACCGCGCCGGTGCAGCAGCCTGTCCATCACCGCCACGCTGGCGGGTACATCATCCAAAAGCGTGCCGTTCCAGTCCCACACTATGTATTTCATCGCCATCCCCTTTCATTGCGAACAGCAAAGGCGGGAAGCTTCCTGACATAGAGGCCTCTCCACGCTCCTGCCCTTTACCTCATTCTACTCTTAAATTCCTAAAAAATCAACCCTTTCTACCCAAGCGGGAGTGTCCAAACCACAGAGATAATCATCTGTGTTCCCCCGCCCTACGGGCGGGGGAACACGAAAAACTCTCCGAAACGGACACTCCTTACCCAAGCCCCAGCAGCCTCTCCGCGGTTCCTCCTAGCAGCGCTCTCTGTTCCCCCTGGCTCATGGGCAGGGCCCGCAGCCACTCCAGACTTTGCTTTTGGCCGCTCCAGGGGCTGTCGCTGCCAAAGAGCACCCGCTGGACCCCAAAGGCCCGCAGCAGCTTCATAAACCGGGGCGGGTCCAGCAGCTCCAGGTCCTGGGGCTGGTAATACCCATCGTCCAAAGGAGCCATCCGGCCCGTGGAGAAGCTGGTATCCAGAAACACCGGCAGACTGGCCAGCGTGGTTTCCACCCGGTCCCAGTTCCGCCAGCCGCCCATATGGGCCAGAATCAGCGTAACAGGCCCTACCTGCTCCACGGCCCGGCGGACCATCTCCGGCGAACAGCGCACCGCCCCCGGAAAGCCCACATCATCCCCGGCGTGGGTGGTGACCAGCAGGCCCAGCTCCCCCGCCCGGTCCAAGATCCGCAGATAGCGCGGGTCGTCAAAGTCCGCCCCCTGGTACACGGGGTGGAGCTTGATTCCCTTGAGCCCCAGGGCTTTCACCCGGGCCAGTTCCTCCCGCCAGCCGGGGAAATCCGGGTGCATGCAGCCAAAGGACAGCAGCTTGCCCCCGCTCTGGTTCAGCTGGGCGCTGCGGTCGTTGATGCGCTCCACCTGCCGGGGGGCGGTAGCCACGGGCAGTACCAGAGAGAGGTCCACCCCGGCCTCTTCCATGGACCGGAGCAAACCTTCCTGGGTTCCGTTGGTAAAGGGCCGGGTATGGCTGGCCGCGCTGAGTTTTTCCAACGTGCCGGCAGCGATGTGGTCCGGAAAAGTATGGGTATGCATATCAATAATCATAAAAAACCTCTTAAAAGCCAGCTGGAAAGAAAAAGGTAAAAAACCGCCCCAATATCCCAGCCTTTCCCCAAATCAAAAGCCCGGCCAGTAAAGTTTTTTGAAGATTCCTAAGAAACTTTTTTCAAAAAAGTTTCTTAGGCTGTCAGTTCATAAAGCGTACCTGCTGGCGTTCTTCCAGCTCATAAACCGCCAGTTCGCTCCCGTTTTTGTTGGCGTCCGTCATGCGCACGGCCGTAAGCTGGTTGTTGCTATAGGTTTTATAATAGTATACGCCCCGCGTGGCGTTGACGCAGCAGGCATAGTTGGTCACATTGCATTGGTTGTCCTCCATAAGAGCCGCGCCCCGCACAATGGACACGGAATCCAAAATGTGAAAAAACTGGGCGACCGAACTAGCGTCGTCGCTGTCGCATTGTGAATTCCACTTGGTGAAGCAGGCCCGCACAAAACGGGAGGGAGGCGAGTCGTCCCCCGGCAGGCCGATGGCCCCCATGCCGTTGCCAAAGGCTTTTAAATCCAGCCCCCGGCAAAAACGGTTCTGGGGCGGACGGCTGGTGAGGTTCAGGTAGGAGTTTAGATGGGTGGTGTGATAGGGAAACTCCGGGTTGTTGGTCAGAACCCCGGCGGGGTTGTCATACAGGTGGAGGCCGGAAGCGGTTTGCTCCACCACCAAGCTGTTGGTGCCGTCGCTGGCCATCCAGTGCAGGGGCGAGGCCCCGGCGGTCCGGCTGAAGGGCTCGTTGGTCAGGTGCACCTGTTCCAGCTCCCGGCGCAGGTCCTCCAGGGAGGCAAAGTTGCCCATGGCCCAGGGGATGAGCTCATAGGTGGCCAGATTGCGCTTGCCCGGCACCGGCGGGCCGTATACGGCGTTGCCAGGAAAATAGAGCCCGGCCATAGAGAGCCCCTTCTCGTTGGTGGCCTCGGCATAGAGGGGGTAGTCCTGCTCCACCCGGGCCATGCCGACCATGGCGTACCAGGTGTCAAAGGTCTCGCCGGACCGGAGGGTAAAGGGGTAATTGCGGGGGGTGACCGCGACCTTTTCCCCAAAGCGGTATTGCAAATCCAGCGTGCGGCCAAAGTAAACGTCCCGGGTCTTCATGGCGATGCAGGTACACATAATGTCTCCACCCTTTCACAATTGCTGCATACCGTATAGTATGACAGCGCCGCGGGAGGATATTCGGGGGCAGGGAAAAAGCGGAAAGGACGGCCTGCTGGGCAGGACGTCCCTCCTGGGGTTGGGGGCTGCGTATGTAGGCGGCGCTGGGAAGGTAAGAAGCGGTCCGGCGCTTTTTAATCTGGTATGGCTGCCGCCCAGCGTCAAAGGCGCTTGGACCGCCTTTGACAACCTACCGTACCTTCCGCGCGCCGGTTCTGGTCCGCGCTATTTCAGCCGTCCATCCATTTCGCCCAGGGACACCGCCACAGTGTGCCGGATGGGCTTCCATTCCACCGAACCGGACATAGCCAAAGTAAGGGAAAGCAAGAAGCTGGCCATAAAGAAGGGATACATCAGGCTAAACACCAGCTTCCGCCAGCCGGGGCAGCGGATGCGCCGCCACTCGGTGAGAACCGGCAGCAGGCCGGTAAAGTAGAGCATCACATAGGCCCCGGCAATGGCCCCCAAGGCGCTGAGGAGCACCGGGCCGGTCTCCAGCTTGGGGCTGGTAATGCCGACAATGAACATCACCGCGTTCAAAATAAAGCTGATTCCCGTGAGCATACCGGCCATGGAGTTGACCAGCATGTCATAGCAGGCAAAGCTTCCGCCAGCCACCATGGCCCGCAGAATGCTGTGGCCCCGGCTGGAGAGAATCTGCATAAAGCCCTTCATCCAACGGGCCCGCTGCTGCACCGACTGCTGAAAGCCCGTGGGCTGCTCGTCGTACAGCATGGCTGTGCGGCAATAGGCCACCTTCTCTCCCCGGCAGATAAGGTCCAGGGTGAATTCCAGGTCCTCGGTCAGGGCAAAATAGTTCCAGCCTCCCAGTTTGTCCAGAAGCTGGGCCGAAAACAGAAATCCCGTGCCGGATATGGCGCAGCTGGTGCCCAGGTAGTCCCGGGGGCGGTTTAAAAACTCCGACTCCCGCAGGAAGTATACCCCGTAACTGGCGGTAATCCAGTTGTCGCCAAAATTCTTGGCGTTGCGGTAGCCGGTAACCACCGGGGCCCCGTTGGAGAACACCTTGTTCATCTCGCTGATGTAGTCCGGCTCCAGCAGATTGTCCGCGTCGAACACAAAGAAACCGTCATAGCTCTCTTTTCCATAATCCTCGCCAATCTTCCCCAAAAGGAAGTTGAGGGCATAGCCCTTGCCTACCTGGAGCTTGTTCTGGCGCTGGTAAACCCGCGCGCCCCGGGCAGCGGCCACAGCGGCCGTATCGTCGGTGCAGTTGTCGGCCACCACGTAAATGTCCACCAGCTCCCGGGGATAGTCTTGGGCCAGAATGCTGTCAATCAGCTGGCCAATCACCGCCGACTCGTTCCGGGCGGCGATGAGCACCGCGTACCGGCCCAAGGACCGGGCCTGGAAGCTGCGGCCAGAGCCCTTTAGCCGCAAAAGCAGGTAGAAGACCTGATAACAGCAGCAGGCGGCCATCAGCGCGCCCAAAAGGATATTGATGCAGGTAAGGGTTTTCATAAAAATCGGTCCGTCCTTTCTGCCCGGCCAGAGAGGCGCGGGGTTCCTGCCTGTAAGGATACTCTATGGGGTTTAAGCGGAGCGTGACGATTTTCTTACAAATTTATTAAGAAAGCGGCCAGCGCCCGCCAAATAGGGGAATATTCCGGAAAAAACGGGAAAACTAGGTGGAGAAAACCAAGGAAAGGACGATGTTTATGAGGACGGTAACACCCCAGGAATACGCCCAGAAGGTTAAGGAGGCCTCGCCCCCCTCGCCGGTGGTCAAAGACTGCTGCCTGGCCTTTTTATGCGGAGGCGCGGTTTGCACTTTGGGGCAGGTGCTGTGCCAGTGCTACCAAAATTTGGGGCTGGACCTGCCCCAGGCCCGCATGGCAGTCTCCATCAGCCTGATTCTGCTCTCCGCCTCCCTAACGGCCCTGGGCTGGTACGACAACATCGCCAAGCACGCGGGAGCCGGAGTGCTGGTGCCCATCACGGGCTTTGCCAACTCCATGGTGTCCCCGGCCATGGAGTTTAAGAGCGAGGGATTTATTACGGGCCTGGGGGCCAAACTGTTTACCGTGGCCGGGCCTGTGCTGGTGTTCGGCGTTACGGCCAGCGTGGTGTATGGGCTGGTCATCTTTTTCTTTCAAATTTAGACCTCGTTTGATAAATCAAAAATACCGGATGGGTCCATCAAAAAAAGCCGCCCGCGTTTGCGAAAAAACAAACACAGGCGGTTTTTTGGCGCTTTGGGTAAAGAGAAAGCAAAATTACAAGCAGCCGGCAGAAGCGGGCCGCCTTAGGCTTCCCGGCTTGCCAGCATCCGGCGGACCGCCTCCCGCACGGCGGGAATGTCGTCGCTGCAAAGCTCCGGCAAAAACCGCAGCAGCTCCTCCGGCGGGAAGTCCCACCATTTGAGCTTTAGCAGCATGGCGATGAGCTCACTTTTCCTGACTGCCATTTCCTGTTGAATTAGCCGGGATATTGTGCTAAAATATAAAAATACATCTACTAACTCCAGGAGGGAAGTTCCATGGAAAGCCCCCGCGTCACCATTCTCTGCGGCCATTATGGCTGCGGCAAAACCAATCTTGCCCTAAACCTGGCCCTGGAAGCCGCCGCGGCCGGGGGTCCGGTTGCTTTGGTGGACTTGGACGTGGTTAATCCCTATTTTCGCTCCTGCGAGTACCGGGGCCTGCTGGAACAAAACGGCGTGCGGCTGATTGCGCCCGTGTTTGCGGGCACCACTTTGGACACGCCCACGCTGCCGCCGGAGATCTATTCTATTTTTTCTCCCCAGACCGGCCGGGTCTTTGTGGACGCGGGGGGCGATGACGCGGGAGCCACCGCTTTAGGCGGGCTTTCCCGCCAGCTGGAAGAGGCCGGCTGCCAGATGCTCTATGTGGTCAACCGCTTCCGGGCCTTGACCCAGACCCCTGAAGAGGCCGCCAGCCTGCTGAAAGAGGTGGAGGCCGCCAGCCGCCTGCGGGCCGCCGGGGTGGTGAACAACTCCCACTTGGGGGTGGAAACCACTTGGGCCCATGTGGAGGCCGCGGAGGAGTTCGGGCGGCGCACGGCGGAACGGCTGGGCCTGCCCCTGCTGTACAGCACGGTCCCGGATTTTGCCGCCAAGAGCCCGCTGCCCCAGGGCTTCCGAAGGGTCCGGCGGTATGTGCGCTTTGCCTGGGAAGAGGAGTGAGACGCCGCTCTGTGCTAAAAGATAAGCAAAAAGAACATTTATATATTACATTATAACAAGGAGGTCTGCACCATGCCAACCATTCACATCGATGAGGCGGTCTGCAAGGGCTGCGGGCTCTGCGCCCATGCCTGTCCCCGGCACATCCTCTCTCTGGACTCCGGCCGGCTCAACGCCAAAGGCTACCATCCCGCCCGCCTGGTCCAGCCAGACCAATGCGTCGCCTGCGCCGCCTGCGCCGCCATGTGCCCGGACACTGCCATTACCGTGGAAAAATAACCCCGAAAGGAAGATATGGATTCATGAAAGTACTGATGAAGGGCAACGAAGCCCTGGCCGAGGCAGCCATCCGCGCCGGATGCCGCCACTTTTTCGGCTACCCCATCACGCCCCAAACCGAGCTGGCCGCTTATATGTCCAAACGCATGCCCAAAGTGGGCGGCACCTACTTGCAGGCCGAGTCGGAAATCTCCGCGATCAACATGGTCCTGGGGGCCGCCTCCGCCGGGGTCCGGGCCATGACCTCCTCCTCATCCCCGGGCATCAGCTTAAAATCCGAGGGCATCTCTTACATGGCCGGTTCCGACCTGCCCGCCTTAATCATCAACGTGCAGCGGGGCGGGCCCGGACTGGGCGGCATTCAGCCCTCTCAGGCGGACTACTGGCAGGCCACCAAAGCCACGGGCCACGGGGACTTCCAGATTCTGGTGTTCGCGCCCTCCACTGTTCAGGAAATGGTGGACTTGGTCAGCGACGCCTTTGATGCCGCGGACCGCTGGCGGATGCCCGCCATGATTCTGGCCGACGGTATGCTGGGCCAGATGATGGAGCCAGTGGCCCTGCCGGAGGAAGGCCGTGCCCAGCTGGTGGAAAAGCCCTGGGCAGCGGCGGGCCACGGCGGAAAGCGCCCCCACAATGTGATCAACTCCCTGTACCTGACCCCCGACAAACTGGAAGAGCTGGTGGCGGCCCGGTATTTCCGGTATGACCAGGTGAAGCGGCAGGAGCAGAGGGCGGAAACCTACCTTTGCGAAGACGCGGAGCTGATTCTGGTGGCCTATGGGGCCTCGGCCCGGGTAGCCAGAAGCGCGGTGAACCAGGCCCGGGAGCGGGGACGCAAGGTGGGGCTCATCCGGCCCATCACCCTGTGGCCTTTCCCGGCGGACTGCCTGCAGGAGGCCGCCAAAACCGCCAAGGCATTCCTTTCGGTGGAGATGAGCATGGGCCAGATGGTGGACGATGTGAAGCTGGCCATTGACTGCAAGGCGCCCGTGCATTTCTACGGCCGCACCGGCGGCATGATTCCCACCCCCGCTGGAGTGCTGGAAGAAATTGAGCGGCTGGTATAAAAACACTCACTGAGGGAGAACGCTATGACACAGTTCGCGGACTTGCATATACATACCCATTTTTCTGACGGAAGCGACCGGGCAGATGAGGTTCTAGCCCATGCAAGAGAAAATCACGTGGCATTCCTGTCCGTTACCGACCACAATACGGTCCGCGCCTATTCAGAGGATGGATTGCGTCAGGCAGATGAGACGGGTGTCCGCCTGATTCCCGGCGTGGAGCTGGATGTGATTCATGAGAACCGTCAGTATCATCTGCTGGCCTACGGCGTTGACGTGCACAACCAGGCGCTGGGGGAGGCCTGCGCCTACAATACCCGGGTGCAGGAGGAATCCAATCTCTCTCTGCTGCGGTGTATGGAACGGGACGGCTTGGGGGTCTCGGAGAGAGACTACCACAGCTATGCCATCCCCCAGGGCCGGGGCGGCTGGAAGCTCCTGAACTATCTTCTGGACACGGGCCTCACCGGCAGTCTGCTGGAAGGGACGAAATACTATAAGCAATATGCCGTTGACTCCAACAAAATTAAATTTGTCAGCCTGACGGAGGCGGTCCATATGGTGAAAGATGCCTCCGGCGTTCCAGTCCTAGCTCATCCGGCGGAACAGATTCCCTACAACCCCTATGAAGCGGAGCACGGCGCGTTCTGGCAGACTCTGAATGGCCTGCTGGCGGCAGGAATTGAGGGGATAGAATGCTTTCACCCTCTTCACGGCTTTGGCCTGCAAAGAGAGCTTGTGTCTCTGTGCCGGGAGAGAGGCCTGTTCTGCTCCGGGGGCACAGACTACCATGGAAGCTTCTTCAACAAGCAGAAGCAGGTGGTGGGCGGACAGATGATTTTCTCCCACATGGTCAGAGAGCTGCTTGACCGCTGCCTAGGATAGCCCCTCATGCCGGACCTTCTCACCGGCCTGCCCAAAGCCATAACCGGCTGAATTGATATCATCCGGAAGTGGAGAAAGCCCCGGGAACAGCCGGGACTCCCTCCGGTTTCCAGATTTTCGCACAGAGAAAGGAAGTGCTCCAATATGCCAATCGTATTTCAAAAGCCCCAAGCCCTTACAGACGCGCCGCTGCACTACTGCCCCGGCTGCACCCACGGCATTGTCCACCGGCTGGTGGCCCAGGCCATTGACGAGCTGGGCGTGGAGGGCCGCGCGGTGGGCGTGGCCTCGGTGGGCTGCTCTGTTATGTGCTACGACTATTTTGCCTGCGACATGGTCCAGGCCCCTCACGGCCGGGCCCAGGCCGTGGCCACTGGCCTCAAGCGGGCCAAGCCGGAGAATATTATTTTTACATACCAGGGGGATGGAGATCTGGCGGCAATCGGCACCGCCGAGACGGTCCACGCCGCTACTAGAGGCGAAAACATTACCGTCATCTTCATCAACAACGCCATTTACGGCATGACCGGCGGCCAGATGGCCCCCACCTCCCTGCCCGGCCAGGTGACCCAAACCACCCCCTACGGCCGGGACACGGACAGCGCCGGATACCCGGTAAAGGTCTGCGAGATGCTTTCCACCCTGGATGGCGTGGCCTTTGCCCAGCGGGTGGCGGTGAACAACGTGAAAAACGTCAACGCCGCCCGGAAAGCCATTAAAAAAGCCTTCCAAAACCAACTGGATGGCAAAGGCTATTCCATTGTGGAGGTGCTCTCCACCTGCCCCACCAACTGGGGCCTCTCTCCGGTGGAGTCGCTGCAATGGCTGGAAGACAACATGATGCCCTACTACCCCTTGGGGGTATATAAGGATCTGGCGGAGGGCGTTAAGAAGGGGGGCGCGGCACAGTGAAGGATTTGAATATGATCTTCGCGGGCTTCGGCGGCCAGGGCGTGCTCTTTGCGGGCAAGGTGGCCGCCTATGCGGGGCTCATCGCCGGGAAGGAGATTTCCTGGCTGCCCTCGTACGGACCGGAAATGCGGGGGGGCACCGCCAATTGCAGCGTGTGCGTCTCCGACCGCCCCATTGGCTCCCCGCTGGTTACGGCCCCCAATGTGCTGGTGGCCATGAACCTGCCCTCTCTGGATAAGTTTATTGATACGGTTGAACCCGGCGGCACGGTGATTCTGGACAGCTCCCTGATTGGCAAGAAGGTGGAGCGGGAAGACCTAACGGTCTACTATGTGCCCTCCTCCTCTTTGGCGGAGGAAAAGGGCCTGGCGGGCCTTTCCAATATGATCCTGACCGGCAAGCTGTTCCAGGCGGTCTGCGCCAATGGGGAGCATCCCTGCGCCTTCTGCGGGGAGGACGTTCTGGACCAGGCCCTGGAAAAATGCGTGCCCGCCCGCAAGGCCAATATGCTGGACTTAAACCGTCAAGCCCTGGCCCTGGGCCGGGCGTCCTAAATGGACCGGACAAGGCTGGCGGCTCTGCGCATGGAGCGCCAGCATCTGGGAAACCCTGCCAGCGAGGAAGAGTATCTGTCACTTTACCGGGACCTGCAGCCCGGGGTGAACGTTTATTGGAACGGCTTTGGCCAGCCGCCCACCTTGAGTTTTCGGGCGGATTTTGACGACCTGGCGTTCAACCGGGCCCGGCAGCTGGAACGCGGGCTGGTAAAGGGCCGCTTCGCCGGGGGAAATCTGGGCTGGATCGTCCCGGAGGATATGGCCCTTTACGCCGCCCTGTACCGCAAGCCCCTGGCCTCTCCCAATGAGCGGCAGTTCCAGCTTTTGGAGCTGATTGAGCGCAGCGGCCCCTTGAGCATCCAGCAGATGAAAGAGGAAACCGGCATGCTGGTTAAGGCAATCACCCCGGTTCTGCACCGGCTGCAGGAGGCTTTCCTCATCTATGAGGACCAGTACGACGGGGAGTGGGACCGGGGCTGGTGCCCCTTTGAGGAGATGTTCCCCGGCCTGGACCTGGAACGCCTCAGCCGCCTGGAGGCCCTAAAGACCGTGCTGCCCCGGTTTGCCTACCGGTTCGTCTGGTTCAGCCAGAGGATGGCAAAGGCTTTTTACCGCCTGCCGGACAAGGACCTAAAAGCCGCCCTGGCCCAGCTGGAGGCGGAGGGAACGCTGGTCCCCTGGGAAGATGGCTGGGTTCTCCCCCAGGACCGGGGGGCCCTGGAAGCGCCTGGGGGCCAGCCGCCCCGAAGCGTCTATGCCATCCACCGAAACGACCCCCTGTTTAAGGCGGCGGAGCCGGAGCTGAAAAAGTGGGCGGAGGCCTTAACGGCCGGGCGCCCCTATGACTGCCAGGCTCTGCAATTTTTGCTGGTGGACGGAGAATTTCGCGGGGTGGTGGCGGGCCATTTCCGCAACGGCCCCTATGACTTGAACGATGTGGTTTTGGACCTGCCGGACCCGGAAAGCCGCCGGGAAGAGATTTTGGAGGCAGTACGGCTGGTCAACTTTGGCCAGGGCCCCCAGCGGTTTATGGGGGAGGAACGATAGTGGCGGACCGGCATGGGCAAGGCCGCTTCCAACCAACAGAGGGACTTTCGAAAGGAGAAAGCCCCTCTGTGTTTGCTCCGCTTCTTCAGCCACAATTTGGCGCTGGCCAAGCTGGCGCTTTTTAGGGCTTGTTTTGAAAAATCGAAAACGCTGTCTTTTTTGCCCATAAGCGGTCATCTTCTGCGTCAAAAATCCTTGACAGGTTGACTTGCGGTTTTTCCCCTGGAATCTGACCACTTCTGACCAAAAATTCGTCATTCCTTCTATGTTCAAACAATCCCTAACCCTATGTGAATCTTAGAAAAAAGAAAGGATGTTACCCATGGAGATTTATCCCAGTTTTACCATCAGCGAGAACCTGGCCCAGCTGGCCCAGGAGGCGCAGGCCCAGGCGGCGGAGCAGTTTGCCCGCATTGAGGCCAACCAGCGCTGGAATCAGCAGAAAATGCTCCATGCCTTCCAAAAGGCCCGGGTCAGCGAGAGCTATTTTGCCGCCAGCACGGGCTATGGCTACGGCGACCGGGGCCGGGACGCCCTGGATGAAGTATACGCCGCCGCCTTTGGGGCCGAGGACGCCCTGGTGCGGTACAATTTCGTCAGCGGCACGCACGCCCTGACCGTGGCGCTGTTTGGCGTGCTGCGCCCCGGCGACACAGTGCTGTGCGCCACCGGCGCCCCTTACGACACCATTCAAGGGGTCTTCGGCCTGCCTGGCCGGGAAGAGCCCGGCTCCCTAAAGGATTTTGGCGTGGTGTACGAGCAGGTGGACCTGCTGCCCGACGGCACGCCCAACTATGAGGAGCTGGACCGGGAGATCGGCAAGGACTGCAAAATGGTGTACATCCAGCGCTCCCGGGGCTACAGCCTGCGGCCCTCCCTCTCTGTGGCGGAGATTGAGAAGCTGGCCCGCTTTGCCAAGAAGAAAGCGCCCCACTGCATTGTTATGGTGGACAACTGCTACGGCGAGTTTGTGGAGCGGGAGGAGCCCACTGCCCATGGGGCCGACCTGATGGCGGGTTCGCTGATCAAAAACCCGGGCGGCGGCATCGCCCCTACAGGGGGGTACATCGCCGGGCGGCACGACCTGGTAGAGCTGTGCGCCTACCGCCTGACCACCCCGGGCACAGGCCGGGAGCTGGGCTGCACCCTGGGCCACAACCGGGAGCTGTACCTGGGGGCTTTCCACGCGCCTTACGTGACAGGGGAGGCGCTGAAAACAGCGGTGTTTGCCTCCGCGCTGTTCCAGCGGCTGGGCTTCGCGGTTACGCCCCGGCCGGATGAGGTCCGGACGGACATCATCCAGGCCATTGAGCTGCGGACTCGGGAGGCGCTGATTGCCTTTTGCCGGGGGATTCAAAAGGCCTCGCCGGTGGACGCTTTCGTGGTTCCGGAGCCCAGCCCCATGCCGGGCTATGACAGCCAGGTGATTATGGCGGCGGGGACCTTTACCCTGGGCTCATCCATTGAGCTTTCCGCTGACGGACCCCTGCGGGAGCCCTATGCCGTGTGGATGCAGGGCGGCGTAAACTATCCCAGCGGCCAGCTGGGCGTCCTCTTAGCCGCCGAAGAATTAATGGGAACCCTGGCGTGACACGGGAACCACGCGCGCACAATGATAATGCGCGGCGAAAGACCGCACGAGTCAAAGTCTTGGAAGGGCGCGGAGGCCAGGAAGGCTACATGATTTGGGCGTTGTTGGCGTAAGCGTATAGATAAATGCCCAGAAACAGGCATTCGGTCAAGAGCAGCAGGTCCCGCAGGCGGGGGTGGCGCTGGGCCAGCGCGGCCAGCAGCAGAAAGAGGGGAAAACCGCCGGAAAGGTAGCGCCCCGCGCTTAGGAGCCAGGAGAGGGAATAGTTTGCCGTAAAGTAGCCCAGGGAGAAGAGCAGCAGGCTGGGGCGGTTCTCCCGCCGCAAAGCCGAAAGCCAAAGCACGCTGAGGAACCCGGCGAACAGGACCAGAGAGGGCAGCCAGATGGCCCAGCCAACGGACTGGGAAGCATAATTCTTCGCGTAATGGATCAGATATTCCACCACCTTTGAGACCCACATGCTGCCCTGATGCCAGTGCTCCTGGTGCCCCGTAAAGGCAAAGGGATCTCCATCCACATGCCAGTTCAGCAGCAGGTAGGAGGCGGTGCCCAACAGGGGCAGGAGAATCAGCGGCAGGCGCAGAAGCAGAGGCTTCCAGGCACGTTTGAGGGACTGCCCCGCCGGAGGCTCCAGGGGCTTTAGGCTCCGCAGCAGCTCTACCCCGGCGAAAACCAGCACCAGTACGCCGGTCATACGGGTGGCGGCGGCTAAAACGCCCCACAGGCCATAGGCCAGCCACTTGCCCTTGAGGGCATAGTAACAGGCCGCCGCGGTGGAAAGCAGAAACAGTCCTTCGGTCATCACCGCGCCATAGAAGAAGGAGTAGGGGAAGGCGCACAGAAGGAGCACCCCATACCAGGCGGTAGCTTCTCCATAGAGCTCCCGGCCCAGCCGGTAGACATAGCAGCATCCCCAGGAAAAACTTAACACAGAGACCAGCAGGCCCGCCGCAAGAGGGGGCATCACCAGGCTGAACAGGCGGCAGACCCACACATAGGCGGGGAAAAACACCAGGAAAATGTGCTGTCCCTGCTCCTCATAGCCAGCATAGCCCTGTTCGATTAGGTTAAGGTAGTGGCGGGCGTCCCAAAGCTGGAACTTGGAGAGGAAAGCCTCCCAGGTGACGCCGGTGCTGGAAGCCAAGAAGACCGCCGCGGCGAAGGCCAACAGCACCGCCAGCCGCAGGGCTAGGGCAAAGAGAAACACCCGCGGGTTTTGGCCTTTGAGAGGCTCATGGCTCTCCCGGTTTTCCAGGATGGCGCCATCCTGGCGGTCCCTTCCAGCTCCCCAGGCTGGAAGGGACCGCAGCGGCAGCCCCCAATCCGCCAGACAGCGGAGCAGAAGAAAGGCCAAAAGAGATAATAGTATAATGGACACAGAAGCGTTGATCAACATAGTCCGGGCTCCTTTCCAGCGCAATGCTATAGGAAACGCACTTGAAAATCGATAAATACCGATTTTCAAACAAAGCGGCGCGGGCCCCCCAGGCCGCTGGGTTCAAAAGAGGTGGTACCTCTTTTGAACTGCGTTAACGATACACCCATTATAGGGCTTGGGCGGGCGTTTGTCAAATTGCCGGGGGCGCTGGCTTCCCCTCACGCCGGTGGTTCCTCCTGACGCGGCAAGAACTTTTTTTCGTTTTTTCTTGACTTTTTCCCTGTAATCTGATATTCTATTTTTTACTGTACATTCTGATATCCGTGCCGCTCCGTGTACGTTGCGCGGGGCCTTGCACAGCACAGCGCGCCGCCCGGCGGCTTTCCCTTGTGTCTCAGGGAGCCGCATTGGCGGGCATGTGTTGTGCTTTTTTTACGGAGAGGCCATTTCCATTCACTTATGAGGTATTGTATGAAGAAAAAAGCAAATCAAAAGAAAAAGTCCAGCATCCTGCGCTTTTCTCCCTTTACCAAAGGGCTGCGGGTCCATTTTCTGCTGGCAATGGTCTTTGTGGTGCTGTCCTCTTTGGCCAACTACATGACGCCCCAGGTCATCCGCGTTACAGTGGACTCGGTGATTAACGCCGAGCCCTTTGCCCTGCCCGGCTTTGTGCAGGGCTGGCTGGAGGCCCTGGGAGGCCGGGCCTACCTGCGGGGGCACATTGTTCTCTGCGCGGCGGCGGCTTTGGTGTTCGCCGTGGTGGCGGGGCTTACCAATTTTGGCTCCCGGGTGTGTTTGGCCAAGGCCTGCGAGGGCTCGGTGGAGCGGGTGCGCAACCGGCTTTTCGACCACATTCAGCGCCTGCCCTATGCCTGGCACAACCAGAACCAGACGGGCGACATCATCCAGCGCTGCACCCAGGACGTGGAGCTGATTAAGAATTTCATCAACGATCAGCTGATGACGATTTTGCGCACGCTGCTGGCCATCTTTATTTCCATGGGGCTTATGTTTTTGATGAACGTGAAGCTCTCCCTTATTGTGCTGGCTTTCATCCCGGTGACCATGCTGTTCTCCTTTGTATTCTTTGTGCTGGTAGGCAAAAAGTTTGAGGAGGCCGACCAGTGCGAGGGCCAGCTGACCGCCCTGGTGCAGGAGAACCTGACCGGCGTGCGGGTGGTGCGGGCCTTTGGCCGGGAGCGCTTTGAGATTGACCGCTTTAACAAAATGAACCAGAAATTCACAAGCCTGTGGGTCCGCTTGGGGCGGCTTTTGGGCATGAACTGGGGCGTCTGCGACTTTTTGGCGGGCTTCCAGGCTTTGGTGATCATGGTGGTGGGCGTGTTCTTTGTGGAGGCGGGCCAGCTGACCCAGGGAGAATTTTTGGCTTTCACCGCCTACAACTCCATGCTGGCCTGGCCGGTAAGCAACCTGGGCCGGGTCCTCACCGAGCTGAGCAAGACCGGCATCAGCTCCACCCGCATTTTTGACATTCTAGACGCCGCCGCCGAGCAGGACCGGCCCAACGCCCAGACCCCGGACATGACCGGGGACATTGTCTTTGACCATGTAAGCTTTGCTTACGGCGAGGCGGGAGAGGTGCTGGAGGATGTAAGCTTCACCATAAAAGCCGGAAGCACCTTTGGTATTTTGGGGGCTACGGGCAGCGGAAAGTCCACCCTGATGCACCTGCTGGACCGGCTTTATGAGCTGCCTGAGGGCGGCGGACGGATTACCATTGGCGGGGTGGACGTGCGGGACATCCGCCTGGAACACCTGCGGGGCCACATTGGCATGGTGCTGCAAGAGCCCTTCCTGTTCTCCAAGTCCTTCCGGGAGAGCATTGCCGAGGGCGCGGGCCGGGCGGACCTGGACGCGGTGCGCAAATACGCCCGCATGGCCGCCATTGACGACGCCATTGCAAACTTCGCCCAGGGCTATGAGACCCCCATTGGCGAGCGGGGCGTGACCATCTCTGGCGGGCAGAAGCAGCGGGTGGCCATTGCCCGCATGCTGATGCAGGATACCCCCATTAAGGTGTTCGACGACTCCCTCTCCGCGGTGGATATGGAGACAGACTTGAAAATACGCCGCTCCCTGCGGGAGAATGTCCACGGCACCACCATTCTCATTGCCCACCGCATTACCACTTTGATGAACGCGGACCAGATTCTGGTGCTGGACAAGGGCCGGGTGGCCCAGTTGGGCACTCACCAGGAGCTGGCCGCCCAGGAGGGCATTTACCAGACGATCTACAATATGCAGAGATCCTAAGTCTGGCCGGGGCCGCTCCCTTTATGAACGCCCCCAAACCGAAACAGAGACAACAACAGTCCCCATTGTTAAAAGGAGTACCAAATGGATATTGAAAAAAACCAAACCAATCCCGCGGAGGAGCGCCATTCCATTAAAGTCTGGCTTAAAATCCTCCCTTATTTCCGGGTGTACTGGAAGAGCATCGCCGCCCTCTTTGCGGCTATGCTTACCAGTGCCGGCATCGGCGTGGCCTACACCCTTCTTTCCGGCTATGCGGTGGACCACTTTGTTACGCCGGGCGTGCACCAGGGCATTGCGGCGTTTGCCCTGCTCTACCTGGGGCTGGTGGTTCTAAAGGCCTCCACCGAGCTGCTGCTGGGCTGGGTGGCCCTGCGCATGGAGGTAAACGTCAGCCGGGACCTGCGCCGGGACCTGTTCGCCCACTTGCAGGCTCTCAGCTTCTCTTACTTCAACCAAACCCCCGTGGGGGTTATTGTGGCCCGGGTGATGAGCGACACCGGCCGCATTGGCGGCTTTACCTGGAACATGGTGGACGGCTTCTATTGCAGCCTGTATGTTGCCGGCTGCGTGGGCGTGATGCTGGCCATCAACTGGAAGCTGGCCCTGTTGGTGCTTTCCGTGTCGCCGGTGGTGGCGCTGGCCACCCTGTACTTTGAGAAGCGGATTTTAAAAATCAACCGCAAGGTGCGCAAAATTAACGCCGAGCTGACCCGCCACTACAATGAGGGCATCTCCGGCGCGAAGACCTCCAAGACTATGGTAATCGAGGACAAGAACACTGCGGCCTTTCAAGAGGTCAGCGGCAGCATGCGGCGCAACAGCGTGCGGGCTGTGTTTTTGGATGCGGTCTATGTGCCCATCATCAGCTTTTTAACGGCCTTATCCGTGGCCTTTGTGCTCACCGGCGGGGGCAACATGGCCCTGGCCGGAGGCATCACCATTGGCGAGCTGACCATTTTTGTCAGTTTTGCCCTGATGATCGCGGACCCTGTGCAGGCCTTTGCTTACTGCGTCACCCGGTTTGTCTCCACCCAGGCCAACATCGAGCGGGTCACCGAGCTGCTGGACATGCGGCCCGAGATTGCCGATTCGCCGGAGGTGGAGGCCCGCTATGGCACCTCGGTGGAGCCCAAGCGGGAGAACTGGGAGCCCCTAAAGGGCAGCATCACCTTTCAGGATGTGACCTTCCGTTACCCGGACGGCACGGAAAACGTGCTGGAGCACTTTACCCTGGAGGTGCCCGCTGGCTCCGCTGTGGCCATTGTGGGGGAGACCGGGGCGGGGAAATCCACCCTGGTGAACCTAGCCTGCCGCTTTTTTGAGCCCAACCAGGGCCAAGTGCTCATCGATGGCCGGGACTACCGGGAACGCAGCCTGCTGTGGCTGCACAGCAACATAGGCTATGTGCTGCAAACGCCCCATCTGTTCTCCGGCACGGTGAAGGAGAACATCCGCTATGGGCGGCTGGACGCCACGGACGAGGAGATTATGGCTGCCGCCAAGCTGGTGAACGCCCACGAGTTTATTATGCGCATGGAAAAAGGCTATGACAGCGACGTGGGCGAGGGGGGCGGCCAGCTCTCCACCGGCGAGAAGCAGCTGGTGTCCTTTGCCCGGGCCGTGCTGGCGGATCCCCGCATTTTCGTGCTGGACGAGGCCACGGCCTCCATTGACACCAAAACAGAGGCTCTGATTCAAGAGGCCATCTCCACCCTGCTGAAGGACCGGACCTCCTTCCTCATTGCCCACCGGCTGTCCACCATCCGGCAGGCGGACCTGATTTTGGTGGTCCGGGAAGGGAAAATCATTGAGCGGGGAACCCACCAGGAGCTCATGGAGCTGGGGGGCTACTACGCGGAGCTGTATCAGAACCAGTTTAAGCAGTAAGCAGAAAAAAACGCCCCCCCCTGCGGCCAGCCACGGAATATGTGGCTGAACCCACAGGGGGGCGTTTTTTATATGCTTAGAAAAGCGTTCCACCCTCAACCCGCCTCGGGATTGGGACAGGTGATGATCCAAGTAAAGCCAAAGCGGTCTTGGATGAGAGAGCCGCAGCCGCCGTCATCGGGCTTGGGATGGGGTTTCAGGGGAGAAAGGAGGGCTCCCCCTTTTGCCAGGGCCTCGACGGCCCGCTCCGCCTCCTCTTTGGAGTCCATGTGAATCATCAGCTTCACGGCCGTACTGGCGGCGCCCTCCGGCGCGTCTCCCGCCGCCATCGGGGTTCGGCCCAGGCGGAACTCCACGTGCATCACCTTTCCCATCAGCTCCGGGGCGCTGGTGTTCTCCTGGGACCAGCGGGAGAGATAGAAAATCTCGCCCCCAAAGGCCTCCATATAGACCCGCAAGGCTTCCTCACAGTTTCCCGAAAAAGCCAGATAGGGAATCACGGTCAGCTGTTTTTGCTCCATAGCTTGCGCCTCTTTTCCAGCTTATTTGAAGAATAGGGGCAGAGGCTCCAGGAAGAGGATATCTTCCCGGTCCTTGGCGTCGCCCTCGGCCAGCACGCAGGCCTTGCCCACCACGTTGCCGCCTATTTCGCGCAGCAGCTCTTCCATAGCGGCCAGGGACTCGCCGGTGGAGATCACATCATCCACAATGAGGATGCGCTTGCCCCGCAGGTTTTCACAGTCCGCCTTGGAGAGATAGAGCTTCTGTACATGGTCCGTGGTGATGGACTTCACCTCCACATGGATGGGGTCTTCCATATAGGCCTTGACTCCCTTGCGGGCCACCACATAGTTCCGGCAGCCAATGCGGGCCATCTCATAGGCCAGGGGGATGCCCTTGCTCTCGGCGGTGACGATGACGTCGTGCTCCGGGCATTTGGCCAGCAGGGCCTTGGCCACGGCCTCGGTCACCTCCACATCGCTGAACATGACAAAGCCCGCGATGTCCATGTGCTCGTTAATGGGGCAGATGGGCAACTCCCGCTCACAGCCCGCGATGTTGATTTTGTATACGCTCATGATCATTCTTCTTTCGTGTGTTTTTTTGAAGTAGGGAAAGGGCGCCGGTTCAAGGCCGCTCACCTTCTCCGTCCAGATGCCAGGGCTTCACTTCTGTGTTGAAATGGTCCAGCGCGGCTTGGAATTCCTCCTCTGCCGCTTGGCCGAGAATGTCAATGGAGTCGATTTCTCCAAGAGCGGGAGGCGCTATCTCCATAACGCTGCCATCGTAATTCACCTTGACCTTCTGTCCCACCGCCAATTCGCCCTCGGGCACGGGAGCCTGTGCGGGAAGGGTGTAAACCTGGCCACCCTCGCCCTCTGTGTACAAATAGTAGTTGGACTTGTGCTGGTAGACCAAAATCCCCTCCATAACGGCGGCGGGCTCCTTCTTACCGCAGGCGGGGAGGGCCACCAGGGCCAGCACAGCCAGGACCCAGAGCAGCCGTTGGCCGGGCCCAGGGCCTTTGCCGGTCATGGCTGGGGCGGGAAGGGGGGCCAGCCCATTTGCCTCCCGCCCAGCAGATGGAAGTGCAGGTGCTGGACGCTCTGCATGCCGTCCGGGCCGCAGTTGTTTACCACCCGGAAGCCCTTTTCCAGGCCCAGCTCCTTGGCCAGCCTGGCAGCCACCTCAAAGATGTGGGCCACCACCCCGCTGTTCTCTGGGGTGAGCTCCGCCGCGGAGGCAATGTGCTCCTTGGGGATGATGAGCACATGGGTGGGGGCCTGGGGGTCCAGGTCCCGGAAGGCTAGGACAGCCTCGTCCTCATACACTTTGGTGGCGGGGATTTCACCTGCGGCAATTTTGCAAAAGATACAGTCTTCCATATGGAACATCCCTTCTGTAGGCGCGGCCAGAAAGGCATAGGCCTTGTGGCGGCAGTTTTTTATAGGCGCTGTGCTTTGCGTATAGTATAGCATAAAGCTGGCCTGTTTGCAACACCGCATCCCCCGACAAAGTCCAGCTTTTGCAAGACAGAATGGGCGCTGGAAGGACAAAAAGCGGCCCCATGGAAGGAAGCCTGAGCTCCTTTTGTGCCAGAGCCACTCCATTGTTTTGCTGGTAGGGCGAAAATAAAGAAAGGCCCGCAAGCAACTGCCGGGGGGCCTTTCCCATTATTCTTTTTCCAGTAGGGGCAATGCGTTTGCTCCACCGGTTCCAGGCCGGACTGCCCCTACTCCATGGTGATACTGTACAGAATGTTCCTAAAATCCTGTGTTTAAGCAGGGAAAGGATAGTCCGAAGGACAAAAAAGTGACCCCCATCCGAAGGATGGCAGGTCACTTTTTTCTATGGCGTAGGCTAAGTGCTATTGTCCTTTACAGGATAAATCACCTTGCCCTACGACAAATATCAAGCGCTGATTATTTGGACTTGATGGCAGCCTGCGCCGCGGCCAGACGGGCGATCGGCACCCGGAAGGGAGAGCAGGACACGTAGGTCAGGCCCACGTTGTGGCAGAACTCGATGGTGGTCGGGTCGCCGCCATGCTCGCCGCAGATGCCAAGCACAATGTCGGGGCGCACAGCCTTGCCCTTTTCGGAGGCAAGCTTCACCAGCTGGCCCACGCCCTCCTGGTCCAGACGGGCAAAGGGATCGTTCTCGTAGATCTTATTCTCGTAGTAGCTGCCCAGGAACTTGCCCGCGTCGTCGCGGCTGAAGCCGAAGGTCATCTGGGTCAGGTCGTTGGTGCCGAAGCTGAAGAACTCGGCCTCCTCGGCGATCTTGTCCGCGGTGAGGGCGGCCCTGGGGATCTCGATCATGGTGCCCACCTTGTACTGCAGGTCAGCGCCGGCCTCGGCGATGATCCGGTCAGCGGTATCCACCACAGTCTTCTTCACGAACTTCAGCTCCTTGATCTCGCCTACCAGGGGGATCATGATCTCAGGCACAATATGCCAGTCGGGATGAGCCTTGTTCACATTGATAGCAGCCTTGATGACAGCCTCGGTCTGCATCTCGGCAATCTCCGGGTAGGTGACAGCCAGACGGCAGCCGCGGTGGCCCATCATGGGGTTGAACTCATGCAGGCCAGAGATAATGGCCTTAATGTCCTCCACGGTCTTGCCCTGGGTCTGGGCCAGCTGCTCAATGTCCTTCTCCTCGGTGGGAACGAACTCGTGCAGCGGGGGATCCAGGAAGCGGATGTTCACATGCTTGCCCTCAAGAGCCTCATACAGCTTCTCGAAGTCGCCCTGCTGCATGGGCTCCAGCTTGGCCAGGGCAGCCTTGCGCTGCTCCACGGTGTCAGAGCAGATCATCTCGCGGATCGCGGCAATGCGGTCGGGCTCGAAGAACATGTGCTCGGTGCGGCACAGGCCGATGCCCTCAGCGCCGAAGGCCACAGCCTGCTGAGCGTCCTTGGGGGTGTCGGCATTGGTGCGTACCTGCAGGGTGCGGTACTTGTCCGAGAGCTCCATAATGCGGCCAAAGTAGCCGCCCTCGGTAGAGGCGGGCACCGTGGGGATGGCCTCGCCGTAAATGTTGCCGGTGGTGCCGTCCAGGGAGATATAGTCGCCCTCATGGTACTCGCGGCCGTTCAGGGTAAACTTCTTGTTGGCCTCGTCCATCTTGATGGCGCCGCAGCCGGAGACGCAGCAGGTACCCATGCCCCGGGCCACAACGGCCGCGTGGCTGGTCATGCCGCCGCGCACGGTGAGGATGCCCTGGGAGTAGTGCATGCCCTCGATGTCCTCGGGAGAGGTCTCCAGGCGCACCAGGACCACCTTCTCGCCCTTCTCGCCCTGCTCCACCGCGTCCTCGGCGGTGAAGACGATCTTGCCGCAGGCGGCTCCGGGAGAGGCGGCCAGGGCGGAGGCCACGGGAGTGGCGGCCTTCAGGGCCTTGGGGTCAAACTGAGGATGCAGCAGAGCGTCCAGCTGCTTGGCCTCCAGCATCAGCAGGGCCTCCTCCTCGGTCTTCATACCCTCGTCAATCAGGTCGCAGGCAATCTTGATGGCGGCGGCGGCGGTGCGCTTGCCGTTACGGGTCTGAAGCATAAAGAGCTTCTCATGCTCCACGGTAAACTCCATGTCCTGCATGTCATGGTAATGATTCTCCAGGGTCTTGCAGACCTCCTGGAACTGCTTGAAGGCAGCGGGGAACTTCTCTTCCATCTGGGCAATGGGCATGGGGGTGCGCACGCCGGCCACCACGTCTTCGCCCTGGGCGTTGGTCAGGAACTCGCCCATGAGCTTCTTCTCGCCGGTGGCGGGGTCGCGGGTAAAGGCCACGCCGGTGCCGCAGTCGTCGCCCATGTTGCCAAAGGCCATCATCTGTACGTTAACGGCGGTGCCCCAGCTGTAGGGGATCTCGTTCTGCATGCGGTAGTAGTTGGCGCGGGGGTTGTCCCAAGAGCGGAACACGGCCTTCACAGCGCCCATCAGCTGCTCCTTGGGGTCGGTGGGGAAGTCTGAGCCGATTTTCTCTTTATACTCGGCCTTAAACTGGTTCGCCAGCTCCTTCAGGTCCTCAGCGGTGAGCTCGGTGTCCTGGGTGACGCCCTTCTTCTCCTTCATCTGGTCGATGAGCTCCTCGAAGTACTTCTTGCCCACTTCCATAACCACGTCGGAGTACATCTGGATGAAACGGCGGTAGCAGTCGTAGGCCCACCGGGGGTTGCCGGAGGCATTGGCCATATACTCCACCACTTCTTCGTTAAGGCCCAGGTTCAAGATGGTGTCCATCATGCCGGGCATGGAGGCCCGGGCGCCGGAGCGCACGGAAACCAGCAGCGGGTTTTCCTTGTCGCCGAACTTCTTGCCGGTGATCTCCTCCATCTTGCCCACATACTCCATAATCTGGGCCTGGATGTCGTCGTTAATTTTCCGGCCATCCTCGTAATACTGGGTGCAGGCCTCGGTGCTGATGGTAAAGCCCTGGGGAACGGGCAGGCCCAGCTTGGTCATTTCAGCCAGGTTCGCGCCTTTGCCGCCCAGCAGCTCGCGCATAGAGCCGTCGCCCTCGCTGAACAGGTAGACATACTTGTGGCTCATTGGTAACAACCTCCTAATGAATGTTCAACCGGAATGTCTTGTTTCTTCTCCGATTCTGTTCCAATTATACCAAGAATATCCGGAAAATTCCATAGTAAATTGCAATAATTTCAAAAAAATTTACGGAGCGGCTTTCCCGCCTCCCCCGGGGCCTCCCAGTGGGGGAGAAAAATCCGGCGGGCCCTTACTTTCCCCTTGCAAAGCGGAGAAAAACCTGATAAAATGGGTCTATTCCGGCGGGGGGCGCGGCTTCCCGCCCTGTTGGCGCGTCCGGACCAGGGCGCGCGGATGAAAAGATGGACTGGCCGCGGGACGCAGGGGAGCATTGCGCAGCGGCCTCCGGCGGCTTAGGGGCGCTGCCTTTAAGACCCCTGTAAGGCGCCTGACCCGCCTTCCCCGCGCGCGACCCTCATTATTGGATCGAAAAGACATGATTTCAAAAGAATCGCGAACAGCATTTTTGTTAAGATAAATTGACAGGGAGGACCCCCTCATGTTTTTCAAAAAGCAGGCTTCCCCCGGCCCGGTAGAATTTCTCATCGCCGGGCTGGGCAACCCCGGCCGGGAGTATGAGAACACCCGCCACAACGCCGGGTTCCTGGCCATTGACCATATCGCCGCAAAATACGGCGCGGCGGTGAACCGGATCAAGTTTAAGGGCAGCTCGGGGCTGTGCCGGATAGGCGGGCGGCAGGCGCTGCTGTTAAAGCCCGGCACGTTTATGAACCTAAGCGGCCAGTCGGTGCGGGAGGCCATGGCCTTTTACAAAATCCCTCCGGAGCGGGCGCTGATTCTTTTTGACGACATCAACCTGGCTCCGGGAAAGCTGCGGGTGCGCCGCAAGGGCAGCGACGGCGGGCACAACGGCATGAAGAACATCATCTACCTGTCCGGCTCAGACCAGTTTCCCCGGGTGAAGATCGGCGTGGGCCAAAAGCCTAACCCGGAGTATAATCTGGCGGATTGGGTGCTCTCCCGCTTTACCGAAAGCGAGCGCAAGGCTCTGGAAGAGGCCCTGGAAAAAGCCTGCGGGGCGGTGGAGCTCATCCTGGCCGGCAGCATCGACCGGGCTATGAATCTTTATAACTAGCGCGCGGCTGAAGCTGAAAACGCCCGGCGGCTTGGCGGGAGCAATGCCATACGCCCCGCCAGCCCGTCAAAGCCGGGTTTGGCCGCCGCTTCCCCAAACGGGCAAGGCCCTTGATACAAGCCCCAAAAACACACAAGCCAACCATCAAGAGGTGTTTTATGAATTCCATCTTTACCGCTCTGGCCCGCTCGCCTGAATACTCCGCCCTGGCCAAGGCCCTGGGCCGCCAGGAGACCCCCGCTGTAGCGGCGGGGCTTTCTGGCGTGCACAAATGCGCCGCCATTGCCGCCCTGTGCCGGGAGACCAAGCGCCGGGCCCTGATTTTAGCCGCCGACGAGGCGGAAAGCCAGCGCTTTCAAGAGGACCTGACCGCCCTGGGCCTGCGGCCCCTGCAATACCCCATGCGGGACATGAACTTCCGCGACGCGGCGGTCTCTTCCCGGGAGTATGAGCGCCTGCGGCTGGAGGCCTTGTCCCAATACCAAAACGGCGGCTGCGGCTGCGTGATTGCCTGCGTGGACGCGGCCCTGCAGTTCACCATGGGGCCCCGGGAGCTGGCCAAGCGCCTGTTTACCGTGCGGGCTGGAGATGAACTGCCCATTGGCCGGCTGCTGGAGGCCCTGCTGGCCTGCGGCTACACCCGGGAGGACCAGATTGAGGGTCCGGGCCAGTTCAGCCGCCGGGGCGGCATTGTGGACTTTTTCTCCCCCAGCGCCCAGGAGCCGGTGCGGGTGGAGTTTTGGGGGGACCAGGTGGACTCGGTGAGCTTTTTTGACCCGGGCACCCAGCGCCGCACCGACCCGGTGGACCAGGTGACCCTGGCTCCCTGCGTGGAGGTTGTCCCCGGAAGCGTCCCGGTGCTGGTCAAGAAGATTGAGGCTGTGGCCAAGGCCCTGCGGGGCAGGCGGGCCCCAAAAGCCCGGGAGATTCTGGACGCCGAGGCGCGGAAGCTGCGGGAGGGCCTCCACTTGGGGTCTATGGATAAGTTTTTGCCTTTGGTCTATGAAGAGACCGCCACTCTGTTCGACTATTTTGACCCAGGGGACTCGCTGCTGTTTCTCTCTGAGGGGAACAAGCTTAAGGAGCGCACCCGCACGGCCGCCGCCCAATGGGGGGAGGACCTGCCCGCCTATCTGGAGGAGGGCCTGCTGTGCAAGGGCCTGGACCGCTATGCCGAGGACTGGGCCTATGTGCTGGGTCAGGCGGAGCGGCTGCCCGCTGTGTTTATGGATGTGTTCGCCCGGGGCACGTACGAGGTGCCCACCAAGACCCTGGTGAACTTTACGGTGCGGCAGTTCCCGGCCTGGGGAGGCGGGACCCAGCTTTTGGCGGAGGATCTCTCCGCCCTGCTGCGCCAGGGCCGGGCCTGTGTGGTGCTTTCCGGCACCCAGCGGGCCGGGGAGGCGCTGGCCGCTGATTTAAAAGAAGCCGGCCTGCCCGCCTCCTATGTGGAGAACCCATCCATGGCGGCAAAAGGCACGGTTACGGTGGCCAGCGGAGCCCTCTCCGCCGGGTTCGACTGGCCGGACGCGGGCTTTGCCCTGATCACCCGGGGGCGGCTGGTCCCCCAGAAGGTGAAAAAGTCCAAGAAAAATAAGGACTCCAAGGAGATTTCCAGCCTGTCCGAGCTCTCTCCCGGGGACTATGTGGTCCACGCCAGCCATGGGGTGGGGGTCTTTGAGGGCATCCACAAGCTGGAGATGAACGGGGTGACCAAGGACTACATCAAGGTCCGCTACGCCAAAAACGACACCCTCTATGTGCCGGTTACCCAGCTGGACATGGTCTCCAAGTACATCGGCCCCCGGGAGGACGCGGGGGTGAAGCTCAGCCGCCTGGGCGGGGCTGACTGGCAGCAGAAGAAAGCGAAAGTCCGGGCCGCTGTGAAGGACATTGCCAAAGAGCTGATCATGCTCTATGCCCAGCGCATGGAGCAGAAGGGCTTCCCGTTTCCGGCGGACGGGGAGTGGCAGCGGGACTTTGAGGCCCGGTTTGAGTTCGACGAGACCGACGACCAGCTGCGCTGCGTCAACGAAATTAAAGACGACATGGAGCGGGCCGTGCCCATGGACCGGCTGCTCTGCGGGGACGTGGGCTTTGGCAAGACAGAGGTGGCCCTGCGGGCGGCGTTTAAGTGCATTACCGCTGGCAAGCAGTGCGCCATTTTGGTGCCCACCACCATTTTGGCCTGGCAGCACTTTCAGACCATCTTAAAGCGCATGGAGGGCTTTCCCGTGGATGTGGAGCTGCTGTCCCGGTTCCGCACCCCCAAGCAGCAGGAGCAGATTCTCCGCAAAGTGAAGCGGGGAAGCGTGGACGTTATTGTGGGCACTCACCGGCTGGTCAGCAAGGATGTGGCCTTTAAGGACCTGGGCCTGGTGATCATCGACGAGGAGCAGCGCTTCGGCGTGGCCCAAAAGGAAAAGCTCAAGGCCCTGTGCAGCGCGGCGGATGTGCTGACCCTGTCCGCCACCCCCATTCCCCGCACCTTGAACATGGCCCTTTCGGGCATTCGGGACATGTCCGTGATTGAGGAGGCCCCCCAGGACCGGCACCCGGTGCAGACCTATGTGATTGAGCACGACAAGGGCGTGCTGTACGACGCCATCCGCCGGGAGCTGCGCCGGGGCGGGCAGGTCTACTACCTGCACAACGACACGGCCTCCATCTCCCGGGTGGCGGCCCAGCTGCAAACGGACATCCCCGAGGCCCGGGTGGGCTACGGCCACGGGAAGATGGAGGAAGAGGAACTCTCCGAGGTGTGGCGGCAGCTTTTGGACCACGAGATTGACATTCTGGTGTGCACCACCATCATTGAGACCGGCGTGGACGTGCCCACGGCCAACACGCTGATTATTGAAAACGCGGACCGCATGGGCCTCTCCCAGCTCCACCAGATTCGGGGCCGGGTGGGCCGCAGCACCCGCCGGGCCTACGCCTACCTGACCTACACCCCCAACAAGTCCCTGACGGAGATTGCCCAAAAGCGGCTCTCCGCCATTCGGGAGTACACGGAGTTCGGCTCGGGCTTTAAAATCGCCATGCGGGACCTGGAGATTCGGGGCGCGGGAAACATTTTAGGCGGCGAACAGCACGGCCACATGGAGTCTGTGGGCTACGACATGTATGTGAAGCTGCTCAGCGAGGCGGTGAGCATTATGAAGGGCGAGGCCCCCAAGCGGCCGGTGGACGAGGGCTGCTTGGTGGATATGCAGGTGGAGGCCCACATTCCCGAGGACTACATCGACAGCGTGAACCTGCGGCTGGAGGTGTACCGGAAGATTGCCCAGATTCAAGACCAGGAGGACGCGCTGGACGTGACCGATGAGCTCATCGACCGCTTTGGCGAACCGCCGGAGGCGGTGAAGGGGCTGGTGGACATTGCCCTGCTGCGCAACACCGCCAGCGAGCTGGGCATTACGGAGATCAAGCAGCAGGGCGAGGCGCTGCTGCTGTACAAATCCCAGCTGGACATGGAGCAGATTGGGCCCCTGGTAAAGGCCATGAACGGCCGGGTGCTTCTCAGCGCTGGAAGCCGCCCCTATTTGAGCGTGAAGCTGCGGGGAGAAGCTCCCCTGGACGCGTTAAGCGGCGTGCTGGAAATTATGCGGAAAGGGCTGCCGGGCGCTTGAGCCCGGGCGGTTTTCAGAGGGCGCCTGCCCGGCGCGTTGTCATAAAGAAGCAGGAGGGACGCCATGTGATGCTGAAAAAAATAACCCTGGCTCTGGACCTGGCCGGATGCCCCAACCGCTGCCGCCACTGCTGGCTGGGCTGGGGCCCCAACGGCGGCCTCAGCCGGGAGGACCTGGCGTGGGCGGCGGAAGCCTTCCGGCCCTTTGCCCAGGAGCTGGCCGTGTACGACTGGTACCGGGAGCCGGACTATTCCGAGGACTACCGGGAGCTGTGGGAGCTGTGCGAGAGCCTTTCCACCCCGGGAAGCGGCCGGGAACATTTTGAGCTGGCCAGCCTGTGGCGCTTGGCCCGGGACGAAAGCTATGCCGCCTGGCTGAAGGGCCTGGGGGTCAACGCGGTGCAAGTTACCCTCTTTGGCGGCGAAGAGGCCACCGGCTGGTTTACCGGGCGGCGGGGCGCCTATGAGGATATTTTGAAGGCCATGGAGGCCCTGCTGGCCCAAGGGATTGCCCCCCGGATCCAGGTTTTTGTGAACAAGCGGAACCTGGACGGGCTGGGGGCCGTGGAGGCGCTGATGGAGGAGCTCCGGCTGGAGGAGCGCTGCCGGGAAGCCGGCCGGGAATTCTCCTGCTTTGTACACCAGGGCAGCTGCGATGGAAAAAACGCGGACTTTTACTCAGAATGGGTCACGCCTGGGGACCTGGAGAAAATTCCGCCCCGGCTGGCGGCGGGGACCCTGCGGCATTTCGGGGCAAAAAGCCTCCGGGAGGTCTTCGGCCGGACCGAGGCGGAGCTGGTGCGGGAGCTGCGGGAGGACCGGTCTACCCGCCGCCTGAGCCAGCGGGAGCCGGTGCTCTTTGTGGACCCCAACTGGGACGTGTATCCCAATTTCACCACCCCCGGGCCCGCCTGGCGGCTGGGCAACTTAAAACGGGATGGAGCCGCCCGGGTGCTGGAAGCCTACCAAAAGGACGAGAGCCCCGGCCAGCGTGCCCGGAAGGCCGTGCCGGTGTGCCAGCTGGCCCAGGCCTACGCGGACCCGGAAAGCCAGCGGCTTTTTGGCAAAGACGACTACATTATCTACCTGCTAAACCGATATCTGGAGGGAGAAACATGATTGTATTACCGGCAATTGACCTGCACGAGGGAAAATGCGTCCGGCTGTTTCAGGGGGACTACGCCACGGCGGAGGTGGTGGCCGGGGACCCCATGGAAACGGCCCGGGGCTTCGCGGAGGCGGGAGCCCACTGGCTGCACATGGTGGATCTGGACGGAGCCAAGGCCGGGGAGCCTGTAAACCAGCCGCGGATTTTGGAGGTGATCCGGGCCTCTGGCATGAAGGTGGAGGTGGGCGGCGGCATCCGCGCCATGAAGGATGTGGCCGGTTATTTAGACGCTGGCGCGGCCCGGGTAATCTTGGGCTCGGCGGCTTTGCGGGACCCGGACTTTGTGCGCCAGGCCGTTAAGGAGTACGGCGGCCGCATCGCGGTGGGCGTGGACGCTTTGGACGGTATGGCCGCGGCCCAGGGCTGGACCGAGCAGAGCCAGGTAAACTACATCGACTTGGCCCGGAGGATGGAGGACCTGGGGGTTCAGTACATCATCTGCACGGACATTCAGAAGGACGGCACGCAGGCGGGGCCCAACCTGGAAATGCTGGACCGGCTGAACCGGTCGGTAGGGTGCAATGTAATCGCCAGCGGCGGGGTAAGCAGCCTGCTGGACCTGATCGCCCTGTATGAGCTGGGGCTGTATGGAACCATTGCGGGCAAGGCGCTGTACGCGGGCACCTTGGACCTGCGGGCGGCGGTGACCGCCTGCCACAAGTTCGGCGGCAGAAAGCCCAAGACCGAGGCGGCCCTTAAGGACGAGCTGGACCGGTTTTTCCGCAAGGGAGAGCTGGTTCCGGCCATTGTGCAGGACCACAGGACCAACCAGGTCCTGACCCTGGCCTATATGAACGCCGAAGCCCTGCGCCGGACCCTGGAGACCGGGAGCACCTGGTTTTACAGCCGGAGCCGGAAGACCCTGTGGAACAAGGGGGAGACCTCTGGCAACACCCAGCGGGTGGTGAGCGTGGCGGCGGACTGCGACGACGACGCCCTGCTGGTGCGGGTGGAGCCCAAGGGGCCTGCCTGCCACACAGGGAAGACCAGCTGCTTTTTTAAGGAGATTTACGGGTAAACAGCCGGGTAACGGCAATCCATAGGAAAGGAAGCGCGTACCATGAACGAACTGCACGCATTGTACCAGACCGTCGAGAGCCGGAAGGAGAGCGCCCAGGAGGGCTCCTACACCGGCTACCTGTTCCAGCAGGGGCTGGATAAGATTTTGAAGAAATGCGCCGAGGAGTGCGGCGAGGTGATCATCGCCGCCAAAAACGGGAAGAACCCGGACACCGTGCTGGAGCTGAGCGACCTGCTCTACCACCTGACCGTGCTGATGGTGGAGCAGGGCATCCGCTGGGAGGACGTGGAGGCGGAGCTGGAAAAGCGGGGCGGCAAAGCGGGAAACCTAAAGGAGTTCCATCAAGTGGACAAGAACAGCTGAGGAGGCCGGTTATGGATTCCATGCGCTGGACATACCTGGACAAGGTAAGGGACTTTTTAAAGCCCGGAACCCGGATTTTAGACCTGGGCGGCGGAGGCGGGGAGATGCTGCTGCACATGCTGTGGGAGAACCGCGCCCCGGCGGCGGGCTTGGGGGAGGCCAGCCTGGACCAGCAGCTGGAGGCCCTGGGCGTGACCCCGCACCAGGGCGGAACCGCCCTGCCCTTTCCGGATGGTTCCTTTCAGCTGGTGCTGTGCCGCCACCAGAGCTACCGGCTGGACCAGATTTGGCGGGTGCTGGTCCGGGGCGGGTTTTTCCTTACCCAGCAGATTGGGGGGCGGGACAGCCAGAAGCCGAGCCCAGCGGACTTCAACCTGGAAAACCAGCTGCCACTGTTCCGTCAGGCGGGGTTTCGGGTGATGTACCGGAACCAAAGCTACCAGCGGGAGGGCGAGGCCCTGCGCCACCGGTTTATCATCATCGCCAAGAAAAAGTAAAACGCAAGGAGCGTTGGCTTTGTCCGCTGGTACGGTAAAAATTCTGGAAAGATTTGGGCTTTTCTCAAAAAAGCTGCCGGATTCTCCCGGCTCATATACGAGGGCGGCGCGGGGGGATTGCCCCACCACAGAGATAATCGTCTGTGTTTCCCCGCCCTACGGGCGGGGAAACACGAAAAGCTTTCTGAAACGGACACTCCTGGCGGCGCGGGCGGGCCCATGGCGCCAGGTTCAAAAGAGGTATCACCTCTTTTGAAGTGCGTTAATGATAAAAAGAAATGAAAAGGGGTAAAATGAATATGACTGATTTTGAAGCCATCCGA
>CAJUNS010000018.1 GCA_910587995.1 uncultured Oscillospiraceae bacterium | reverse complement strand
TCGCCAAGAATAAGCCCGGCTTTATCAAGGCCATGTGGTGCGGGGACAGCGCCTGTGAGGACAAGCTCAAGGAGGAGACCGGCGGCGTGAAGAGCCGGTGCATCCCCTTTGAGGAGGAGCATATCAGCGATGTGTGCGCCTGCTGCGGCAAGCCCGCCAAGCATATGCTCTACTGGGGCCGGCAGTATTGAGGCCAGCCAAGCCCGGACGGGCTCTTGAAGCTTAGTCCAGGCCCAATTTACATAACTCCGGACCAGGGGCAAAATAAATTTATGGAAAAACACAAAACCCCCTTTACTTTTTCCGCCGGATGGTATAAAATGGTATCGTAACCACATGACTCGGGGGTTCTTTACCCCCCACATGGAATATTTAGGAGGATGATTCCCATGGCTAAATTAAAGATCGGTTTTATCGGCTGCGGCGGCATCGCCAACCAGAAGCACCTGCCCGGCATGTCTCAGCAAACCGAGCATGTTGATCTGTGCGCTTTCTGCGACCTGATTCCCGAGCGCGCCGAGAAAGCCGCCAAGGAGTTCGGCACCCCCGACGCCAAAGTCTACACCGACTATCATGAGCTGCTGGCCGACCCCACCATCGACGCTGTGCATGTTCTGACCCCCAACATCGCCCACTGTGAGATTACCGTGGCCGCTTTGGAGGCTGGCAAGCATGTTCTGTGCGAGAAGCCCATGGCCGCTACGCCCGAGGACGCCCAGAAGATGCTGGACGCCCGGGACCGCACCGGCAAAATGCTGACCATTGGCTACCAGTACCGCCACTTCCATGAGAACAACGTGGCCCGCAAGGTTGTTGCCGATGGCTGGCTGGGCGACATTTACTACGCCGAAGCCACCTACCTGCGCCGCCGCGGCGTGCCCACCTGGGGCGTGTTCACCGACAAGTCCAAGCAGGGCGGCGGACCCCTGATCGACATTGGCACCCATGCCCTGGACAACGCCCTGTTCATGATGAACAACTACGATGTGGACTACGTAGTCGGCACTTCCTTCGAGAAGCTGGGCCGCCTGCTGGATCCCGAGCATCAGGGCCAGAACAACTGGATGGGCGAGCCCGACCATTGGAACAACGAGACCTACGACGTGGAGGACTCCGCTGTCGGCCACATCAAGATGAAGAACGGCGCTGTCATCAACCTGCGCGCTTCCTGGGCCATGAACATGGCTGAGAAGGCCGGCTGCGACAACCAGGCTCATGTGCTGCTGTGCGGCACCAAGGGCGGCCTGGACACCATGGAGAACCGCGTCCGCCTGAACCATGTTATCGCCAACCAGCAGACCATCTCTTGGGTGGGCGAGCAGGTTCGCGGCTACATCCCCGGCTTCAGCCAGGGCCCCGCTCCCCTCTCTAAGGAGCATGACATCTGGGTCAAGGCGCTGAAGGGCGAAGGCGAGCTGTTTGTCACCGCCGACCAGGCTTTTGTGGTCACCAAGATTCTGGACGCCATTTATCAGTCCTCCAAGACCGGCCAGGCTATTAAGTTTTAAGCCGGGCGCGAGGTAGACTGAGATGGAAAATATCAATTTGCAGATGTACTCCTTTGGCCATGACTGCCCCCTCTCCGCTGTGGAGAAGATCAAGAAGGCGGGCGAGATGGGCTATGCAGGCGTGGAGTTTGCCCGCGAGTACGACGGCGTGCCGGTGGAGGAGATTAAGAAGGCCTTGGAAGAGGCCGGAGTCAAGGCTGTTTCCGCCCATGTGGGCTTCGACAAAATGGCGGAAGACCTGCCCTATTTGGCCCAGCTGGGCGTGAAGTTCGTGGCCTGCCCCATGACCTCATTCTGCGACGCGGAAGAGGCCAAGGAAGTGGCTCAGGAGCTTAACAAGTGGGGCGCGGAAGCCAAGAAGTACGGCATCATCATTGGCTACCACAACCACACCCAGGAGTTTAACAAGGACCAGGACAAGTACCTGTACGACTGGGTGATTGAGAACACCGACCCGGAGACCGTGGCCTTTGAGATTGACTGCGGCTGGGCCTCCGCGGCGGGCATTGACCCGGTGGAGTATATCAAGGCTCATGCCGGACGCATCGCGGCCATCCACATGAAGGAAAATGGCGCGGTCATTGGCCCGGACCCGGCTCCCTCCCGGAAGAACCCTCCGGAGTGGCCCAAGTTCGAGCTGGATGAGAACGGCAAGCCCATTTTCCCGCCCGAGTTCATTGAGAAGATGAAAGAGCGGGACAAGCTGAACGTGCCTACCGGCAGCGGCATTGTGGACTGGAAAGCCATTAAGGCGGCCGCCGACGCTCAGCGTGAAGGCGTGATTTACGTGGTAGAGCGGGAAGCCAACTATGGCGATAAAGACCGCATCTCCTGCTTGAAGGAAGACGTTGCCTGGCTGAAAGCCAATGTCTAATTGAATGCCTGTAAGGCCCTCCGTTTCGACGGGGGGCCTTTTGGTATGCGGAAACTGGCTTCTCTGCCCCGAAATTTTAGAATTGTAACCGAGGCTCTCCTGTGGTATAATGTTCGCAAGCGGACATTGGCGCGTTTTCCCGGACGCGGAATCTCCGGAAAATTTTCAACCGATTCTTTTGACATAGCGAGGCCGTCGTCTTTATTCTGAATATTCCACCGCAAAGGAGAGCCTATATGAAAAAAACTGTCCTGCTGATTCTCTGCATCCTCTGTCTTCTCACCAGCCTGCCCGGCTGTGACAGCTCCTATCAGGAGGAAATGTCCTTCACCTGTCTTCTTCCTCAAAACATTGACACCCTGGACCCTCAAATCGCCGCCCGTTCTTCCTCCTACTTGGTAATCAGCTCCCTGTTTCAGGGCCTGTGCCGCATTGACGCCAAAGGCAATGTGAAGCCCGGCGCGGCGCGAAAATGGAGCTCCAATGAAAACCACACCGAGTTTACCTTCCACCTCTACACGGACTCCCTGTGGAGCAACGGCGAGCCGGTTACCGCCAATGACTTCCTTTTCGCCATTCAGCGGGCTCTGCGCCCAGAGACCGCCACCCCCTCTGTGGATGATCTGTTTATCATCCAAGGCGCCCGGGCCATATACAATGGAGAAGCGGATGAGTCGCAGCTGGGCGTTTGGGTTAAGGATGACTACACTTTAATTGTGCAGTTAGAAAAAAGCTATCCTGACTTTCCCGCCCTAACTGCCGGCACCCATTATATGCCCTGCAACCAAGCATTTTTTGAAGCCTGCGCCGGCCACTACGGGCTTTCCTCCGAATACCTGATTACCAACGGCCCCTTCACCTTCCCTACCATCTACGCCTGGAACACGGATTACGGCACTCGAAAGGTGGAACTGGAGCCTTCCGACTCCTACCGGAAGCGCCAGGACGTTGCCCCCGCCAGCTTGACCTTTTTAATTGACTATGACGACGCATACCTAAGCGACCCGGTTTCCGCCCTGGTAAACGGTCAAAACGACATTGCCACCCTGACCGAAACCGCCGCTAAGGAGGCCAACCGCAGAGGCTGCGGCATCCAGGTGCTGGACGATGCCATTACCGGCTTGCTGCTGAATCCGGAAGCGGATGAGTTGAAATCTCCCCAAACCCGAGAGGTCTTCATCAAGACGCTGGACCGCCAGGAACTGCTGAACCGCCGTATGGACAAAAACAGCGCGGAGGCCATGGGAATTATGGCGGACTGCGTCCGCTGGGGCGGCGAGTACTACTATGCGGACGGCGTGGCCATGTTCGCCCAACAGGACGACGCGGTAATGACCGAGGTGCTTCCCGAACTGCTAAAGAGCCTGAAGGAGAAAAATCTCCCCAGCATTACAGTAATCTGCCCAGACGATGAGGAGTCCATCAACATTGCCAACGGACTGCTGATCTGCTGGAACAGCAAGCTGGGCAACGCCTATAACATCCAGCCCCTGCCTGACGCGGAATTCCAAGAACGCATCGCCGCCGGAGAGTATCAGGCCGCCATCTACACCCTGCGGGCCGGAGGCACCATCCCCTACCAGACCCTTAAGGCCTTTGAGAGCACCTCTACCCCGGCGCTGCTGAAAAGTCCGGAATATGACACCATGCTGCACTCCCTCAGCTTTGACCTGAGCTCCTACCGGGAGCTGGAAAGCTATCTGCAAAATCAGTATTTGTTTTACCCTCTGTTCAGTGATAAAAGCTACTACGTCAGCAGCCCCAACAGCAAGGGCATTTTAGCCTCGCCGGATTTGACTATTGATTTCTCTGGCGCAAAGAAAAAAGAGTAACGTAGAACAAAAGAAAGCAGGCATCCTTCTGGGAATACCCGCTTTCTTTTTTATGGGAGTGGGTATGTTTTTTGCGTGCCGCACAAGTGGGGCTTAGCCTCCCCCTGGATCGGACATCCTATGTGCGCCCCCCCTTTTTCATGGGAGTGTCCATTTCGGAGAGCTTTTCGTGTCCTCCCGCCTGTAGGGCGTGGGAACACAGATGATTATCTCTGTGGTTGGGACACTCCCTTTTTTCATTTGGCTCTTGAAACAGCCGCGCCTTTGTGCTATAATAGGAGAAGAACAAAGTTTCGCAAAAGGAGGGCCTATGCGTTCGAAATTTTTAAGCTTAGAGGAGGCTTACCCTTCCCTTACGGAAGTGGCCTCCGCTGGCTCCAATTATCGGGACCGGCGCACTGCCGCCGCCGTGCTGGAAATGGGCCTTCGCCGCCTGACCCCGCGCCAGCGGGAATGTGTGCAGATGTATTATTACCGAAGCTTCACCCTGGAAGAGACCGCCCAGGCCCTGGGGGTAAACCCTTCCACCGTTTGCCGCCACCTGCAAAAGGCCCGCGCCCATTTGCGGGAGTTTGCGAAAATAGCCCGTGATCTTCACGACTGCTGGGCGTATGGAAAAAAAGAGGAAGATTAGTTTTTTAGGCTTTATTTCATTCATAACATAAAACCCGGATGGTTCGAGTATAACCACAGCGGGTCGCGCTCTCTTTGGATAAGGGGGCGCTTTTTTGCGTCACTTTTTTGCATGCTGGGCCGTGTTGGTGAACACATCGGCCACCTCGGTAATGGTGATGTAGGCGCCGGGGTCATACTCATGGACCAGCTCTTTCATACGGCCGATTTGAAACCGGTTGAGGATGATATAGGCGCAGCATTTGGCGTCGCCGGAGTAATAGCCAGTTACGGGAAAAATGGTGACCCCACAGCCAAAGGTCTCAGACAGGGCCGCGCAGACCTCCTCCTGCCGGCCGGTGACGATCATGGCGGCTTTGGAGCGGTCAATGCCCTCCACAATGAAGTCCACGGTTTTAAGGGCCGCCATGTAGGTGACGATGGAATAAAGGGGCAGCACCCAACTTCCCCGCACAATGCCGCATAGAATGTATAGAACCACATTGTATACCATCACAAAGGTGCCCACCGTAAGGCCCAGGCGTTTGGCGAAAATAACCGCCAACACCTCCACGCCGTCCATAGCGCCGCCAAAGCGGATGGCCAGGCCCGAGCCCATGCCGGAGATCATGCCCCCAAACAGGGCGCAGAGCAGCAGGTCGGTGCCCGCAAGGGGCGAGGCCAAGCTTACGTCCACGGGCAGCACATCGGTGATTAGAAAGGCGCTGACCGCATAGACCAGCACGGAGTAAGTGGCGTAAACCGTGAAAGCCGCGCCCTGCCGCTTAAGCCCGAACAGAAACAGGGGAATGTTGAGAACCAGCAGGAAGAAGGACAGGGAGAGAAAGGGCGGCGTAACCTGAGAAAACAAAATGGAGGTGCCGGACACGCCGCTGTCGTACAGCTCCACCGGGGCGATAAACAGGGTGACGCCCACTGCGTTAACCATGCCCGCTAGGGTGAGCAGCAGGAAGTTCCGGGGTTTCAGCGTTTTTAACTGGGCTTTTAAGGTGGCAAAATCCATGGGATCCCTCCGTTTCTGAAATGATAGAGTACTCTATTTATTCATTATAATGCTAATTGACTAAAAAGGCAAGGGATAACTGAAACAAAGTTTTAAAAACCGCGCCGCGCTTTCGGTTCTTGAAGAAAAACCCCTGTACAAAACCCGCGGGACATGGTATAATTTTTGTGTCTTTCCCCAGGCAAAGGCTTGGGAGAAAAAGGATCAGCTTTTTCATTTTGGAAAATACCGGCGTTGCGGGCTTTCCTGTTGAAAAGGTCCCCGGCGGGATGCATCCGACCGGCAAGAAGGAGCGTTTTTGCATGGAAATCAAGGATCTGGAAATGATATGGAGCGCTGTGGACATGCCTGTGATGGTATTTCCAAAAGGCGGCTCTACGCCGGTTTATGAAAACGCCTTGGCCGCGGAGCTGCTTCAGGGGGACCTATTCACCGCCCTGCCCGCCTCCGAGGCACAGCCCCTGCGGGAGGCTGTAGAGGGCCTGGGGGACCCGCCCTTTTTCTGCCACTTGGGCGCGGAGGTCTACTCCGCCGTGCTGGTGCCCCAAGGGGATTTTTTGGCCTGCCTGCTTCACCGGGTCACCACCTATTATGACCGCACCCAGAACGCCCTCAACGAGGCCATTATGGCCAACAAGGCAAAAACCAACTTCCTTTCGGAGATGTCCCACGACATCCGCACCCCGATGGGGGCCATTGTGGGTTTGACGGACATTGCCCTGACCCATCCGGATTCTGCCCTAAAGGTGCGGGAATGCCTGGAAAAGATAAAGGTGGCCTCGGGGCATATGATGTCCCTGCTCAACGAGGTGCTGGACATGTCCCGCATTGAGAGCGGGCGCATCTCCATCCAGGCGGAGCCCGCCAACGTGGCCGACCTGCTCCATGAAATCCTCATTGTGGCCCGGCCTCAGGCGGAAGCTGGCGGGCTGGAATTTCACCTGGACATGGGGCCCATTGCCAGCGAAAACCTGATGCTGGACACAGTGCGCCTAAAACAGGTGTGCTTAAATTTGCTTTCCAACGCCATTAAATATACCCCCACCGGCGGCAAGGTGGAACTCTACTTTGCCATAGAGCCCGGCCCCGCTCCGGAACAGGTGTGGATGGACGTGCGGGTCCAGGACAACGGCATCGGCATGACCAAGGAGTTCCTCACCAAAGTCTTCGCCCCCTTCGAGCGGGAGGCCCGTTCGGTGGTCAACAAAATACAAGGCACGGGCCTGGGCATGGCCATTACCAAGAACCTGGTGGAGCTGATGAACGGCAGCATCACGGTGGAAAGCCAGGTGGGCGAGGGCTCCCTTTTTACCCTGCGGATCCCCTTTGACCGGGCTCCGGCTTCCACCGGGCCCTGGGAGGCTCTGCGGGGCCGCCGGGTACTGCTGCTGGAAGGAGACGCGAAGCAGGCCCGCCTTACCCAGGGCATGCTGGACAGTCTGGGCATTGCCGCCAGCTGGGCCCAGGATGAGGACCAGCTGATTCTGCTCATGAACGACGCGGACCTGGACGGGACGGAGTATGACCTGTTCCTCACCGCTGAAAAGCTGGAGGGCGCCGAGCTGACCTTGCTTTTGCCCGAGGTCCGCCGCCGGCTGGGCAGCGGGGTTCCCATGCTGCTGCTCGCCGGCAGCGATTGGAGCCAGATTGAGTATGTGTTTACCCGGTCCGGCGTGGACGGGTTTATTCCCCTGCCCCTGTTTCAAAGCCGCCTGGCGGCGGGCTTGCTCTCTTACACCTCGGGCGGGGCCGCGCCGGAAGAGGTCCAGGCGCCCCGCTGCGACCTGGCGGACCGCCGCCTGCTGCTGGCCGAGGACAATGAGCTGAACCGGGAAATTGCCCAAGAGCTACTGGGTGAGGCCGGCTGTGCCATTGAATGCGCGGAAAACGGCCGGGTGGCCGTGGAGATGTTCCAGGCCTCTGCCCGCGGTTATTACGATGTAGTGCTGATGGACGTACAGATGCCGGAAATGAACGGCCTGGACGCCACCCGGGCCATCCGCGCCCTGGACCGGCCGGACGCCAGGGCCGTACCCATCATCGCCATGACCGCCAACGCCTTTGTGGAGGACGTGAAGAACTCGTTGGACGCGGGAATGGACGCCCATATCTCCAAGCCTCTGGACATGGATAAGGTCTTCTCCACCATTGATTCACTGCTGAGGGGGCGCTGACCATGCGGGAATATCAAGAAAAATATATTCAGAACCTAAAAGAAATCTTCGTCCTCAACGCCGCCCCAGAGCAGATTCCTTTGGATGTGGAGGCTTTTGTGCAAGAGCGGAACCAGCGGCGGGCCCAGGCCCGGGCCCTGGCCCAGGAAAACACCGCCCTGCTCCGGCAGGAGCTCTTTCCCCTGCTGGACGACGTGGTATCCGCCAGCGATGAGGACGTGGCCCATTTGGAGGACTTCGCCGCCCATTTGGTGGAGGGCGCGGCCCAACTGGATATGGTACTCAGCTACTACCTGCACAACGCCCTGCTGGTGTACGCCCGCCGCTGGGAGAAGCGGGATATGCTCATCCGGGAGCTGTACCAGACGGCTATGGCCTTGTTTTACATGGAGGAATCCGCCACGCGGGTGAAGCAGTACCCCTACCGGAGCAAGCTGGCCATGCTGTTTGGGGAGGCGGCCTCTTTCATCAAGTGTTACGATGCCATTGAAGACCAGGAAACCCGGGGCTACATCCACCGCTCCATGGCCAATTTGGCGCTGGTGTACAACCAGTTTACCGAGGAGGACGGGCGGCGCAAGCTCATGGCCATCCGGCGCTCTCTGCGCATCCTCAACGATCCGGCCTACCAGGAGAAGTCGCCGGACCTGCCTTGGGATCTGTTTATCTACAAATCCCACCAGGAGCGCACCACGGTGCTGAGCCTGCTGCGGGCAGGCATTACCGACCCCCAAATGCTGGGCGAGGTAATGGAGTCCGCTGAATACGTTTATGAAAGGCAGCGGGAGAGCAGCCTGGCCCGGGGCACAGAGGTCTCGCTGCGCTGGCAATACGCCTATGAGGCGGCCCAGTACCACTGCGGCATCCGGCCCCTTTCCTACCTGCTGGGCTGGATGGAGTCCTCCTATATGGACCGGGACGAGGAGGATTACTCGGACGGGGGGCTGTATCAGAATATGTTCCTGCCCGCCCTGTACGCGGTGTACATTGAGGAAAACCCGGAATTTCAAGCCAAAAAGAAGGAAGTGCTGGGCCTGATGTACCGCCGGATGTCCGCCTATGTGCGGGGCATGCCGGATAACCTGCTCAGTGAGCTGACCATGCAGCGGCTGCTGGGCTGCCTGCAGTCCTTTATCGAGTACCCGGACGGCATACAGGAAAAAGGCTTTTTGCTGGACCTGGTGGTCTGCCGGAACCTGGATGTGTTTGTGGCCTCCCGCATGACCGGCGAGGTGGCCCGCATGCTGGTGGAACGGGTCCTGGACACAGACCCCGCCTACCTGCTGGGCGCCCTGGACTGCCCGACTCCCGCCGCTCTGCAGGAGCATCGGGCGGAACTGCAGCGCTTTGCCATAGAGGGCGGGCTTTTGCACAATGTGGGCGTGTTCAACTTTAACAACCTGCTGCGCCGCCTGGGCCGCAGCTGGCTGGAAGAAGAGCGGGAGCTCTACCAATTTCATGTGGACGCGGGCGTGGAGCTGCTCTCCCGCAGCTCTTCCACCCAGCCCTATGTCCACGCGGCCCTGGGGCATCACCGGAGCTATGACGGGAAAACCGGCTACCCGGCCGGGTACGACCGGGCTCAGGACCCCTGCCCCGCCATGACCGACCTAATCAGCGCGGCCGCCCACTTTGTGCGGCTGATCGAGGACCGGATTTTCCTCTTCAACCAGCCTATGACTCTGGAGCAGGCCCTGGAGCGGGTGCGGGCCGAAGCTGGAACCCGTCTGGCCCCCAAGGCCGTCCAGCTGCTGTGGGACCTGCGTCCCCAGCTGGAGGCTTACCTGGAAGACGGGGAGCTGTGGGCCTATCAGGAGGCCTTTCTGCTGCTGAAAGGAAAGAACGGCAGCGCGAAGGGGCGCGGGAGCCTTTGATCAGTCCGGAGCGGGCCGGTTCCTTTGCCCCGCCACATTCGCGAAAGGATGATGATTTTGATGCCCCAAACCGACAGCGCTCTGGAGCTGTCCTTCCGCATGGGCCAGGCCCTGCTGGAAAACGGCGCGGAGATTTCCCGGGTCCAGGAGACCATGGAGCGGGTGGTTCAGTCCTATCAGGTAGAAAGCTTTAACGTCTATGTGCTCACCAACGCCATTTTTGTCACCGGCACCGAGGCCGGGGTGGAGCATGCCGCCAAGCTCAAGCATGTGCCCAGCACCAGCACGCATCTGGGGCGCATCTGCGCGGTGAACCAGCTCTCCCGGGAGATCGCCCAGGGGGAACATACCGTGGCGGAGGCCTTTGCCCAGCTGGACTCCATTGAGACTCTGCCCTACTCTCCCCTGCCCCTGGCGGTGCTGGGCTGCGCCGTGGGCAGCGCCGCCTTCAGCTATTTGTTCGGCGGCAGTCCCTTCGACGCTTTTGTGGCCTTCTTCTGCGGGCTGGCTCTGGAGTGCTACCTATATTTTGCCGGCAAGCGGGGCATGTCCAAGTTTTTGACCAATCTTTCCGCCAGCGCTTTGGTAACCCTGTGCGGCGGGGTTCTGTTTCTCTGCGGCCTGGGGCATAATATGGATAAAATCATCATCGGCTCCATCATCCGCCTGGTGCCAGGCGTGGCCCTGACCACCTCCATCCGGGACTTCTTCCATGGAGACTACCTGAGCGGGGCCATCCGCATGCTGGACGCCTTTTTGGTGGGCGGCTGCATTGCCGTGGGCGTGGGGTTTGTGGTCAAGGTCCTCTCCACCCTGACGGGAGGTGCGTTGCTATGAACGAGCTTTCGCCGCTCCATCTGCTGCTGCAGACAGCGGTGGCCTTTGCCTCCACCATTGCCTTTGCGGTCATCTTCCACACACCCCGGCGGGAGCTGCTTTACACCGGCCTCACGGGCGGGGCCGGGTGGCTGGTGTATCTGCTGTCCATGGGACTGGGCGGCGGTGTGGTGGCGGCCTCCTTTTTGGCCACGCTGGCTCTGACCGCGCTCTCGCGAATGTTCTCCTTTGCCCGCAAGGCACCGGTGACGGTGTTTTTGATTTGCGGCATCTTCCCTCTGGTGCCCGGCGCGGGCATCTACTATACCGGCTACTACTTCTTTATGGGCAGCAACGCCCAGGCCCTGGATAAGGGTTTGGAGACCATCAAGATTGCCGTGGCCATTGCCCTGGGCATTGGCTTTGTGCTCTCTCTGCCCCAGGTACTGTTCAGCTTTAAGCGGAAAGGACGGTGAGGCCATGCCCCGCAAGGAACTGACAATTGGAGAAAACGACGGCGGGCAGCGGCTGGACAAGTTCTTGACCAAAGCCTTTCCCAATTTGCCCCAGGCGGTGCTGTATAAGTGCATCCGCCAAAAGGATGTAAAGCTCAACGGGGCCCGGTGCAGGCCGGAGTCCCGCCTGCGGGCCGGGGACCGGCTGAGCCTTTACTGGCAGGAGGAATTTTTCCGGCAGGCCCCGCGGGAATACGACTTCCTAAAAGCCCCCGCCAAACTGAACATTGTGTATGAGGATGAAAACATCCTGCTGCTGGATAAAAAGCCCGGACTCATCGTCCACCCGGACGAGAACTACCACTTCGATTCCCTGATCGCCCGGGTGCAGCATTACCTGTATGATAAGGGCGAGTACCGGCCCCAGGAGGAGAACGCCTTTGCTCCGGCTTTGGTAAACCGCATCGACCGGAACACCAGCGGCATTGTAATGGCGGCGAAAAACGCCGAAGCCCTGCGGGTGCTGAACCAGAAGGTAAAGGACCGGGAGCTGGAAAAGCTCTACCTCTGCCTGGCCCGGGGACGCTTGGAGCAAAAGGCCGGGGACCTGCGGGGCTACCTCTTTAAGGACGAAAAGAAAAACCGGGTCTATGTGCGCAAAACCTCCTGCCCGGGAGCCAAGACCATTGAGACCCGCTACCGGGTGCTGGAAGAGCGGGGGGACCTCTCTTTGCTGGAGGTGGAGCTGCTGACCGGCCGCACCCACCAGATCCGGGCCCATCTGGCCTCCATCGGCCACCCGCTGGCCGGGGACGGTAAATATGGAAAAACCGCCCGGAGCAAAGGGGATTTTCCCTATCAGGCCCTGTGCGCTTACCGGCTGGGGTTTCGGTTCGCCAGCCCGGCGGGGGCGCTGGAGTATTTAAACGGCCGGGACTTCCAGGTTCGGGAGGTATGGTTTTTGGAGCCCTTCCAAAAGCTGGGCCGCCCACAAACTGCAAAGGAATGATGACTATGCGAGTGATCCATCTGATTGGCGGCGGCGACACCGGCGGGGCCAAGACCCATGTGCTCAACCTGCTTAAGGAGCTGAACCGCTTTATCGACGCCCAGCTCTTCTGCTTCCGCAAGGGAGATTTTTCCGCCGACGCGGAGAAAATGGGCATCCCCATTCACGTCATTGAAACCGGCGACCCCATTCGGGGCTTGGCGGAGCTGAAAAAGCAGGTGGCTGGGCAGAAAATTGATATCATCCACTGCCACGGCGCCCGGGGCAACCTGATGGGCAACCTGCTGAAAAAGTTCGTTAACGCCCCGGTGGTCACCACCGTGCACAGCGACTACCGCCTGGACTACCTGGGCCGCCCTGTGGCCCGGCTGAGCTATGGCACCACCAATCTGGTGGCTCTGCGGCGGGTGAACTACTACATCGGCGTGTGCGACAATATCTCGGAAATTCTCATTGAGCGGAAGTTTCCGGCGGACCGCATTGAGACCATTTACAATGGCATTGACTTTAAAACGCCCATCAGCTATTTGCCCAAAGAAGAGTTCCTGCGCTCCATTGGCTTCCCTTACGCCCCCGGCGATGTGATTGCGGGCATTGTGGGAAGGCTCACCCCGGTAAAGGATATTCCCACCCTGCTGAAGGCCATGAAAAAGGCCCGGACGGCCCTGCCCAACCTGAAGCTGGCCATTGCCGGGGACGGGGAGGACCGGGAAAAGCTGGAGCAGCTTACCCGGCAGCTGGGCCTGGAGGACGCCGTGTGCTTTACGGGCTGGCTTAAGGACATCAACTCCTTTTACAACGCCATTGACCTCTCCCTCATCACCTCCCTTTCCGAGGGCTTTCCCTATGTGCTCACCGAGGCCGCCCGCATGCGCAAGGCGGTTATCTCCACCCACGTGGGAGGCATCCCCGCGCTGATTAAGGACGGGGATACCGGGCTGCTCTTCACCCCCCAGGACGTGGACCGGCTGGCGGAGCTGCTGGCCGAGCTGGCCCAGGACCCGGAAAAACGGCGGGAGATGGGCAACCGCCTCTATGAAAAGGCCAGCCGGGAGCTGTCCATTGACAGCATGGTGGAGCGGCAGATGGAGATTTACAACAACATTTTGCAGCGGGAGGCCCGGCAGCTCACCCATAAGCGGGACGGCGTGGTGATTTGCGGGGCCTATGGCCATGGGAACGCCGGGGATGAGGCCATTTTAAAATCCATCATCCACTCGGTGCGGGAGCTGGACCGGTTTATTCCCATCACCGTGCTGGCCAAAAGCCCCCAAAGCATTAAAAAGCGTTACCGGGTCAACTCTGTTTACACCTTCAACCTGCCCAAGATTCTGCGGGCCATGCACCGCTCCCGGCTCTACATCAACGGGGGCGGCACGCTCATCCAGAACGCCACCAGCCACCGGAGCCTGTGGTACTACCTGATGACCCTGCGGGCCGCCAAGTTTTTGGGCAACCAGGTGGATATGTACGGCTGCGGCATTGGACCCGTGGCGGGAAAGAAAAACGTTAACCTGGTGCGCCGGGTGCTGGACAGCTCCGTGGACATGATCACCCTGCGGGAGCCGGATTCCCTGCGGGAGCTCACCGGCTACGGCGTGTCCGGGCCGCAAATCCGGCTGAGTTCGGACCCCGCTTTGGTGCTGCCTCCGGCGGGAGCCCAGGAGACGGAACGGTTTCTCCAGTCTCAGGGGCTGGACCCCAAGGGGAAGTATATCTGCTTTTTGCTGCGCAGCTGGCCGGGCTTTGGAGAAAAGGCCCCGGTGCTGGCCCGCTGCGCGGAAGAGGCCCGAACCCGGTATGGGCTGGAACCGGTGTTCATCTCCATCAACCCCTTCCAGGACGAGCAGGCCGCCAAGCTGGTGCTGGAACACATGGAGCTCCCCGGGCGGATTCTGGACCGGGTATCCTCGCCAGAGCTGCTTATCTCTATTTTAAGCCACATGAGCGTGGCGGTCTCCATGCGGCTGCACGGGCTGATCTTCTCCTCTCTCAGCGGCACGCCTCTGGTGGGGGTCAGCTACGACCCCAAAATCGGGTCCTACCTGCGGTACCTGGGCTATGGGGAATGCGTGGATCTAAAAGACCTGACCGGGGACTGGCTGATGGGGGCCATTGAGCGGGCCTATGCCCAGCTGCCCCGCCGGGAAGAGCTGCGGGCCAAGACCCGGCGGCTCTCGGAAGTGGAGCGGGAAAACATCGCCGCTGTTCGGAATTTGATCAAATAGCGAAGGAAGGAATCCCCCTATGGAAAATTGTTTGCAAGCGGTAAAGGATAACATCGCCAAGGTGCTGGTGGGCCAGGAGCGCGTAACCAGCCTGCTGCTGGCCGCCCTGCTGGCCGGGGGCCATGTGCTGCTGGAGGACGTGCCCGGCATGGGCAAAACCGTGATGGCCCGGGCCTTGGCAAAGTCTCTGGACGCGGACTTCGGCCGGGTACAGTTCACCCCGGACCTGCTGCCCACAGACGTAACGGGCCTCAACTTTTTCCACCAGCAGAAGGGCGAGTTTGTGTTTAACTCCGGGCCGGTGTTCTGCAACATTCTGTTGGCCGATGAGATTAACCGGGCCACGCCCCGGACGCAGTCCAGCCTGCTGGAGTGCATGGCCGAGGGACAGGTTACGGTGGATGGCGTCACCCGGAAGCTGCCTCCCCCCTTCTTCGTCATCGCCACCCAGAACCCGGTGGAGACCCTGGGAACCTACCCCCTGCCCGAGGCCCAGCTGGACCGGTTTTTGATGCGCGTCTCCATGGCCCCGCCCAGCCAGAGCCAGGAGGTGGCCATTCTAAACCGCTTTATGGATGCGGAGCCCTTGGAGGAATTGGCTCCGGTCTGCGGCAAGGAGGAGGTTCTGGCCCTGCGGCAGAAGGCGCGGAAGCTCTTTGTGCATCCCGTGCTGCTGGACTACATTGCCGCCATCTCCCAGGCCTCCCGGGGACGCAAGGGCATTGAGCTGGGCATCAGCCCCCGGGGCACCCTGGCTATGCTGCGGGCCAGCCAGGCCTATGCGCTGGTTCAGGGCCGGGAGTTTGTGACCCCCGAGGACGTGAAGGCGGTGGGCGTGCCGGTGCTGGCCCACCGGCTGTCTGTCACCGGCATGGGCGGCACGGCGCCCCAGGTCCAGGCGGCGGAGGGGCTGCTGGGCAGCGTGCCCGTGCCCACCGAGGAGTGGTCCCGTTGACGGCGCTGCTGCTTTGCGCGGGACTGCTGGGACTGGCCCTCTGGGTTTTGCCCCGGCTGTACAACCGCTTCTGGGAAACCGGACTGGACTGTAAAATCAGCTTTACCCAAGATTACGCGGTGGAGGACCAGGACTCCGCCCTGCTGGAGGTTATCACCAACAACAAGCTGCTGCCTCTGCCTGTGTTGGAGATCAGCTTCCATATGGACCGGCGGCTGCAATTTGGCGCGGGAGATAACGCCTCCCTCAGCGACCAGACTTACCGCCGGGATGTGTTTGCGGCGGCTATGCGGCAAAAAATCACCCGCACCCTGGACTTCAACTGCGCTGGGCGGGGCTATTTCCGCATCAATGAGGCGGGCCTTACCGCGCGGGATCTGCTTTTGACGCGGAAATACATTTCCAGCCGCCCACAGAACACCGAATTCTACGTACTGCCCCGGCCTGTGCCTACCGGCCAGATTCAGATTCCCTATTCGAAAATTATGGGCGCGGTGCTCAGCCGGAAGCGGGTCTGCGACGACCCCTTCGAGTTTGGCGGGCTGCGGGAATATGCCCGGGGCGACCCCATGAAGTACATCAACTGGAAGGCCACGGCCCGGGCGGGCCGGCTGCTCACCAACCTCCATGAGTCCACCCTCTCCCAGCGGGTGGTGCTGGCCATTGACATGGAGGGCGGCGGCCTGCAAGGGGACTTTCTTGCCGAGGCTGGGGTGCGGGTGGCCTGCTCTCTGGCGGAGCGGCTGCTGGCCGAGGGCATTGAGTTAAGCCTTTACAGCAACGGCGGCGATGTGCGCACCGGCGGAGACTGGAAGCTGGAAGGGGTCTCCGGCGCGGGAAGCACCCTGTTTCTCAAGAAAAAGCTGGCCTGCTTGCAGTTGGGCGCCGGCCTGCCCCCTGTGTGCGATTTTCTGCCCCAGGGGCTGGACGCGGAGGATCTGCTGGTGCTGGTCTCCCGAAACCAGCGGGACCAATTGGGCGAGGCCTTCTCTCAGGCTTTGGGCCGGGGCCATGGGCTTCGGGTGATTCCCTGCGGCCTGGGCACTTCGGAAAAAGGCCGGGAAGAACTGCTGCAGTTTTCCAACATTGAGCCGGTCTGGATGGAATTTTGAGGTGAAACCTGTGAAACATTTCAACTTTATTCTGGCGCTGCCCCCCCGCCAGCTGCTTCTGCGTGGGCTGGCGCGGCTGCATTGCGGGCTGGCCGCGGCCATGGTCTTTGCGGCGGTTTTTGCCCTGCTCCCTATGACAGGCCTTTCTGTGGGCAAGGCTCCGGAGGAGGTTTTCCTGCGGGGGCTGCTGTTCGCCATTCCCACGGCCCTGTGCTATTACGCCATCAAGGGCTTGAAAGCCCTGTGGCAGTTTTTGCTGGCCGCCCTGGGGCTGTGCGGACTCGCCTGGCTGCTGGTGGGCCATTGGGGCGGCGCGGCTTTGATGGCCCTGATGTGCCTGTTCCGGGTGCGGGTCCGCATGCAGGAAGAGGATGAGGGGCCCATTACCTCCTTTTTCGACCGGCCCGCTTACCCGGTTTTAGGCGTATTCGCGGCGGCTTTTCTGGCCAGCGCCGTGGCTGGGCTGAACGGGCTGCAGAGGCTCTCCCTGGTGGGAGCTGTGCTGTACTTGCTGGTATGCCTGGGCTTTCACGGCCTAAGCCGGGTGGATCATTACCTGACCCTGAACAAGGACATGCGCAATCTTCCCGTCCGGCGCATTCAGCGCATTGCCGGAGCGGCGGTGGCCGCGGTGGTGTTGGCGGGGGCGGTTCTGCTGCTTCCGTCGGCTTTTTCCTCTTCAGGCGGGGTGCGGATTCAGCTTCCGCAGCACACTCCCCCCAGAGGCGGACAGGCTCAACTGGATGAGGCGCGCTCGCCAGTTGGCGTGAACCAGGAACAGCCTCTCAATTTTTTGGATGAGCTGGGCGGCCCTTCCTGGCAGATTCCCCCGGCGGTGTCCTATCTCTTTTTCGGGCTGGTCGGTCTGGGAACCCTGTCTGTGGTGGTTTTAGGCGTGGTGCACTTTTTTCGAGATTTCTCCCGGAGCTACAGCGACAGCCGGGACCTGGTGCAGCGTTTGACCAAGGAGGACCGGGACCAGGACGCGGTGGTGCGGGCTGTACGCAGGCGCCCCGCCCTTTGGGACCGCTCCCCCAATGCCGCTGTGCGGCGGCGGTACCGGCGGGCCGTGCTGAGCGCTGCCAAAGAGCCTCCCCAGGAGACGCTCACCCCCGCCGAGGTGGAGGCCTGGGCCGGCCTGGGGGAGCATCGCCTGCATGAGCTTTATGAGAAGGCCCGCTATGGGCCGGAGCCCTGCACCGCGGAAGAGGCCAAGGAGGCCGGGCGGTTGGGCTGAGGACCGGCCCATACAAAAAATGCCCCGCTCCCGTCAAGAGAGTTTTTGCATTTTTCCAATGGCTTATCCCCACGCGATGTGCTATAATGTACGCAGAGCGCATGGGAGGGTTTTGCTGCTCCCACATCCAACCACGAGAAATGAGGTTCGAAAAAACCGCATACAGCGCGGATGTTGGGATGCTCTCTCACGACAACATTGATATGGAAGGCGGACAGAATCAGTATGGGCGGATTTTTTGGAGTCGCTTCAAAGGAAGACTGCGTTTTCGATCTCTTCTTCGGCACGGACTACCACTCTCACCTGGGCACGCGCCGGGCGGGCATGGCGGTTTACAACCAGGAGGATGGCTTTGACCGGGCCATCCACAACATCGAAAACTCGCCCTTCCGCACCAAATTTGACAAGGATGTTTCCACCATGCGGGGGCGTTTGGGCATTGGCTGCATCTCGGACTATGAGCCTCAACCCCTGATTGTGCGCTCCCACCACGGGGCCTACGCCATTGTCACTGTGGGGAAAATCAACAACACCGACCAACTGCTGGACAGCCTCTTTGCCTCTGGGCATCCCCACTTTATGGAGATGTCTGGCGGGGATGTGAACGCCACGGAGCTGGTGGCCGCGCTGATTAACCAGCGGGACAATCTGATTGAAGGCATCCAGTATGCCCAGGCCCAAATTGAGGGCTCCATGTCCATTTTGTTGCTGACCCCCCGGGGCATTCTGGCCGCCCGGGACCGGCTGGGCCGCACGCCCATTGCCATTGGCAGCAAAGAAGGCGCTTTTTGCGTCTCCTTTGAGAGCTTTGCCTACCTAAACCTGGGCTACACCACCCTGCGGGAGCTGGGCCCGGGGGAGATTGTGGCGGTCACCCCGGAAGGAGCCAAAACTTTGGCCGCGCCAGGGAAGGATATGAAAATTTGCACCTTTTTGTGGGTGTATTACGGCTATCCTTCCTCCTCCTATGAGGGCGTCAGCGTGGAGGAAATGCGGTACCACTGCGGAGCCCTGCTGGCCAAGCGGGACCATTTTGCCGGAACCGGTCCGGACACTGTGGCAGGCGTTCCCGACTCTGGCACCGCCCATGCGGTGGGCTATGCCAACGCCTCGGGCATTCCCTTCTCCCGGCCCTTTATTAAGTATACTCCTACCTGGCCCCGGTCCTTTATGCCCTCCATCCAGAGCCAGCGGAACTTGATTGCCCACATGAAGCTGATTCCCGTGCACGGGCTCATCGAAGACCACAGCTTGCTGCTGATTGACGACTCTATTGTTCGGGGAACCCAGCTGCGGGAAACCACGGACTTCCTTTACCGCAGCGGCGCCAGGGAAGTCCATGTGCGCCCGGCCTCTCCCCCGCCGCTGTTTAGCTGCAAATATTTGAACTTTTCCCGCTCCGCCTCCCAGGACGACCTGATCTCCCGGCGGGTTATCGCCGGGTTTGAGGGTTCCAGCAGCCCGGATAACCTGGACCGTTACAGCGACCCGGAAACCGCTGAGTACAACGCCATGGTGAAGCGCATTGGTGAGCTGATGAACTTTACCAGCCTGCGCTACCACCGGTTGGACGATATGGTGGAATCGGTGGGCATACCCAAGTGCAAGCTGTGCACCTACTGCTGGGATGGCAGAGAGGAGTAAGGCTCCCCTCATACAAGAAACGCCGCGGGCTTCGCTGCCCGCGGTGTTCTTTTGTACTTCATACATCAAAAACCCGGCGCGGTTTCTGCCACGCCGGGTTTTTTTGTTTCTTTGGCCGGTATAGTTAACGCAGTTCAAAAGAGGTATCACCTCTTTTGAACCTGGCGGCACGGGCACGCCCGCGCCGCCCTGCTTGAAAATCGGTAAATACCGATTTTCAAGTGCGTTTACTATAAGGAAGCGCTTGCGCCTCATAGCCGGAGTACAGCTCTTGAACCTCCGCCGCCGGGTCGGAATGCAAAAGCGTTCCGTTTTCCACGGCCAGGGCGTAAATCCCCTCCCCAGTCAAGGCGGCCAGGGCGGTCCGGTCCAGGTTTTGCGCAATAAACAGCCGCCGGCCCTGCTCCATCAGCTGGACGCAGGTTTTATCTGGCGCATAGAGCACCAGCGCCGGTACCGCGGCCCGGCAGAGGCCGTCTTCCGGGTCCACATAGGGATGCCGGATTTGACCATCCTCCCGCACATAGCAGCGTCCCTCCTGGCCGGGCATGGGGAAAGCGCGAAAATCCGCCGCGCCGCCAATCTGGTCCAGCTGAACCTGCCCGGCCACAACGGCCCGGCCTTCCTCATGCCAAGTGTACAGGCTGTAAAGAGAAGGCTCCGCCCCGGCGAACAGGCTGCGGCTGAAACCATCGGTGCTGGTCAGCACGCCGCTGGTAAAGCCCTGGCTGGCCAGCTCCTTGGCAAAATAGTCGATGATATAGGCGTTTCGCTGCCAGCCAAAGTCCAGAAAGGTCTCGACTCCCTGGTCCTGGGCATAGCTCAAATAGGCCGGAGAGACCTCTAAGCGCAGGGTATTGTCTCCCAGCAGCTTCACGTTCACCGCCGCCGGGTCCCGGGCAAAATCTGCCACGGTCTGGCAAAAGGCCGCCTGCTCCGGGCTTTCATAGGGGTCGTAGCCCCTGGCCTCTCCATCGTCCTGACTATACGCCAGATCCGTATATAGGCCGTAAAGGGGACCCAAGTAGACCGAGCGGTCCTCATAGGCCTGGGCCTGCTCAAAGGCTTGGTACAGCACAGGCTCCACCTGCACATTTTGGTTGGGATGGGCGTTAATGTACTGAAGATTGGTCCCCTCCTCCAGCACCTCCGCTGGGCTGAACTGCCGGTAGGCCTGAATGGTCAGCCGGTCGAAGAGATTCCGCAGGGTCCGGTGCCGGTCGGTGTCCTCCATGCCCCCCTGAGTAAACAGGTAGCGGAAGGTGAACTCCGGCCCGCAGCCGCCCCGGGCCTCAATGGTGACCCAGCCCGGTTCTGTGTTAAGCCAGCTGTACACGCCATAGCCCAAAGCGGCCACGGCCACCGCCAAGCACAGGAGAAAAGCAATCATGCGGCGGGAAAAGTGCCGCTCGTCCATCTGGACGCGCTCCACGGGCTTGGGCGTGGGCGGCCGCCGGTCTCGCGCTGTGCGTCCCATTTACAGAATAACCGCCAGCAGCAGGAAGATGAGGAACAGGGCGATAATCGCGCCTAGAATGCCGAAGCCGATCAGCGCTCCCTTTTTGCAGGCCTTGTAGTTTCGGATATAGTTGTTCTTGCGGAAAATCACCGCCGCCAAAATGCCGATGATGGGCAGCAGCAGGGAGAGCACTAGGTACCAGATGTTTCCGGTGTCGTGCACCGGCGTGTTGAGGATGCCGCTGGCGTCCACCGGCGCTTCCTCCTCCTGGGCGGGCGCCTCCGGCTCGTTGGGGTCCCGAATGGTAATGGACTTCATGGGCACACCCTTTTCCCGGATGGCCCGGTACTCCTCAATCTCCTTCTTGCTGCCATAGACAAAATGGTCGTGGCCAATGTCCGCCAGCTGGGGCGTCTCCTGGCTGTAGTCGTGAACAGAGGGGTCGTAGGTAAAGAGCACCTTGTTTTTCTCCAACTGGGGGTCCGGAATGGGAATGGCGGAGATCAGGGACCGGGTGTAGGGATGCAGCGGGAAGTTGAACAGCTCCTCCGCCTCGGCAACCTCTACAATGTCGCCCTTGTAAATAACGCCAATGCGGTCCGAAATAAACCGCACAATGGAGAGGTCATGGGCAATGAACAGGTAGGTTACGTCCCGCTCTTCCTGGAACTTTTTCAGCAGATTCAGCACTTGGGCGCGGATGGACACATCCAGCGCGGAGATGGGCTCGTCGGCCACCACCAGCTCCGGCTCCATAACCATGGCCCGGGCCAGGCCGATGCGCTGGCGCTGTCCGCCGGAAAACTCGTGGGGGTAGCGGGTCAGGTGCTCGGGCAGCAGGCCCACCTCGGTGATCATGTTTTTCACCTTTTCCACCCGGTCCGCCTCGTTCTTGAACAGATGGAAGTTGTAGAGGCCCTCGGATACGATGTAATCCACCGTGGCCCGCTCGTTTAGGGACGCGGCCGGATCCTGGAAGACCATCTGAATGTTGCGAATGACCTCCCGGTCCAGGGACCGGGGAATTTTGCCGGAGATGGGCACGCCCTTGTAGAGAATTTCGCCGGCAGCGCAGGGATTCACCCGAATCACCGCCCGGCCAATGGTGGTTTTGCCCGAGCCGGACTCGCCCACCAGAGAGAAGGTCTCGCCCTTATAGATGTCAAAGGAGGCGTTTTTCACCGCTTTGACGGCGTTTTCCCCCTTGCCGAAGGTGATGTCCACATTGCGGATGGACAGAAGGACCTCCCGGCCATTTTTGTCTACGGGACCGTGCTGCGGCAAATGGCGCGCCTTGGCGCCGGTTTCCGTTTTCGTGGTAGTAAGCATACGCGGGCCCTCCTATATATTGAACGCTTTGATCAGCTTTTCGTGGATGTCCTGGATGGCCTCGGGCTTTTCAATATGAGGGGCTCGGGGGTCCAGCAGCCAGGTCTTGGCAAAATGGGTCTCCGTCACCGGGAACATAGGCGGCTCCAGCAGGGTGTCCAGCTTGAGGCAGTAGGGGTTCCGGGGGGCGAAGGGGTCGCCGGTGATCTGGTTATACAGCGAGGGCGGCGTGCCGGTGATGGAATAGAGCTTGGTGTTGCGCTGGGCCAGCTGAGGCAGCGAGGACAGCAGCGCCCAGGTATAGGGGTGGCGGGGATCGTAGAAGACCTCCTCTACCTGGCCCAGCTCCACCACCTGACCGGCATACAGCACGGCAACCCGGTCGGCCACATTGGCCACCACGCCCAAGTCGTGGGTGATGAAGACAATGGTGTAGCCAAACTCTTTTTGCAGATCCTTCAAAAGCTTGATGATCTGGGCCTGGATGGTCACATCCAGAGCCGTGGTGGGCTCGTCGCAGATCAAAATTTTCGGCTGGCAGGAGAGGGCAATGGCAATGACAATGCGCTGGCGCATGCCGCCGGAGTACTGGAAGGGATAGTCGTCAAACCGGGCCTCGGCGTTGGGAATGCCCACCTTGTGCATGAGCTCCACCGCCCGGGCGCGGGCCTCCACCTCCGAGCAGTTCTGATGCTTGAGAATGATAGAGGTGATCTGCTTGCCAATGGTAATAATGGGGTTCAGAGAGGTCATGGGGTCCTGGAACACGGTGGCAATGCGGCGGCCGCGAATCTGCCCCCAGTCGCCGGCGAATTTTACCTTCGCCAGATTCAGGGTGCAGGTGCCGTGGAGAGCCTCGGGAGTCTCATCCAGGTAGCGCACACGGAAAACCACCTTATCAAACACCGCGTCATCCATGGGGTCAACCCCCAGCTCCATGGCCTTTTTGACCTCCTTGAGCAGCTTTTCAATCAGCATTACCCGCTTGTGGAAGGGGTAGCGGCCCACGGAGAGGTAAATCTCCTTTGCCAGAATCTCATTGCGCTTTTTGGCCTGCTCACTGGCCGGACGGGCGGTTTCCTTGGCATACTGAGCCTTGAGGGCCTCCATCTGCTTGTTGTAGGAGGCATTGTAGGCGGCATCGTTTTTAACAGCGGCGGCGTTGGACTTAATGCGGGTCTCAAAAGCTTCTTCGGCCCGCTTAATCTGGTTGTCCAGCCCCTTAATCTCCCGGCCCAGGGCCTTGGCTTTGGAGGAGGAATTCTCCATGGTCTGCCTTAGGTTAAAAGCCTCGGCCCGCTTGAAGCGCAGCTCCTTAAGGTGCGCCTCATGCCCGGCCCGCTCCTCGTCGCTGACAGACATCTTCCGGCGGCGCTGGCTTTCCAGCTCCTTCATCTGGCGGAAGGTAGCCGCGCCGGGCTCCAGCTTAGCGAAGGCGTCCAATTTTTTGCGCACGTTTTCCAAGGTCTGGCGGGCCACCCGGCCCAGGGGCACATGGGTATCGGCCAGCTCGCTGTCGTTAAAAATGATGCTGCCCTTGTCAATAAAGCCGTTGGAGTCCAGCATGCCGGCAAAGGTTTTGGTGAACACGGACTTGCCCGAGCCGGACTCGCCCACAATGGCAATGGACTCGTTTTCATAGATATCCAGGGAGATGCCCCGGATGGCGGTGAGGATGCGCCCGCGCACCCGGAATTTGACCTCCAGGTCTTTAATCGAAAGCAATACTTTTTTGTCTTCCATACTGCGCCTCCCCTTACATGTGGGTCCTGGGGTCGGACGCGTCGCCCAGGTTTTGGCCGACCACGTACAACACCACCGCCACGGTGGACGCTACCACCACCGGGCTCCAGAACTCGAACTGCCAGCCATTGGTCATCATGGCGGACTGAGCCTCGGAAATCAGCTTGCCCAAAGACATGTCGGACAGGCCGATGCCGATGTAGGCCAGAAACACCTCATAGGAAATATAGGAGGGAATTTCCGTGGCGGCCAAAGTCACGATAACGGAAGTCATAAAGGGCAGAATGTTCCGCAGGGCAATGCGGGTGATGGGCGTGCCCAGGCAGCGGGAGGCCAGGTTATACTCCCGGTCCCGAATGATGATAACCTGCGTGCGGATGAAATAGGCCACGCCGATCCAGCCGGTGACGGTTAGAGCAAACACCATGGTCCAGAAGCTGGCGGAAAGAATCATCACCAGCACGGAAATAAGCAGGATATAGGGCACATTGGCCACGATGTTGTAGACCTCCATCATGATTACGTCCACCTTTTTGGAGAAGCCCCATACAGCCCCCAGCAAAATGCCGATGGTCATGTTAATGAGCGCGCAGGTCAGGGCCAGGGAGATGGAGATTTTGGAGCCCACCCACACCGCGTCAAAGGTGGGTTCGCCGGAAGCGCCCGCGCCCAGAATCCAGTGGATGCTGCTGCCAAACTTGGCCATGGCCGCGGTGGGGGTCAAATGCTTGGCGGTGGCGTCCGTCAGGTTGGCAAAACGGTCGTACTCAATGAGCATGGGATACACAAAGGCGAAAAGAATAATCACCGCCAAGAGCCCCAGGACGATCAGGTTGATTTTTTTCTTGAAGAACACCCGGAACACCGACTGCCAATAGGAGTACCGGGGCGCGGTAATCTTTTCCGATTCCACGTCGCTGTGGGTCACCAGGGAGAAGAGCTCCTCCTCCGGCACACCCAGCGCCTTTAAATTTACAGTCTCTTGTTTCATCACTGCCACCCTCCTTAACGTGACTCGTTGGAAAACGAGATTCTCGGGTCAACCATCGACATCAAAATGTCACCCAGAATAATGGACACCACCGACAGCAGGGCATAGAACATGGTAACGCCCACAATAACGCCATTGTCGTGGGCATTAATGGCTCTGGTCAGCAGGTCGCCCACGCCGGGCACCACGTACACACGCTCGGTAATCAGCGCGCCGGTCATGGAGAAGAGCACCGCGCCGGGAATGCCGTGGATGATGGGAATGGCCGCGTTTTTCAAAATATGCTTGAAGAAAATCTCGTTTTCAGAAAGGCCGCCGGAACGGGCGAACTTTACATAGTCCGAGTTCATCTGGTCCACCATGTAGCGGCGCAGCCATTTCATCAGGTTGGCAATGGAAGGCAGGGCCAGGGAGATGATGGGCAACAGGTACATGAGGGCGTTGCTGGAGTTCACGTCAAAGGTGGTTGGCAGGCCAAAGGAACCGCCAATGGCCTTGAACAGGAAGATGTAGGACAAAGAGGGCACCGCGATGATGAACACAATGTAGAACGTGCCGATTTTGTCCACCAAACCGTCCTTGTGCCGGGCCATGATAATGCCCAGGGGCACGCCCAGCAGATAGGCCAGACAGGTTGCCAGAATGCCGATGGAGAAGGAGTATCCCATTTTAGACTTGCCGCCCTTCAACGTGACAACGCCGGTGTAGTCATCGGTGAAGCGCTCTTCCAGCACCTTGGAGCTCTGCCGGGTGTCCGCCATATAGGTGGCGGAGTGCAGGTCATCGGCGCTGCTCTCTTTCAAACCGGTGGGGAACACTGTGGGAGACAGCACATAGGAGCCCTGGGTGACGTTCATAATTTGCAGCACGTCCACGCCGGTGTCAATGGAATAGGACAGGCCTAAATTGACATTCACCAGATTTTGGTGAATGAATGGGAACTGGTGGTCAAAATAGAGCAGGTATTTGTGCTTGGTGCCATTGCCCATAATGGCCGGGGCAAACTGCTCTCCCCCATAGACTGGGTCATGGGTGGTAAAGGTAAGGCCGCGCTCACCAATGTCCCGGTCCTCGGGCACATAGTGGATGTTATCCACTGTAATGATGCCGGTAAAGTGCTTGATCAGCCGGTCAATCAGGGGCCTGTCCCGGGTGGCGAAAAGCTGCTGCTGGCCGCCGGTGGCCAGCTTGCGCTTGGCAACCACGGCCTTAAGGCGCACCACCTTGAAGCCCTGACTCTCGTATTCTTGGGTAAAGCGCTCCACAAGAGCGGCCACTTCCGGGCTGTCGTCACTGGCGGTACGGCCAATGCCCATGCTGTCCCGCTCTTCTGCCGTGAGCTCGCCAGACTTGACCAGGCCGTTTAAGAAGTCCGCGTAGGTTATAAAATCCAAATAGCCGTATTTCTGCCACTGGCGGTACATATACATGGTCTTCGCGTTATTGTTAAGCTTGGTGTAGGTGGTATCAGCAGCAAAGATCCCCTGGCGGTCCAGCAGAGAGTAAATGAGAACCATAACTATAGCCACAACCACTACAATAGACGCAAGACCACGGAGAAGCCGCTTGATTAAATATTTTGCCATAAAATCATCAACTCATTTTAATATTATATAGAGAGAGTGGGCAAGGAGCACAATGCTCCATTGCCCATCTCATCCACGCGGCTGTTGGGCCGCTATGCTCAACCGGGGAGCCCCGGCTTCTTCTCATTGGTCGCTCAGGAAAAGCATTGGAAAAACAAACCTTGTTTTTCCTTAGCTCTAAACTAGTTTAGAGCCTTTGCTTAGAACAGGCCGATACACTTGGCCATGTAGCCAGAGTAGTCGGGCAGCATGGCGTCCAGGTAAGAGCAGGGATCCTGATAGTCGGGGCCCCAGCCGGACAGATCAAACAGCTCGTAGTTGGCCTGATAGCCGTAGTCGGTCCAGTAGCCGCTGTACATCCAAGCATCGGAGTTATCGCAGCTTACCAGGTTTACGATAACCTTGCCCTCCAGAGCCTTCTCAATGCTCTGCTTCATGCTGTTCTTCTGGTTGTTGCGGTTGGTGTCATAGGTGGGGCAGGGCAGGTCCACCTGGATGGGATTGCTCTCGTCCACGGTGACGCCAGCGGTAGCCAGCTCCTCAATGGCGATGTTCAGCTCGGAGAGAGCATAAGCCGGGTCATACCAGCCATCGAAGCCATCGCCAGTGCCCACACCGTTCTCAGCGGAGGGATCCTCTTTGTACACCGTGATCTTGAAACCCTCAGCGTCCAGACCAGCCTGCAGGATCTTGCCGTAATCGGTGCCAGCGGGGAAGGTCATGCTCTCGCCGTTCACGTCAATGGTCACGTCCTCGGTCAGCTGGCAGAAGGTGCCGGGGGTGTAGGAGTTGCGCAGGGACAGCGGAGCCAGGGTGTCGCCAACTGTCTGGGCATTCCAGGACACGCGGTCCACAGAGGTGACCAGGGCGCGGCGGAAGTGCACGTTGTTCATGGCAATGTGCGTACGGGCGGCATCCTCGGGAGTCTGAGGAGAAACGGCCTCGTTCTCATCGCGGTCATTGTGCCAGGTGGAACGCATCACGTTGAGGAACGCCTGATAAGAGGTCATGCCGGTGCTGGTTACATACTGATAGGTATCGAACCAAGTGGCGTCGGTGCCCTCTACCTTGTCGGTCTTGGCGGCCTCCACAGCGGAGGTGTTCAAACCAGTGGCGTCAATGGTGCCGGCCTTCATGTCGTTGTAAGCCTTGGTGGGGTCGGTGTTGTCGTTATAGAGCCAGTTGATCTTCTTAATGGTGATGTTGTCGGCGTTCCAGTAGGTGGGGTTCGCCTCGTAGTTGATGGAGTTCTGCTCGGTGGCGTTGGTGATCAGGTAAGGCCCGTTGTAAGCGATGTGGTCCGGGTCGGAGCCATAGACATACGCGGGATCCTCGGGATCGAAGTCAGCGCCGAACTTGCCGCCCTGAGAGGTGTAGTAGTCACGGCTCATGGGCACAGCGCAGCTGTAGTGCAGCATAGAGAGGAAGTAGGTGCAGGGCTCCTCCAGGGTGTACACCAGGGTGTTGTCATCGGAGGCGGTGATGCCTACGGTGGTGAAATCGTTGGTCTCGCCGCTGATGTAGTCATGCAGGCCCATGATGACGCCATCCATCAGGTCGCCCAGGCCAGCGCCGCAGTCAACCGCGTGCTGCAGGCCGGCAACCCAGTCGTCCGCCTTCACATCGGCAACCTCGCGGCCCTGAGAGTCCACCCACTTTACACCCTTGCGGATGTGGAAGGTGTAGGTCAGGCCATCCTCAGAAACATCCCAGCTCTCAGCCAGAGCGGGGTTTTCGTTGTTCTCGCCGTCATACTCCACCAGGCCGTCGAAAGTGGGAACCACGGGATAAGACTCGGTGGTGCGGGAGCTGGACAGCAGGTCCCAGCTTACGGGGAAGCTGGTGAAGGCCTGGGTATAGCTGTCCTTCAGGGTGTAGCCGTTCTCGGTCAGCCACTTACGGGCCTCGGCCTCATAAGTATGGGTGCCGCGCAGCTCGGTGAGCATCTGCTTCAGATGATCCCGGTCCGCGGTCTTGATGGGCTCGGTGGTGACGATCATGTTGTGATGCCGCTCGGAGTCGTTGCCCCAGGAGTTGGTGGTCACAGAACCGGGAGCGGTACGGCCGATGGCATAGTTGCCGCCATTGGCGGTGGTGGGCAGCATAACGGCGGCGGCCAGCAGCTTCGCCTCGGCCAAAGCCTCCATCACGTAGCGCTTGTTCACGTCCAGCTTCTCAGCCTTGGCAACCTCATACTCCTTGTAGAAATCACCCAGAGTATAATCATAATAGTAGCTGGAGGCGTCGTCGTGGTTGTAATCCTCAGCGTTCATGTCGAACACTTCCGGAGCGGTCCAGGCGCCGGTCCCGGCGGGCTCATCCTCTCCCTCAGAGCTCTCGCCAGGCTCCGAGCTCACTTCGGAAGAGGGCGTGCTCTCGCTGCTGGAGCTGGTGTTGGCGTCCGAACTGGTGCCGGCGTTGTCGCCGCAGGCGGCCAGAGCGGATACCAGCATCATCACGGCCAGCATCAGCGCCAAAACGCGCTTTGTGGTCTTGTTCATGTTGGTTTTCGTCCTTTCTGCTAATAAAATATGCTGAAGCGGGAGCGCTTCGCTCTCCGCGGTCAACCAAGCTTTGGTTCTATTTTCGCATTTTAGGGGTGACATTCCTGCATTTTCCCTGCGCACAAACCGGAGACTTTAGCCCAGCAGCAGAGCACTATGGCATATAAAAGGGTTAAAATCTCGAATAGCACTAAATGTTGTATCTTATTATACCCTTGCCGGCGCAAAATGTCAAGCCTTTTGCCCAGGAATCCCCCTGATTTGAGAGATGTTACGCATTTTTCAAAAGCGGGTACAGGGTTTTGTGCATTTTACCATACACGAAAGATTCACTTTTGAAACTTTCAGCCACTGCCCTCCTACCGCCAGCCGCGCGCCCGATGTAAAGCTAATTCCCTTGCCGGAAAATTTTCTCCCTGCTGTATGCGATGTTGGCAATTCCCCCGTCTTTGCGGCGGAAATCCGGCGTTTTCCAAAATATATTGAGCGTGCGCAAAACCGCGCCCCCCTCCCCTGCTCTGGGGCGGCGGGCGCGGCCGCGTTATCGTATCCTTTTTAATATAGAACGGAGGGCGCTGGCTTAGATCTCCTCCACATGGACCTCCACCTCGTGTCCACACTGGCAAGAGCGGATGATCCCATCGATGATGGCCTGGTTATAGATGATCTGGCTGGTGGGAATGGGCGCGGGCAGGCCCTGCTCCACCGCGTCCACAAAGGAGCGGCACTTTAAGAAGAAGCGGTCCTCCTTCGCGTCGTGCAGGGGAATGGGCGTGTTGGTGGGCTCGCCGAAGGCATCGTGGAACAGGGTCACATTGCCGCAGCTGCCATCCCAAGCGCCGCCCCACAGGGACTCCGGATTGGCGGGCTCCACCTTTAGGCCCGCGTCTGTGCCCAAGAAAATGGTGCTGCCTGTGGTGTCCATGTGCATGGCCCAGGACATGCGGAAGTCCAGGGTAATGCCTCCTTCCAGGCGGATGAAGGCGCCGCAGAAGTCGTCCACAGAGAAGCGGGCCGCGTCCTCGGGCGGCGTGTACTTGGGGTTTTTGCCGAAGAAGTCGTAGCTGACCGCGGAGACCGTGAGGGGCTTGGGATAGCCCAGGGCGTTGAGCACCATATCCAGGGAATAGCAGCCAATGTCCGCCAAAGCGCCCACGCCGGCATAGCGCTTTTCAATGAAGGTGCTGCCGGGAATGCCCCGCCGCCGTCCGCCGCCGGTCTGCACATAGTAGACCTGGCCCAGCTTGCCGCTTTGGACAATCTCTTTGATCTTCTTCATGCGTCCGTCATACCGGGGCTGGAAGCCGATGGTGAGGATTTTGCCGGTCTTCTTTTCCACCCGGCGCAGCTCCTGGGCGTCCTCCAGGGTGACGGTCATGGGCTTTTCCAGCAGCACATGGCAGCCGGCCTCCAGGGCGGCAATGGCGCACTCGGCGTGGGTGGAGTTGTATGTACACACGCTGACCGCGTCCAGCCGCTCCTTTTCCAGCATTTCCCCGGCGGTCTCGTAGGCATTGGCCTCTGGGAACTCCCAGCGGTCCAGGGCCTCCCGGGCTTTGCCGGGGATGATGTCCGCCCCGGCCACGATCTCCACGTCCTCCATCTGCTTGTAAGCGCGCACATGGGAGTTGGAGATGCCGCCGGTGCCAATGATGCCGATTCTAAGTTTTTTCATAGCAAAACTGCTCCTTTGCGTTTCTCTGTGATGTGGAAGCCTTTGGCTTCTGCGGGTTATTATAGCCGGGCTGAGAGAGGAAGTCAAGAGGGGGAGGGCGGTTTTTATTCACCGAAACAGAAGTTAGGAAAACCGGGGCTGGGCCTCGCCGCAAAATGGGAATAGAGATAGAGGCGGATCTACTCTGTCCATAGGGGTTTTGGCCGCTGGGCTGAATCAAAACACCGTCACAATTTCAGAGCCCTCTTCCGGCAGGCCCTCGAAGGCAACGCCCGCTTTCATCAGCTCCGCTCCCGTTCGTTTCTCCTCCTTACCGGCGTCCAGCCAGGAAACCGTGTACTCCCGGCAGGGGTCCAGCCCCTTCAGCTGGACGCGCTGGGAGTCTGGCCCGCCAATCAGCCGGAAAGCGAATACCAGCCCCCGGCTTTCGCGGTCCGTAAACTGGAACACCGGGAAGCGCTCTCCCCGGCCCCCGCTGAGGGGCTGTTCTGTCAAGCGGTACGCGTCCCCTTTTAGGATAAAGGCGGCGGCGTGCTCCGTATAGAACCGGCCCAGCTCCCGAAAGCGTTCCAGCACCCATTCCGGCATCTGGGGCAGCCTGTATGAGAACCCCGGGATTCCCATCATCGCCGCCCTTACCATATAGTCAACCTTTGACCGGGGCGTGTCCTCTGTAATCGGGCTGGCTACGCCGCAGTTATGGGTCTGCAGCACCTCTGACCAAGTGAAGTGCAGCAGGCAGCATTGGTGCAAAAAGGACAGCGCCCCCCAGAAAAGCTGCAAGTGGAACTCCGTGTGGTCCGGGTCGGAGAGAAAGCCCACCGCGCAGTGGGACATCATGCCAATGTCTCCCCGCAGCCCCCCGGAAGCGCAGTTCTCAATGACCACATCCGGGTACTTCTGCCGGAGCTCGTCCAGGAAGCGGTAATAGCCCATATAGTGGGCGTACAGCCCGTCTCCCGCGCCGTGCTCATGGTCGCCGCGGTTACAGCCAAAGCCTGGGTCCAGGTTAAAATCAAACTTAATCCACTTTGCCCCATATTCGCCCAGAATGCGCTCAACCGTTTTCATGGCCCATTCCCTGCCAGCCCTGCTTCCAAAACAGACATAGCCCAAAGAACGGCCATCCCGCTTGGCGATGATTTCCTCATGGGTTCTGTTTAGGTCCGCGTCCCTGCCCACCGCCTCAATCTCACACCACATGCCGGGCGCGATTTCCATGCTCTTGGCCTTGTCACACATGGCCTTCATGCCGGAGGGGAAGCGCTCCCGGTTCACCTTATCCCAGTCTCCCCGCTTCTCGTACCAGGTGTTTCCTTCTGTCTCCTCCCCGAACCATCCGGCATCCATCATGGCGTACCGGAAGCCCAGGCTTTTGGCAATCTCCGCATTCTTCTGGAAGACCTCCTCGTTGATGAACCGGTCCTCATAGGGCCACCAGGTGTTGTATTCCAGGGGCATAGGCGTAAACAGCGCCTCGCATAGGGGGCTCAGGTGCTTTTTATAGTACCGCCGCAGGGCCAGACAGGCCTCCTCCCGGTCCCCAGCCTGGGATAAATAGACCTCCGGCGTTGTGAAGCTTTCCCCGGGCAGGACGTCCCGGAAAAAGGCGCCGTCCGTCAGGCCCATGACGCAGCAATAGGTCCAAGGCCGGTAATCGCAGTAGGACTCCCCCCAGGGGAAGGCCGTGCAGGTCCAGTTGCCAGACCAGGCCAGGGCCAGGGCGCAGCACCCCTCTTCCGTGCCGCATTCCGCGTAGGGGATGAAGCCCTTGCAGGAGCGTCCGGAGACACAGCCGAAGGAAAACTCCCGCTCGACCCGATGGCTGCGCGGGCTGTACTCCGCGCCCCAGTCCGAGTGGAAATAGCGCAGGTCCAGCGCCTGGGCGTCAAAGGACGCGCCCACGTCCGCGCGGCTTACGCGCACTGGCTTGTCCCCGCCGTTGCGCACCTCCAGGCGGCAGCGGTATACCCCGTTCTCCGGGTCTTGGTCGCAGATTAGTTCCAGGGAGATCATCCCCCCATCGCAGTGCCCTCTGGGAAAGGTCAGGCGCTTCATGCCGTTTTCCAGCAGTTCTGTGGTGTGATAGGTGCATTCCTGCAAAATTTCCGTTCCGTTAAGCGTAACCGCATAGGCAAACTTCATACCGTATTCTCCTTTTCTGATAGAACGAAAGAGCGGGAGCCTCCCCCGCCCTTTCGTAAGAGCCTGGCTCCGCACACACGGAGGAATTGGCTCTTTATTTTGACATTCTTTCGATGATTCCGTTGATGGCGTTCTGGCGCTCTTCCACCACCTGCTCAATCCCCAGGTTGATGCAGGTCTGGTTCCACTCGTGGACCAGCTGCTCCACCTCGCCCTCGGACTTGGCGCTGACCACTTTGGCCAAGAACTCCGTTCTGGCGTCGTTAATGGCGGGCATCAGCTCGTTTTCCTTATCGCCCTTAAGGAAGTAGTAGTCATAGGTGGGCTCCCATTCCCGGTCGTATCTGGCCCGCTCCTCCGCGCGGCTGTCCCAGCTGCGTTTGTTGTCCTCGCGGATCAAAGCGGAGGGAGTCTCTTGGAACTCGGAGATGGCCGGAGCGTTCTGCACCAGCTGCGCGTAGTAGAATACGCCAAAGGCCGCCGCGGAGTTCCAGTCTAGGTCGTTGGAATCGGCCTTGAATTGGTCGGTGTAGGCATAGGTGCCATCCTCCAGGAACTCATAGGTTTCGCCCTCAATGCCAGCGTTCACCAGAAGCTGGCCTTCTTCCGTGGCCAGCCAGTCCATGGTTGCCAGCAGGTGCTTTACCACCTGCTCGTCCACACTTTTATTGATGATTAAGGAAGACCAGCAGCCCACCCAGTCAGTCCAGGTGATCTCTCTTGCCTTCTTCACCTCCTCCGACGCGTACATGGGGGGAGGCGCAATGTAGTTGTAGCGGCCGATGGCGTCGTTGAATGTGTCGATCTCCCACCAGGCGCCGGTTACCGCCGCGTAGTCGCCCAAAGAGGCTTTCTCCTGATACTGGGTGGTCTTCAGGGTCAGCGCCTCCGGGTCCAGCAGGCCGTTTGAAGCAAACTTCCAGATGTACTTTGCGGCCTCCATCATTTCCTTCGAGTCGGAGTACTGGTAATTGCACACCTTGTAGCCGTTGTCCACATCAAAGGGCAGCTCATAGGAGTCGTGGGAGCCTATGTGGGGAAAGAACATCTCGTACAGCTGGTTGACGCCGCCAAGATTCTCTCCAAAAAGCAGGCCCTTAGCCCCCAGTTCGTTGACCGAGCGGTAGACAAAGTCATAGAATTCCGTGGCCGTGGTGGGGAAGTCCAGGTTCAGCTGCTCTAAATAGCCGGTGGATACATGAATGCCGTGGGGCGGCTCGTTGAGGTTTTCATAGCCGCGGCCGGTCTGGGTGGGCAGGAACCAGCTTTGCCCCTGCTCCGTGGCGTACAGCTCCATCTCGGGGTGGATAAGGGCATAGAGGTTGGGATAGTCCTCCTCTGTCACCAGCTCCGTCATGTCCCAAATCTGGCCGGATTCCCCCAGCTTCTGGTAGATTTCCCGGGTATAGGCCGTAATGCCCCCAAAGAAGGCTTCGGGAATCTCCCCGCCCGCGATCATCAGGTTCAGCTGCTGGGTGTACTCATCGTCCGTGGGGGTGGTCATGGGCGTATAGCCCAGCTTGAGGTTGGTGATCTCCTCAATTTTGGGGGCAATCAGGTCCTTGCCCTCTTCGGGTCCCGTCCAGCCCTGCTCAAACCAGGTAATATTGAGCTCGTCATGGTTCGCGAATTCCGGGTAAGTGGCCACAAGGCCGTTCTCCGCCTCAGGGGAGGTCCCGGTGCTGGACGCGGAGGAGCTCCCCGCGCTGGAGCTGGAGCCGTTCTCTCCGCCGCTGGCGCAGCCCGCGCCAGCGCATAGGAGCAGCGTGAGAGCCATCAGCAGTGCCGCCGCGCGTAAAAATTGCCGTTTCATTTTGATTCCTTCCTTTCATTTTTTATCTCACGAAGCCGTTATTCCTTGACGGAACCGACCATCATGCCGCGAATAAAGTATTTTTGCGCAAAGGGATAGATCATGAAAATGGGGAGCACCGTAAAGACCAGCATGGCCATTTTGACTGACTCCGTTGTAATGGAGACCTTGCGCAGGGTGTGTCCGGTTTTCATAAAACTGCTCATATCCGCCCCCTGGATGATATTCAGAAGCAGGGTTTGCAGGGGCCAAAGGGTGGATTTATTGGTCATCACCGTGCCGTCGAACCAGTCGTTCCAGTGAAACAGGCCGGAAAGCAGCGCCACCGTGGCAATGGCGGGCACAATGAGGGGCAGGATGATTTGGATAAAAATCACCGGGTAGCTGGCCCCGTCCAGCTCCGCGCTCTCTTCCAAGGAGGGAGGAAGCTCTTTGACCGCGATGCGCAAAAGCATAATGTGAAACGGCGTAACCGCCCAGGGAATGACATAAACCCAGATATTGTTGATTAAGTGCAGGTGCTGGCAGATGATATAGTAGGGAATTAAGCTGCTGCCAAAATACATCGGTATCACGATCAGCCAGTTGAGCACCTTGCGGTAGGGCAGGTCCGGCTTGCTGATGGCGTAGGCATAAAGGGTGTTGCATATAACCCCCAGCACAGTACCGGCCACGGTGCGGAACACGGTAACCCCCAGGCTGTTCAGCAGCCGCTTGTCTTTGAAAATGGTCTGGTAATTGTCCAGGGTGAACTGCCGGGGAAGAAAATAGACGCCGCCCTTCATGGCGTCCACACCGTCGTTAAAGGACAAGGCCAGAATATAGATGAAAGGATACAGGCAGATAAAGGCGAACAGGGTCAGGAAGGTCAGGTTTACCGCGTCGAATATCCTTTCCCCTGCGGAACGCTTCACGTTTCCCATGTTTCTCTCTCCTTTCTTTAAACAAGCGAGCCCTGGTCAAATTTGTCCGCCAGAAAGTTGGTCACCATAAAGAGGCCCAGGGAGATGGCCGACTTGAACAGCCCCATGGCCGCGCCCACGGAAAGGTCGTTGATGGTGCCGCTGGTCAGGGTGCGGAGAACCGCGGTGTCTAAAATGTCGGAGAGTTCCCGCGTGGCCAAATTGGACATGGTCCACATCTGGTCAAAGCCAGCGCTCATCAGGCTGCCCACCTGTAAGATAAACATCAATACAATGGTTTTGGAAATGGAGGGCAGGGTGATGTAAATGGCCTGCTTGAAGCGTCCGGCTCCGTCCATCATTGCCGCCTCGTACTGCTCGGTGGAAATGCCGGACATGGCCGCCATGTAGAATATGGTGTTATACCCCAGCGTCTTCCACAGGTCGGTAAACAGGATAACCGGGTAAAACCAGCCCAGGCTCTGCATGAACATCACCGGCTCCTGGGTGATGCCCAGCCCCATTAAAAGGCTGTTCACCACCCCCGAATTGCCCAGAAGCGAGTACCAAAGGCCCGCCGCTATCACCCAGGAGACAAAGTTGGGAATGTAGACCACGGTCTGTATGGTCTTTTTCACCCGCGCTCTTCGCAGCTCGTTAATCAGCAGGGACACCAGGATGGGCATGGGAAAGCAGACGATCAGCTTTAGGGTGCTGATAATTAAGGTGTTGCGAAAGGCTCTTCCAAAGGTTGGGGTGCTGAAAAGCCTTTGGAAGTTGTACAACCCCACCCAGGGGCTTCCAAAGAAGCCGGAAACCGGGTCGTACTGCTGAAAAGCCATCACCAGCCCCACCATAGGCAGGTAGGCGAACAGGATTAAAACCACCACGCCGGGAAAAGCGAACAGATACAGCCATTTGTACTTTTTCACCAGCCGTTGGCGCTCCCTACGGGACTCCAGCTTTTGCGCCTGTGTCTTCCTCATTTTTGTTTCATCTCCCTCGTTCAGTCTGTTTGTATATGTTCTACTTATCATTATACCCGCGCTTTGTAAATTTTCAATTAGACAAAAGGGAGCGGGATGTGGATAAAATCCATATTCCGCCCCCACGCCTGTTCTTTTTTATACAAATCCGCCGCAAGGCCAGCGGTCCGGGCCTATTTCCGGTACTGGGTGGGCGTTTTTCCCGTGTGCTTTTTAAAGATGCGGTTAAAATACCGCTGGTCCGCGTACCCAACGGAAGCCGCGATCTCTTTTACCTCCAGCTCCGTATGGCGCAGCAGGTCCTCTGCCCGCCGGATTCTAAGCTCTGTCAGATAGGCGGAAAAATTCTTCCCGGTTTCGCTTTTGACCAGCGTGGAAAGATATTTGCTGCTGCATCCAAACTCCTCCGCCAGCCGGTCCAGAAAGAGGTCCTCCTGGTAGTGGCTGTCAATGTATGCGGTCACCCGCTTGGAGAGCTTCTCCTCTTGAATCAGGTCCCGCCTTTTTCGAATCCGCCCGATGCAGGCTTCCAGGGTTTCCCGCAGGTTTTCCGATTCCACCGGCTTTAGCAGGTACTCTGTCACGCCGTATTTCATGGCCTGCCTCGCGTACTCAAAATCGGCGTATCCGCTGAGCACCACCACCTCGATATCCAGGCTTTCTTCCCGTATGGCGCGAATCATCTGGAGGCCGTCCAGCTTGGGCATCCGAATGTCGGTGATGACAATATCCGGATGCTCCTCCCGGATCCGCTTAAGGCCCTCCAGGCCGTTGGCCGCCTCTCCTATCACCTGTACGCCGCTCATGGCTCCACGGACGGAAAACCCCACGCTGACACGCACCAGCTCCTCATCATCCACAAGCAATACCGTGAACATCTCAACCCATCCTTTTGGGGAAGCGAATCCGTACTGTGGCGCCGCGGCCTTCCCCGCTGTCAATGCGCAGGCCGTAGGGCCCGGGAAAGTGCAGCCGCAGCCGCTGGGCAATGTTTTTCATCCCAATGCCAAAGTCGCCCTGCTCCCCTTCATTTTCCAAAAAGCTCCGCAGCCGCTGGAGCCTGTCCGCCTGGATTCCCGGCCCATTGTCCGCAATCTCAATGAGTATAGTATTCTTCTCTTCCTTTACGGTTATCCGCAGCAGGTACGAGCACTCCATGGGTTCCATGGCATACCGGATGGAGTTTTCGACAATGGGCTGCAGGATAAATTTCAACGTGGTGCAGTCCAGCAGTTCCGGCGCCGCGTGTATTTCGCAGCAAAGCCTCTCCCCAAACCGCAACCGCTGAATCAGCAGGTAGTTCTGAACGTGCCGCAGCTCGTCGCGCAGCGTGGTAACCGAGCGGTTGTCCCGGTTGGTGTTGTAGCGGAACATATCCCCCAGGCTTTGCAGCGCCGAGCATACCGCCTGGGTGTCCTGCCGGATGGCAAGGGCTTTTACGGCCTCTAAGGTGTTATACAAAAAGTGGGGGTCTATCTGCTTTTGCAGGGCGTTCAACTGGGCCTGGCGGCGCAGAATCTGGTTTTCCTGCACAGAGTCCAGCATCGCGTTAAAGGAACGGACCAGCTCCCCAACCTCATCGTCCGCTTTTAGAGACAGCCGGCCGTTGAAGTTGTTCTCCTCCAGCTGGTGGATAAAGGCGGTCATCTGGCGGACCGGCCGGGAGATGTTTTTGGAGATGGCATAGGCGCCGGTAAACACAACAAGCAGGATGAACGAGAAGAACAAAAGCGTGACAAACAGCAGCCGGCTGACCGCGGCGTTTAAGGCGCTCCGGTCCGCAAAGGCAATGAACCGGAATCCCCCATAGTCCGACACATCGGAAACCATGTAATACTGGCCCAGTCCGGCGTCCCTCACCCGCCCAGAGCGGCCCTCAAAATAGCTGGGCTCTGGAATGATGCCAGCGTTTTTTTCCGCCAGCTCCTGGCTGGAGGCGTACGCCAGGTTCCCCTCCGGGTCCACAATGAGAAGGAATCCCTGATCCTCCAAAAAGGTATCCTTAAGCAGGCCATCCAAAAAGTCCTTTTCCAGCGCCGCCACGATGAACCCTTTCACCGTCCAGTCCGATGTGGCGTAAAGGGTCATGATGTAGGCAAAGCAGCTCTCTCCGCCTGAAACCGGCCGGACAAAGTCTGAGCGGACGTTCACCATAGAGTGGTCCTCCGCCAGCTCTTTATACCAATGGGCCGTGTTGGGGGAGCTGGCAATGCGGAAGCCGCTGGAAACATCCCCGCTGGAGGAGCCCATGACATAGTCCCGGTCCGGGATGAACAGATACATATTCATATACTGGTTCATATTGCTGACCGAACAAATATAATTATAGGAGTTTCGGGAGACCGTGTACGCCTCGTAGCCCGAATAGGAGCCGCTGATCAGCGCTTTAACCGCGCTCTGGTTATTGGCGGTTAATACGGCCGAGCTGAGGGCGCCCATCTGCTGCTCATAAATATTGATGATCTGCTCGGTCTGGTCGTCCAGCTGCTCCTTTAGGCTTTGAGACAGGTACTGGCTGCTGATTGTGGTGAGCACCGCTGTACTAAGCGTAATAATCACCGTGCTGAACACAATCAGCGCCAAAAACATCCTCCTGGTAATCCCGGCGGGAACCATCTGCCGGAGCCTTCTCCGCCGGTTTTCCTTATGGTTTTTAGGGTCGATACCACCAGCCCCCTTGCTCATACGCAGTTTTCCTCAGCTGACCTGGCTCTTTTGCAAAAGCGCCCTCATCTCTCTCTGAATTTCACGCATTTCTCCCTGGGCCCGCTCCCCGAACGGCTGGCGGTACGAGGTCTCCATGCCCAGCGCCGCTTCCGCCAGCAGCTTGTACCCCGCGGGAAAAGGCAGGCGGTCCGCCAGCCTGGTCAATGGCAGGAGGCTGGCCTGCAGGCGGCCCGCCTCCTCCTGGTCCCCAGCCTGGACCGCCCGGTAAATTTGGACGATTGTCTGGGGGAAAAGCGCGGCCAGCGCCGTAAAGCTGCCGTCGCAGCCCCCGAACAGGCATGCCGCCAACGCGTCGTCTGTGCCAGTGAGAATGGAGAAGTCCTCCCGGACCCCGTTTCTCAAGTCGATTTGGTGCATAATCTGCTTGATGTTGGCGCTGCTGTTTTTCAAAGCGGCCACCCAGGGAAAGCTCATGAGCTCCTGCGTTTTGTTCAGGGGAATGGGCGAGGAAAAATCCGGTATCTGGTAGGCGACCACCGCCACGCCGCAGTCCGCCCTGCCCAAGGCCCGGTAGAACTCCACCACCTCGTCCCCGCTGTACCGGAAATAGTAGGGCGGGGCGGTGAGAGCCCCCTGAGCGCCCAGCTTTGCCATGTGCAGAAGATAGCTGGCGCAGGTTCTGCTGTCCGGCCCGGTCGCGCCGCAGACCAGGGCTTTTCTCCCCTGGATGGCATTGGCCGCCGCCCGCATCACCTCCTGGTTTTCCTCCACAGACAGCATGACAAACTCACTGGTTGAGCCGCAGACCACAATTCCCGCCAGCTCCGTGCCGCAAAGCCTGTCCGCCATGCGCTCCACCTGGTTGTAGTCCACTTTGCCATCCTCTCGAAACGGCGTGGGGATAATGCCATAGGCTCCTTGAAACATTCTGTTTTTCAAATCCGCTTCCTCCTATCCGTCTACCCGGTAACGCTCCAAAGCGTCCCAGTCCAGCTCGATTCCAAAGCCCGGGGTTTGGGGGATGCTCACAAATCCATCGCTGTCCACTTCAAACAGAGTGGATGTCAGCTCCCGCCGCAGGACCGTATCCTGCTCGCAGAACTCCAAATACCAGGCGTCGGGCAGGCTGGCGGTAAACTGCAGGGTGGCCGCCATCAGCAGGTGGGTTTTAAACGCGTGGGGAACCACGGTTACATGCCTGCGCTCGCAGATATCCGCCAGCTTTCTCCCTACGGTCAGGCCGCCGCAGCGGCTCAGGTCCGGCTGCACAATGTCCACACAGTTTTTGTCCAGCAGCTGAAGATACTCATGGATGGTCCCCACCTCCTCTCCGCCGGCAATGTGGATGGAGGTGCTGGCCGCCAGCCGGGCGTAGGCATCCAGGCTGTCCGGAGAGAAGGGCTCCTCAATCCAGTGCACCCCATATTCCTCCATAGCCTTGGCCGCCTTTATGGCGCCCTTGACGTCGGTCCATTTCATGCCAACGTCAATCATCAGATACTTATCCCATCCCAAGGCTTCCCTGGCCCATTTTACCAACTGCAAATCCTTCTCAAAGCTTTGGCCCAGCGCGCCCCAGCCCAGCTTCATGCCCCGGTATCCCTTTTGCATATGCCGCTCTACCAGCTCATGAATCTCCTTCTCCGTGTCCGGCATCAAGACGCTGCAATAGGCCTGTATCTTTTGCCGGTACGTGCCTCCCAGCAGCTTGGACACCGGCAGGGAGAGCTTCTTTCCAATGGCGTCCCAGATGGCCATGTCTATGCCGCTCATGGCATGGATGACCAGGCCCCGCCGCCCGTGGTACAGGCTTAGCTGGTACATTTTTCTCCAGATTTTCTCCACATCAAAAGCGTCCTCTCCCACTACAATCTCCCGCAGGCCCCGGCAGACCATGTGGGAATCGGGCATTTCGATGACCGCCTTGACCCCGTAGGGCGAGGAATCCACCTCGGCCGCCCCGGTAATTCCCTCCTCCGTGTGCACCAGAATAACCACTGTGTCCTGGCTTCCATCTCCAATCATCTCGATATGTAAACGTTTTTCCAAAACAGGCTTAAAGTATTACAATAATCGTAGAAAACAGTACAAAACAAGGCAATTTAGGACAATGACAGTTCAAATGCCAGACATGGCATTTTGAATCTTACACCAGTTTTACACCAAATGAAAAAAGACTCGATGTGGTTTTCAAATTTCTTACTATCCGTAAAAAATAGGGGTACAGGCTATAAACCTGTACCCCTAAATTTATTTAAATCAAGAAATCTTCGTCTTTTTCGTGTTGCTCATAAACACGCTTAATATTTGCGATTGCCATTACTGCCCGGTTATTTTTATAACCCGGATGACTTTCACAGAAATCCTCATATTCATCAATATCATGTAACACGTCTACAAAATATTCATGTGTATAACAATCGTCACCTTTCATAAGATCAGCATTAAAGCGTAAAATACGCTGTCTATGTAAATTTGCATCACGCTCATCATCTACACGGATATGCTCATCCAGCCGTTTACGTGTCTCATGTTGCCCTTTTTCTAAAGTATCCAACTTCTTTAAAACATCCCCATTAAAGATACGTCCGATCCAACGACCAAAAGCAGACCACGGATTTACCTTAATTGGTGTTACCTCAATCAACGTCATAGCAATAGCCACAATAGCAAGAAGTGTACCAGTATTTTCAGACAACAACTCCTTGATTTCCATAAGGCTCATCTTACACACCTCCTGTCACTATGTTTGTATTCATTGTTATTTCATTTTAGTTTCAGAAACTTTTGGAGTATTAATTACTTTACTCATATCGCAGAGACTATCAATCAAGGCTCCAACCTCATCCATGTTTACATCGTAATTAATGGTATCGGCAGAAGATTTAACCATTGCCAAAACCCATTCCTTTTTGTCTGCGCCTTTTTCAAGTTTGGATTCTGCTGTCTGCATTAAGTCAATTACCATAGAAACCAACTTGTTCCAATTCTTTTCCTTTGTCGCTTTCTGTACATACTCTACCAGTTTAATTACCAAAGGAATAACTGCTGCAAGACCAGCAAGAATAGAAACAATATACTGCATATATTCCATATCATTACCTCCTTAAATTCCCGGACTATCATCTGATCCAGTTTGAACAAATCCATTCGCTTTTGCTGCGGCGTATTTAATTCCTTCACCATCTGCGCTTGAATTTTCAATCGTACTTTTCCGTACAATTTGACTCAATACAATACTGGCGGCTGTACCAATAGGAGTAAATACAATAGTCCAACAAGCAAGTGCGCCAGCATAATTATATTGAATACTTTTTAAAGCAAGATAAAAGCCGCCAGCCAAGCCAGCAGCAAGAAAAATCATAATGTAAAGAGCAAGACGATTAGTAAACCCAAGATGTATGAGATGGTAAAAAAGACCTTTTCGCCTTTTCAAATGCTTTCCACCCATACAAATCACCTCATTTTTATGCCTTACCCATCATCTGAGCAAACCGATAAAGAACAGTAACAAACTGTTCACGTGTCAAAATATCAGCCCACATATAATTGGGTTCACCATTAATCTGTGTACCATTACCAGCAATCAAGCCAGTGCTTGTCGCCCATTCACGTGCAGCTTTGCTATATGCGCTACTATCATTATCCTGAAGTTCTTTCCGCATCTGATTCCAAAACTCTTTAAACTTTGCCAAATCCATATCATCATCCTCCTGCATAATATTATCAGAAATTTTTTCTACCCATTGAAGCGAAACCCAGCCAGCACCAGTAAAGCCCCAACCATTCTTTTCTTGAGTAATAGTCAAAATTGCTCCATTGGGATATGCCATCAAAATTGTTCCATTAGGTTCATCACGGCAATTTAGTCCATCATCTGCAATAACCTTGGCCTGATAATTTACAACAGTGCCTTGCTCTGATGGATTATAACTACATCCATTTAATCCTGCATTGACTTCATCACACAGTTGTCCCATACGATTGTACATCCAATCACCCGGACAACTCTTATTGGCATACCACCTATGTACTGTAAAGATACCTTCACCAGCTTTTGGCTCATAGTTCAATGCTTTCTCTTTGTTGTTGATCCACAACATTTTCTTAATGCCATTACGCTGACAAATATCAATGCAAAGTTTCACCAACTTTTTATAACAAGCATCCTTAAACGCATATGGATGAGTAGAGTCAGACGCACATTCAATCGTAATTGCTCTTTGATCATTTGCATTGCTGGACGTACACCAACTACGATTAGCTTCATCAACAATTAAACACACACGCCCATCATATCCAATTCCATAATTGCAACTTGCTTCTCTTCCGGCAGGAAAACAATCGCCAATCCGTTCTGCGCTACACTGTCCAACAACACAGTGAGGCGTAATACGGTCAATTCGATGAGTGCGTTTGCCACTATGATTTGGACTCATCTTTACACAGTCTACCAATGGACTATTTGTATAACCCATAGTTGTACCTCCTTTTTTGCAGAATTTATTGTAGAACTCTTGTCCATAACTTACTCGTTTATTTTGATTCTCAACTGATTGATTGGCAGGACGTTCAAACTGTAACATAAACGCATTAGAACATTCAGACACAGAATTACTTGTACGAAGAATATTAAGCAAAGGCTTATATCCAGCATTAAGTTCTTGCATAAGAAAATTCATGTGTATTTCCAAATCGCCAATCGAAACGCCTTTAGACTTTGCATAATTCAAAAGGTTTTGTTTTCGGCTCCAGTATGTCCATTGAAATATGCCATAGCCATATTTATCATTAACAAAGTTTGTATATGTACCGTTATCTACAGCAGCGGTGTACTGTTCATCTGTCATATCAAGTTCTCTATTGCCATTATTCTGAAGATTAATGGGCGAACAGCCGGATTCTGCATACCCATTTCCTACGACAGCAGCCGATCCAGCTTCAGTAAATCCCTGTTGACGAAGAAAATTAAACATTTTCTCAGGGTTGTCATTTCCAACTAAAGCCATAACTCACCTCCTTACAAATCAGATAAACTACTTTGTTTCTGTCCAATAACTTCACCATCTTTGAAATACTTTCCAAATTCTTCATCTGCATCAATATCTTTATAAACATTGACCATATCAGCAGAGTCCCAGCCAATGAGAGATTGAATAACAGAATCGGGAATATTGGCTCTTGCTAATTCTGAAGTCATGAAATGCCGCAGAGAGTGAAGATACACGTCTGTACCCATAATCTTAGAATAGGTTCTGGCGAAACTATTCATGCGGGAAATAGTAATTGGTTGTGTCCTATCATGAACATCAGTAAAAAGCCATTCGCTTTCAATTCCACGTTTTTGACGATCAGCAAGCCAGAGATCAAGATATGGCTTAAATGGTTTGTACAACACATAGCAAATCAACTGTTTGCCATTTCGCCCACGTCCTTTTGTTTTAATCTTCTCTGGAGTTTTATATAAAGAGCCATAGATGATATTCTCATCATCAAAGTAAGACACCTTGAAACGTGCAAGTTCAGCCTTACGCCGACCAGAATATGCCGCCAACGCAAGAAAACAAGCCTGTTCATATTTCTTGTGTTCAACAAGATAATCAAGGCATGATTGTACTTGCTCTTTTGTTAGAATAGTCTTTTCCCGAACAGGTTCATTAACTGGATTTTCAATTTTACGAACAACAGAACGGAAATTCGGATATTCGTCATCCAGAATATTTTCGATAAAATTAGAAATTGAAGATAATGCAGCTTTCAAATGTCGTACTCTGCTTGCCGAACATCCTTGCTGTAAGGCATAATTTTGAAACATCATAATGTCCCTCTTATTAACCTCAGTAAAAAATTTGTTCTTCGCATTATCAACAACCCAACAGAAGAAGATGAGCAAATCATTCTCATATACATTAATTGTTAATTCCGACCTATCGACTGAACGAAGATACGTCATAAAATCATTTAACAACTGAATGTTTTCAGGGTTAATCTGCTCAATCTTTTCAGGTGTTGTTTCAAGACATTGATTAGTTTTCCTCCCCATTGAAATGCCTCCCTTCTGTTTTTATAAGTAAAGGGCTGTGCCAATTCAGCACAACCCTTTCAAATCAACTGATAATGAGGTTTCTCTTCATTAAATAACCAATAGCGCAAGTAATCATCAATTACAATGGCTATTACAGATAACGCCACCCATGCAAAAAAGAATGGGAGGCATATTTGTCCCCATAAATTAAGCGGCATATTTGAATAATCCCAAATACCAAGTTTAAGCCAGACATTCAAAATCAGGCCAGCAATCAGTTCAACACACGTAACAATGCTTGCTCCAGTAAACGCCTGTTGAATCATACCAAGTTCCCACGGTAAGTATTCATTGATTGCACCAATTAAAACAAAGCAAATACCTCCCACAAGAGCCATTGTCCAATGACTATGACCACGCCATAGCATCTCGATACCAAAATAGGTAGTGCCACCAATTAACAATAACACTACCATTTTAATAACATTTTTAATTTTCATTTCACACCAACCAACTTTGCAATATACTGGAGATCGAGTAAAGGCGCATTATAAAAATCATAATTCCAAAGCCAATGGTCTGCAAAATCAGAACGTTTATATTTTTGGCATACAGGATCACTCCAAACTTTATCCCATCTATCTTGATATGTGGGATCATGTTCTTTTCGATCCAGACGTTTTATAATTGCTTGAGTTAAACGGCCTCTCTCAAGGCCATTGCCATCATCGTTTTGCGAAAAGTAATTAAAAGCATCTTGACTTGCAACATAACAAATAATTCCCTTATCACAAATAATGTGTTTATCTATAACAACACATTCGGTTCCATAAGGAAGATTCACATTACCACATTGAGCCAGTTTTTTATATCGCATTATTACAATGTATTTGTTATAAATCTGCATTTAAACAATCTCCTTTATATTTTTAATCAAGCACCTCTGTTGAACCACCAGAAAGGGTAGCAAGAATCTTTTGAATCTGTGCTTGTGCAGCAGTAATATTACTTTGCATCAAAGTATTCAAATCTTCTGGCAACTCCATGCCATAAACAATACCAGCCAAATCGTTAATATTAGTTGTCCGATTTACCAAAACACGAAGCATATTGTTATATGTGGTATGATAAGTAATCGTAGACTGAGCGGCAACATAAATCGCCACAATATCGGACTTGCTATATGTGGTACACTCTTTGCCATCTGCATGATAAGGATATTCCTCCACGCCAGCCATTACAGAATAGAACATATTAGTAATGTTATTCTGATCATAACTATCTAAGGAGAAATGTTCAGTGGTATCACCGCTATTAGACGTAGACACATCAACACCAGCCTCGATTGCACCATTACAATAATTACGAAGTTCATTTAATTTAGCTGTCCGCAATAAATTCATCATTTCATCTGTCACAGGATTATCTTCGCTAATAGGAAAGACAGTCAAATAATCAGCAACAGTAATCTTGCAATTTGTAAGTAACTCATCAACCTGTTCTTTGCACCACAAAGCAGGATAGTATTTCTGAACCATTTCTAAAATTGTCATATTCCATCCTCCTTTAAATAAGATTTGCCATTACTCGCATATAATCAAGTTCAGCAGTACGTTCTACTTCACTATCTAATTCAAAAACCGCAACTTGTTCGCAATCCTGATAATCGGTTGAATTAGTAATGGCGTATACAATACCACCAGCCACAATAGCATCTGCTTCGCCTTTAGGACATTCAATGTTCGTATTAGTTTCGGCAACTTTCCGAATAAAAACTAATTTCTGAAATACCCCAACCAGTTTGTCGCCAGACATTAATTTATACATTATTCATCCTCCTTATCATAAAAAGTCTCACGAATCTCCCTCAATAAATCAAAGGCTTCGGCACTTTTGCTTCTATTTTTCATACGATAGTCCCAGCGATTAACCAAAGGAATAAAACCATTCATATAACGTTCATTTCGTGTACGATCCAATTCTTCCATTTTGGCTTCATACTCTTTAGGAGATGTAAAATAGAACCATCCAATCTCATAGTCCCATTTTGCATCTAAAGTACATTTAAATTTCTTATCCCATTCAGCCAATTCCTGTTCAAAGAGGCTTATAAAATATAAATCCATATCATGTACTGTTTTATAACTATCGCACCTTGCAGCGTGTGAACGCCAAGATTGATAAGAGGTAAACACATCTTCTGCGCTCATTTTTCCTTCATCAACCCATCCACGAAAAATTTTTAACTTGCGCCGAATTGCCTTAATGCTGTTACGGCTCAATTTGATAACAACTTTTCCTGTAGGTTCTAAGCGAACACGCATTTTAAGAAATTTAAAACTGTGATTTTTAAATGGAGTTATTTTGCATTTCTTTTCATTTAGTTCAATTTCCATTTCATTAGAAAGTTCAACTAAAGTATCATGCAATCCTCTTAAAAATTCTAAAGAATCACTTATTACATATCCATCATCCATATATCTCGCATATCCATGAACGCCAAGTTTATCTTTGATATAATGATCAATCGGGCTGGCATAATCTAAAGCAATATTTTGAGAAACTTGACTGCCTAATCCAACACCACGGGGATTGTCCGGGTCGTGTTCAACGCCGCCCAATTCTAAAAAATCATCAATTAACTGACAACCAATTTCTTGTAACTTAGGATCAAGGATATGCTTTTTTAAACGTTCTTTTGCTTTATCATGTGGTATTGAAGCAAAATATCCATGAAAATCAAATTGATAAATTCCACCTTCCAGACCAAACAAACGATAATGATGATGCAAGAACTCAACAAGTCTTTTTAAAGTCATATCCATACCCTTGTCAGGCAGACTTGCACTATTATCATAAATAAAACTTCTGGAATAGGCTTCTGTCATGAGTTCATCACAATAACATTTTTGAACACTACGATCTTGAATAACTAAAGAATTAATATCACGTTCTTTACCATGTTCAATCGTTTTAAAATGTTTGAACCCACCAAACTCATATTTACCGTTGAGAACTCGTTCTTGCAAAGAGTCAGTCTGTGTTAAAAGCACTGACTTGAAATTGATAGTAGAGGTTTTCCAGTTCACTCCTTCACAGCAGTTTTCGCCAGCGTCCCACATTTTATCAAAATCAAACACATCCTCAAGTGCCTTACCACAGACTGGTCTTGCTTTTTCTTCTCGTTCTCTTTTACGTCTTTCGTATCTTTTCTGTTTTCTTTCCTCACTTGTCATATTGCCAAAGAACAAATCCTTTCCGTATAGCCTTATCATCCACTGGCGAATACGTCTACGCATCACAACCGTACCCGTTGACAGCTTCCGATGCTGATTTACTAAGCTACTTAACTATGCACCTATGAAATTTAAGGGAGCCATGTGCCACGTCCATCAGCAGAACCGATTTTCGCAAGAAGGAAATGGGATGCTACCTCCTTCCGACACACCGCTCAAATCAGCAAAATGTCAATAAACCATGCAAGCAGCGTCCAGATGCAAGTATCGAAAAAGTGTTTTAGGATGCCATCAGGCAGAGCCACGGCATACATCCTCCTTCTGAAATAACGGATATTGTTTTCACCAGTAAAGGCCAGTATTATTTCAAGCCATTAAGGGCTACTAAGTCTAATCCAAGTTTGTGTACTAAATTTGATGCACCACAAACAGCTTCAAGAATCCGGGGCGACCCCATTGGAATTGCCAGAGTTGTTGTTGTTCGGAGAACCGTCAGTGTTGACATTGCAGAAATTGTTCGTGTTGCCAGCATTGACAGAACGCAGCCACCAATTCGCAGGGGGTTTTATCAGGATGTAACCGTTGTCGGCAATTTATTTTTCAGAGTCATCTACATCGAAAATATCTTCTGGTAAAACTACCTCACTTTCATTAGTAGTCTCATTTGTTTCATCTTTCTTCTTTGGCTTGGGATTACCGTCACGCTTGATATATTCCCAAAGTTCCTGTTTAAGATAATCCAAGAACTCACAGAAGAATTTGAAATTAATGAGTTTACTCCAAGATTTCTTGCTCTGATACTTTTTATAACGTTTCTTATCAGATTCAATGATTCCTTTTACCAGAGCCGCTTCGTAATTCAAAAGCCTCGCCCATTCTTTAAAGATTCCAGATGTTTTCTTTTTATCGCCAAGAAAATTATTTCCTTTTAGCACCAGCGAAAATGTCACGGTAAGCAAACCACTCAATGCGAAAATTGCTGATCGTGCTTTTGCGAAATATTCTTCTCGAAGATTAAATTCTGTTTCCATCATATTGTTATGAATATAGATGGAATTAGCCCGTAATACATCCTCATGAATTTCCAACGCAAGCCGGGTAATATCGTTGGTCAGACAAAATCTGTAAGATTTTGGGAACTTCTTAACTTGTTCCAGTGTATATGTAGCTAATTGTTGTGCTACTCGAATGAATTCAGCTTTTGATTCATTTCGCTTAGAAGCGTAGACAGACATTGATGATCCTCCCATTATTATCATATTTAGATTATTTGCCCCACATCCAAGCAAATGTGAGATTGTATTCTCAACCCGCCCTTTATGTTAGCAGATTAGTTTCTCATTGTCAAAGGCAAATTGAGAAAATTTTCTAATGTAAGGGGTAAACCGTTCATCCCCCTTTATCTGTCCCGGCTTGCGCCTTGGACAAGATAGGGGGATTCACTGATTAGCTTAAACGCAGAAGGCCGGGGCGACCCCAAAGGAACCGCCAGAGTTGTAGCCGTACGGAGAACCGGCAGAGTTGACATAGCAGAAACAGTACGTGCCGCCAGCACGGACAGAACGCAGCCACCAAAACGCAGTTGATGTTGTAGCATTATGGCGGTAGAACACTTTGCTGTTCCCGGCTTTATAAAAATCATACTGCAACTGATAATTTTGTTCTGCTGTATTTGCGTATGACCTTGCACCTTGTACTTCAAACTCTGCAAGCAGGAACAAATAATCATCTGTCTTAGTTATTGCACTTGCTGCGTTGGAACTTCCCCCGGTGTTATCAGAATACTTTGAACAAGACTTCATGACAGCACGAAGATCGCTTGGCAATGCCGCCATAAATGTCTTAGCAGTAGGACTTGTTGGATTGTTAGCAGAGCCTAACAATGTTTTACGCATATGACTGTTTTCCCAACCGCCAGCATTTGTACTACTACTGGAACCAGATGCAGGATTCATAGTAAATGAACCTTGATTAGCATTATAACTACCATAAGTTCCATCAATAAAACAGATATTATTGCCACCATTACTGACCTTACCAATCTGGAAGTGAATACGATTGTTACCCTCTTTTGCGCTATTATGATTAAAGCCCAAAATGAAGGCCCATACATCCATATTGATTGCAGTAGAACCAACAGTACCATTCACTTTAATCTGTTTTGCATCACCAACATTCCAATAAGTCGAGGCCACACCAGCATCAGACACTTGCTTAATCTGCGCCCAAGTGTATTCATTAAGTGCCTTACCAGAAGCAGGAATAAACTCTGCATTCACAGTAAAAGTCTTATTTGCTGGAGCATTATAGTTAGCACCAGCCGCCACCGAAACAGTAATTGTTGCTGTACCAGACTTTTGATTGACGTGTTCAACAGTAATCACATTGTCATTTACAGTAACCTTTGCAATACTGGTATCACTGGATGTAGCAGAAATCTTACCATCGCCAGCACGTGTCACAGTTACAGTATCAGTCAGCTTACTTGTGTTCAGTGTCACAGAAGTCTTATTCAGACTCAAGCTACCAGCCGCCTTACCGATTGTCCAAGACACTTCCTTGGAAGCAGTAGAACCATCACTCCAGCAATAATCCGCTTTGGGAGTAAACGTAGCCTTATATGTGCCAGCAGCAGTTTGTTTGGTGACACCACCAATAGTCAACTGTGCTGTATTGTAGTTGCTAAATGTAGGCGTAAGTTCTGCCCCTGTATAAGTTAGTGTACCACTCTGAGCAGGAACAGCGGTCAGCTTGGTTTTATTAGGAACCGCAGTAATCCTACCAACCGCACTTGTATTTACCGCACCTTCGGTAGAAATAGGAAACAGAGCAAAATAATAAGTAGTTCCGTTTGTAAGGCCAGTCACCTCCAGCGGACTACTTTTGTGTGCATTTCGAGTTGTACTGTTTAAAGCCAGTGTACCATCTTCAGGGGATGTAGGATAATCACCAGTCTTATAAACCACCTTTGTACTTGCCCATGTAGAAAGCGTCACGCCATCAGTCACCTTAGTTGCAGCAGGATCAGTCCATGTAAGCTGAACACGACCATTCAACTGTGCGGCAACCGCCAAAGCGGACACGTCACCAGTAGGAACAGGATTAGGTGTAATTGTTACCTCGTTCGCAAGATCATCAGTATAAGTGTTTGTAGTAGAATATGGGAAGAACTTATAATAATAAGTCACACCATCACTCAAGCCACTATCACAAAAATACTGTGTCTTAT
>CAJUNS010000017.1 GCA_910587995.1 uncultured Oscillospiraceae bacterium | reverse complement strand
CGTCGACCTCTAGCGTGACAGGCTAGCGTTCTAACCAACTGAACTACCGGGCCAAGCTAACATTCTTTGTGGTGGGGACAATAGGACTCGAACCTATGACCCCCTGCTTGTAAGGCAGGTGCTCTAACCAGCTGAGCTATGCCCCCTCATCCTTATCGCCGTCCCCCGGCGACGTTCTTTATTTTACAGCATTTGGGTCCATTTGTCAATAGGAAATTTCAAATTATTTTCGATTTTTTTCGGCACGGTCCGCCAAGGCCCAAAGCTCTTCCCTGCTGAAGTAATACTTCCGGCTGCAATACTGGCAAACAGTCTCCATCCGGCCCTCCTGGTCTAAGGGCATCTCCCGCAGCTCTTGGGGCTGCAGCGTCAGAAGAGCCTGCGCAAAGCGCTCTTTGCTGCAATTGCATACGTAATGCACGGGAAAGGTGTCCAGCACCTCCACCTGGAAGCCTTCCAGCGCGGCCCGGCACATGTCCTCAGGGCTGCGGTTTTGAGCCAGCATAGTGGTAACAGACTCAAGCTGAACAATATTGGCCTCCAAGCGGCTCAAAGCGGCCTCGTCCGCGCCGGGCAGGGCCTGGATGAGCATGCCGCCCGCCAGCATAGCAAGGCCATCCTCTTTGCCCACCAATACGCCCAAAGCGCATACGGTGGGGATTTGCTGGCTGACCGCATAATAGTTGGTCAAATCCTCGGCAATTTCTCCACTGGCTAGCTCTACCTGCCCCGCATAGGGCTCACCGGTCCCAAAGTCGCGGATAACCGCCAAGCGACCCTCCTTCCCCACCGCGCCGCCCACATCCAGCTTGCCATCTGGACGCAGGGGCAGCTCTACCGCAGGATGGTCTACATAGCCCCGCACATTCCCCTTGCTGTCGGCCAAAGCCAGGAGGCTGCCCAGAGGCCCGCCACCCTCCACCTTGACAGTCAAAGAGGCTCCCGCCTCCTTAAGCATAGCGCCCATTAGGGAGGCCCCTGTCAGAAGCCGCCCCAATGCCGCGCAAGCGGTTTTTGACAGCCCATGAAGCTGTTGGGCTGTATATACCAAATCGGACGAATCAATGGCCGAAGCCATCAGGCTGCCGTCCGCTGTAATCATTCGGATGATCCGGTCCATCTGCCTTGCCACTCTCCTTTCCTTGCCGCTACCACCAGACGTTGGCTCGTCTCCCCCGGCGGGTCAAAAGTCAGCTCGTCAAATACATCGGCCTGGACGAAACCAGCCTCCCGCAGCCAGAGCTCGATTTTTTCCAGAGGATAAGCATACTCAGAAAAATGTTCGCCGCTTCGGCGGTAACACCGTCCGTCCCGCTGAAAAAAGTCTAAACGAATATCCACCTTTCCCGCAGCCGGAGTAAAATGGTTCTGCCAAACGCAGAAAAGCTCCTCCAAATCATAGACAAAGGTGTGATTGCCCAATACAAATTCGTGCTTATATAATGTGTTTATGTCAAACACAAAATAACCGCCTGGGTCCAGAAAAAATGCCGCTTTCTCAAAGGCGCGCCGCACCTGGGCCGCTCCCTGCAAATGATTGATGCTGTCCAGCGAGCAGACAATGGTGGACACAGTGCCATACAGGTCCAGGTCCGTCATATTTTGGCGCAAAAACAGAATGTCCGTCCCAGCGGCAGCACATTTGGCCCGAGCTTCGGAGAGCATCTCCACCGAAGCGTCCACGCCGTATACGTCTACGCCCCGCTGAAACAGCTCTAAGGTCAAGGACCCTGTACCGCAGGCCAAGTCCAGGGTGAGCCCCGGGGCATGGCCTAACCGCTCCAAAAGCGCGAGAAAATACTCCGCACGGCGGGAGTAGCCGGCGTTGGCGGTCAGGCGGTCATAGTACTGGGCGAAAACAGAATATCCAGCCATATCAGCTGTTTTTTGTCTTCTTGCCCATGCGCTCGAAGACCAGATTGTATCCATCGCTGCCATAATTTAAGGCTCGAGCCACCCGGCTGATGGTAGCGGTAGAAGCTCCGGTTTTGGCTACAATGTCCGTGTAAATCAACTTTTCCGTCAACATCTCCGCCACGGCCAGGCGCTGGGCCATTGCTTTCAGTTCTGGCACAGTGCAAAGATCCTCAAAAAAGCGATAACATTCGCTGCTGTCCTTTAATGACAGGATCGCCTGGAAAAGTGAGTCCATATTTTCGTCTTGTAATTTTCCGTTCATCTTGCTTTCCTCTCTCATATTGCCGCTTTGCAAGCGGAGCGGGTATTTCAGCTGGCATATGGCGCACTATTCCAGAGGATAGGCCCCAGCAGCCGCTTTTCCAACCTGGCGGAAACGCCTAGTATGGCCTGATTTTTACTTATAAAAAATGGACAAGTTGAAGTGAAGAATCCTTACCAGTATACCACATCACATGAAAAAAGTAAACTGGTTACATATCATTGCGGATCAAATCTTGGTAGGTCTCCCCTTTGATTACCACCCGGCTCTGGCCTTCCCGCACCATAACGCAGGGCGGACGCAGGTTTCGGTTATAGTTGGAAGACATGGAGTAGTTGTAGGCTCCGGTAGAGAGAACCGCCAAAATGTCTCCTTCCTCTGGGCGCTGTACCGGCGTGTGCTCTTGAATTAAATCGCCGCTTTCACAGCATTTTCCAGCAATGGTGGCAATGTAATCCGCTGGCTGGCTGGCCTTGTTGGCCAAAAGGCAGGTATAGTCCGCCTGATACAAAGCATAACGGGGATTCTCGAACATGCCGCCATCAATGGAGACATAGTTTCTCACGCCAGGAATCTCTTTGATGGCGCCAACGGTATACAGGGTAATGCCCGCTTCGCCCGCAATGGAGCGGCCCGGCTCTATGTATATTTGGGGGAGCTTTAAGCCAAATGCCGCGCATTTTTCATGAATCTTAGCTGAAACAGCTTCCATATATTCGTTATAGGGGATAAAATCATCGGTTTCCTTGTAGTGGATGCCAAAGCCGCCGCCCAGGTTCAAGTGGTCCAGCTCCAGACCCAGCTCCTCTTTGATTTGGCGGAGCAGCCCCAGCATTACCTCAGCGGCATGAACAAAGGGCTCTTTCTCCATGATTTGTGAGCCAATGTGGCAGTGCAGCCCAATGAGCCGGAGATGCTCCGCCTGAACTGCCAGCTTTGCCGCCTGGAACGCCTCGCCGCTGGCCAGATCCAGGCCGAACTTGGAATCCACCTGGCCTGTGCGGATAAATTCATGGGTGTGAGCGTCAATGCCCGGCTTGACCCGCAGAGAGACTGGCTGGACCGCGCCTTTTTCTCCGGCGATCCGATCCAAACGGCGCAGCTCCTGTAAATTGTCCACTACAATATTTCCCACAGCGCTGTCTACGGCAAAGGCCAGTTCTGAGCAGCTCTTGTTATTCCCCTGAAAATGAATATGCTTTCCTGAGACCCCCGCTTCCAGGGCAGTGTACAGTTCACCGCCGGACACCACTTCCACATCCAGGCCCTCGCTGGTCACAATGCGGCACATTTCCTTGCAGCTGAAAGCTTTGCTGGCATAGATTGGCCGCCCATTGCCGCCGTAAAAGTTCTGAAAGGACTCCACATAACTCCGGCATACCCGGCGGATCTCGTCTTCGCTCATCACATAGAGAGGCGTGCCATACTGGCGGGCCAGTTCCACAGCATCGCAGCCACTAATAGCCAGATAGCCCTTCTCATTGATGCTCAAACATGGGGTGTACAGGTTGACCATTCCCTTCTTAGCGTCTGTTCCGCATCCCGGCGCACAAGTGGTGCAAAGGGGACTTCCTTTACACTGCTAGAACCAGCACGAAGCGATACGGCACGGACTCTACCTATTTTAAAGTATTTCTTTATTGTTGGAGCCTGCCCTCCACAGCTTGGGCAATCGCTGCCTTCACATCCTCAACCCCTGTGGCTTTTGTGGCGGAAAAAGGATAAAAAGAGATTCCCCGCGCTTGGAAAAGCTCGGAAAACAGCTGGTTCTGGGTCCGTGTTTCCGCTTGGTTCAGTTTGTCGCTTTTGGTGCAGACCACCGCAAAGGGGTATCTGGAAGCCAGTAAAAAATCCACCATCTGAAGATCGTCCGCCGTAGGTTTGTGGCGCATGTCCACCAGTTGGAGCACCAAAGCCACCGGCCTCTCCTGGGCGAAGTACCCATTGACCAGAGCCGCCCAGCGGTCTTTTTCACTTTTGGAGACCTTGGCGTAACCATATCCGGGCAGGTCCGTAAAACGGCATTCCGGAAGCCGGTAAAAATTAATGGTAGCTGTTTTTCCTGGCGTGGCGCTGGTGCGGGCCAAAGCCTTCCGGTTCACCAGCTTGTTGAGCAGAGAAGATTTTCCTACATTAGACCGGCCGGAAAAGACAATCTCGGGCAGACCAGGTTTAGGCAGTTGGGCTGCGGTACCGGCAGCCAGTTCAAATTCCGCGTTGATAAAATTCACTGGACGCTCCTATTCTGGCTGTTCCCCTCGCAGGCGTACCCAGTGGCAGGGGTTTGACCCAATTCTGCCTGCAGAAGCGGAGCCTCTTGGGGCAACGGCCGGGGCATGTAGGTGAGGGCGTGTTCCAGCACGGTATCTACTCGCTTTACCGGGACGAACTGCACATGCTCCTTGACCACCTCGTCCACATCCGCCAAGTCCGGCACATTGTCGGCAGGAATGAGCACGGTTCGTACACCGTTTTTGTAGGCGGCCATGGCTTTTTCTTTCAATCCGCCAATGGGCAGTACCCGGCCTTGCAGGGTGATCTCCCCCGTCATGGCTACGTCATGCCGCACGGGAATGCCGCACAGGGCCGAGGTGATGGCTGTGGCCATAGCGGTTCCCGCAGAGGGACCGTCCTTGGGCACCGCCCCTTCTGGCGCATGGAGGTGAATGTCGCATTTTTCATAGAACTTCGGGGAAATTCCCAGAGAATTGACCCGGGTGCGGATGCAGGTAATGGCCGCGTTGGCCGACTCCTTCATTACATCGCCCAAAGAACCGGTAAGCTGGATCTTGCCTGTCCCCTCCATCACCGCCACCTCAATGGGCAGCAGTTCGCCGCCCACACTGGTCCAGGCCAAACCGTTAACCAGCCCGACTAGGTCCTCCTTAGAGGTGTTGTCCCGGGTATATTTCCGGGGGCCCAGCAGCTCTTCCAGGTCCTCTGGACGAATGGTACGGCTCTCAAAGTCTTCATCTGTAACAATTTGCTTCGCTACCTTCCGGCAAACAGCGGCAATGTGCCGCTCTAAAGTGCGGACCCCCGCTTCCCGAGTGTAGCCCTCAATGAGTAGGCGCAAGGCGGGCTTGGTAAATTTCAGCTGGGAGGACTTGATCCCGTGCTTCTCCAGTTGCTTTTTCACCAGATGCTTCACAGCGATGTTCAGCTTTTCCTCCAAGGTATAGCTGCCCAGCTCAATAATATCCATACGGTCATAAAGAGGGCCTGGAATCCGGGCGGCATCGTTGGCGGTGGTGATAAAGAGCACCTGGCTCAGGTCAAAGGGCAGGTCTATGTAGTGATCCGTAAACTCCCCGTTCTGCTCTGGGTCCAGCACCTCCAACAAAGCCGAAGCGGGGTCCCCCTTGAAGTTTGTGCCCAGCTTGTCAATCTCGTCTAAAAGAATCAGCGGGTTGTTCACCCCAGCCTGCTTTACAGCGTTGATGACGCGTCCCGGCATAGAGCCTACATAGGTCTTGCGGTGGCCCATTATTTCCGCCTCATCACTGACCCCGCCCAAGGAGACCCGCACATATTTGCGGCCCGTGGCCCGGGCAATGGAACGGGCAATGGAGGTCTTTCCCACGCCGGGAGGGCCTACCAGACAGATAATCTGCCCGCTTTGAGCGGAAGACAAGCTTTTGACCGCTAACGTCTCAATGAAGCGCTCTTTCACCTTAACCATGCCGTAATGGTCTTTATCCAGCACCTTCTGGGCCCGTTTTAGGTCCAGTTTTTCTTTCGAAGATTTGCGCCAAGGCAGCTCCAGACAGGTCTCCAGGTAGAGACGGATCACGCTGCCCTCATGGGAGCCAAAGGGCATCCGGTAGAGCTTTTCGCACTCTTTGAGCAGTTTTTCCTCGCAAACAGCAGGCAGCTCCATACTCAGCACCCGCAGCTTCAGCTCATCCGCCTCTTGCTGGGGGTTGTCGTCCTCCCCCAGCTCGCTGGTAATGGCCCGCAGCTGCTCCTTGAGAAAATATTCACGCTGGTTTTCATCAATCTGCGCCTGGGCCTTCTGGTTAATTTCGTTTTCCACTTGCAGGATCTGGATTTCCTCCGTCAGCACGGCAATCAGCTTCTGCATCCGCTTGAGAGGCCGCAGCTCATCCAAAATGAACTGCTTGCGCTCAAAATCAATGGAGATGTTAGAAGCAATGTAGTCGGCCAGCCGGCCGCAGTCCTTTTCCTGCAGCACCCCTAAAAGCACATCCGGCGGCACATGGCGGAACAGCCGCAGGTATTCGTCAAACTTTTCGTGAACAATGCGAATGAGAGCCTCGGAGCGGTAGGACTTTTTATAGGTCATCACCGGACATTTCACGATATTTCCCAGCAGATAGGGGTCCTCCTGAACCAGGGACATGATTTCGCCCCGGCACAAGCCCTCCACATGGAGCTTCGCCCCGTCTTCCGAATGGTGGAGCACCTGCTTGATGCGGGCAATTACCCCCACCTTATACAGGTCGTCGCCTACAGGCTCTTCGTCTGACATATGGGTTTGAGACACCAGGAAAATCAGCCGGTCTCGGGGAATGGACTCTGTAACCGCCAGCACGGACTTTTTTCTGGTGATATCAAACTGCAGCATCATGCCTGGAAAAAACACCAGGCCGCGGACCGCCAGCACCGGCAGGGTCAGGTTCTTATCGGTTTTTATGGTCTTATCAGTAAAATTTTCCATGATGTTCTCCTAAAACCAGCGAAAGACTGCGGCCGGGTTCGCGGCGGCAGCCTTCTAACTGTTTGATTGTTATGAAGCGGAAGAATCCCGGTTCTCCTTGCGTTTGGGAGCGGAAATTCTAATCTTCATCGGCTTGCGTTCTTTATTGTGATACACCTGGGGTTTGGCGTGGGATTCCACCATCTCCCGGGTGACAATCACTTTTTCCACGGTGTATTCGCTGGGCACCTGGTACATAACCGGCATCAGCAGATCCTCTAAAATAGACCGCAGGCCCCGCGCGCCGGTTTTGCGCTCCAAAGTCTTTTGGGCAATGGAAGTCAGGGCGTCGTCGGTAAATTCCAAGTCCACCCGGTCCAGCTCAAACAACTTTTGGTACTGCTGAATCAAAGAATTCTTGGGCTCTTTGAGGATGCGCACCAAAGCCTTCTCATCCAGCGCGGAGAGAGAGGTGATAACCGGTACACGGCCTACCAGCTCGGGAATCAGGCCATACTTCACCAAGTCATGGGGGGTCACTTCCCGCATCCAGTCTTTCTCGTCCAGCTCCTTTTTGCCGTAGACCTCTCCGCCGAAGCCCAGGGCGCTGGAAGCCGCCCGCTTCTGGACCACCTTTTCCAGCCCATCGAAAGCCCCGCCGCAGATAAAGAGGATGTTGGCGGTGTCGATATTTATGGCCTCCTGCTGGGGGTGCTTGCGCCCGCCCTTAGGCGGTACGCTGGCGGTGGTACCCTCCAGAATTTTCAGCAGCGCCTGCTGTACGCCTTCGCCGCTTACGTCTCGGGTGATGGACTGATTTTCCGATTTGCGGGAGATCTTGTCGATCTCATCAATGTAGATGATGCCCCGCTCGGCCCGGTAAATATCATAGTCCGCAGCCTGGATCAGCCGCAAAAGGATATTTTCCACATCATCGCCCACATAGCCGGCCTCCGTCAAGGTGGTGGCATCGGCAATGGCAAAGGGAACGTCCAACAGCTTTGCCAGGGTTTGGGCCAAATAGGTCTTACCCACGCCAGTGGGACCCAGAAGCAACACATTGCTTTTGGCAAGCTCCACTCCCCCGTCTCCGGAGAAAAATATTCTCTTATAGTGGTTGTAAACCGCCACGGAAAGAGCCATTTTAGCGCTATCCTGGCCCACCACATATTCGTCCAGCTTACGCTTGATCTCCACGGGCTTAGGCAGCAACATACTGGCGTCGTGGTCGCCGCTTTTTCCCCGCTTCAGCCGCTCCTCATCGTTGATGATGGACATGCACAGCCTAACGCAGGAATCACAGATATAAGCGCCCGAGCCAGCAATGAGCTTTCCAGCCATAATTTGGGGCTTGCCGCAAAAGGAACAGGCGATTTCGGTTTCGTGGTTCATGGGTTCCTCACCTCAAGTTATCTCTTGTCGATCACCTTGTCAATCAGTCCATAGTTCAAAGCTTCCTGGGCTGTCATAAAATTGTCCCGCTCGGTATCCCGCTCCACCACCTCAAGGGGCTGGCCAGTGCGCTCGGAGAGGATTTGGTTCAGCTTTTTCTTGGTGCGGAGAATGTGGTTGGCGTGGATGCTGATATCCGTGGCCTGACCCTGGGCCCCGCCACTGGGCTGGTGGATCATAATCTCGCTGTTTGGCAAGGCGAACCGCTTGCCAGGGGCTCCCGCGGCAAGCAGAAAAGCGCCCATGCTGGCCGCCATGCCAATGCAGATGGTGGACACATCGCACTTGATATACTGCATGGTGTCATAAATCGCCATGCCATCGGTAATAACCCCGCCGGGACTGTTGATGTACAGGGCAATGTCTTTCTCCGGGTCCTGGCCCTCCAGATACAACAGCTGGGCCACAATGACTCCCGCGGAGGCGTTGTTGACGTCCTCGTTAAGCATAATGATCCGGTCGTTTAACAGCCGGGAAAAAATGTCGTAAGAGCGTTCGCCTCGGTTCGTCTGTTCCACTACATAAGGTATTAAGCTCATTGGAATCGCTCCTTTCCAAAACCCATGGATTAGTTTGGGACCAAACAGTAAGTTTTATTCCGCGCCTGATGGATTTAGCCCAGTTTTTTCCTTATTCCTGGGCCTCTTCCCCGCCGGACTGCTTTTCGGTGATGACGGCGTTTGCCTTAATAAAGTCCACCGCCTTCTGGTTGGCGATATCCTTTCTCACGTCCTTCTCCCGAATCAGCCCCTTTACGTTCTCCAGCGGGACGCCATAAGCATCGCCAATCTTTTTGAACTCTTCTTCCACTTCCTCATCGGTGATCTCCAAATGCTCCTGCGCCGCGATTTGAGACAGGCCCAGCCGCACCCGAACCTGCTTTTCCGCCCGGTCCTTGTACTGCTCCCGCAGGCTGTCCACGGTGCCCTGGGTATACTTGAGGAAAGCCTCCAGGTTCATGCCCTGGTCCCGCAGCTGCATTTCAAAAGCGTTGATCATCTCGTCAATCTCCCGCTCTACCATCATGTCGGGAATCTCCGCCTCAACCCGGTCGATTACCGCCTGAACCAGCTGCTGCTCCACCTCGGCTTCAGCGGCCTTTTCCTTGCGGCTGCGCACAGTGTTCTCCAGGTCCTTCTTATACTCGTCCAAAGTATCGAATTCGCTTACGTCCTTGACAAACTCGTCATCCACTTCCGGCAGCTCCCGGCGCTTGATCTCATGGAGCTTTACCTTGAACACCGCGGGCTTGCCCTTCAGCTCTTCGGCATGGTAGTCTTCCGGGAAGGTTACGTTGACGTCAAACTCATCATCCGGGTTATGGCCAGCCACCTGATCCTCAAAGCCGGGAATAAACTGGCCGGATCCCAAAGTCAGGTCAAAGTTTTCCGCTTTGCCGCCATCAAACTGCTTGCCATCCATGTATCCATCGAAGTCGATGACCACCATATCCCCATTTTCAGCGGGACGGTCCTCCACAGCCACCACCCGGGAATTGCGCTGGCGGACCCGGTCGATTTCCGCGTCAATATCCTCCGCCGTGGGCTCCACCGGAGAGCGGCTTACCTCAATGCCCTTGTAGCCCTCAATCTTAACCTCAGGCTGAACCGTTACGGTCAGCTCGGCCAGAATGCCCTTTTCTTTGCCGATTTCCTTAATATCAAAGGTATTCACGCCCACCACTTCCAAGCCGGAAGCCTCAATGGCTGTGTTCATCATGGGGGTGTACAGATGATCCACCGCAGCCTGGAAAAACACATCCTCGCCGTACATTTTTTCAATAAAAGCCCGGGGCGCCTTGCCCTTGCGGAAGCCGGGGATGCTCATGCGCCTGCTCTCTTTTTTGTACACCTCAGCGACAGCCTTGTCCAGCTCCTCCGGGCTGACCTCCAGTTCTAGAGCGTACTGATTGGTCGCGACATTGTTGGAAGATTTCAAATTCATTTCTCTGATTCCCTCTCCATCTTAAACTATACTGTTTTTCTCAATAAACTACAACGCGGCATGTCCCGTGGACCCCAAACAGCGGGCCCTAATCCGGCCCAAAAGACGGAATTATGCCCTTTCCGGCCTATTATAGCACATGTCCGCGTAAGAATCTATACTTTTTTCAGATTTCTTCTAAGGAAATTCCCGGAACCCCATCCTCCACCCGCACAGGGCAGAAACCGGCAAAATCACAGGAGACCAAATGCATGCGCACCCCCCGGTATTCCCCTTTCAAGGCTTTTTTTGCGGCGGTCTGCCCGTGAATATGGCCGAAATAGCAGTCGGGAATTTGGCGGTCCACAAGAATCTGCAAAATCTCCTTGCATTCCATTGTGTCATACACCGGCGGATAGTGGAGAAAAACCGCCGGAACGCCCCCCAAAGCCTCAGCTTGGTTCAAAGAGGCCAGCAGCCGCCCCGCTTCCCGGTTGACGATCTTCTGGTCCTCAGGGGTCTCCGAGTTATAGAGCCAGCCCCTTGTGCCGCACACCGCCCGGGTTCCCACCCGATAGGCGCAGTTGTGAAGGACCTTCATGGTAGAAAATCCATTGGCGGTCAAAAAGTTGTCAATTTTATTCCGGGTAGACCACCAATAATCATGGTTCCCCTTCATCAGCAGCTTTTCCCCAGGCAGAGCATTGATAAAGGCGAAGTCCTTTTTGCAGTCCTCCAACTTCATTGCCCAGGAAATATCCCCGGCAATGACCACCGTGTCCTCTGGGCTAACCGTCTTCCGCCAGTTTTCCTCCAGCCTCTGCACATAGTCCCTCCAGCCGGGAAAGACGTCCATGGGCTTGTCCTCCCCTAGGGAAAGATGCAGGTCCGCTATGACAAACAGCGCCATATTTAAGCACCGCCTAGGTTCAACCCAGCCAGCACATAGGCGGCCGCCTGATCCTTAGCCACCATGTCCTGGAACCGGATGGGCTTGTCCTTTAGACCCGCCAGCTGGGCGGGGGCCTGGGTCCCGGTCAGTTCCTCCAGCCGGGCGATGTTCTGGAACTCGTCCACACAGGACACCGGTTCCAAAGCGCCCAGCACATCGGCGGCAAACTTATAAGGGCTGGCGGTAGAGGCGATTACCGTGGGCGTGCCCCCATCTCCAGTTTCCTCCACATACTGCCGGTACACATCCAGCGCCACCGCCGTGTGAGTGTCGCAAAGGTATCCCTCGGTGCGCCAGGTTTCCGCAATGGTCCGGGCAGTGGCCGCGTCATCGCAAAAGCCGCCATAAAACTGGGCTTGCACCTTTTGACGGACTTCCTCTCCCACATCATACCAGCCATTTTGCGCCAGTTCCTCCATCCAACCAGCCAGCGTTCCGCTGTCCTGTCCGGAAAGCCCATAGAGCAGCCGCTCCAAATTGCTGGACACCAAAATATCCATAGAAGGCGAAATGGTGGCGAAAAACTCCCGGCGGCGGTCATATACGCCGGTTCGAATAAAGTCTGTCAGAACCCGGTTGGCATTGGAGGCGCAGAGGAATTTTCGAATGGGCAGCCCCATGGATTTGGCATAATAGGCCGCTAAAATATTGCCGAAATTTCCAGTGGGCACCGCCACATTCATCGGCTCTCCCAAAGACAGAGTTCCCTCTTTGCAGAGCCGGAAATACGCGTAGAAATAATACACAATCTGAGGCAGAAGCCGCCCCCAGTTAATGGAATTGGCGCTGGAAAAGAGCATGCCGCCCTTCTCCAATGCGGCGTTCATGGCAGGATCCGTGAAAATGCGCTTTACCGCAGCCTGCGCATCGTCAAAATTGCCATCAATGGCGCAAACAGCCACATTTCCTCCCGCTTGGGTGGCCATCTGCCGTTTCTGCATGGGGCTTACCCCATTCTGGGGATAAAAGACAATAACCTGGGTTCCGGGCACGTCCTTAAAGCCCGCCAAAGCGGCCTTGCCGGTGTCGCCAGAGGTAGCAGTTAAAATCACAGCCTTCCGGCCTTTCCCGGTCTTTTCCAGGGAGATAGTCAGAAAATGGGGCAGAATCTGCAAGGCCATATCCTTAAAGGCGCAGGTAGGGCCATGCCAAAGCTCCAGCAGGCAGCGGTTACCATTTTTTGTAAAGGGACGAAGCTTCACGGCTTCTCCGCCAAACTTCTCCGGGGCATAGGCTTTTTTTACGCAGGACTCAATTTCCGCCGGGGTGAAATCCGTTAAAAACAGGCTGAAAATCTCTTGAGCCAGTTCTTGATAGCCCAGCTGAGACCAAGCGACCAGCTTCTCCGCCACATTGGGCAGGGACTCGGGCACAAACAGCCCTCCCTCCCTAGAAATGCCCTGGGCGATCACCTGGGAGGCTTCCAGACGCAGGTTTGAGTTTCGGGTGCTTTTGTATCGCATCAGCATCATCCTATCGCTTTATTTTACTGCTATCACTATACAACAAAAAAGGCAGGCTGTCAAAGGAGGTCCTGAAAAAAGTTTGCCGCGTTTTGGTAAAAAATTTTCTCCGTGATCTCTTCCCCAAATTCTCTCACGAAACGCTGGCGCAGTTCTGGCAAGCCCTCCAAACCCGGAACGGGAAAATCTTCCGGGAGCGCGCCGTCCCAATCCGCCCCAAAAGCCAGGGCGTTTTCTCCACCGTGATTTAAAAAATAATCCGCATGGCGCAGCAAATCCTCCACCGAAGCTTTGGCTGGGTCATCATGCAAAAAAGCCGTATAGAGATTCAGCCCAACCAACCCGCCGGAATCCCGAATGGCGTTGAACTGATCGCCGGTTAAGTTTCGCGGGTGGGCGCAAAGGGCCCGCGCGTTGGAATGGGTTGCAAAAACCGGCTTCTCCGCCAGCCGGACCGCATCCCAAAACAGCTCCGGGCTGGCGTGGGAAAGGTCGATATAAATGCCGTTTTCTTCCATGGCCCGTACCGCCAGCCTGCCAAAATCCGTCAGTCCGCCGCTGCCAGGAGCCCGCACGCCCCGGCCCAGTTCATTTTCTCCGTTCCAGGTCAAGGCACAAAGCTTTACACCTCGCGCGGCAAATTCCAACACGTTTTCCACTTTTCCACCAAGGGCTGCGGCGTTTTCCACAGTCAATAGGCCATACCACCTATTTGCGGCTTCTTTCGGGGCAAAATATGTGCCATTGGGAGAAAGTTTCCCACTGTTTCGCTCCATTTCCTGAGAAAACCGGTCCGCCACTGCGCAAAACCGGTTGAAAGCTTCCTCCCCGTGCAGGCTGTCCGGCAGCCATACCGCATAACACTGGGCATAGGCCTCCCATCCCTGGATTCGACTCCAGTCTACTTGCAGTGAATTTTCCGTCAGGTGACATTCCTTTTGCCAACACTCGGTGATGGTATCGCAGTGTAGGTCAAAATAGCGCATAGCTTCCCCCTTTTACGCCCCAAAAGCGTTCTCGTAATACTTCATTCCCAGGGGCTTCCCGCCCACCGTGGTGACTGCCGCCACATCGAACCGGGGCTGAAGCGGGCTGGAATGCTGGGCCAGATAAGCTTGGGCGGTCAACAAGATTTTCCGCTGTTTCTGGGGCGTGACCGCCTCCAACGGCGTAACCAGCCCCCCGCTGCGGCGGGTCTTGACCTCCACAAATACAATATATTTTTCGTCCTCGGCAATAATGTCGATCTCCCCATACCGGGAATGAAAATTTTTGGCGGTGATTCGGTAGCCCCGGCTGATAAGCCACTGGGCGGTGTAATCCTCTCCCAGCCTGCCAGTTCCTCCGCTCATAGCCGCCTCCTATATAGGGTTTCGCTTCACGCTATTTTTCGTTCAGATTTTTCAAAAAGCTCCGCCGGTGTTCCGGCAGCAGCCCATACTGCTTGATGGCCGCATAGTGGGCCTTGGTACCGTAGCCTTTGTGCTGGGCAAAGCCGTATTCCGGATGCCTTTGGTCCAGTTCCCGCAGCGCCCGGTCCCGGCTGACCTTGGCCAGCACTGAAGCCGCCGCGATGCAGGCCGCTTTCCCGTCCCCCTTTACGATGATCTCGCCGGGAATAGACAGGGGCGGCATGCGGTTACCGTCCACCAAAGCGAAGTCCGCCGGAAGGGAAAGAGCCTCCACGGCTCGGGTCATAGCCAAAAAGGTGGCTTGCAGTATATTCACCTGGTCGATCTCCTGCTCGCTGGCCCAGCCGATTCCATAGGCCTCCGCCCGGGCTGTAATCACATCAAACAGGGCTTCCCGCTTCTTCTCCGTCAGCTTTTTGGAATCGTTTAGACCCTCAATTTCCAACCCATCAGGCAGAATTACCGCCACCGCGCACACAGGTCCCGCCAGGGGGCCCCGCCCAGCCTCGTCAATGCCGCAAACCCGCAAATATCCCCGGCTCTGGGCCTCTCGCTGATGAAAATACCAATCCATCATGGCCACTCCAAGGTAATGCGGCCCAGTTTTCCGCCCCGGAACTCATCCAGTACCGCAACCGCAGCCCGCTCAGTATCAATCCCGCCGCCAGAGACCAGCATTCCCCGTTTCCGGCCTACCAGCTCTAGCAGCTCATGGCCAGGAAGACCGGCCGGGAGTTGCTGGAGCTTATAACGGCTGGCGACCGCTTGAGGATACAGCTTCACCAACCGTTCCAGCAGGCGGCTGGAAAGGCCCTCCAGGTCCAGAATTTCATCCTTGACCGCGCCTGTATAGGCTAGATGTTCTCCCACTTCCGGGTCCTCAAATTTGGGCCAGAGCACGCCGGGAGTGTCCAGCAGTTCAAAGCCTTTGCCCACGGTAAACCAGCGGTTCTGGCGCGTCACGCCGGGCTTGTCCCGCACCTCAGCCTTACCTGCCCCGCCGCCTAAAATCATCCGGTTAATGATGGAGGATTTGCCCACATTGGGCACCCCCAGTACCATGACCCGAATGGGCCGGCCTGTCATGCCCTTTTGAGCCCAGGCAGCGGTCTGGTCCTTCAGTTCCTCCCGAATCGCCCCGTATAAGGCGGGAAGCCCCTTCCCAGTTTTGCTCTCCACAGGCACGGCGGTCAAGTTCTGCTCTTTCAGACGCTGGACCCATTGGGCGGTTTTTCCAGCGTCGGCCAAATCGGCCTTATTCAGCGCCACCACCCTTGGCTTGCTTCGGATGATCTCCCGCAGCACCGGGTTGGCGCTGCTCTTGGGAATACGCGCGTCTAAAAGCTCCACCACCAGATCGATGAGCTTTAAATCTTCCGTTATTTTCCGTCTGGTTTTGGCCATATGGCCGGGAAACCAGTTGATGGGGTTGCTGTCCATAGCACAGGCCCTCCTGATTTAGATTGTGGCAGGGTTTCAGCCCACGGCTCCCGCTTTGGAGAAGGGCATCAAGTTAAAGACAACCCGGCCCAATATGTTCCGCCGGTCCACCATGCCTACCACCGCGTAGCGGCTGTCTGTGGAGTGCATTCGGTTGTCGCCCAGAACAAACACACAGCCTTGCGGCACTTCTTGAGGAAACTCCATAACCTGTCCAGGGCTGTCTGGAAGAAAGGTAATGCCGTTTTCAATGCCGAATTCCTCGCCTTTTAAAGGCGATCCATCGATCAGCAGCTCGCCGGATTGTGGGTCAAAGTCAACCAACTGGCCTTCTGTGGCCACCACGCGCTTAATGATCGTCTCTTGCAAGGCATGGACAATGATGACCACATCCCCTGTCTGGGCTTCCCCAGCCAGCTTGGTGACCAAAACGCGGTCGCCGTCAAAATAGGTGGGCTCCATGGAAATACCGTCCACTGTAATGACCCGCGCCGCAAAAGTAAACACCATGGTTACCGCCACAAAGGCCACCACAATGGTCTCCATCCACTCCATGCACCATTCGCTGAACGTGGCGCGCTTTTTCTCCGGGGATTGCTCCCCTTCCGTCAAAACCCGTTCTTCGTCCATAAGAATGCCTCCTTGTTTGAAACCTCTACACTACCGGTCCCAGGCTCTCCGCTGGGTAGAGCCGGAACACCGCCCGGCCCAGAATATGCCGCTCATCCACCATGCCCACCGCCCGAAACCGGCTGTCTTCCGACACCATCCGGTTGTCGCCCAGCACAAAAATGCAGCCAGGCGGCACGGTCTGGGGAAATTCCATCCGGTCCGGCGAGCCAAAGGGCAAGTAGGTGCAGCCATTTTCCAGGCCGAACTGGGTGTCGTCCACCGGCTGGCCATCCACCAGAACCACGCCGGCTTCCTCGTCAAAGCTGACTGTTTGCCCTGCCGTGGCAATGACGCGTTTGATGATGGGCTCCTTCAACACGCCAAGCAGCACCACCACATCTCCCTGCCGGGGGCCGCCCCAGCAGCCAGCCACCAGCAGCCGGTCTTGGTCCTGGTAGTTGGGGACCATAGAGGTGCCGCTGACCGTAACTACCCGGACCAGAAAGGTAAAGACCACCGCGATAAACACCACCGCGGCCGTTAGTTCCTCCAGCCATTCCAGCACAGCGGCAGTCCGGAACAGCGGGGGCCGTTCTATTTTTTCGGGAGTTTTCATAGCCGCTCCATCCGAATAACAGAAAAAGGGACGCAATGTCCCTTCTCCCCGCGTGAATATAGTTACCGAATCTGCTCCTTGACCTTGGCGGCCTTGCCCACCCGGTCCCGGAGATAATACAGCTTGGCCCGGCGGACCCGGCCCTGGCGGACCACCTTAACGGCCTTAACATTGGGGGAGTGTAAAGGAAAGACCCTTTCCACACCGACGCCATAGGAAACCCGGCGCACCGTAAAGGTCTCGCTGACCCCGCTGCCCTTGCGGGCGATCACGGTGCCCTCGAACTGCTGAATGCGCTCACGCTCACCTTCCCGGATGTTTACATCCACCCGGATGGTATCGCCGATGTTGAACTGGGGAGCTTCCTCTTTCAGAGAGCTCTGGGAAATAAGTTTGATCGCGTCCATTTGATTATTCCTCCATAAGATGATGTCAGGCATTCATGCCTTTTGGCAGCGGACTGCCCGCTTCCGGCGGGTCTCCCCGCCTTGTGAACCCCACGGGCAAGCGAAAAAGTCGAGAAAGCCCGCGGAACCTCAAATGCCTTGTTATTATACCACAACCGCTAGTAAAAGGCAAGAAATTTTTACCGTATATCGGAAAAATCTTTTTTCAGCAGCCGGCAGCGGGTGATTTCACCATAAGGACGCAGATTTTTGTGAACCTCCAGAGCCTCTAACAACAGGCTGGGGTTGACGCTGCCCTGGGGCCCGCAGGGCAAAACCGCCAGCAGCACTAACCAGCCAGGAAGAGTACGGCTCTCTATTTGCGTGAAGTGAGGCTTGACGTCCACCTCTTTCTCCCCTTTTTTTGTGCGCTTCTTCACCAGCACCACATCCTGGGCCAGCAGCTCTTGCAGCTTCTGCCACAGGTACTCCGGGTCCTCCGCCTCCAAGCGCAGCTCATACTCACCGTAGGCCACCGCGTCAAAAAGGTCCTCCGGGATGGTAACGGAGAGCACAGAAATGTCCTGGGGCAGATGGCGGCGCAGCTGTTCCGCCGCATCCTCCAGGCTGGCCTCCTCCGTCAGGCGGATGTCCATACACTCCCGCAGGCCGCCGGTTCCCAGAGAGAGAGGCATGCCAAAGGTCATGTAGATGTGGGGATTGAAGCCCTCCGTATACCACACTGGCAGGCCGGACAGCTTCAGCGCCCGGGCCATGCAGCGGGTCAGGTCCAGGTGGGAAATATACTTGGCCGCGCCGGTCTTTTGAAACCAAACCCGCACTGTTTTAACGTCCCCCAACACAAATTCCCCCCTTGAAGCAGCTTGCCCCGCAGCCGGAACATTTTTCCCGGCAGTTGGGTGTGGTCTGGGCCGCATAGGCCCGTTTGCACTCTTCCATCAAAAACTCTTTCGTTACGCCATAGTCCAGGTGGTCCCAGGGGAACACCTCGTCAAAGTTCCGCTGGCGGTTGGCGTAAAAGGCCGGGTCCAGGCCGCAGGCGGCAAAGGCCTCCAGCCACTTGGCATAGTCAAAGCACTCGTCCCAGCCATCCATCCGCAGGCCATACTCCGCCGCTTTTTCCAGCACAGCGCACAGCCGCCGGTCCCCCCGAGCGAAAACCGCCTCCAAAAAGCTGGTTTGGGCTCCGTGGTAGCTGACGCTGACCCGCCGGGGCGGCCTTTTCCCTTTCAGCTCCCGCTGCTTTTCCTGCAGGACCTCCATGCTGTCCTGGCCAAACCACTGGAACGGCGTAAAGGGCTTAGGCACAAAAGCCGCCGCGCTGAGGGAAACCTCCACCGCTTTCCCCTTTGGCTTGTCCTTGCACTGGTAAAAGGCGTCCACCACAGCCTGGCCCAGTTCTAAAATAGCCTGTACGTCTTCCATCGTTTCAGTCGGCAGGCCGATCATAAAATAGAGCTTAATGCGGGTCCAGCCCTCTTGGAACGCCACAGTCACCGTGCGCATCAGTTCCTCTTGGGTGACATTTTTGTTGATTACGTCCCGTAGCCGCTGAGAACCCGCCTCCGGCGCAAAAGTCAAGCCCGACTTGCGCACCGAGTTCACCCGGGCCATCAGCTCGGGTGAAAAATTATCCACCCGCAGGGAAGGCAGGGAGAGGCTGATCTTTTGATCCTCGGTCCAGGTGTGAAGCTGGTCCAGCAGGTCGTTTAGACGGCTGTAGTCGCTGGTGCTCAATGACGAGAGGGATATCTCATCATACCCTGTGGAGGCACAGAGGGCCTGGCATTGGCGGTCGATGGTCTCGATGCTCTTCTCCCGAAAGGGCCGGTAGAGAAAGCCCGCCTGACAGAAGCGGCATCCCCGGATACAGCCCCGCAGCACCTCCACGGAGACCCGGTCGTGGACCACCTCGATCATGGGGACTGGGAAGGAATCGGGAAAATAAGCTCCGTCCATATCCTTGACCGAGCTTTTGCGGACAGTAGCCGGAGCGCCCTCCTTGGGGGTGTACGACTTCACGGTACCGTCTGGATTATAGGCCGCCTCATAGAGAGACGGCACATAAACCCCTTCTATTTGGGCGGCCCGGCGCAGGAACTCCTTTTTGGACGCGCCCTCCTTTTTGCACTGGCGGTACAGCTCCATCACTTCCAGGTCTACCTCTTCCCCGTCCCCCAAAAAGAACAGGTCAAAAAAATCCGCCAGGGGTTCTGGGTTGCAGGCGCAGGGGCCGCCGGCCACCACAATGTTAAACAGCTCTGTCCGGTCCGCGCTGCGCAGAGGGATACCGGCGAGCTTGAGCATATTGAGGATATTGGTGTAGCTCAATTCGTATTGCAGGGTAAAGCCGATGAAGTCAAAGTCTTTCACCGGGTCGCCGCTTTCCAAGGCATAAAGAGGCACACCCCGGGCGGTCATCTCCGCCTCCATGTCGATCCAGGGGGCGAAAACCCGTTCGCACCAAAAATAAGGTATCTGGTTAAAGGCTCCGTATAAAATTTTGATGCCTAGATGGGACATGCCGATTTCGTAAATATCCGGAAAGCAAAAGGCAAACCGGACTTCCACGTCCTTTTTATCTTTCACCACCGAAAGCGCTTCGCCGCCTACATAACGGCCGGGCTTTTGCACGTTCAGCAACGCGCGCTCCAATTCTTTTGGGTACATGCTCATCCCTTTTCCTTTTTGTATTTCCCTTGTGGCCTTTCGGGATTTTTTCCATAGCACCCATTATAGCCTGTTTTTTGCTTTTTTGCAAGTACCTATGCCTGGGCGTCATCCTTCCCCAGCACCAGGTAGAGCATCAGGTAAAGGCTCAGCGCCAGCAGAGAATAGTTGTACCGGGTGCGCAGAAGGACCCAGAATCCCAGCAGCGCCAGGGGAAAAACGCACAGTGCCGAGGAAATCCGGCTGATTTTCTCCGCCCTCCCGGCTCCCAGCAGCCCCCGCAGCAGATAGCGCAGGGCCAGCCCGCCGTCCAAGGGCTCCACCGGCAGGCTGTGAACCAGGGCTAGGGCCAGATTTGCCCTGGCAAACGAACGCAGTCCGAATACCGACAGCAAAAGGAAGGCCAACAGATTCACCCCTGGCCCTGCCAGAGATACAAAAGCCTGAGCCCCATCTCCCAAGGGGCGGCTCCGGCGGAGCTCTACCCGGCAGCCTAGCGCGGAAAGCGCCACCCGCTCCGGCGGGGCCCCCAGGCCGCACATGGCTCCCAGATGGGCGGCTTCATGCAGGGCGGCTGCCGCGAAAAAAGACGCGCCGCTGTCCATCTCTGTAAAAATACAGCAGAAGGCCAGCAGCGCGAAACAGGAAAAACGCACCTCTACCCGGCAGCTCCCCCAAACAAAGGTGAACATTACAGCGCTTCCGGCGGCGGGCTCAAGGGCCCCGAGGGCGCCGGACTGGCCGCCGGTTCCGGAGACGGACTGGGCGCGGGTGTGCCAAGGCCGATCCGGGGCAGTTCAATTTCCTGCGACATCTCCCGCTGGTACCAGCTGGCGGCTTCCTGGTACCGGTCTGGGCTGGCATATTTCATATACAGCAGCAGAAGCAGCGCCAGGCCGCAGAGCACCCCTTGAAAGAGCAGTGCACCGCCCCAGCGGGGCTCTTCCCTTTCTGGCTCCTCCTGCCATTCATCCTCCCACGCCTCTTCCTGGCCCAAGGCGTCAATTTCCCGCAGCTCCTCTGGGTCCCGCATTACAGTATGATGCAGATCAGGCCGCTGCAGCCATCGTTGATGATGCGCTCAATGGTCTCGCGCACCTTTTCCCGGGCATCGTTGGGCATGCGGTACAGCTTGTTGTGCATCCCCTCATTGACCAAAGAGTGCAGGGACTTGCCAAAAATATTGGACTCCCAGATTTTGACCGGGTTCTCCTCAAACTCTTTGAGCAGATACAGCACCAGCTCCTCCGACTGCTGCTCGGAACCCACAATGGGGGTGATCTCCGTGTTGATTTGCGTGCGCAGCATGTGGATGGAAGGAGCCGTGGCCTTAAGCCGGATGCCGTACTTGCCATTTTGCTTGAGAATCTGCGGCTCTTCCAGGGTCAGCTCCTCCACATCGGGCATAACGATGCCATAACCGGTTTCCAGCACATCGTCATAGGCCTGGCGCAGCTTTTGGAAGGTCTTTTTGATCTGAGTCATTTCAATCAGCTGGGTCAGCAGCTCAGACTCATCGCTGATTTCCAGTTCGGTCTTCTCGCTGAGAATCCGGTAGAAGAGGGACTGGTCAAAAATCAGCTCCGCCTGCGCCCGGCCGCTTCCCAGGTCGATCTTCCGGCTGTGGACGCTCTGCACCGGCTCACAGTCCCGCATCCGCTCCAGCATGCCCTTTACTTCCCGCATCCGGCTGATGGAACAGCAGTCCTTCACCGCGCCGAACACCGAGGCATAGAGCCAATGGGAGGGCTCCAGGGAGGCCACCCAGCCGGGAACCGCCAGCTCCACCTCCCGTACAGGGAACTGGTATAACAAGCTGGCAATGATGTCCTTGATGCCATCCTCCGTAATGTCAATGCAGTTCACCGGCAGAACTGGCACCCCATACTGCTCCCCCAGCTGTCCGGCTAGAGCTTTGGCCTCTGGGGCGGCTGGGTCCACACAGTTGAGCAGCACCACATAGGGACGGTTGGTCTGGTTCAGTTCCTCAATAACCCGCTCCTCCGCCTCGGCGTACTCTTCCCGGGGAATGTCGCTGATGCTGCCATCCGTGGTGATCACCAGTCCAATGGTGGAATGCTCTGTGATGACCTTCTTGGTGCCGATTTCCGCCGCCATATTAAAGGGAATGGGCTCTTCAAACCAGGGGGTGCGAACCATGCGGGGCTGGTCCTCCTCAATGTATCCAATGGCGCTGGGAACAATGTAGCCGACGCAGTCAATCATCCGCACATTGAACATGGCGTCGCTGTCAATCTCTACCGACACGGCCTGCTCCGGAATAAACTTGGGCTCCGTAGTCATAATGGTGCGCCCCGCCGAGGACTGGGGCAGCTCATCCACCGCCCGGTCCCGCTGGAGGCCATCCGGGATGTTGGGGATGACCACTGTGTCCATAAACTTTTTGATGAAGGTGGACTTGCCTGTACGCACAGGCCCCACCACGCCGATGTAGATTTCTCCGCCGGTGCGGTCCTGGATATCCTTGTATACGTTGAAGTCTTCCATATTCCTACCTCTCTGTGATATGTAGTATCGTTTGGCGGGTGCCGCGCCTTAGCGGTTGCAGATGATGATGGGCCTGGCCTCTGGCACAATGTCGTCAAACAGCTCGTTTTGAGACCGGATATCTCCCAGCAGCGCATGGTGGCTTTTGGCGATGTCCCACAGCTTTTCTCCTTGGGAGGCATAGTACACCAAAATGCGCGGCTTAACCGTAAAGCTCTCCCCGTTCTCGTCCACCCCGGCCGAGGTCAGGTATTTCACGTTGTTGAGGCTCAGCAGCAGCGAAGAGGCTGTCACCTCCACGGAAACCTCTACCGTGTTCCGGTCGGCAATGCGGAATTCCCACAGGTCCGCCCGCCAGGTGGTCTCCGCCTTTTTGGCCAGCTGGTTTTCCAGCTCCGCCGAGGCGTTAAAGTCAAATTGTTTTTCTGTGTAGAGAATCCGCCCCTGGGAGCTCTCGTAGAGCATGCACACCGTGTACTTCACCCGGTAATTCAGCTTTGCCTTTTCACAGGCCGCCTGTACGGTCACTTGCTCACACCAAAGGTCCAGCACCCGCTGAATTTCACCGTCGCTGACTGTGAGGCTGCTTTTCTTTTTTAGGGACTGGGACGTCATTCCATGAACCTGGGTAAAGGCGCTCTGGGCATAGCGCAGCTCCAAGGGGGCCTTCACCGAGTAGGCGTCGTTGATAATCTCCACCTCGCAGGGCTTGTAAAGAAAGGCGATGAGGAACACCTTCACCACCACGCTGACGCTGGAATTCTCCCCCACATCGTCCTCCCGGGGCTGCAGGCTGCTTTCGCCGGTTATGGCGCGAATGTCACAGACACAGTCCTCCGAAGCCCCGGCGCAGTCGATTATCTGGCTAAAATCAATGGAGGCGGTCAGCTTCTCTGCGGCAGCGTTAGCCGCGCTGTACAGAAAACTTATATCCACCGCGCCGTTAACCGTCAGCCGCTCTTCCGAAACCCGGCTTTCAATCACCCGGCAGGAAACCTCCCGGCGTAGGATGGACTCGATGGGCGGCTTGCCGTTTTTTACGGGAAGGGCGTCCTCAATGGTAAACTGGTGGCACAGGGCGTTTACCGCCTGATGGGCGGAAAAGCTCTCGCCCCTCTTCTCAATGGTCTCATCCTCCAGGCTGCAAGTAATGCGCTCCCTGCGCTGAACCACCGCCAAAATGTTCAGGCTCACCGCCGCGTGCAGGTCCACCCGGCGGGCGCTGACCGCCCGGCAGGTCATGTGGGCCATGGAGGCCTCCACAGAGGCCACGGCCTTTTCCTCCGCGGTTTTGAGCTTGATACTGGCCGTAAAGTCCTTCGTAAACTCGCAGCAGCGCACCGAGTCCCCCTTGCCGTCCAGGTACAGCACCCGAACGTCGCAGACCCCGTCGCAGGTCAGCGTGTCCCCCGCAATGAGATAGGACGACACCTCCGGCACCGCGCGGCATTTGAGAATTTTCTGAATGTCCGGGCAGTAGTCGGGAAGGTTGTATTCGATATCCACCGGCGCTTCGTAGTGCCCGTCAAATACAGGGTCAAAATATTCATAGGGCGCGGTCTTGATTTGGGCCTGCATACTATCCTCTCCTTTTGCTTTCTTTGCTACTCCATATCTATGCGTTGTCCGGGAAAATATGCGCCCAAACAGAAAAAGCCATCCGGCTTGGAGCGCCCGCCCCAGCCAGATGGCCTTTTCCCTGTGAAATTAAGTACTGTTTTAAGCGTCTTCCGCCTTACGTATGCCGTAGAGCTTTCTCAAAAAGAAGCCCCAAAAACCCTTGCGCTTCTCTACGATCACTACCTTCATCCCGATCCCTCCGCTTCAGTTGCGTAATAACGAGACCCCCAAGGCCACCAAAATAACCGCCGCCAAAAACAGCGAAAAGCCCACGGGGCAAAAGCAGGAAACCGAAATGCCCAGCCCAAAGCAGATGGTACACATACTCCGGCACTGAAAATCCTTGAGACAGGTGCATTGAAATTTGCGCTTAGACACGGCGGCCGCCTCCCTTTTGCTCGTTATTCCAGTATATACAAAGGGAGAAAATGTGTTACTGCCCTACCACCACCAGGGCTGTGCCGCTGTGTACCCGCACCTCGGCCACATCCGCCACCACCTGGTTGCTCACCCCCATGGGGAAGCCTCCGCAGGTCAGGGTAGCCCGGCTCAACGGGTATTTCAGCCCGGCATATGTCACGGTGCACATGCCGCCGTTATAAGGGAATACCGACACCATCGCGCCGTTCATACCGGTCATTTTCAGCTTTTCATCATGAAGCAGGAAGATTTTAGTATTTCTGTCCGCTATGATGCCGTGGCCGCCATGCTCCCGGATGTACTGGAGCACCTCCAGGTTGGCCAGGCTGTGGTCAAAGCGCGCCCCGCCCAGGCACCCCAGCAGCAAAAAGCTGCGGAAGCCCCGGCCGAATCCTTTCATAACCGCAAACATGGTGTCTGTCACGTCCTTCTCCGCAGGAAGGAGCTTGACTTTCTGCCCCTTTGCCGGAGGCTCTTTGGCGGAGTCGAAATCCCCCACAATCAGGTCTGGCTTTACGCCGGCCTTGAGAGCGGTCTCATACCCCGCGTCCGCACAGATTACATAGTACCGCCGGGGGTCGAACTCCTTGAAGAGCCTTGCGCTGTCCACCGGCGCGGCGCCGATGATCATGCACGCCTGTTTTTCTGCTCCCATATTTTCACATCCCTTATCTCTTGATACATTGCCGCGTAGCTTTCCCACCGGGATCGGGCGGCTTTGCCCGCCCGCACTGCCGCCAGCACCGCGCAGCCCTTTTCAACGGTGTGGGTGCAGGAGGTAAACTGGCACTCTCCCACATGAGCCGCCAGCTCCCGGAAGCCAAAAATCAGCCGCTCCCGGTCGGTCAAACGGTAGCGCTCCAAATCGAAGGTGGAGAAGCCCGGAGTATCCGCCGCATAGCCGCCCTCTTCCAGCGGGTAAAATTCCACCTGGCGGGTGGTATGCCGGCCCCGGCCCAGCTTTTGGCTGATACCTCCGGTCTCCAGCTCCAGCCCAGGAAAGGCCCCGTTAAGCAGTGTGGACTTGCCCACGCCGGAATTGCCAATGAAAGCCGAGACCTTGCCCGCTGTCAGCGACCGGACAAATTCCAGGCCCTCGCCAGTTTGACCGGAGGCCGCCCCACAGAGAATGCCCGCCCTCTGGTAAGCCGCGAGCAGTTCTTCCGCCTGGGCCAGGTCTGCCTTGGTGACCAGCACCACCGGCTCAATACCCGCCAGCTCCGCCGCGGCTACAGCCTTGTCGATGAGCAGCCGGTTCGCGGCAGGCTCCGCCATGGAGACCACAACAAACAGCCGGTCCAGGTTCGCCACAGGCGGACGGGGCAAGTAGTTCTTTCGAGGCAGTATGGCCGTTAGAGCTCCGGTTTCCCCGGATTCCAGAGAAATTTCCACCCGGTCTCCGGCACAGGGAGAGATCCCCTCCTTGCGGAAGCGGCCTCTGGCCCGGCAGGTATAGACCCCTTGGGCTGTCTCCACCGTGTAAAAGCCGCCCAGGCATTTGCGTACAAAACCCTCTAAACCCATGGACTGCCCTAATCTCCGGAGGGCCGGATGTTCCCGCCCGCGCTGCCGCCGGACTCCAAGTCCTCGCTGCTCTCCGAGTCCTCACCGCCGCTGCTGTCCGGAGACTCCGGGGGCGCAAACGGCCAGCTGTCTATGATGGAAGCCGTTCCCGTGTCATAGTTGAAAGAGAGCTGCATATAGTTTTGGTCATTGAGGCAGACCGTTACAGTGTCCGAGCCAGAGGTGCCGGTAAAGGACAAGGGATAGGACCCTCCATAGGCCGGGTTCACAGTCTGCTCTTCTACCACAACGCCGTTCTTGTAGACCTTCAGGTTCAGCTCCATGTTCACCTCAGTGGGCAGGTGGATGTCCGTGCTGACTGTTTTGATGGTCCCCTTGCCCGAGCTGACCACCAGGTCAACGGTGGCTCCTTCGGAAATTTTCGCTCCAGGCGCCGGGTTGGTGCTGATGACCGTGTCCTTTTCCAAGGTGCTGCTGTCGTCCCGCTGCACACTGCCTACCTTCAGTTTAACGGCTTCCAGCTTGGCGGTGGCGGCTTCCAGGCTCAGCCCTTCCAGGTCTGCGGGGACCTCCACCTTCTTGGTGGCCGGTCCTTTGCTGATGTTAAGGGTAATAATGGTGCCAGAATCCACCATGGTGCCCTTGGCCGGTACTGTGGAAACTACCTTGCCCACTTCCACTTCGTCATCTGCCACGCTTTCAATTTTATACTGGAGGTTCAGCTCTTTCAACAGGGCGATGGCGTCCGCCTGAGAGTAGTTGCGCAGGTCCTGCAATTCCCGCTTCTCCACCTTGCCATTGACCTGCAGCACCACTTCACGGCCCTTTTTGACCAGCAGCCCCGCGCCGGGGGTCTGGTTCATAATCTCGCCGGGCCGCAGGTCCGGGTTATTGCCCTCGGTGGTCTTAAAGGTAAAGTTCTCCGAATACTCCGGATTGGCCAGCACTTCTTCGTAAAGCTTGCCCACCAGCTGGGGCATTTTGAGCTGCTCGTCTTCCTTGGGATTCAGCAGATTCTCCCAGTTATTCAGCAGCCACACCGCGCCAACGGTCAAGGCGATGATAATGGCCGCCGCCATTACGCCCTTGACCACCATAGCGCCCCGGGCCCCTCGCTGGGAACGGACATATTCTTCTTCATACTCATAGCTGTCGTTATAGTTGGGCGTAAAGCGGGTTTCTACATTGCGGGGCGAGTCGTAATTCTGCCGCCCGGACTGAATGTCGTAGTGGAACACCATCCCCGGGTTCCGCCGGAAGCGGTCGATGTCGTCCAGCATCTCCCCCGCCGACTGGAACCGGTCCACCGGATTTTTCTCCATGGCTTTCATGGTGATCTGCTCCAGGCCCAGCGGCAGGCTGGGGTTCAGGTCCCGGGGCATGACCGGCTTGGCCTGAAGCTGCATCAGCGCCACAGAGACTGCGTTGTCCGCCATAAAAGGCAGGCGGCCAGTAATCATCTCATAGAGCATCACGCCCACGGAGTAAATATCCGCCTTGTCGGTGATGAAGTCCCCTCTGGCTTGCTCTGGAGCGATGTAATGCACCGAACCAATGGCCTTGTCGGTCATGGTCTGCGTCTCGCTCTGAGAAAACCGGGCAATGCCGAAATCCGTGACCTTGATGGTGCCGTCTTGAAGCAGCATGACGTTCTGGGGCTTAATGTCCCGGTGGATGATGCCCTTCTCATGGGCATGCTCCAAAGCCAGCAAAATCTGGATGGTGAAATGCAGGGCCTCGTCCCAGCGCAAGGTCCGCTCCTGCTCGATATACTGTTTCAAGGTGACGCCATCGATGTACTCCATCACAATGTACTGGAGCCGGTCGCCAAAGCTTACGTCAAAGACTTCCACAATGTTCGGATGAGAGAGCAGCGTAATGGCTTTGGCCTCGTTGCGGAAGCGGCGGAGGAAGTCGCTGTTGTCGGAGAACTCCTCCTTCAAAATTTTGATGGCAACCCAGCGGTCTTCCACCCGGTCGTAGGCCCGGTACACATAGGCCATGCCTCCAACCCCGATCAGGTTGTGAATCTCATATTTTCCGTCCAGACGCTTGCCTACAAATTTATCCATAGTATCCCCAACTTTCTATATCAAAGTATTATTGACCACGGCGATGGTGATATTATCCGTTCCGCCTTTTTCTACCGCAAAATCGATGAGTTTTTGTGTCAGCACTCTTCCGTTTTGACCGTGGCCCGTGATGTACTCCTCCAATAGGCCGTCCTCCATATATCCGGTTAGGCCGTCTGTGCAGGCCAGGGCAATGTCTCCCGGCAGAAAGTCCCACATGGAGTAGTCCGCCTCCACATAGTCGTGCACGCCCAGCACCCGGGTGATAATGTTCCTTCGGGGATGGGTCCTGGCCTCTTCTTTGGTGATCTGTCCAAAATTCACCAGATCCTGCACATAGGAGTGGTCTACCGTAATCTGAGTCAGGCCCCGGCCGTTTTTCAAATAGGCCCGGCTGTCGCCCACGTGGACCACATGGAGCCTCCCCTCCGCCGCCAGCAGTACCACCGCCGTGGTGCCCATGCCCCGCAAGGCGGGCTCCTCCTTGGCTCTCTGATAGATGGCCCGGTTGGCCCGGTATATGGCGTTGACCAGCAGGCTCTTCACGCTGCCAGCGGCCATACCCTCTGCGTACAGCGCGGTCAAATGGGCCTCAATCTGCTCCACCGCGATGGCGCTGGCCACATTGCCTCCATTGGCTCCGCCCATGCCATCGCACACCACCGCCCAGGCCGCTCTCTCTGAGAAAAGCCCGCACCGGCAGGCGTCCTGGTTCGAGCTGCGCACCGGCCCAGTGTCCGTGGCGTAATCAACCCTCATCTCCGTCCCCTCCTTCATGTTTCCGGCGAAGCTGCCCGCAGGAAGCCTCTATGTCCGACCCCAAAGTCCTGCGCACCGTGGCGGTACAGCCCCCGGCTTCCAGAATGGCGGCAAAAGCTCTCTGCCGCTCCATCTTGCTTTTTTGGTAGCCCGTGCCTGTCACATCATTAACCGGGATTAGGTTGACGTGGGCAGGCATGCCCCGCAGCCGCTCAGCCAACTCCCGGGCGCAGCTGTCGGAATCGTTCACCCCTCGAATCATGGCATACTCAAAGGAAATACGCCGCCCAGTTTGCTTCGCGTAGTAGCGGCAGGCCTTCAAAAGCGATTCTACATTCCAGCGGCGGTTCACCGGCATAGTTTGGCTGCGGATCTGGTCGTTGGGAGCGTGAAGGGACACCGAGAGTGTGAGCTGAAGCTTCTCATCCGCCAGCCGGTATATCTGATCGGCCAGCCCACAGGTGGATAGGGAAATGTGCCGCATGCCAATGTTCATTCCCTCCGGACAGGAAACCAGCCGCAAAAAGCGCAGCACATTGTCATAATTATCCAGCGGCTCCCCCATGCCCATCAACACAACATTGGAAACCCGCACCCCCGCGTCCCGCTGGGCCGACTGAATCTGGGCCAGTATCTCCGAGGGCAGCAGATTTCGGGAAAACCCGCTGCGGCCTGTGGCGCAGAAGCTGCAATTCATTTTACACCCAACCTGGGTAGAAATGCAAATAGAAATTCCATGATGGTACCGCATCAGCACAGACTCTACCAATTCCCCATCGTTCATGCGGAAAAGATATTTTACCGTGCCATCCTTTGAAACGCGTTTTCGCACCACCTGGGCACAGGCGACTTCATACCGCTCCGCCAGCTGGAGGCGCAGGGGCTTCGGCAGATTCGTCATCTCCCCAAAGGTTTCCGCCCCTTGGTGCAGCCAATGGAATACCTGATCCGCCCGGTATGCGGGCAGCCCCAGGCTACCCAAGTCCTCCCGCAGCTCGGTAAAGCTCATGGACTTTACGTCTATCTTATCCAAAACTTTGCCCCTATCCCTGTTTTTTTCGAAACGCCGCCGCGAAGAAGCCATCCGAAGCTCCGGCCTTGGGAGTCATGGTCAGCATATATTCCGGCTCTTCCACTGTTCTTGTCACGCCAATCTCGATTTTCTCTGGCAAAAAGCTGGCATGTTCTTTTAAAAAGGCTTCCGCCACCGCCCGGTTTTCCGCTGGATTCCAGGTGCATGTGGAGTAGACCAAAAGGCCGCCAGGCTTGAGTTTTTCTGAGGCCCTATGGAGGATGGCCCGCTGTAAGGCGGGCAGCTCCTTGACTTGGGCGAGGCTTTTATATCGAATCTCCGGTTTGCGGCGGATCACCCCAAAGCCGGAGCAAGGGGCGTCGCATAATAGCTTATCCACCAACGGCACATTCTGTACCTCTTGTGTAGCGTCCCCTGCCAGTATTGTAAGGTTTTCCAGGCCCAAACGCTGGGCCCCTTCCTCCATCAGCCTAACCCGGCTGGGGTACAGGTCTGTGGCGTATACCATACCGGTGCTGCCCATGGCTTGGGCCAGCGTGAACGCCTTGCCGCCAGGAGCCGCGCAGCAATCCCAAACCGTTTCGCCTGGGCGGACATTTAAGATTTCACACACCCACTGGGCGGAAAGGTCCTGAACATGAAACAGTCCCTCTTGAAACTGCCGCAGTTCCGCCGGATCCCCGCATCCGGCTAAAACCGCCGCGCCCGCTGGGGCTTCCAGCTGGGCCAGCGTTAGCCCTTCCTGTTCCAGGCTGGCTTGCAGCTCCGGCCCAGTGGTTCGCGTCTGATTGACACGAACGTAAAGCTCTGGCCTTGTCAAAGAGGCCTCCAGAAGCTCCTGGGCCACGGCCTCACCATAGCCCCGCTGCCAAAGACAGATCAGCTCCTCTGGCACCGAGTACCGCAGGCTCAAGGCCCGGGGGCTGGTTCCCTCCGGCAGGCGCAGGCCCCTTTTCTTCCGGATGAGCCCCCGGAGCACCCCATTGACAAAGCCGGAATACCTTTCTCCGCCCAATGCTTTTAGCGCGTTGACTGTCTCATTGACAGCCGCCGCGTCCGGCACCCGGTCCATATAGAGGATTTGATAGGCCCCGCAGCGCAAAGCCTCCTGAGCCGTTGGGTCCGGCTTTTTTCGAGGATCCCGCAGGCATTGGGCCAGATAATAGTCCAGTGTCAACCGGCGTTCCAGCACACCATAAAATAGGGCTGAAGCCAGGGCCCGGTCCCGCCGGTCCAGCCCAGCGGAAGCCAGGGTTCCGTCCAATACCAAATTGGAGTAACCGTCATTCTGTTTCATTGCCAATAAGGCTTGCAGCGCCGCTGTCCGGGCCGTGATGTTAGATGGGCTCATATTTCTCCCCAATTCAGATTAGTCTAAAGCTGTAAGGCAAGCTTCTTTACGCAAATTTGGCTCCTGGGTGCAAGGGATGGCCCAGCAGATAATCCTTTCCGTTCATGCGCTTTCCCTTGTCCGTTTGCAGCTCGGTAATCAGCAGGGCTCCCTGGCCGCAAACCACAACTAGGCCCTCTTCTGTACGGACCGCATCCCCCGGGGCACCCGGCAGTTGTTCCAGCACTTGGGAGGCTAACAGCTTTATCCGCCGGCCTTCTAGCTCCGCAATAACGCAGGGCCAGGGGTTTAGGCCGCGAATCTGGTCGTGTATCCGTTGCGCAGGCTGGGTCCAATCGACCTGGGACATGGCCTTGTTCAGCATGGGCGCCATGGTGGCTCTCTCATGGTCCTGAGGAATGCGCGTCAGTTGGCCTTGCTCCAACCTCTCTAACGTCTCCACCAGCAGGTCCGCGCCCAGAATTTTGAGCCGGTCAAACAGTTCTCCGGCGGTCTCTTCCGGGCCGATGGCAGTCTCCGCTTGGAGCAGAATGTCCCCGGCGTCTACGGCTTCGGCCATAAACTGGGTGGTAACACCCGTTCGCTCCCGGCCATCCAAAACCGCCCGCTGAATGGGCGCGGCTCCCCGGTACTCCGGCAGCAGTGAGCCATGCACATTGACGCATCCCAGCCGGGGCGCATCCAGCACGGCGCGGGGCAGGATATTTCCATAAGCCACCACCGCAATGGCGTCGGCCTGCATCTCCACAATCTGCGCTTGAACCTCTTCGCTGCGCAAAGTGGCGGGCTGGTAAACAGGAAGGCCGTACTGCAAAGCCAACTCCTTTACAGGCGTTGCCTGCAACTTATGCCCCCGGCCCTTGGGTTTATCCGGCCGGGTGAACACACCGCAGACCTCATGGCCCCGGTCCAGCAAGGCCTGCAAAGACGGTACGGCAAAGTCTGGCGTACCCATAAAAAGAACGCGCATGCTATTCCCCCTTACTGGTTCAGTTTGTAGGACGCAATCTCCTCCCGGCTGAGCATCCGGCCAGCCACGTCGGTGAAAACGGTTCCGTGCAGATGATCGATCTCATGGCAGAACGCCCGGGCCAAAAGCTCCTCGCCGGACATCTCAAACCACTTGCCTTTACGGTTCTGGGCCCGAACCGTCACCTTCATGGGCCGGGTGACCATCCCCCACTCGTTGGGCAGGGACAGGCAGCCCTCGGGCCCGCTTTGCTCCCCCTCAGTGGCGATGATTTCCGGGTTGACCAGCTCAATGGGCCCTTCGCCTACATCAACAATGCATACCTGCCGCAGAATGCCCACCTGGGGCGCCGCCAAGCCCGCCCCGTTTGCCTCGTACAGAGTATCCTGCATATCGTCCAGCAGCTGATGGAGCTTCCGGTCGAACTTCTCTACCGGCCTGCATTCCTTTTTAAGAACGTCATCCCCAAATTGCACAATGTTCCGAATTGCCATTTCTTTTGTCTACTCCTTACTGTTCGCTATAAAATTCTACTGGGATTTGGGTCGGCGTAAGCCGTCACCGTCTGGAACTCCCGCGCCGCCGCGAAGCTTTGCAAAAGCCGGGCGGCCATTTCCCGCAGGCGGGGCGTATTTTTGCATTTTACAATCAGCTTGTAGCGGTATTTTCCACTGACCTTGACCACTGCCGCCGGAGAGGGCCGCAGCACCCGCAGGGGCAGGTCGGGATATTCCGCTTGGGCCAGCTTGCCCAGCTGTGCCAGAAAGTATTCCGCCGCCTGACGGGTCAAAGCGTCCTCACCGCCCACAAAGCCGATGACCAGCAGGTCCACATAGGGCGGATACAGCATGGTCCGGCGAAACGCCAGCTCCCGCTGGGCGAAGCCAAAGTAATCCTGCCGGGAGGCTAAATGCAGCACCGGATTTTCCGGGGCAAAGGTCTGAATTACCGCCCGGCCGGGATATTTTCCCCGGCCCGCCCGCCCCACCACCTGAGTCAGCAGGTCAAAGGTGCGCTCGTTTCCCCGAAAATCATCGCTGAACAGAGACTGGTCCGCCGAGAGCACCCCCACCAAAGTGACGTTTTCAAAGTTCAGGCCCTTGGCCACCATTTGTGTGCCTACCATCACATCATAGTCCCCCCGGGCGAATTCCTCTAAACGGCGCTCTAAAGAATAACGGGCGGCCACCGCATCGGTGTCTATGCGCAGCACCCGGGCCTGGGGCAGCAGCTCCCGCAGCTGTTCCTCCGCCTTCTGGGTGCCCAGCCCCTGGTAGGTGATGGATTCCTTGCCGCAGGAAGGGCATATTTTTGTTATGGGGATAGAATAACCGCAATAATGACACATCAACCGGCGGTTGGCGCTGTGGTAGGTGAGGGAAATGCTGCAATGGGGGCAGCTGACCACTTCGTGGCAGGATGTACAGCTGGCAAAGGTATGGTAGCCCCGGCGGTTCAGCAGCACAATGGATTGCCGCTTCTGGCGGAAATTTTCCAATAAGGCTTCCGCCAAGGTGGGTCCAATGGCCTGCTGGCTGCCGGGAAAAGATTCCAGGTTCATATCCACCAGCTCTACCTGGGGCAGCTGGGCGGAACCAAAGCGGTCCTCCAGCTGGTGGAACAGAAACCGTCCTTCTCTCGCCTGCCGGAAGCTCTCCACCGAGGGCGTAGCCGAAGACAGCAGGCAGAACGCCCCAGCCTGACCGCACCGGTAGCGTGCCGCCTCTCGGGCGTCAAACCGAGGGCTGGCTTCCGATTTGTAGGTGTGCTCCTGCTCCTCGTCCACTACGATGAGGCCCAAGTCCCGCACCGGAGCGAACACTGCCGAGCGGGTTCCTACCGCGATCTTTGCCTCGCCCCGGCGGACCCGCTTCCACTCGTCCATGCGCTCCCCCAGGGAAAGCCCACTGTGGAACACCGCCACTTGGTCTCCAAAAATCCGCTGAAACTGCCAAAGCGTTTGGGCGGTCAGTGAGATTTCCGGCACCATGACAATGATTCCCCTGCCCTGACGGAGCACATATTCCATTAGCTGAAGGAAGACCCAGGTTTTTCCGCTGCCAGTGACACCATACAGCAGGGCGCAGCGCCGCTGGCCCGCGTCATATTCCGCTTTCAGCGCTTCCAGCACCTGTGCTTGGGAGGGCGACAGCTCCGGCATCTCCAGCGGCTCCTCTGACGCCGTACTCTCCGGCCTGCGGTACACTTCATACTCGAAGACCTCCGCCGCGCCCTTCTCCACCAGCGCCTTCACCACCTGGGGCGAAGCTCCTGTAAAGTAGCAAAGCTCCCGTTCGGAGGCCTCGCCCACGTCCAGAAGGACCTGGTATACCTCCTTCTGCCGGGGAGTCAGCTTGCCGGAAAAGCCCTCAATGGGCCGCGCCATGCGGGCCACCGCATCCTTCAGCCGCCCAGTGGCCAGGTTAACTTTGCGGACGATCCCCTGTTCCTGCAAAGCCTGGAACTCCGGACAGCCCTGGTCGAGGCCCAGCTTTTGAGAGAGCTTCTCAAAGGGCATGGCCCTTCCGGCGGCGCGCAAAGTGGTGATAATCTGCCAGGAGACCGCGTCAAAGCATTCCCGGTCAAAATTGGTAAAGCCGCTGTCCAGCAAGTAGCTGTCCTTTAAGCGCAGATGCAGTCCCGCGGGGATCATCTGTTTAACCGCTTCAAACAAGGTGCAGTAGCAGCGGTCCTTCATCCACAGGGCGAATTCCAGCTGCCAGGGGTCCAAAACCGGCTCCCGGTCCAGCGTTTGAACAATCTCCTTGAGCTTCTCTCCCGGCTGGCCGTCTAGAGAAAACACCATGCCTACCCGCTCCCGGTTGCCCGCCCCAAACGGGACCAGCACCCGGGTTCCCGGAGCCGCCTGACCACGCAGATGCTCCGGCACCCGGTAGGTAAACAGCTTATCAAAATGGTAGACCGTGTTCTCTACCGCCACCTGGGCCAGCATGGTCATCCTTCCAGGTCTTCCGGCTCAATGATGCTGTATTTGTCCTCCACAAAGTCCTGCACGGCCAAGTCCACCGGTTTATCCGTCAGCCGCATGCCGTCCTGTTCAGCTTCCACGGCAATCTGCCGGGCCCGTTTGGCCACGGCGATGACCAAAGAATACTGGTTCATATGAGGGGTATGGATAATGTTAGCGGATGGTTTCAGCATGTGTGATCACCTTTCTTATAAAATCTGCGTTTCTCTCATACTTGCGCTTTTCGCTGCGGAGGATGGCACGCATGTCTTCCACGGCGTCCTCCAAACGGTCGTTGACCACAATGTAGTCATACTCCTGGGCGTGCCCCAGCTCCACTAAGGCTGTTTCAAGCCGGTTTTGAATGGCGGCCTCATCCTCTGTACCCCGGTCCCGCAGGCGCTGTTCCAGCACCGCCATGGAGGGCGGGGTAATGAACACTGTGACACAGTCTGGGGCCAGCTTTTTCACCTGAGCCCCGCCCTGCACCTCGATTTCCAGCACAACGTCCAAGCCTTCCTCCCGCCACTGGTCCACCGGGCCCCGGGGCGTGCCGTAGCAGTTGCCCACATACTCGGCGTATTCCAGCATCATGCCCTGGGCCGCCTGGGTTTGAAACTCCTCCCGGCTGATGAAATAGTACTGCTTGCCGTGCTCCTCCCCAGGACGCGGCTGCCGGGTGGTGGCTGAGACCGACATGCGCAGACTGTCCTCGGTGCGCAGCAGCTCTTTTAGAATGGTCCCCTTCCCTCCTGCCGAGGGGGCGGAAACCACCAGCAACAGGCCTTTGCTCATACATATGACCGCCTTTCTTCCATCTAGACTCTTTGCTTTTTAAAACCACACTGCCTAGCTCTAAACTAGGCGGCGGTTTTCATTCCTCCGGATCCCCAGCGCCATCCTCTCTGCCGCTGAAGCGTCCGGCCACAGTCTCCGGCATAATGGCCGAGAGCACAAGGGCCCCACTGTCCATTACAATGACAGCCTTCGTCTTCCGCCCAAAGGTGGCGTCGATGACCGAGCCCCGTTCCCGGGCCTCTTGCACCATGCGCCGGATGGGAGCGGATTCATTGCTGACCACCGCCAGCACCTTCTCCGCGGACACCATGTTGCCGAACCCAATGTTCACCAGCCTCATCCTCCGGCCTCCTTACTCCACGTTTTGAACCTGCTCCCGGATCTTCTCAATCTCGGACTTGATATCCACCACCAAATAGGCGATCTCTGTGTTTTGAGACTTGGAACCAATGGTGTTGGCCTCCCGGTTCATCTCTTGAACCAAAAAGTCGATCTTCCGGCCTACAGGCTCCTGGGAGTCCATCAGCTTCTCCAACTGGGCGAAATGGCTGCGCAGCCGTACCGTTTCCTCGTCTACCGCGGATTTATCCGCGAACACCGCCACCTCGGTCAACACCCGCTGCTCGTCAAAGCGGTTGCTGCCCAAAAGCTCTTGGATGCGGTTTTGCAGCCGCTCCCGGTAACAGACAGCCGCTTGAGGGGCCAGATGTTCTACCTGCTCCACCAAAGCCAGTATGTTCCCCGCCTTTGCGGCAATATCCGCCCGCAGGCGCGCCCCCTCCGCCTCCCGCATTTTCAGCAGGGAGTCCACCGCTGGGGCGGCTACTTGCAGCACCGCCTGCCACACAGCCTCCTCGTCTTCCGGGGCCTTGTGCACGGTGAACACATCGGGATAGCGGCTTAAAAGAGACAGGCTGGGCTCGTCCGAAAGGCCGCAGCGCTCCTTAAGCTCCATAAGGGCATTGTAATAACCCTCGGCCAGCGCATGGTTCACTTGAACCTGGGCCCCGCTTTCCTCCAAATTCTCCACCTGCAAAAAGACGTCCACCTTCCCTCGGGAAAGACGGCTTTGGAGATAGGCCTTCAGCCGGTCCTCCAAGAACAGGTAACCCCGGGTAATCCGGGCGTTCAGCTCGAAATATTTGTGATTTACCGACTTAAACTCGCAGACAATGTGGCGGCCTTGGACTGTTCCCTCGCCCCGGCCGAAGCCGGTCATACTTCTCAGCAACGCAATCATCCCAATCTAATAAATGGTAAAATCCTCAACTAAAGATTTTACCATTTACTGGCCGTTCATGCAACTCATTTTCCAAATATTTCACAGAATATTAAGAAAAAGGCCTTTTTTAAAGCCGCTGCCCCGGAAAATGATAGTGAACGATGGTGCTCATTGGCGTAAAGGCGTGAATTTCGTCCACATCAAACCCCCTGGCCCGGAAGAAATCAAAAAAATCGGGGAAGCTGGTCTCAATCTGGTTTGCGCCAAACGTCTCCCCATAGGAGGCTGCGGAGCGCATGAGAGAGTCCAGAATAAAGACCTCCTCCCCCTGGGGCTTCCGGCTGGCGTCATAGCCCTCCACAGCCAGCTTGCGAATGGTCAAAACCCCGTCCGTCAGGTCCACAGCAGCCCAGCCCAGGGTCTCTCCCCGTTCCGTCATCGCCAAAACCCGGGTGCTCTCCGTAGCGTCCGGCACTTGGGCCAGACGCTCTTTTTCCTGTTCCCGGTCCGTCATGGGTAAAATCTCAATCATCTCAAAACGCCTCCCTGCGAAGCTTTTGTAAAAATTTCTGAAAATACGCGGGCAAGTCTTGGGAGAATTCCATGTACTCTCCCGTGCGGGGATGGCAAAAGCCCAGCAGCCCCGCGTGCAGGCATTGGCCGTGCAGCTCCGTCAAAACCTTTTTAGGCCCATACACCGGGTCTCCGGCCACTGGGCGGCCCAGGTAGGCCAAATGGACTCGAATCTGATGGGTACGCCCTGTCTCCAGCCGTAGCCGCAAATAGGTGAAGTCTCGAAGCCGCTCTTCTACAAAATAGTGGGTGACCGCCTGACGGGCGGCGGGCGCTTCTTTCAGCACCGCCATTCTTTTCCGGTCCACAGGATGCCTGCCTATGGGCGCGTCAATGGTTCCGGCATCCTCCGAAAAGCCTCCATAGGCCACCGCCCGATACTCCCGGGTCAGAGTGTGGGCCTGGATCTGCGCGGCCAAGCTTTGGTGGGCCATATTATTTTTTGCCACCAAAAGCAGGCCGCTGGTGTCCTTATCAATCCGGTGAACAATCCCAGGCCGCAGCACGCCGTTGATGCCGGACAGGCTCTCCCCGCAGTGGTGCAGCAAGGCGTTGACCAAAGTGCCGGAGCGGTTGCCCGGCGCGGGATGAACCACCATGCCCTTGGGCTTATTCACCACCAGCAGGTCACCGTCCTCATAGGCCACGTCCAGCGGGATGTTCTCTGGGACCAGCTCCAGCTCTTTGGGCTCCGGCAAAACCACTTGAACCATCTGCCCCGCTGCCAGCACCGCGCTTTTGGCCAGAGGCTTTTCCCCGCTGGTCACCAAGCCTTGGGCGATAAGCCCCTGAATGGCCGAGCGGCTCATGCCTTCCAGAGACCCTGCCAAAAATTTGTCCAAGCGAATCCCGCCAGATTCCGCCCGCAGCTCCAGCACCTGGTCCCTCATAAAGACCCATCCTCCTGAGGCGGGGGTTCTTTTAGGGCTTTTCCCTCGGAACGCATTACATACAGGTAGTGGCACACCAGCAATATAGCGCCAATGGTCACAAAACAGTCCGCCACATTGAAAATGTAAGGAAAGAAGGTAATGTGGATGAAATCCACCACATAACCCCGAAGAATTCGGTCGATCAGGTTGCCCACGCCTCCAGCCAGCAGCAGAGTCGCTGAAAAGAAGCTGAAAGCGCTGTGCTTTTTATAAAATACCAGCACACCGGCCAGCCCCAGTGCCACCAGGGCGGTCAACAGGGTAATCACCCAAGTCATGCCGCCGAAAAGGCCAAAGGCCGCACCGGTATTCTCCAAATAGGCAAACTCCAAAAGTCCAGGGATGACCTCCATCTTCCCTATGCCGGAATCCCGCAGGTTCTCCATCACCAGTCCTTTCACCACCTGGTCGATGCAGACCAAAACCGCCGCAGTAGCCAGGGCCAGCAGCTTTTTAGGCATTGCATTCCATCTCTTCAAATTGATTCCTCCCGGCGCGGCGCTCTACTTTTTTCGCCGCCGTCCATCGATTTCCACACCATCGCCAAATTCCAAATTGCTGTAGTGGTTGCTTTTCTCCCGGCGCAGGGCTTCGGGAATGTTGCTGTGGGCCGCTAAATCAATCCCCACCGAGGTCAGGTCGTCATAATATTCTTCCGGCGGCTGGGCTGGCTGCAACTGTTCATGCACATAGTCAATCCGGTCGTCCAAGGTAGGCTCCGGCGCAACGGGGTCCAGCCGGGGGCGTTCCACCGGACTGGGCCGGGGCGCGGGGCGCGGGGGCTGAACTGGGGCCGGCTGAGGCGGTTCCACATAGACCGCCCTAGGAGCGGGAGCCTCCACCGGTGGGGGCACAAAGGGCTCCAGTTTCAGCTCTGGCTCTGGCAGAGGCGCGGGAGCGGGCGGCTCCACCGGCGCGGCGGGTTCCGGCTCAGGCTGGCGGCGGGCTTCCTGCCGCTCCTCCTTGCTGCGGAAAACCGGAATATGGTCGATGCACTCCAGATGCTTTTTATACATCTCCAAAAGGGAGCCCCGAAAAGCGGTAACCTGCCGCTTCACCTCTTCCAGCTCGGATTTTTTGGACTCCACCTGCTGGGCATACTCTTTGGCAGCCTTGGCGGCATCGGCCTCCGCGTTGGCGGTAATGCGCCGGGCCTGCTCATCGGCTTCCAAAAGCCTGGCCTCCGATTTGGCCCTGGCGTCTGATAAAATCGCGTCCGCCTTGCTTTGGGCCTCCTGCACCAGATCCTTTGACATGCGCTGGGCGTTTAAAATAGCCTCTTTGATGTCTTCCTCCTCCTGACGGTACAGCTCTACCTTTTGAGCTAAAATCGCCAGTTTCTTCTGGGTGTCGGAATTCTTTGACGCCAGCTCTGAATTCAGCGCCGCCAGATCGCCCGCCTGCTTCACCGCCGCGTCCCGCTGCGTCAGCAGTTCTTGAAAGGACGCGGCCACCTGATCGATAAAATTGTCTACGTCCTCTGGTTTATAGCCGGAAAAACCGGCCTTTCCAAAACTCACCTCGTTGATTTCCTTCACCGTAAGCATCCGGACGTTCCTCCCCTATTGATATTTCCTACATTTCACATTCAGCCTGCCCTTGCCAGTCAAGGGTCCCAGCCGGTCTATAATAAACTTTCCGTGTCCCCGCACGGAAATGATATCGCCTTCCTGCACCTTACCAGAAAGCTCCAAGGCCTCCCGGTGGTTCACCGCCACCAACCCGGCGGAGATGAGTCCCGCCGCCTTGCCCCGGCTGGTGTGGATTAGCAGCCCCACCATACAGTCCAGCCGTTCGGAGGCAATGACTCCGCTTATATCTTTAAAACTTACTGCAAGCGGCAGCGGCTCCTCAAACCCAGTCTGGAGCTTCACGCCCACCCGGCCGATCTTTTTTACGTTGTCCACAAAATAGCCGCAAAGCCCGGCGCGGACAAATGCCACTGTCCGCCCCTCGCCCACTAAAATGTCTCCTATAACCTCCCTCTGGAGGCCCAGCCCCATGAAGGAGCCCAAAAAGTCCCGGTGTCCCAGCTTATCTTCCGGCCTATACCGCAAAGTAACAGCCGACAGCGGAAAGGCGGTGGGATCCGGCTCCATATAGTCTGGAAAAAATCCCAGCATCACCCGCTGGGCTTCCTCATAGCCGCCCCAAAACAGATGGGCGGTTCGCTCCCCACGCAGCCAGTCCTGGCAGTACGCCGCCTGGCTTTCGTCCAGAAAACCCAAAAAGCAGGGTCTTCCCAAAGAAATTTTCAAACAGTCACGCAGTTTCGCGGCCAGCAGTTCCCGTTGCTCTCCCATAGTTTCCTTATACAAACAGCCCGTTGTTTTCCAGCTCGTCCAAAACGCCTTCGCCCGTTAGGTCAACGGTATAGGGCGTGATGATATAGGTCCCCGTGGCAATACGCTTGACCTTGCCGTTGTTGGCATAGGCTACGCCGCTTAAGAAGTCCAGAATGCGCCGGGCTACCTCTTTTTCTGTTTTCTCTAGGTTCAGCACTACCGTGTGCCGCCGCAGCAGCTCATCGGCAATGGAGCAGACCTCGTTTCCATAGGCGGTGGGCTTGCATACTACCACCTGCAGCTGGGTTTTGGCGTTGATGTTGACCACCTTATTGTCAGAATAGTCCCGCTCCCGGGGAACAAAGGACGAGAAGGAGTAGGAGCTGCCCACCGTAGTGCTGGCCGGACGCCGGGGCTCGTCAATCTGCCGGACATTGCTCTCCTCCGGCTGGGCTTCCTCTTCCGGATAGTCCTCATACTCATATTCGTCTTCCGGTGCGCCCCACATCTTGTGAATCTTGTCCATCAGCCCTGCCATACTGTATTTCCTCCTTGTTCTTTCCGGCCGTCTATGCCCTGGGTCCAAACAGGGAAGACCCTACCCGGACCAGGTTCGCGCCGCATTCCACCGCCTCCGGAAAGTCCGAGGACATTCCCATGGAGAGGCATTCCATACTTACATTATCCATGCTTTTTCCCTTTATGTCAACATAATATTGCGCCATACGGGAAAAATAGCGTTTTGCCTCCGCTTTACTGCTACATATTGGGGGAATCGCCATCAGTCCGCGCACAGCAAGGCCGGGCATCCGGCGGATTTCATCAATAAATTCATACAGCTGGTCTGGGTCCACGCCCCCCTTGTTCTCCTCCCGGCCGATGTTCACCTCCACCAGGACCTCCATCACCGCGCCGGCCTTTTCTCCCTGCCGGGAAATCTCCCGGGCCAGCTTCACGCTGTCCAGAGACTGGATGCAGCTCACCCTGCCGGTCAGATACTTCACCTTGTTGGTTTGCAGCTGTCCAATGAACTGCACTTGGCAATGCTCCCGGTCCAGGGCGTCGTATTTGTCCAACAGCTCTTGAACCCGGTTTTCCCCAATCTGGGCCAGTCCCCGGGAAATACCGTAATTGATCAGCTCCACAGGCACTGTTTTTGTCGCCGCCAGCAGCGTCACATCCTGCGGCCTCCGCCCAGACCGCAGGGCAGCCTGCTCAATCTGGTCCAACACCCGCTTGTAATTCTCGTCAAAATCCAGTTTGCGCTCATTTAATGATCTTTCCATCATAAAGATCCACTCCTCCCACTACCACTTCGTCGTAGAGGCCTACCGTCCGGTCTGTCACCAGGTTCTGCAGTTCCTCATCGGACAGCTGATATTTGCACACCGCATAGCCGTTGATGTTTTTCTCCGTCAGCACCTGTACAAAGCGCAGCCGCCCGCCATACACCACATAGACGCCTTTGACGTTCTCCCGTACTTTTTCCACCGTGTTCCCATTTTCATCTGTCTCCGTATAGGACACATCGCAGAACCGAAGGGCCTTTTCATTGACCAGTACCCCCTTATACGTGTGCACATTGATCTGCACCGCTTCGTTGCGTACCGTGGCGATGTCCTCATCCATGTAAGTGCATTCCAGCACCACGGCGGTAAGGCCGGTGTCCGGGTCCCGGTTAGTCTTTGCCACCACCCGGGCCGGAATGGTCTCCGAGCTGGCGAAGGGAATGTCCAGCGTCACGTCCTCCACCCCTTCAAACTTGATCATGCTGGCGTCGTCCAGATTGCACACCAAGTACCATTTAAAATCCAGGCATATCTTGCCAATGGTAGACAGAGACCCTTCCCCTGCCTCCTGGCGCAGCATCTGATCGACCTGCGCCGGGGTGATTTCCAACACGTCCTCCACATTTAAGCCCGTGCCTCCGTCCATCACATCCTCAAACCCATCTGTAGACCCAATGAAGTAACCGGCCCGGGGCGCTTCCAGCGTTCCAATGGGCTGTCCCGCCCGGGCCTTAAGGCCATCCTGCTCCGTTTTCAGCTCCGCTACGCGCTGGGCATAATCCTCCGCGCTCTCCTCGCCAGCCACCACCTGCTTGCGGCTTAGGGCGGATAAAAGCTCTGACTTCCGGTTTTGGACCGCTGAAAAATCATTGCGCTGAACATCCGTCAGTATGCCCCCCAGAGAGCCGTAAATCTGCACACCCACCGCCGCCGGGGTGGAGGCGTAATAGTCAATGGGCTGGGTCAAGTCCGAAAGGCTCTCCATCTCCCGCTCCAAGCGGTCGATTCTATTCCAGGCCGTGGCGTCGCTCTCGTTTCGAAAAATCTGAGCGATTACGCCGCCCTGGGCCACCCGCGTGCCATTGGCCACCTGATAGTTGAGCACTCCGCTGTAGTCCTGGCGGATTACCTCCTCGTTGCGAATGGCAAAACCCTGGGTCTGTAGCGTGTCGGAAATTTCGCCATAGAGGGCCATCTCCGTTACAAGCCCGCCGCTGGAATCCACCTGGCGGCTCACAACAAAAAAGCCTGCATAAACCAAAATCAGCACCGCGATGCACACCACCGCCATTCCCCTGATTTTTTTAAAATCCAATCACGCCGCCTCCTTCCCCAACGAAGTTTTCCTCCCGCAGCACCTTCAAGCAGTGTTCTAATGCCGCCTCTACCGAACCCAGCCGGTCCATATAGAGAAACCGGGCCTCAGGCTCCCGGCCAAACCAAGTGATCTGCCGTTTTGCATAACGGCGGCTCTCCCGCTTGACGTTCTCAACCGCCTCTTCCAAAGCGGCCTTGCCCGCAAAGTAGGGAAACAGCTCCTTGTAGCCAATGGACTGCGCCGCCGTAGGCAGCTTCTCCGCCTGCTGGCAGTAACGGTAGAAAGCCTCCGCCTCATCCAGAAGGCCTTCTTCCAGCATTCGGTCCACCCGCCGGTCGATACGCTGGTAAAGGGCCTGCCGGTCCTGGAAGGCTGTGCAGAACAGCAGCGACCGGTAAGGCGGCTCCGCTTGTGCCGAGCGTTCCGCCTGACGGGAGAAGGGCTCGCCGGACAACAGGCAGTACTCCAGCGCCCGCAGCACCCGCTTCACATTGTGGGGGTGAATCTCTTCCGCCGACTGGGGATCCAGCGCGGCCAAGCGGGCGTGCAGGGCCTCTGGGCCCAGCCCTTGAACCTCTTTGTATAGCGATTTTCGCAAAGCCTCGTCCCGGGCTTCAGGCTGAAAAGTGAATCCCCTTAACAAGGATCGGGCATAGAGGCCAGTGCCTCCCACCAAGAAGGGCATCTTTTTCCGGCTATGGACGCCACGGATCACTTCAGCGGCCGCCGCCACATAGTCGGAGACGCTGAATTCCTGATCCCAGTCCAAAAAGCCGGTCAAATGGTGAGGCGCCAGCGCCCGCTCAGCCTGAGTGGGCTGGGCGGTTCCCGTCTCCAGCCCCCGGTAGACCTGCATGGAGTCACAGGAGACCACCTCTCCGTTCAGCGCGTGGGCCAGGGCCGCGCCTAAAGCGGACTTCCCCGTGGCGGTGGGCCCGGCAATGGCAATGAGTGGCAGCTTCATTATACCCTCCCAAATTGTTTTTCCAGCTCCCGGCGTTTGAGCAAAACATAGACCGGCCGGCCATGGGGGCAATAACGGACCTGGGGATTGCGCTCCAGCTCCTGGGCCAGAGAGATCAGCTCCTGGCGGCTGGTGCGGTCCCCCGCCTTGATCGCGGCCCGGCAGGCCACATTGTGATAGACCCAGTCCATATGGGCTGTAGACAGCTCTGTTTTAAAGCCCGCCAGATACCCGGCAATCTCCATCAACGCCCCGGCCGCGTCCTGTCCGTCCAACAGCAGCGGCGCGGCCCGGACCAGCACGGTCCCCGAGCCAAAGTCCGATACCTCAAAGCCCGCCTGGCTCAACTCCGCTGTGTGGGCCAGCACCGCCGAATACTCATTCTGATCTAAGTTGACCGCCACCGGCTCCAGTAAGGTTTGAGCCTCCCCGCCAGTACCGCTGGCCTTGAGCCGCTCATAGAGCAACCGCTCGTGGGCCGCGTGTTTGTCGATGAACATCAGCGCGTCCGGTCCATATTCCACAATAATGTAGGCGCTAAAAGCCTCCCCTAGAATCTGAGTATGCAGCTCCGGACGGGGGAACTGGGGCTCCGGCACGGGCGGAGCTTCCGGCTTAGGCGCTGTGGGCGCTGGCGTTTGCGGCGTGGGCACTGGGAGCGGCTGGGGCTCTCTCCTCTGTAAAGGCTTTTCGCTTGCTACAGTTTTGGGCAGCGGCTCCGTCTTCTGAGGGACTGCTTCCAGCACGCGCAAAATAGGCTCGGGCAAGTCTGCCTCCCGCACAGCGGGAAGCCCGCTGTCCCGCAGAACCGGATTGGGCCGCGGCGGCGCTTGAAAGGCTGTTTGCTCCGGCTTCTCCAAAACCGGCGCATAGGGGTTGGGCCGGGGAGGCTTCAGCTCCATGCGCTTGGGCTGGTCTCCCTGGTTCAGAGCCGAGAGGGTTCCGTGGTATACCGCGTCAAAAATGGGCCGCTCATTGACGAACCGCACTTCCAGTTTCGCCGGATGCACGTTCACGTCCACCGCCCCGGCGGCTACCTCCATATGCAAAACGCAGGCCGGAAATTTTCCCACCATAATGGACCCTTTATAGGCCTCCTCCAAAGCCGCCATGGCCGTGCGGCTGCGGATGAACCGGCCGTTGATGAAGAAATTCTGCATACTCCGGTTGGGGCGGCTGGCGGCAGGCAAGCTGATAAAGCCATGGACCTTTACATGCTCGAAACTGTACTCAAGGGGGATCAATCCAGAGGTGAACTCCCGTCCGTAAACCGCGTAAACGGCGGACCGCAGTTTGCCATCGCCTGGGCTGTGAAGCTGCTCTTTACCGTCTCGAATAAACCGGAATGAGATTTCCGGATGGGACAGGGCCAGCTTATCCATCACCCCGGCCACGGCATTGCCCTCTGTGGCGTCTTTTTTGAGAAACTTCATCCGGGCCGGTGTATTGAAAAACAGATCGCGCACCAAGATGGTGGTGCCCTGGGGGCAGCCAGCCTCCATACATTGAGGCTCCTCCTCTCCGCCGCAGCGGTACTGCGTTCCTATGGCGCATCCCTGGGCCCGGGTCAGCAGCTCCACATGGGCCACCGCCGAGATGGAGGCCAGCGCCTCCCCGCGAAAGCCCAGGGTGCCAATGGCGTTTAAGTCCTCCTGATTGGCCACCTTGCTGGTAGCGTGCCGGAGAAAGGCCACCGGCACGTCCTCCGGCAGAATGCCGCAGCCATTGTCAGAAACCCGCATATAGGTTACCCCGCCCCGGCGGATCTCCACGGTGACCACCGTGGCTCCCGCGTCCACAGCGTTTTCCACCAGCTCCTTAATCACCGCCGAAGGCCGCTCCACCACCTCGCCTGCGGCAATGAGCTCGGCCACCTGTTTGTCCAAAACCTGGATTCTTGGCATCAATCCCCCTCCTTTCTGCCCTGCTACAGCTCTTTGCGGAACAAAATCTCCAGCGGTTCCCCCGGCAGCAGCAGGGCGCCGCAGTCGGTGTAGCCCTGCCTGCGGTAAAAACGCTGGGCCCGTTCATCCGCCTGAGTGGAGGTTAACACCCGCTCATAGCCCAGTAATTTCATCTCCGTCTCCCAAAAGGCTGTGAGCTGGCCGCCGTAGCCCCGGCCCCGCCGGTCTTCCAGCAGAAACAGAAGATTCATAAACGGGGTGTTGTCCCAAAACAGGTTGAACCGCAGCCATCCCGCAAAGCCCTCGCCATCCTCCAACACGATCACCCGCCGGAGCCGGATGCTGCTCCGCAGCTCTTCGGAGGAGATATGCCGGTCATAGAGGGAGATGGTCTCCCAATCCTTCTCTTTTGCATAGCGAACCATATTTTTTCCTCGCTTCTCATGTTTTTCCCGGCTTCCATGGAGGCGGACAGAGCAAGGTAGTCCGCCCTACATCCGGAAGGAACTGGTAAACGGAAGCCCCGATGTGGGCCTCAAAGCCCTCCTTAATCGCAAAAAAAGCGTTCCAGCGGTCCAAGGTGTTGTCCTCAATGCCATACCGCCGGACCACGTCCACCAAGCGTTTCTCTAATATACAGAAACCATAGTCCACCGCCAGCCCGTCGCAGAGTTGAATGAGCCGGTCGTAATCGTCCGCTTGGCAGGAGGCAATGTAATCCTGAATCAGCGCCTCTTCCGGGTCTTCGGGATCCCGGTCCCACTCGCCGGCCATCAGCGGGTAGGAGTGGGTCATGCAGATGCGGGCCGTTTCTTCCCAGCCCCGCGCCATGCAATAGCGGTAGCCCTCTACAATATGCCGGGGAATGCTGACAACGCCCACCCTACGGCCAATGTCGTGGAGAATCCCCAGAATCTGAGCCCTATTCGGGTCCATACCAGGGACCTTCTCCGCGATGTTTCGAGCGGCAAGCCCTACGTTTTCCGAGTGCTTGGTCCAAGGCCCCGGGTTGAGGGTTCCTGCCAGTTCCAGTTCGGCTTGCGCTGTTTTCAGATCAGGTAGCATCGGAGTCGCCTCTCTTTGCGTGAAGTTGTTTCGCTTTACGGGAGCTGTTTCAAGAAATCATCACAGAACTGATTCCAGACGGTTTGGTACTCTTCGTGGGAGACCCGCTTCAGTCCGGAAGGATCATAGACGCCCCGTTTGCGGGCCTCTCCGGCGAATGCAAGGATGCAATCCCCGCCTTTGGTTAAAAAGGCAAAAACTTGATGAAACCCCGCGTCCAAGGCCGCCGCCAGCCGGGTGTGGCCATCCAGAGAAACATAGCGGCCATCCTGGACCATCACTGGAATGACCACATCCTCGGGCTCTGTGATAAAGCTGCGGACCGCCGCCAGCTTGTCCTTGTCCACATAGAACTGGGAGGGCTGTATGTCCGAAAGCTTTACAGGGAAACGCTCTACCGGCGGAAATCCGGCCAGTAAGTTTCCCTTTGCGTCATAAAACCGGCTGATGTGCTCCGCGTAAAAGCGGAAGTCTTCTATTAGCTGGGGGTAAAACTCCCGGGCTTCCCCACGCACCACCGCACAGTCCGGCCCGGTGACCTCCACCTCACAGGGAACGCCGTTCACCAAAAAAGCGCCATGCTGGCGGAGCACTGCCGGAGAGAACCGAGGGTCGTTATACTCGTTTATCCTCTGAATTTCCGCTTCCATATCAGGCCTCTTTCACCGCGCGGGTGGCCAAATAGCAGGGGATATTGTGCTCATGAAAGGTTCCCGCGCCATTGGTATCCTCATAGAGGTGGGTCAGCCGGAAGCCCGCCTCCAGCTGTCCTCCCACCTGCTCCTCCATGGTGTGGGAAAACTGCACGCCATCCCCGTCCGCCTCCAGCTGGCGCATTTGCTCTGGGTTTTTTAGTGGGTCAAAGGGAAAAACGCTCAGTTCTTCCCGGTGGTCTTCATCCACAAAAAGAAAATTAATTCCATTGTCCAGCCCGGAAAGCAGTATGCCCCCTGGAGCCAGCAGCCGGTAGCACTCCTTGAAAATGGGCTTTACCTCCTGCACATAGCAGTTGGACACCGGGTGAAAAATCAGGTCAAATTCCCCTTCCTCAAAGGGCAGGGGTTTTGTCATGTCGCCTCGAATGACTCGAATGTCATAGCCCTCCCGCTGGGCCACCATCCGTTCACTTTCCAGCTGCCGGGGGGAGTAGTCGAACACCGTGCACTCCGCCCCCAGGGCGGCGAAAATGGGCATCTGCTGGCCACCGCCGCTGGCCAGGCCCAGCACCCGCTTGCCCCGCAGCTCCCCGAACCATTCCCGCGGAACTGCCTTGGTAGGCGTCAAGACCATCTGCCAGCGCCCCTGCAGGGCCTCCGCGTATTCCTCGTGGGAAATGGGCTTCCCCCACTCCCAGCCCTCTTCCACCCAAGTGTCGATGGTACGGGCGTTAATATCTTGGTACGATTCCATACGTATTATCAATCCTTTTTTACCAATTATTTCAGCATGCTGTTCAACTCGAACAGCGCGTTCATGCATTGAATGGGCGTCAGGGCGTTTACATCCAGTTCCCGCAGCTTTTTTAACACTTGCGCGTCCGTGCCTTCCATGGTCAGCTGCACAGGCTCCTCGCCAAAGCGGCGGGCAGCCCGCCGGGAATCGCCCTGCGCCCCAGTGCTTTCCAATTCGGCCAACACCTGTTTGGCCCGCCTGATTACCTTGTCCGGCACTCCGGCCAGCTTGGCCACCTCAATACCGAAGCTGTCGTCCGCGCCGCCCCGGACAATCCGCCGCAAAAAGGTGATGTCATCGCCCCGCTTCTTAACAGCGATGTTATAATTCTTCACCCCTGCCAGCAGCCCTTCCATTTCTGTAAGCTCGTGGTAATGGGTGGCAAACAGAGTTTTTGCCCCCACCAGCTTTTGGTCCTGCACATATTCCAGTACCGCCCGGGCGATGCTCATACCGTCAAAGGTAGAGGTTCCCCGGCCAATCTCGTCAAAAATAATCAGACTGCGGGGCGTGGCGTTCCGCAGAATCTCCGCCACTTCGCTCATCTCGATCATAAAGGTGGACTGCCCGGCGGACAGGTCGTCAGAGGCGCCCACCCGGGTGTAAATACCGTCCACAATGCCGATTTCCGCCACAGCCGCCGGAACAAAGCAGCCGATCTGGGCCATGATGGCGATGATAGCCGTCTGCCGCATGTAGGTGGACTTTCCCGCCATATTGGGTCCAGTGATAATGGCCACCCGGGTGTCGTTCATGTCCATATCCAGGTCGTTGGGCACAAAAGGCGTGTCGTGAAGCAGAGCCTCTACCACCGGGTGCCGGGCATCCTTCATATAAAGCTTGCCGCTGGCGTTCACAGTGGGGCGGGTGTAATCATTTTTAATGGAAGCCGCCGCGAAGGAAGCCAGCACATCCAGCGCGGCCACGGCTTTGGCGCTTTGCTGGACCCGGTTCAGCTCTCCGGCCACCTGGCGGCGGATGCTGTCGAAAATCTGCCCCTCCATTTCAATGGAGCGGTCGTGAGCCCCCAGCACCCGGTTTTCCAGCTCCTTGAGCTCTGGGGTGATGTACCGTTCTCCGCCGGTTAAGGTCTGCTTGCGTATGTAATGCTCCGGCACTTGGTTTTTATAAGAATTGGTGACTTCGATATAGTAACCGAACACCTTGTTAAATCCCACTTTCAGCTTGGGAATGCCTGTGCGCTCCCGCTCCCGGGCCTCAACCGAGGCGATCAAAGCCTGACCGCCGGTCATATCGCTGCGGATCTCGTCCAGTTCTTGGCTGTAGCCTTTTTTAATCAGCTTGCCCTCCCGAATGGTAAAGGGCGGGTTTTCGTCAATGGCCTGGTCAATCAGCTGGGCCACGTCCTCCATACCGTCAATTTGACCGTCCAGCTCGCCCAGCAGGGTGGCTTCGCAGGACTCCAAAATCCGCTTGAGCCCCGGCAGCTTTTGCAGGGCCGCGCAGATGGCCCGCAGGTCCCGGCCATTGGCGGAGCCGTATACAATCTTCGTCATAAGCCGCTCCAGATCCTGAATACCGGTCAGCTGTCCGGTCAGGGCGTCCAGCAAGGGCTGGTCTTTCACCAGCTCCTCCACCGCGTTCAGCCGCAGGGTGATTTTGGCGGGACTCATCAGAGGGCGCTCCAGCCAGGCGCGGATCAGCCGCTTGCCCATAGGAGTCTTGGTCCGGTCCAGCACCCAGAGCAGGGAGCCCTTGCGCTCCTTGTTCCGCATGGTCTCAATGAGTTCCAAATTCCGTACCGTGTTCAGATCCAGTGCCATGTAGGCGTTTTCCGATTCCAACTCCAGTTGGGTCATGCGTTCCAGGCCGGTAATCTGGGTCCGGGCCAGATAATCCAGCAGAGCCCCAACGGCCAGCACAGCCAGAGGCTTGTCCCCCAGCTCCAGTTCCGCCAGACTCTTCCCGCCGAACTGCCGGCTAACCGTCTCCTGAGCCGCTGTAATGCGGTATTCTTCCTCTTCCAAACACTCCACCGTGGCATGCAGCCGGTCCCGGATAAAATCCCGCAAACCGGTTAAATCCGTGGCCTGGGGGTTGATTAACAGCTCGCTGGGGGCGTAGCGGCTCAGACGGTTTTCCAGCTCCCGGGTGGCCTCGGAAGCGCCGCAGGGCTCCATCTGGCCCACCCGGAGCTCCCCAGTGGAGACATCGGCAAAGCACAGGCCAGTTCCCTCCGGCCCGTAATACAGCGAACAGATGTAGTTGTTCCGGGACTCGTCCAGCATGCTGCTTTCCAGCACGGTGCCCGGGGTAATCACCCGCACCACGTCCCGCTTCACAATGCCCTTGGCGGCTTTGGGGTCCTCCATCTGGTCGCAGATGGTCACCCGGTAGCCCTTTGCCAGAAGCTTTGCGATGTAGCCCTCGGCGCTGTGGTAGGGTACGCCGCACATGGGAGCCTTTTCCCCCTGGCCGCAGTCCCGGCCGGTGAGAGTCAGATCCAGCTCTTGCGAGACGGTTTTCGCGTCGTTGAAAAACATCTCGTAAAAATCGCCTAACCGAAAAAAGAGAATCGTATTGGGGTGCTCCCGTTTCAGATTAAAATACTGCTTCATCATTGGGGAAAAATCCGCCATGCTCCGCCCACCTTATCTTAATTTCCCATATCACAAAAATTAATGGCAGCCCGCGCAGCTGGAGCAGTCTCCCCCGCAGCTGGCCGCGTCATAGTCGCAGGTTTCCGGATCACCGCCTTCGGCGCACAGATTGAGAATCCCCGTCACCCGCTGGAACATGGCGTCAAACTCGTTCTTCGCCGCGTTATAGCGCCGCATGTTCTCATTCTCCATAATCTTCCCATATGCCTCTCGAAACTCCTTGTTCAGCCGCTGCATGGTCTCGTCGTTCCGGTCGGACTTGGCGGCCTCGTTGCTGATGGCCATGCGCTTAAGGTTAAATTCCCCAATCGCGTCCTGCAAAGCCTGGTCCTCATCGCTGGCCTGGTGGGCCAGCCGCAGTTCCACAAAGCGAGGGTCCGCTTGAATGGCCTTGCCCAGCTCTCTGGTCAGTTCGATAATATCCATTTTCATTTCCT
>CAJUNS010000016.1 GCA_910587995.1 uncultured Oscillospiraceae bacterium | reverse complement strand
GGTGTAAGATATCAAGGCAGGGGAATCGCCAGTTTTGGGGACGCCAGCTGTTTCAGCTTCCACGCCACAAAGGTGTTTCACACAGTGGAAGGGGGCTGCGTCTGCTTTCGGGACGCGGCCTTTGGCCAGCGTGTGGCAAATCTGAGAAACTTTGGGCTGGCGGGCCAGGAAGAGGTTTTGGAAACCGGCTCCAACGCCAAAATGGACGAATTCCGGGCGGCGATGGGGCTGTGCAACCTGCGGCATATGGACGAGAATCTCGCGGGGCGCGGAAGGGTTGTGGAGCGCTACCGGGAGAGGCTGGAACATGTGCCCGGCCTACAGCTGAACCCCCTGCAAAAAGGGGTGGAGCCCAATTACGCATATTTCCCGGTCGTGTTTGACGAGGCGGCTTTCGGGGCGGGCAGAGACCAGGTTCTAACAGCGCTTGCGGCCCAAAATATATACGCGCGCAAGTATTTCTACCCGCTGGCCAGCGAGTTTTCCTGCTATCAAAATCGCTTCAACCCAGGCCTGACGCCTGTGGCGGCGCAGGTCAGCCAAAGAGTATTGACGCTGCCATTATACCCGGATTTACCCCTGGACGAGGTGGACGCCATCTGTGATATAGTACGATCCTGTAAGAAATGAGGTGGGCAAAATGCGAGGAATCATTTTGGCCGGCGGTTCGGGAACCCGGCTTTATCCCCTGACAAAAGTTATGTCCAAGCAGCTTCTGCCCGTATACGACAAGCCGATGATCTATTACCCCTTGTCCACGCTGATGCTGGCGGGAATTCAAGATATTCTGCTCATCTCCACGCCGGAAGATTTGCCTAGATTCCGGGAGCTTCTGGGGGATGGCGGGCAGTTCGGCATCCGGCTCTCCTATGCGGAGCAGCCCAAGCCGGAGGGGATTGCCCAGGCCTTCCTAATCGGGGAAGACTTTATTGGCGGCGAGCCCTGCGCTCTGATTTTGGGTGACAATATCTTCTATGGCGGCTGGTTTTCGTCAAACCTGCAGGAGGCAATCACCAGCGCTGAGTCAGGGTATGCCACGATATTCGGCTGCTATGTGAGGGACCCAGAGCGTTTTGGGGTAATGGAGCTGAACTCTGAGTATCAGGTGCTGTCCGTGGAGGAGAAACCGGAGAAGCCCAAGTCTCATTACGCTGTTACCGGACTGTATTTTTACGATGGGCGGGTCTGTGAGCTGGCAAAGCAGCTGCAGCCCTCTTCCCGGGGCGAGCTGGAGATAACCGGGCTGAACCAGCTGTATCTGCGGGAAGGCCGGCTGAAAGCACAGGTCCTGGGCCGGGGATTTGCCTGGATGGACGCGGGCACGGTAGCGAGCCTGATGGAGGCGGCGGTGTTTGTGGAGACAGTGCAGAACCGCCAGGGCGTGGTGGTCTCCGCGCCGGAGGAGATTGCCTACTATGCCGGATGGATTGACAAGGCGAAGCTGCTGGAAAGCGCGGCGCTGTACGGAAAATCCCCCTATGGGGAGCACCTGTGCCGGGTGGCCGAAGACCGGTTTTTGCGGTGAGCTTAACCGAAAGGAGAGGGAAAGATGACAGTTTTGGTAACAGGCGGGGCGGGATTCATCGGCTCTAATTTCATCTTTTACTGGATGGAAAGGCATCCGGAGGATAGAATTGTCTGTCTGGATAAGCTGACCTATGCAGGGAATCTGTTCACGCTGGAATCAGTGATGGAAAAGCCAGGCTTCCGGTTTGTGAAGGGTGATGTCTGCGACAGGGACACCGTGTGTGAGCTGTTCCGGACGGAGCAGCCAGAGTATGTGCTCCACTTTGCGGCAGAGAGCCACGTAGACCGCTCTATTGACGGGCCAGACGTGTTTTTACGCACCAATCTGTTCGGCACGGCTGTGCTTCTGGACGCTTGCCGGGAGTTCGGGGTGGGGCGCTACCACCAGGTTTCTACAGATGAAGTCTATGGGGATCTGCCTCTGGATAGGCCAGATTTATTTTTCACGGAGGATACCCCCCTGCACACCAGCTCCCCCTACAGTGCCTCCAAAGCCGCGGCAGATTTGCTGGTGCAGTCCTATGTGCGTACCTACGGCATCCCGGCCACGATTTCCCGCTGCTCCAACAATTATGGGCCGTACCAGTTCCCAGAAAAGTTTATTCCTCTGATGATTATCAACGCGCTGAATGATAAGCTTCTGCCTGTGTACGGCGATGGCCTAAACGTGCGGGACTGGCTGTATGTGGAGGACCACTGCCGGGCTATTGAGATGATTCTGCGGAATGGCCGGGTTGGAGAAGTCTACAATGTGGGCGGGCACAATGAGAAACAAAATTTGGACGTGGTGAAGCTGATTCTTGCCGGGCTGGATAAGCCGGAGGGGCTGATTCAGTATGTGGCGGACCGCAAGGGCCACGACCGCCGCTATGCCATTGACCCGGAGAAAATCCACCGTGAGCTGGGATGGCTCCCGGAGACGAAGTTTGAGGATGGAATGAAACGGACGGTTCTGTGGTATCTGGATCATCAGGGTTGGTGGCGGGATATCGTTTCCGGAGAGTATAAAGAGTATTATGCGAGGGTGTATGGGGAAGTTTGAAATTCTGAAAGAGAGGAATAAATTATGAAAACATATGATATAAACGCTATTCGTGAACAGCTGGTGCAGGCTTTGTCAAGAAAGTTTGATAATGGCAGAAAAGTGTCTGTTTATGGTGCGGGATGGGCGTCTGCCCTGGCGGGGCCCTGTTTTGAAGAAATCGGTGAAATAGCCTGCTTCATTGATGAAACCCTGACCCTCGGGGGGGGGGGGGGGGACACCCTCTCTTTCATAGCAGGCCTGTAATCACCCTTTCCGAGGCCAAAGAGAAATGTAAGTCACACGTGATTCTTGTAAGCTGTGTGGCACAGCGCTCCCGCAGAATCATGTTGGAAAAGCTGCAAAACAGCCAAATTGAGGATATGCAGTTTGGGACGCTGGATGAATACATTTTTTGTAAGAATGCAGATAAAATTTTAGTTGTATATGATATGTTAGAAGACGATATTTCAAAAGCGACATATGCCAATATGCTCTTGGTTAGAATGGGAAAGGCTCAGATGGATACAGAGCTGGTAAAAAAAGGGAAGGCATATTTTGCGCTGCCGCCCTTTCATCAAAATCTTATCATGGATGTGTTTGTGGACTGCGGGGCTTATGTTGGAGATACGCTGGAAAAGTATATCAACAATGGGGAAGGCGGCTTTCACAAGATATTCGCTTTTGAACCAGACTGCGACCTCTTTCGCGCCTTGCAGGTTCGTACAGAACGGCTGCGAAAAGAATGGAATCTGTCTGAGGACAGATTGGTGTTGGTAAATGCCGGTGTGGGTGAAGCAAATTGTGAATTGAGTTTTCACAAAGACGCGGCTACCGGTTTGACTGGAACTTTTCAAAATTTAGCCAGCAATGAGTCCTCAGAAAACAATTTGCAGGTGTTTTCCTTGGACAGCTATTTTTCGAAGCAGAGTGTCTCTTTTATCAAAGCTGACATAGAAGGCTATGAATACCCCATGCTCTTGGGAGCAGAAAAAGTCATCAAGCGGGATAAGCCGCGAATTGCGCTTTCCATTTATCACAACGCGGTGGATATGTTCCGGCTGGCGTTGAAAATTAAAGAAATGAACGGTAACTACAAATTGGCGGTTAGGCAACATCAGTATGTACCGCAGGATACTGTACTCTACGCTTATGATGAGAGCAATTGTGCCATGTGTTGAGATTTTTAGGAGGATAGATGAAAGATCTATATATTGTTGGCGCTGGCGGCTGCGGCCGGGAGGTGCTGCACATCATTCAGGATATCCACCGCATCCAGGGGCCCCGGTGGAACATTAAGGGCTTCTTGGACGACACCGAGGATCCGCTGAAGGGTAAGGAGTGCGATTATGGTGTGGTGGGGACCATTCAAGGGTATCAGCCTAAGGCGAATGATGTGCTGGTGATGGCCATTGCCTCGCCTCAGGCAAAACAGAAGCTGGTGCCCATGCTGTTGGAACGTGGGGCGGTTTTTGAGAGCGTCATCCCTCCTGGCGCGGACATGGGGGAGCACAATGCGGTTGGAAAAGGCGTGGTAATTTATCCAGGGTTTGGAATGTCGGTTAATATAAAAATCGGCGATTTTGTAACCCTCCTGGACTGCACCTTTGGCCATGATGTGCAGGTGGGCGATTTTTCCACAATTTCTTGCGGATGCCGGCTGCTGGGAGAAGCAAACGTGGGGCCCCGGGTATTCATGGGGGCTTGCAGCGTCGCGGCGCCGCATTCCATCATTGAAGAGGACGCCTATGTGGGCATAGGAAGCGTGGTGCTGCGCAGGGTTAAGGCTGGCAGGCGGGTGTTTGGAAACCCGGCCAGAGAGATGGACGTGTAAGGAGGAAACATGGCTGGACTGGATTTGACGGGCAGAAAGTACCTGGTGACAGGTGCTTCTTCTGGCATAGGGCAGGCCGCGGCGGTTTTAATCAGCAAACTGGGCGGAAAAGTCATATTGAACGGCCGCGGGGAAGAGCGCTTAAGGCAAACTCTTATGCAAATGGAGGGCGAAGGCCACCAGGCAATGCCCTTTGACCTAACGAACTTGGAAGGGATTAAAGGCTATGTGGACTCATGCCTAAACATAGACGGGCAGCGGTTTGACGGAGTGGTTTTCGCGGCTGGTATGGGAGCGGGAAGCGTGCTCCGAACGGAAAGCCTGGAGAACTTGCAAAATGTGATGCGGGTGAATTTTCTGCCGTACTTTTCTGTGCTGAAGGCATGCGGCTCCCGCCGGGTCCTTCATGATGGAGGCTCCATTGTGGCGGTTTCGTCCCGGGCGGCGGAAAAGCCGGACAAGGCACAGGTAAGCTATGCCAGCAGCAAAGCTGCTCTGGACGCGGCCAGCCAGGTGGCGGCCCTTGAGTTTGCCAAACGAAGCGTACGGGTGAACACAGTGCGGCCCGAAATGGTTGACACGCCTATGAGCGCCGGCTTTTTTGAAAGCGTAGACCCAGAGCGGCAGCGGGAGTTTTATCCGCTGGGGCCGCTAACGGCGGAGGATGTAGCCAATACCATTGTGTTTCTCTTAAGTGACATGAGCCGCAAAATCACCGGCCAGCATATCTACCTTTCGGCCGGAAACGATGGCAGGCCCATAGACTTTTTAATTTAACCTAGAAAGGAAGCTTCAGTATGGAACTAAAAGAAAAACTGGCCCTCATTGAAGAGGCCCTGGACACGCAGGAGGGCGCGCTGGCCCCGGAGACTGTTCTGGACGAGGTGGAGTCCTGGGACAGCATTGCGGCCCTGTCTCTTATAGCCATGATGGACGACAATTTCGGCAAGACCTTGTCCGGCAGCGAAATTAAGGCGCTGAAAACCGTAGGGGACATTTTGGCCCACATGGAATGAGGGTACTGCAATTTGCCACCCCTCTTCTGGCCTCCAATATGTACTTGCTGGCAGAAAAGGGCCGCGGCATCATCATTGACCCATATGGCGGATTTATACCCCAGATCACAGGCGAATGTAGCGGAATCGATTACATTCTGCTTACCCACGAGCACTACGACCATATCAGCGGGACAAACGCCCTGCGGGAACGGTATGGCTGCCCGGTGGTATGCAGCGAGGCCTGTGGGCGGCGGATCCGAAATTCAACGCACAACTTCTCCCGGTACTATGAGGCCTATGCCGCCATACAAACCGGGCAGCCTCCGCCAGCAGGCCTGCCGCCTGTTGCGGAATACTTCACCTACGCGGATGAAGTTTTTTCCGGGCAGCGAACCCTTTTCTGGCAAGGCCATGAGTTGGTCCTGACCGAGACGCCAGGCCACTCGCCGGGCAGCATATGCATATTGGCGGATGAAACCCGGCTTTTTTCCGGGGACACGCTGCTGCCGGGAGACGTTACCGTTACCCGGTTTCCCGGAGGCAGCGTGCGGCAGTATAAAGAGATTGCGCTGCCATATCTGAAAAAGCTGCCTGGAGAAACATTGGTATATCCAGGGCACTATAAAGCTTTCCCATTGTGGGAGCATAAAATAGAAATGGAGGAATAACACCATGACAAACATTGAAAAGTATAACGAAGCGTTTATTGAGTCCTTCGGCGTAACAGAGGAACAGCTGCCGGGCCTTGCCTACCAGGAGATTCCCGAGTGGGACAGCGTGGGCCACATGCAGCTGATTGCGGCCTTGGAGGATGCCTTTGACATTATGTTCGACACAGATGACATCATCGACTTCAGCTCCTATGAAAAAGGCAAGGAATTTATGGCAAAATACGAGGTCGAGCTGTAAAGAGCATGAACTTCTCACGGGAGGTGGAGTATGGCTTTTTGGAATACGCTGGAACGCTTTGGGGAGCGTACAGCTCTCATTACTGAAACAGGAGAACATATAGCTTATAATGCGCTGCTGGCCCGGGCGGATGAAATCGCCGGAGCGGCGGGCAGCCGCTGTCTGGCTTTCCTTATGTGCCGTAACTGTGCTGATGCAGCAGCGGGATACGTGGGCTTTTTGCGCCGGGGTATCGTTCCGGTTCTGCTGGCAGAAAATCTGGATACATCCATGTTGGAGGGCTTGCTTGAGTCTTACCGTCCGGCCTATTTTTACCTTCCCAGCGAAAAGGCATCTGAACTGTCAGGCGCCATGGTCTGGCGGGGCGAGAGCTATACCCTGCTGCGCCTGCCTTATGAGCAGGATTACAAGCTGCCGGAGGAGCTGGCCCTCCTGCTGACCACCTCCGGCAGCACCGGAAGCCCCAAGCTGGTGCGGCAGTCCGGGCGGAATATTGAGGCAAACACCCGCTCCATTGCGGAGTACCTGGGCATTCTGTCTGAGGACAGAGCCATTACCACGCTGCCTATGCAGTACACCTACGGCCTTTCCATTTTGCAGTCCCATCTTTCTGTGGGCGCGGCGGTTATCCTGACGGACAAGACCTTGATGGACAAAGAATTTTGGGCGCTGCTCAAAGAGCAAAAGGCCACTACCTTTGGCGGCGTTCCATATATTTATGAGATGCTGAAAAAGCTGCGTTTTGACCGCATGAATCTTCCCAGCCTGCGCTATCTGACTCAGGCGGGCGGCAAACTTCCCAAAGAGCTGGCGGAAGAGTTTATCCAGACCTGCAAGAGAAAAAACATGAAGTTCATTGTGATGTACGGCCAGACCGAGGCCACCGCGCGTATGGCCTACCTTCCTTGGGAGCATGCGGAAAGCCATGCGGCCAGCATTGGGATTGCCATTCCCGGCGGTGAGTTCTGGCTGGCAGACCCAGAGGGCGCACCCATTTTGGAGCCGGAGACTACCGGAGAGTTAGTGTACCGGGGACCCAATGTGACGCTGGGCTATGCGGAAAACCGTTTCGATCTGTGCAAGCCGGATGAAAATCACGGGGAGCTGCGCACCGGGGATATGGCCAAGCGGGACGCGAAGGGCTTCTACTATATTGTGGGCCGGAAGAAGCGGTTTTTAAAGCTGTTCGGCAGCCGGGTCAACCTGGACGAGGTGGAGGGCTTGTTAAATCGGGCTGGAATTCCTTGCGCCTGCGCCGGTGTGGACGACCGTCTGGACGTCTACATAACCGATGGGAGCCTGCTGGGGCAGGCGGAGCGGTTTATTAAGGAGCATACGGCAATCAATCCCAATGGGTTCCAACTGCACGTGATTGAAGAGATTCCCCGCAATGATTCGGGAAAGGTGCTGTACAGCGCGCTGGGGGCCCGGCCATGAACCGGGAAGAGCGCAGGCCGTATGGGAAAATCCGGCTGCTGGACATAGAGTGCGCCTCGCCATACGACTGGCGGCTTGAGGACGCTACCCATGTACGGGTATCCATGCCGGTCTGCCAGGAAAGCCAGGAGGAAATGGCGCGGCGTGGGTTTGTGCTGGCAGACCGGACCATAGGATGCTCCATCAGCCTGGCCCGCGGTACGGTGGATTTTGCCTCGCTGGTGCGTACCGAACCCCAGCTTACCAGTGGGAGGCGTGAGGAAATTCTTGCCATTGCCAAACAGTGTTTCCCGGCAGACCGGCGGTTTCATGTAGCTCCCGCTCTAAACAAAGCGATTGCGGATGAGATTTTGGCAGGCTGGGTGGATGAGCTGCCCCCATGTTATCTATATGGGCATAAGGGCCAGTCCGTTGGATTTTTGGCGCTGACCGGAGAGGGAGACCGGCGCTTTGTCCACCTGGCGGCGGTGCTGGAGCGGTACCGGGCCTCCGGTGCGGCGCTGTCGCTGTACGCGGCGGCGGCTCGGGACTGTAAGTCGCAGGGCGTCCGTTTTCTGGAGGGCAGGATCTCCACAGCAAACCCAGCTGTAATGAATTTGTACGCGTTTTTGGGTGCGAAGTTTTCCCAGCCGGTGGATGTTTACCTAAAGGAGGTGTGACCGATGGCGTTTTGCCTGGACCAGGTACTGGAGCTGGAACCCTATAGCTTGCAACGAGAGGAAAAAAGACGGCTATATACCCAGGCCCTCAGTGAACTGACCCGGACCCACGCGGAAGGCTGCGGGGAATACGGCCGGATTTTAGAGGTGCTGGGCCATGATTGCGCGAAGGATTTTGCCCCGGAAGACCAGCCCATGCTGCCGGTCCGGCTGTTTAAGAGGTATGAGCTGTGCAGCGTGCCCCGGGAAGAAGTGGCCAAGGTGATGACCTCCTCCGGTACGTCGGGCCAGCAGGTATCTAAGGTCTTTCTGGACAAACAGAACGTGCGGGCGCAGACCCGGGTGCTGACGGAGATCATCGGTTCTTTTATCGGAAAAAAACGCCTTCCGCTGCTGATTTTAGACACGGCTCTGGTAAAAAAGGACCGCTCCATGTTTTCTGCCCGGGGGGCGGGCATTGTTGGCTTTACCATGTTTGGGCGGGATATTTTGTATGCTCTAAAGGAAGATATGACGCTGGACGTTCAGGCTGTGCGGGCGTTTTTAGAAAAGCACAAAGGCGAAAAAATTCTTCTTTTTGGGTACACCTATATGATTTGGCAGTATGTGGCGCAAGCGCTGGAGCAAGCGGGTGTGCACCTTGCCATAGAGGACGGCATACTGTTTCATATCGGCGGATGGAAAAAGCTGCGGGATCAGGCGGTCAGCCCGCAGGCCTTTAACGAGAGCATCCGGGAGGTACTTGGCAGCGTGCGCGTCCATAACTACTACGGTATGGCGGAACAGTTGGGCTCGGTGTTTGTGGAGTGCGAACACGGGCACATGCACTGTTCCATTTATTCCGATGTGCTCATCCGCAGGCCGGAGGATTTCTCTCTGGCGAAGCCAGGGGAAAAAGGACTGATTGAGCTCATGTCTCTGCTGCCTGTCAGCTATCCAGGGCATGTGCTGCTCACCGAGGACGAGGGTGAAATCTTGGGAGAGGACGACTGCCCTTGCGGCAGATTGGGAAAATACTTCAAAATCCATGGCCGCATGGCTGGCGCGGAGCTGAGGGGGTGCAGCGATACCTATGAACAGCGTTGAATATCTCATAGGCGGTCAGAAGGTGGAAAGTGTCCCGCTGCCTGTATACAGCGAGGAGGCCATCTTCTTCCTCTCTGATTTATCCCATGTGCTGCTGCACGATCCCGTCTGCCGGGCTTACCCGGACGTGATGTCTTTTGCCTTCTGGTGCCGGAAGGGAAACCTGCAAAGGTTGCAGGGGGACTGTACCGACAAAGGGAGCAGGCTGGGCCGGGGGCTGGCATTTCATGTGGCACCCTCCAACGTACCGGTAAACTTTGCTTTTTCCTTTGCCTTTTCTCTGCTTGCCGGGAATGGCAACATTGTGCGGGCGCCGTCAAAGCCGTTTCCGCAGGTGGAACGAATCTGCAACGCCATAAAAGAAATCCTGCCCCATCATCCGGAGGTGGAAAAGCGCACAGCTTTTATGCGGTATCCGGTAAATCAGGAAATAACAAAAGCGTTTTGTGCTGAGGCTGATGCCCGCCTCATCTGGGGGGGGGATGAAACTGTGCAGGCGGTACGAGGCTGTCCGGTAAAGCCCAAGTGCGTGGATATCGTTTTTGCAGACAGGTATTCTCTTTGCGTGCTGGATGGGAACTCCATTTTGCAGGCAGATGAGAAAACACTGCAAAAGCTGGCAGAAGGGTTCTACAACGATACCTATCTAATGGATCAGAATGCCTGCTCCTCGCCCCATCTGGTGCTGTGGACAACGGGGACGGAGACGGCACGGGAACGCTTTTGGGAAGCGGTTGCAGAGTATGCGGCCCGGTATGATCTGCAGGGCATGACGGTAGTGGACAAATTCACGCAAATGTGCCAGGATGCAGTGGATTGCCCGGAAGTCCAGAAGGTGCTGCGCCAGGGCGGAAACCTCCTATACAGGGCAGAGCTTTCCAGCTTGCCAGAGAATATAGGTGCAGGCCTGCGGGGCAGGGGCGGCTATTTCTATGAGGCGGATTTGAACACTTTGGAAGGGTTGTGCCCCATCGTCAATGAGAAATACCAGACACTGACATACTTCGGAGTGGAAGCAGAAAAGCTGCAGGAAATGGTGATGAAGAACTGTCTGCGGGGCATAGACCGTATTGTGCCAGTGGGCAAGGCTATGGACATCGGCATTGTTTGGGACGGCTATGATATCATCGGAATCCTGTCAAGGATTATACAGACGGCGTAAAACCAGGAGGACAATATGCTGAAAGGGAAAAATGCAGTCATAACCGGGGCACGGCGGGGCATAGGCCGGGCCACAGCGGAGTGTTTTGCAAAATATGGGGCCAATATCTGGGCCTGCGCCCGCAAACCGGACGAGGCCTTTGAACAGGACATGGCAGAGCTGGCGCGGGAGTATGGCGTGTGGATAAAGCCGGTTTATTTTGACTTGACGGACAGCGCGGAACTGACAGCGGCCGTGAAACGCATTCTCGCAGAGAAGCTGCCGGTGGACGTGTTGGTGAACAATGCGGGCATTACATTTGACAGAACACTTTTTATGACGCCTATTACGAAAATGAAAGAAATATTTGAAATAGATTTTTTTGCACAGATTTCTTTAATGCAGTCTCTGGGGAAATATATGTTACGGAAGCGTTCTGGCAGCATTATTAATGTAACATCTGTCACCGGATTGGATTACAGTCCAGGAAGGCTGGCATATGGAGCAAGCAAAGCAGCTATGATATGGGCAACACGGTCATGTGCAAAAGAGTTGGCTCCTTATGGCATACGGGTCAACGCGATTGCGCCGGGGTTGGTGGATACAGAAATTCTATTAAACCACAGAGAAGAATCTATTAAAGAGATTTTAGAGCAAGCCCCCTTAAAACGTAAAGGCGAGCCGGCTGAAATTGCCGAGGCTATCGCTTTTTTAGCCAGTGACAGGGCATCGTACATCACAGGGGAGATTTTAGTAGCAGACGGTGGTAATCTATAAAAAGAGCATGCACGTTATACAGAGAATCAGAGGTGAAAATATGGCAGCACTGGTACTGAATGATAAAAGGATGCTGAAGGGCTTCCAAAAGCCTTATATTGTAGCAGAGGTCAACTCAAGCCATGGGGGAAAGGTAGAAACGGCAAAGGAGATGATCCAAAAGGCAGCGGAGTGCGGCTGCGACTGTGTGAAATTCCAGTCCTGGTCAAAGGAAACGCTCTACTCTCAGACATATTATGACGAAAACCCCATTGCCAAACGCTTTGTCAGCCGCTTTTCCCTTAGCGAAAGACAATTAAAGGAGCTTGCCGCCTTTTGCCGGGAATGTGGTGTGTCCTTTGCCTCCACCCCCTATTCCAACCAGGAGGCCGAGTTCCTGGTGAAAGAGTGCCAAGTGCCTTTTGTGAAAATATCCTCTATGGAGTTGAATAACTATCCATTCCTGGAATTTATTGCAAAGCTGGATACAGCAATTGTCCTTTCCACAGGCATGGGCGAAATAGGGGAAATCCACAAGGCGGTAGAGGTGATAGAACAGGCGGGCAATACGCGGATTTGTCTGCTGCACTGTGTTTCCAATTATCCTACAGAGCTGGCTGATGTTAACCTGCGGAATATCACAGGCTTACAGCAGGAGTTCCCCCAGTACCCCATTGGTTTTTCCGACCACACTATGAGTACAGGAATAGCTCCTGTTGCGGTGGCCCTGGGGGCCTGCATGATAGAAAAGCACTTTACGTTGAATCGGGCTTCTATTGGTATGGACAATCAGATGGCCATAGAGCCGGTGGAAATGAAAGAGATGGTGTCCCGCTGTTATAACGTATATACAGCACTAGGTGCAATGGAAAGGAAGCTTTCAGAAGAGGAGCTCCTGCAGAAGAAAAAAATGCGCCGAAGCCTGGTGTATACTCGGGATATGAAAAGCGGGGAAACCGTGTACAGGGCCGATTTGGGTGCAAAACGTCCTGGCACAGGCATTCCGCCGCAGGAGGCAGAGCAGTATATAGGAAGGACGCTTGCCCGAGATGTACAGGGCGACACGCTTCTTGTAGAAGGAGACTTTGAGTAAGCTCGTGGGAAAACCATAGAAAAACAAGTCAAAAGGAGCGATACGGGGCACAGAAGGCTGGCACTTCATCCCCTTTTGTGTGAATTCTGTATTGTGCGGTAGTAGATATGATAGAAGATTTTTACGCTTTACAGCCCTATAGCCTGTCCCAACCGGAAAAGGAGCAAATGCTTTTAAACGAACTTAAAGTACTCATTGGCCATCACTATGAAAACTGCCTGCCCTACCGGAACATGCTGGAGGGCCTGGGGGTAGACATAGCGGGCATAAACAGCGTGGCGGAAGTACCTTTTTTCCCTGTCCGCATGTTCAAGGAACTGGACCTGCTCAGCATCCCCCGGGAGAAGGTGTTCAAAACCACCACCAGCTCCGGCACAACCGGGCAAAAGGTGTCCAGGGTATATGCGGATATGGAGACCGCCATGATCCAACAGAAGGTGCTGATAAAAATTTTTGGAGATTTTCTGGGGAAAAAGCGCCTGCCCATGCTGGTGATCGATTCCGCTGAAACGGTACGGAACCGGCAGCTTTTTTCCGCCCGGGGCGCCGCCATTATCGGGCTGCAGATGATTGCGTCCAAGCAGATTTTTGCCCTGGACAAGGACATGAACCTGCAAAGGGATATGGTATGTGATTTTCTCCGGGAGCACGCCGGGCAGAAGTTCTTACTATTTGGCTTTACGTTTATGGCTTGGCAGCATTTCTATAAAGAACTGCTGAAAATAGAGGAGCGGTTCGACTTGTCGGAAGCCTTTCTCATGACCAGCGGAGGCTGGAAGAAGCTGCAAAGTGAAGCGGTTTCTAAGGAAGAGTTTAAGGCGCGGTTTGAAGAGGTGTGCGGCCTGCGGCACTTTTTAGACCACTATGGCATGGCCGAGCAGATTGGAGCTATCCATGCGGAATGTGAATGTGGGCACCTCCATGCCAGCGTCTATTCCGACATCATCCCCCGCCGCTACAAGGATTTCTCTCCCTGCAAAGTAGGCGAGCCGGGGATTTTGCAGATGGTCTCCGTATTACCCCACTCCTATCCAGGGCACTCGCTTATCTCTGAGGACAAGGGCGTGCTGCTGGGCATAGACGACTGCCCCTGCGGACGGAAAGGCAAATATTTTCAGGTGCTGGGGCGCATCAAGCAGGCGGAGATAAGGGGGTGCAGCGATACCTATGCGGCAAAGTTTTGAAAATGTTTCTTATATAATTGGCTCAGAGGGAATTTTGCTGGGCATGGCAAAAACACCTGTGCTGCCTTTGTTTTCCCAGCAGGCTCAGGCGTTTTTAGCGGCGGTTTCCAAAAGGCTGCTGGCAAATCCCCAGGCAAAAGCCTATCCCGATCTAATGGACTACGCTTTTTGGGTACGGGCGGCGTCCCTGAAAAAGATGGCGGAACGTTATCCACAGAAGGAGCGGAAAACCGGCAGAGGCATCAGTTTCCACATTGCGCCCTCCAATGTGCCTATGGCTTTTGCCCTGTCCTTTACCGCCGCACTGCTGGCAGGCAATAGCTGTATTGTGCGGCTGTCAGAAAAGGCCTTTCCCCAGGCGGACATCCTGCTGGAATCCATAGGCAGTGCCTTACAGGATTTTTGTGATTTAAAGCCTTACCTGTGCTTTATCCGCTATCCGCACGATCAGGAAATCACGGCGGCTCTTAGCGCCATATGCGATGTGCGCCTGATCTGGGGCGGCGACCAGACTATTTCCGCGATCCGCAAAGCGCCTCTGCCTCCCAGAGCGGTAGAACTGGCCTTTGCCGACCGATATTCTCTGGCCGTGATTGATGCGGATAAGTACCTGGAGATGGACAGGGAGAAGACAGCGGAAAAATTCTACCTGGACACCTATTATATCGATCAAAATGCCTGCAGCTCCCCCCGACTGGTGTGCTGGCTGGGAGAGAACATAGAACAGGCGAAGGTGTGCTTCTGGAAAGAGCTTTCAAAGCTGGTGCGCCGGGACTATGAGTTTGCGCCTATACAGGCCATCGACAAGCTTACGGCATTTTGCAAGGCGGCGGCACATGGCGGCGTAAAGCTGCAAAAAGAAGACAACCTGCTGTTCCGGGTCGAGCTGGAGAGGCTGGCGCCGGAGGTCATGGAGAATAAAGAGGGCGGCGGATTCTTTTTTGAGTATGCCATGGGTGAGCTGGAAGAACTGCTGCCCATGCTGGAAAAGCCCTGCCAGACCATTTGCTGTGTGGGAATCGAACCGGAGAGAATGCGTCAAATGGTAATCCAGAACGGTGTGCGGGGCGGAGACAGAATAGTGCCTGTGGGCGAGACCAATAAGCTGACGCTGCTGTGGGACGGGTTTGACTTGTGCGAGACTATGTCAAGGTATGTAAATGCCGGAAAGGACGAATGACGCGGATGGATGACAGTGTGAAACATTGCGAAGAAATAGCTGCTGCTATGCGGAAGGATATTATCGAACTGGCGGATGTACTGGAGGGCAAGGCCGGACACTGGGGCGGAGCGCTTTCTTGCGTGGAGATTCTGGCGGTGCTTTTTGGTGAAGTAATGAACCTAAAAACAACAGACTTTGCCCAAAAAGATAAATTCCTGCTGAGCAAGGGCCACGCCTCTATGGCGCTCTATACAGCTATGGTGGAGACAGGCCTGCTAAATCGGGAACTGCTGCAAACCTATCAGAAGGATGGAAGCAGGCTGTCAGATTTAGCTGTAGCTGACAGTGAATTGGGAGTAGAATGTTCCGGTGGAAGTTTGGGTATCAACCTGTCCATGGGCGCGGGGCTGGCCTTGTTGGCAAAGAGGAAGGGGTATCCTTATCATACCTATGTGCTGGTGGGCGATGGAGAGTTGGACGAGGGCTCTGTATGGGAGGCGATTATGTTTGCCTCCCAGCAAAAGTTGAATAACCTTGTTTTGATTGTGGATGCCAATGGCTTGCAATCTGATGGAAGCACCAAAGATATTCTTAGTTGGGAACATCTTGCGGACAGGTTAACTGCTTTTGGATGGGAAACCATAGAAACCAATGGCCATGATTGCAGGGAGATGCTTTCTATATGGGAAAACCGCTATGCGGGTCACCTGCCCAGGGCGATTATCGCCCATACTGTCAAGGGAAAGGGAATATCCTTTATGGAGAACGACCATACATGGCACGACCGTGCATTGTCGAGGGACTTCTTAAAACAAGCGAAACAGGAGGCCCTTTGCGCATGCTAGAAATGAATTCGAAGTCTATCCGATTCTTATCAAGGATGGGTTCCCGCGGCGTATTGGGTCAAGCGGTACTGGATATGGCGGAAGCCGGAAAAAATTTTTTTGCGGTTTCCGCTGATTTGGGAGAGGCGTCCGGGTTTGAACGCCTGATAGCGAAGTATCCGCACAAATTTGTGAATACAGGAATTGCGGAACAGAACCTGATTGGTATACCGGCGGGACTTGCGGCGGATGGCACGCCTGTAATAGCCACTACCTGGGCTATGTTTGCATCTTTACGTTGTACGGATCAACTGCGTAATTTTATGGGGTATATGCAGCGCAACATAAAGCTCGTTGGTATGGATAGTGGCATGTCCCAGACAAGATCCAGTTATTCTCACTGCAACCCTCCCGATATTGCCGTTCTCCGCGCTGTGCCAGGGCTGACCATTCTCTCCCCCTGTGATGGACAGGAGACTTATAAAGCCATATGGGCCGCTATGGAGTTTAGCGGGCCGGTATATATCCGGCTGACAGGAGATTTGCTGGCGCCCATCATCCACAAAGAAGATTTCGGAGAATACCGTATTGGAAAAGCCATTGAGATAAAAGAGGGCGGGGACGTGGCTGTTATCGGCTGCGGCTCAGTGCTGGCAGAAGTCCTGAAAGCCGCTGATTTGCTGGAAGAAGCGGGTATTTCCTGCGCGGTTATGGATATGCACACCATCAAGCCTCTGGATACGGAAATGCTGGATACACTCACATCCTATAAGCTGGTTGCCACAGTGGAGGAGCATAGCGTTATAGGAGGCTTGGGCAGCGCAGTTGCAGAACACCTGTCTCAAAAGAAGAATGCCCCGCCTGTGCTGCGTTTAGGCGCCTCCGATGTGTTCCCTCAATCAGGCAGTTATGCCTATGGTTTACAGCAATATGGCCTGACCGCCCCGCAGCTTGCAGAAAGCATCCAGGCAAAATTTAAGGAGTAAAACGTATGTTAAAAGGCAAAAACGCCATTATAACGGGTTCGAATCGAGGCATTGGCAGGGCCATTGTAGAAGAATTTGCCCGGTGCGGCTGCAATGTTTGGGCCTGCGCCCGGAAGGAAAACCACGAGTTTGAAGAGCAGCTTGCGCTGCTTTCTGAGAAGCACGGGGTATGGATAAAGCCGGTTTATTTTGATTTATCCTCCGAAGAAGCGGTTAAGGATGGATTTAAGCAAATCCACGGCGAAAAGCTGCCGGTAGATATTCTGGTGAACAATGCAGCTATGGGGTATTCCGGGATGTTTTCTCTTACACCCATGCAGGTTGTGCGGAAGCTTTACGAGGTAAATGTGTTCTCGGTATTTGCTCTTACACAACTTGTACTGAAAAAAATGATCCGGCAAAAATCCGGAAGTATTGTGAACCTTGCATCGGTAGCGGGCCTGGAAGCCCACCACGGGGATGTGACATATGGATCGTCTAAAGCTGCTATCATATCTCTCACACAAAATTTGGCGGCGGAAATGGCAGAGTTTGGTATTCGTGTCAATGCAGTTGCGCCTGGCCCCACAGAAACGGAAATGATCGTGCAGTTTGCAGAAACGGCAAAAGGCAGGATTCTTGACAATGTGGCCATGGGGAGAATGGCCCAGCCAGAAGAAATTGCCCGTGTGGTATGTTTTTTAGCATCAGAAGGTGCGTCATTTGTGAACGGACAGGTGTTAAAAATAGACGGCGGAAAACGATAGAAAGAAGGGATTAGGAATGCTGACCAGCGAATTTCAAAATATCCGCATTGCGGGGATATGCTGTGCGCTTCCCACAAAGCACATCGTAAACCTGGAGGAATACAGGGAACTCTTTGGGGAAGAAACAGTAAAGAAAAACAGTTCTTTAACAGGCATTTATGAAAGCTATGTCTGTGGGGAATACCAGACGGTCAGTGATCTGTGCCTTGAAGCAGCCAAGAAGCTGTTAGACGAAAAAGGGATTGATCCAAAATCTATTGATGTCCTGCTTTACTGCTCCTATAACCGGGACTATATTGGACCCAGTACAGCGTACATTTTGCAGTACCGGCTGGGGTTATCCATGGATTGCATTGCCATGGACTTTCCCATTGGATGTTCTGGTTTTGTGTGCGGACTGCATACTATGAGCACCCTGTTAGCATCCTCTACAGCCAAACGGGGATTGCTGATGGTGGGAGATTCTACCTCTCGGTATTCTGCGCCGCTGGATAAAAACAGAATGCTTTTCGGGGATGCAGGAGCAGCCATATACGTGGAAAAACAAAAAGCTTCCCCTCTGATGCGGTTTGCGCTTCGCAATGACGGCAGCCGTTTTAGAGCACTTATGACGCCAGGGGCAGACCGAATTGTAGTGGGTGCAACGCATGAACGGGTCATGCAGGCAGATGGAAATATCCGATCTGACTATGATACAACAATGAACGGCATGGAGGTTTTTAACTTCGCGATCACGGACGTCCCCAAACTCATTTTGGAGTTTATGAAGGAATACGGCTACAAATCCGAGGATTTTGACTACCTGCTGCTGCATCAGGCGAATTTGTTTATCTTGAAGCATGTGGCAAAAAAAGTAAAGTTCCCCATGGAGAAGGTGCCCTTGTCGCTGGACAGGTACGGCAATTCCAGCGGTACGACAATACCGGTTACCATCTGCGACGCCTTCGCCGGAAAAGAGCCCCGGCATATCCACGCCCTGATGAGTGGTTTTGGCGTAGGGCTCAGTTGGGGCGTGTCCACACTGGACTTTGACACAGCCGATGTGCTGCCCATTTTCCATACGGACGAATATTACAAAGAAGCGGTATTCTATCATGATCTGCCTTGACTTCATTGTAAAGGGGATAGTTTTGTGAGCGAAATAGGGGGAGCCATAGACATAAGCGTAATCGTCCTGAGCTACTGTCACGAGAAATATATTGCCCAGGCGCTAGAGAGCATTTTGAGCCAGGAAACCAGCCTGCGCTATGAGGTGCTGGTAGGAGACGATGCTTCTGGGGACAGGACGCCGGAGATTATTCGGAAGTATGCGCAGCAGTATCCAGACATCATCACCCCAGTCTTGCGGGAAGAGAATGTAGGGGCGAATTACAACAGCTGGGACTTGATTCGCCGCACAAAGGGCAAATATATCGCTGCGCTGGAGGGCGACGATTTTTTGGTGGATAGCCGCAAGATGCAAAAGCAATATGAGTTCCTTGAAAACCATTCAGAGTATGTCGGGTGTTTTAGTAAATGTCTGATTGTGGATGAAAACAGCAACCCGGATTATGAGCGGAGCTGCCACACCGCATGGAATAAGAAGGTTTTTACGCTGGACGACCTCCTGGACAGCTGGCAGCTTCCGGGGCAACTCGGCACGGGCATGATCCGCAATTTCTACCGGAATATGCGGCCGGAGGAGTACGATATTTTGTATAAGGCCCACCCTATGGTAGGTGACAAGACAGGAATGGTGCTGGCCCTTTCCCGCGGCCCGATTTACTGCAGCAACGAGGTTTTATCAGCATACCGGTTCGTGGACAAGAGCGGGGGGAACAACTGGTTCTCCATACACCATGCAAATCCCTACCGCAACTATGATATGTTCATGTATCCCTGCAAATTGGAGAGCTGGGCGAGGAAAAACTTAGACCTGCCTCAAAACCAGCATTTGGGCAAACGCAACCCCTACCGCTTTGCCCGGTTTGTGGAAGAATGCGTGAAAAAGCCCGAGCGCAAAAAGTTCCGTTATCTGCTTGAAATGATCGCCGCCAGCCGCCAGCCTCTGAAATATAGCTGGTACGCGCTGAAGGCGTTGATCGAAATGGAGTGACGCCATGAAAAAATCAAGTATCTGCACGCTGTTGTTGGGAGCGGCCTTTGGCGCTGTAGCGGGCGGCGCTTTGGTGAAAAAGCTCTGGCTGGAAAAGTACCGCAAACAAAAAATCGAACTATCGGCCGTCTGCCATGAGCGGGAGTTATTGTATAACCTGCTGAAGCTAAAGCAGAATCATGTTTCATTCAGCGAGTACTTCACGGCTCATGGCTTGCAGACAGTGGCTGTCCTGGGGATGGGCCGGGAGGGACGGTATCTGCTGGACGAATTGGCGAAGGAAAAGGGAGCTGTCCCTGTATATGGGGTAGAGGCCGACTACTTAGGTTCTGTGCACGAGACGCTGACAGTCTACCGCTTGGGCGAGGACGCGCTGCCGCCAGCGGATTGTTTGCTGGTATGCGATTTGAACCGGACAGAAGAAAAGGCGGCAAGGGCGGAGCGGGAGTTCCCGGCGGAAATTTTGGCGCTGAACGATCTAATAAGCTGGCTGATGGAGAAACACAGCATCAAGCCCTGGCGGGGGCAGTCAACGTCTCCGCGGTCCGCGAAATGAAGAGCAAAAATGGAGTACTCCATTTTTATGCATATTACAAATATGCATAAAGGCATACTGACAAACTGAAAAAAGAAAGCGAGGAGATGTGGGTATGTACACTTTTATTGAAAGGTGTAAAATCTGCTACACTTGGCTGCAAGACGATTTATCACGGAATATCTTTTGGAAAAGACTCCAATTCGACATGGAACCGACAATGGGCCATGCAATGGAATTGCTGGCCTTAAATCCGTTTTTGTCTTCTTCAGACATTCAGGAAGCCTTGAGTTGGAAAAAGCAACTTGAGGATTTTTCAAAGAGTGGAAAAAAACTGGTAGTCTATGGCGCGGGTGGTATAGGGAAAAAAGCGGCTGAGACCTTGCTTCTGGAGGGAGTCGAATTCTACGGCTTTTGTGGGAGAAAAGGGCCAGAAGGATATCCTAATGGCCAGCTTTTAGGCAAACCTGTTATTTCTCCTGAATATCTGGTGAAGTATGCAGATGAATTTTGTGTGGCAATTTGCGCGGAGGCAATTACTGACATTAAAAATTTCCTTAAGAAAAACAATTTCCCGCAGCATCAGATAATGCGATGCTTTGACCTATGTGAGAACAGCCAGCAATACTTTGAGTTTCCTTCTCTATACCATGGCGGTACAGCTTTTGTCGACGGAGGTTGCCTTGATGCCCATGACGACGCTGTATTTCGTACTTGGTGTGGGAATAACTATTCGTACATTCTGGCTTTTGAGCCAGACCCACAGAATTACTCTGTGTGTATTGAAAAGGCCAAGGAGCACGGAATTGATCGCATAGATTTAGTTCAGGCAGCACTGTCAAAACAAACAGGAGAAGTATGTTTTTCATCTAATTATAATGGTGGAAGTCATATTCTACAGGATGGCATAACAGGTATTGCGGCAAAAACAAGAAATGAAACAAAAGTAAAAACATATGCGTTGGATGATCTTATAGATGACCGCCCGATCGGCTTTATTAAGCTAGATGTCGAAGGAGCGGAACTGGACGCATTGAAAGGGTCAGAAAAGACGATTGTGAGAGATAAGCCGTTTATGGCATTGTCGGTATATCACCGCAACGGAGATGTGTTGATTCTTATGGATTATTTGCATCAGTTAGTTCCAGAATACCGTTTTTGGCTTCGCCATTATGGCCCACTTCATTATGAAACAGTACTATACGCATCGCCAGAACAAATTGGAGTGAAATAACTCTGAAAATGCGTGAGAAAATTGACGGCGATTGTAATTTGCAAAAGCTGTAGCAGATGGCAATAACTGGGGCTGCCACAACATTCGGGAAGCCATGCCCCATCCTCTTAAGCAGGAGGAAATCTACCGGAAGATTCTCTCCAAGGTTTACACGAACCAAGAGGGGCTGGCGCCTGTTGAGTACTTAAAAAAGCGCGTGGCCGAGCTGGGGGCAAAGCGGATTGGCTTCTATGGGAAGAACGAGTTCTCCCTAAGCTTCGCGAAGCTGCTGCAAGAGACCGGGGTTGAGATTTTCCAGCTTACTTGGGTGCCGGAGGACTGTGAAGGCACGTTCACCAAGGTAGCCAAGCAGGAGTTTAAGCCGGATATGGCGGATGTTATGCTCATCATCGACTTTTTCAAGGGCGGCTACTGGTTTAAAGATCTGCGCTCCCTGGGCTTTCAAGGGCCTATTCTGTCCGTAGAGGAGTTTATTCTCCAGCGGGAACATGACGCTGGCGCAGAAGTGTAAATAAGCTGGGGCCCGCTTGTCCCGGTTGTTTATAGGCTCAAAAAATATTGGTGTAAAAGGTGTAAAAGGCCGCGCGGATGCGCGGCTTTTTTGCTGTTCACGCTTAAGCCGTTTTTGGACAAGAATTGGCGAAAATGCCTAAAAACAAAGCTTTTCGGGGCCTCCTGCATGGAATGGCCCCGTCCAATTTTACCCACAGACCAGTACCGGTTTGGATTGAATCGGGCGCTTTCGTAAAAACTTGTTGCGCAAACAGGCTTTTTGCGGTAAAATAAATCTGTATATTTTGCTCCCGAAAGGTAGTGTCAATCATGCAGGATCAGTTTCCCAAGCGCCCATTCCGTACCCACGGCGGCGCTCCTGTGCCCCACCATAAGAATACCTGGCAGGATTCTTCCCAGGTTATGCCGCCCCCCCAGAAGGTCGTTTTGGCTATGCAGCAGCACATTGGCGCGCCCTGCAAGCCCACGGTGAAAAAAGGGGACCATGTGTATGTGGGCGCTGTGGTAGGCGATTCCGAGGCCTATGTGAGCGCGCCCATCCATGCTTCCGTCTCCGGCACGGTGGCGGAGGTCACCCAGATTATGCTGACCGCCGGGCAGATGGTGGAGGCGGTGGTCATTGAGTCCGACGGGCTGATGGAGCCGGACCCGGCCATTCAGCCGCCTCCCCCGGTCAAAGACAAAAAAGCCCTGGCCAACGCCGCCCGGTCCGCCGGGCTGGTGGGACTGGGCGGCGCGGGCTTTCCGGCCCATGTAAAGCTCAACGTGCCCGATGGCAAAAGCATCGACACCCTGATTGTTAACGTGGCCGAGTGCGAGCCCTATGTAACCGCCGACCACCGGGAAGCCCTGGAAAACGGCAAAAACGTGCTGGACGGAATCTACAAGGTCAAGGAGATTTTGGACGTGCACCGGGTGCTTATCGCCGTGGAGGATAACAAGCCCGATGTGATTGAAAAGCTTAAGGAGATTGCGGAAAACCCCCAAATGGACCCCCAGGACGAGGTGCGGGTGCTGCCTTTGAAGAGCCGCTACCCCCAGGGGGCGGAAAAGGTGCTGGTGCAGGCCTGCACCGGCCGGAAGGTGCCTGCCGGCGGTCTGCCCGCCGATGTAGGGTGCCTGGTGATGAACATTGCCTCTGTGTCCTTTTTGGCCAGCTACCTGCGCACGGGCATGCCTTTGACCCAAAAGCGGGTTACCATTGATGGCTCGGCGGTGCGGAACCCCCAGAATGTGATTGTGCCCATTGGCACGCCCATTCAAGACGTGATGGACTTTTGCGGCGGTTACAAGGCGGAGCCTAAGAAAATGCTGATGGGCGGTCCCATGATGGGCATTGCCATCACGGGGGACGAGCTGCCTATCTTAAAGCAGAACAACGCCATTTTGGCCTTTGATGAAAAGGAGGCCAAGCTCTATGAGACCACCGCCTGCATCCGCTGCGGCCGCTGCGTGGCGGCCTGCCCCATGAACCTAATGCCCACCAAGCTGGAAAAAGCCGCGGAAAAGAAGGACGTGGAGGCTCTGCTGGCCCTGGATGTGACGGCCTGCATGGAATGCGGCTGCTGCGCCTTCTCCTGCCCGGCGGGCCGCCGTCTGGTTCAAAGCATCCGCATGGGCAAGGCCTATGTCAGAAAAGCCAGCCAGAAGAAATGACACTTATCGCGGGCGATAGGCCCACCGGTAAAAACCGCCTCAGAAGCGCGACGTAAAAGTTTTTTGGAGTTCTTAGAACCTTTTTTACAAAAAAGGTTCTAAGCCGCCGGAGGCTATTCCGCGAATCCTTCCCAAAAAGAAAGGACCTGATACCATGGAAAAACTCATCGTGTCTTCCTCCCCCCACTTCAACGGGAAGAAGACCACCCAAAACATCATGCTGGACGTGATTATCGGGCTCTGTCCCGCAGCCATCGCGTCGGTGATTATTTTTGGGCCCCGAGCCCTGCTGGTAATCGCCGTGTGCATCGCCTCCTGCGTGGCCAGCGAGTACCTCTCCCGCAGGGCCATGAAGCGCCCCCAGACCGTGGGGGATCTGAGCTGCATTGTCACCGGCCTACTGCTGGCCTTGAACCTGCCGGTTACCATCAACCCCCTTATGGCCGCTTTGGGCGGCGTTGTGGCCATTGTGGTGGTCAAGCAGATGTTTGGCGGCATTGGCCAAAACTTTGTGAACCCGGCCCTCACCGCCCGCATTGTGCTCATGAACTCCTTCCCCGCCCCCATGACCCACTGGACGGCGGCTTTTGACTACTCCGCCACTGCCGACGCGGTGACCACCGCCACGCCCCTCTCCGGTATGATGTACACATACTCTCCAAACAGCGCCCCGGATTACATGCAGCTGCTTTGGGGGACCCACGGAGGCTGCCTGGGGGAGACCTGCGCCCTGGCGATTCTCATCGGCGGGCTGTACCTGATTGTGCGAAAGGTCATCAGCCCGGTTATTCCCGTTACCTACCTGGCTACTGTGGCGGTGTTTTCTCTGATTCTGGGCCGGGACCCGCTGTTCGACCTGCTGGCGGGCGGCCTGATGCTGGGGGCTTTCTTTATGGCCACGGACTACACCACCAGCCCCCTGTACTTCTGGGCCCGGGTAATCTTCGCCGTGGGCTGCGGCCTGCTGACCGTGGTGATCCGGGAGTTCGGCTCCCTGCCCGAGGGCGTCAGCTACTCCATTGTACTTATGAATATTATCACTCCGCTGATTGAGCGCTATGTAAAGCCCACGGCCTTTGGCAAGGCCAAGGAGCCAAAGAAAAAGGAGGGAGCGGCATGAATCTCAAAGAAGTCATCAAACCGGCGGCGATCCTCTTTGTGATCTGCGTGGCGGTGTCGGCGGCTCTGGCGGGGACAAACCTGCTGACCAAAGACAGCATTGCCCTGGCCGCCGCCAAAAAGGCGGAGGAGAGCCGTTTGGTGGCGCTTCCCGGGGCCGAGGCCTTTGAGGAGAGAGAAGGCCACTACGCAGGCCTGGACAGCGCCGGACAGGCTGTTGGCTATGTGTTTGAGACCGAGGCGAAGGGCTATGGCGGCACCATTAAGGTGATGACCGGCATCAGCACAGAGGGCGGCATTACCGGCGTGATTGTACTCAGCCACAGCGAGACCCCGGGCCTGGGAGCCAACGCCGAAAAGGAAAGCTTCCGGGACCAGTACCAGCAGCCTGTGGAAAATAATGTGGGCGGCATCCAAGTGGTGAAGTTCCAGGCCCCTAAAGAGGGGGAGATTCAGGCCATGACCGGCGCCACCATTACCAGCAGCGCTGTGACCAACGCTGTAAACCAGGCCATCGAGGCCTATCAGAACGCTTATGCTTCGGAAGGAGGGGCCTGAGATGGAAGAGAAGAAAAAGGGCCTTTGGGGTGAATTTACCAAAGGCATTATCATCGAAAACCCGGTGCTGCGGCTGATGCTGGGCTGCTGCGCCACCTTGGCCGTGACCACAGCGGCCAGCAACGCCATCGGCATGGGCGCGGCCACCACCTTTGTGCTGGTGTGCTCCAACGCGGTCATCTCTCTTTTGCGCAACGTGATCCCCAATAAGGTGCGCATTCCGGCCTTTATTACGGTCATCGCCGGCTTTGTCACCATTGTGCAGATGTTCATTAAGGCTTTCTCCCCGGCCCTGGACACGGCTTTGGGCGTGTTCCTGCCCCTGATTGTGGTCAACTGCATTATTCTGGGCCGGGCGGAGATGTTCGCCAGCAAAAACAAGATTCTGCCCTCTATCATCGACGGTTTGGGCATGGGCGTGGGCTTTACCGCCGCCATGCTGGCCATGGGCGTCATCCGGGAGCTTTTGGGGGCCGGGACCGTGTTCGGCCTGCCCGTTCTCTCCGGGTTCATGGAGCCCATTATTATCTTCCTGCTGCCTCCCGGGGGCTTCTTTGTGTTCGGGATGCTCATCGCCCTGGCGGGTAAGCTGTCCAAGGAGGGCAAGGCCCCGGAGAGCATGGGCTGCGCCCACTGTCCCCTTGCGGCTGGCTGCTCCAAGCTCAAGGAAAAGGACTGCAAGAAAGGAGAGGCTGAATAATGGACGCGCAAACCATCCGCTCCCTGGTGGCCATCTTTCTGGCCGCCATTTTGACGGAGAACTATGTGCTCAACAAATTTTTGGGCATCTGCCCCTTTTTGGGGGTTTCTAAAAAGCTGGACACCGCCTTTGGCATGAGCTGCGCGGTGACTGTGGTCATGGTGATTGCCACGGCGGTGACCTGGCCTATTTACATGTACATTCTGGCGCCCCAGGGCCTGGAATATTTGCAGACCCTGGTGTTTATTCTGGTGATTGCGGCCCTGGTGCAGCTGCTGGAGACCGTGCTGCGCAAGTACATGCCGCCCCTGTACAACTCTCTGGGCATCTACCTGCCGCTGATTACCACCAACTGCGCCGTGCTGGGCGTAACTATGCTGGTGCTGGAAAAAGGCGCGGCGGACCCCAGCTTTGGGTACTTGCAGTCCCTGGTGAACGCATTTGGCTCGGGCGTGGGCTTTTTGGTGGCCATGCTGCTGTTCGCCGGGGTGCGGGAGCGCCTGGAGGACTGCGACATCCCCGCGACCTTCCGGGGCCTGCCCATCACGCTGGTGGCGGCGTCTCTGGTGGCGGTGTCCTTTTTGGGCTTTAATGGAGTGGTGGACAGGCTGGCGGGATAAGCAAAGGGAGAAGATAGATGTGAATGTATTGCAAAAAAACGGTATGATTATGTGAAAATGAAATATATAGCCCTGGCGCTGGTCTTGCTGCTCTGCCTGCCCCTGGCCGCGTGCCAGAGCGCGGGGGAGGAGAGCGGCCAGTCCAAGACCATGGCCGAAATCCAGAAGGAAGCCGCGCAAGCCGGGGCCTCGGCGGAAGCGGAAGAAAACGCAGGCAAGGATGTTCTGCGGGTGGTGACGGATATGGACTGCCGCAGCGAGCTGATGGGGAAGCCTTCTCAGGCCCGCCAGGGCAAAAAGACGTTTCAGACCATCCTCAAGCATTTTGGCGGTACTCCCAGCGGCATAGAGGTCCAGCTGGAAATTTTGCCCGATGTGGATAAGGGCTATGACGCGGAGCTGACCCATATCCGCACGGAGATTGCCGCCGGGGCTGGGCCCGATGTGTTTCTGATGTCCGGCTTTGGCTATGGAATCGATTGTTATGAAGGCGAAACGATGGCACCGGAGAACACTCTCTTCCAAAACCCGGAGAGCGCCATGAAAAAGGGGCTATTTCTGCCTTTGGACCAGTATATTGAGGATGCCCAGTTTATGGAATTCGACAAGCTGGACCCCGCCGTAATGGCAGCCGGGCGCAATGACCAGGGCCAAGTGGTTCTGCCTATGTTCTACCAGCTGGACCAGGCGGTCCTTGTCAAAGAGGCGGACCCCGGAAGCCTGCCCGGCAGCTGGGGCCAGGGCGTTGCAATGGCCGGACCGGACGAGTATATCCTGGAGGCATATGGCTTTGGCCTGCGGTTCACCCGTTTTCGGAATATGTGCTTTGGACAGGTGGCGGACAACCAGAAGGAAGAATTGCTCCTGGACCAGGAAATGTTCTTTCAACGCTGCAAGGAGGCGGTAAACCTGTATGCCCAGGCTGTCCCTCATCTGAAAGAGGCCGCAAGCGGGAGCTATGTGGATTCCCTGTCAAAAATGCTGGCTTTTGTAGGCTACTGGGCCGGGTATCCCCCTGTGGAGGACGCCGCCTTCACATCCTTCGTGTTCCACAACGAGAAGGGGCAGATTAACGCCCCTATTGAGACCTGGTGCGCCGTCAACAAAAACACCAAGCATCCGGAGGACGCTTTCTTCATTGTGGACTGCCTGCTGAGCAAGGACTTTCTCAGCCAAGAGGCTTTTTGGATTCCAGCCGAGACCTACAAGTACAGCTCTGAGCAGATGACCTTCTTCTACCTGGCAGGCGAGGGCTTGGTGCCAGTGCATACAGGGCTTTTAAGCAATTCCAAGGGCCGGTACAAGTATATTGAAACCCTGGGCAACACCCAGCGCGAGCTGCTGAAGGAAGCCCGGGAGAGCATTGGCTATGCCTACTTTACCAGCAATGTAGACCGTGAGATCGACCAGATGATGGCGGAGCTGATGAAACGGGTATACGATGGCGAAGCTCTCACGGATGAGGACATCCGCAAGGCCTGTGACAAGTGCTACACCACCCTAAAAATGATGCTGGCCGAAAGTTAACGCAAAAATAACGGGGCGCGGGCCCCGAGCAAGGAAAGTGAGAAAAATGGATATCCTAACACCGATTATCATTGTGGGCGTCATCGGCCTGTTGGCCGGCGTGGTGCTGGCGGTGGCCTCCATCGTCATGGCGGTGCCCAAGGACGAAAAGGCCGAGGCCCTGGAGGCGGTTCTGCCCGGGGCCAACTGCGGGGCCTGCGGCTACTCCGGCTGCCCTGGCTATGCCGCCGCCATGGCCAAGGGCGAGGCAAGCCCCGGCCTGTGCTCCCCCGGCGGGGCCGCTGTGGCCGCCCAGTGCGGGGAGATTTTAGGCTCCGGCGCGGTGGAGATGACGCGCAAAGCGGCGGTTGTCCACTGCATGGGCAGCGCGGACAACACCCAGGACAAAATGATCTACGATGGCCTCTCCAGCTGCTCCGCCGCCGTGCAGCTGGCCGGGGGAGCCTCCAGCTGCCGTTTTGGCTGTCTGGGCTTGGGCGACTGCGCCGCCGCCTGCGGGTACGGCGCGGTGGAGGTCTGCAATGGGGTCGCCCTTGTAGACCCGGAAAAATGCGTGGCCTGCGGCAAATGCGTGGGCGCGTGCCCCAAGGGGCTCATTCATCTGGCCCCGGTTAAGCCCCGGGCAGTGGTGAGGTGCTCCAGCTGCGACAAGGGCAAGGCCACCATGCAGAGCTGCAAGGTGGGCTGCATTGGCTGCATGAAGTGCCAGAAGACCTGCGAATTTGAGGCCGTAACCGTAAAGAACGGCCTGGCCCAGGTGGACCCGGAGAAGTGCACGGGCTGCGGCAAATGCGCCGAAGCCTGCCCCCGGCATATTATCACCATGGAGTGAGGCCAAAGCCACAACGCTACCAAGACAGCCAGGGCCCAGGAGCCCCGGAGAAAGGCGGAATCATTTATTATGAAAAAAATCGCGTTCGTACTGGCAGTGCTCCTGCTGGGGGTCCTGCTGCCCGTCAGCGCCGGGGCCCAAACTTGGTCCGGGCCGGACTTCACCCTGGAAATTCCCGATGAATTCTACCAGTTTACCCCCTCCACACCGGAAGACGACCCGGTCTGGGCCCTGGCTGGCATTGGCGACGCGGCCGCCAAGCTGAAGGAGTACCAGGAAATGGGGGTTCTGGTGGAACTGGCGCCCAAGGAGGGCGGCAAAGCCCTGTCCCTCATCCGCAAGCAGTCCGACTATGCCAAGTCTGTTTTCGACCTGCGGCTGCTGAGCCAGGAGGAACAGGACAAGGTGCTGGAGGAGCTTCTGCAATCCAACAGCGAGAGCCTGACCCTGGGCAAGAGCTGGTTTCCAGTGGGGGACTACCTGTTTTACCGGGTCCAGCTGGACCTAGTCCCCACAGGGGATGAGGGGACCCAGACTCAGGAGCTTCATGAGCTGATTTATGGGACCATCATCAACGGCTATGCTCTGAACTTCCACCTGTTCGGCAACGCGGACCCTATTGAGCCGGAGGAAGCGCGGGCGCTGGAGGAGCTGGTGGGGTCCATACAGTTTACCCAGGTGCTGGACAAGCCCGAGGTGGACATGGCCAATCTGCGGAACAGCCTGCTTCTGCTGGGGCTGATGCTGGCCGCCGTGGTGGCGCCCTTGATCTATGTGCCTCTAAAAAATAAGTCCGACAAGAAGAAAAAAGCCCAGCTGGCCGAGCAGCTCAGCGAGTATCACAAGACCCACGGTCCCAATGAGGTGGAGGGCCAGCCCCTGTTCGCCAACGACACGGACTGCACCAAGGAGGCCATCCACCATTTCAGCATGTATCAGGCCTTGGTGAAGAACATGAGCGAGCTGATTTTTGGCGCGCTGACCTGTGTGATTATGGTTTCCGCGGCCTTTCTCATTGACAGCGAGTGGTGGATGAAGCTGGCGGCGGTGGCGGTTTCCGGCTACTATGCGTACAAGCTGGCTTTTATGCCCACCTCCATTGAGAAGATTCAGCGGAAGGTCTATGGCCGGGGCCCCTCTCAGACAGCCCACTATGTGTTCTACCCAGAGGCTTTCCGGGTGTCGGGCATTCAGGCGGCCAGCGTGGTGCCCTATTTCCAGCTGACGGACCTGCGCCGCAAGGGCCAGTACCTTTACCTTTACTATGGCCCGGACAACGCCTACATGGTGGACCAGTACGGCTTCACCCAGGGCGAGGCGGAAGAATTCGCCCGCTTCATTGGGGAGAAGATGCGGAAGCAAAAATAAAAAGAGAGGCCAGCGCCCTGAAAGCAACAGGCGGCGCTGGCTTTTTTTATGTAAAATTTTCTGTTTTCGCTAAATATTTCTCAAAAAATGACGATTATTAAGGTATAGTTAACGCAGTTCAAAAGAGGTGATGCCTCTTTTGAACCTAGCGGCACGGGTACGCCCGCGCCGCCCTGCTTGAAAATCAGGAAATACCGATTTTTAAGTGCGTTTACTATATAAGCCTACAAGAAAAGAGGGGTCTGGAAAGGCCTCCCAAGGGAGAAAGGAGAAGAACATGCGGAAAAGAACTTTCATCAGCTTTGCGGCAGGTTTTTTGTGCTGCCTGCTGGCGGCTGGCACTGGGCTGGGCGTGTCGGCGGGGGAGCAGAGCATCCGCGTCAGCCAGGACGTGAAAATAGAGGTGGAGGGCGAGCCCTTTGCCCCCAGGGACGCCAACGGCAAGGAGCTGCCCATCTTCGTGTATGAGGGCTCCACCTACGCCCCGGTGCGGGCCTTGGCGGAGAAGCTGGGCGCTTGGGTCAACTATGACCACCAGGAGCGCACGGTCCGGGTGGACGCCTCGCCCAAGCCGGAGTACTATGCGCAGGAGGCCCTAAAAGAGGACCTGGAAAAGCGGATGGCGCTGGTCCGCGGCATCCGGTTCCGGGATGCGGAGGGCCGCACCGCCGATGTGGAGGCCTATGACGGCCAGGAGGACCCGGTTTCCTCCTGGTTTGGGCGGCTCTATATTTACAACCATTATTACAAGGTGGAGGATGGAACGGTCCCCGAGGACTATGAGGGCAGCGGCATCGACGTGATGTTCCTGGACGAGGACGGGGACTGCCTGTATAAGTACCAGAACATCACGGAGAACTATGCCATCATTAATGGGGAGCTTTACACCAACGACCAGCATGGCGGCGGCGACCTGGACCTGGACCGCATCCGCCGGGTGCTGGAGGGCAAGCCGGAGGAGTTTGAGCCGGAGAAGCTGTTCCAGATCGAGGACGCGGAGTGGCTGATTCTCCGGGGGTATGGGCAAAAGGAGGTGCGGGTGGACGGCGAGGCGCTGGCCCAGCTCACCGAAGAGGTCAACAGCCTGGAGTACCGCCGGGGCGAGCCCTATGCCGGGTGGGCTGGCTGCCCGCAGTACAACGTCACCTGGTACAACAGCCAGGGCCGCCGCATAGGCTGGCTCTCCACCAACGCGGGCGGCGAGGGTATCTTGGCCCCGCGCTTCCGCTACCAGGTGGTGGGCGGGACCATTGACACGGACCGCTATGAGCGGCTGGTCAACGAGCTGCCCGAAGCGGAGCGCTGGGACACGGACCCCATTTTGACCCTGAAAGGCGCGTTGAATGCGGAAAAAGTACAGATCGAAGACGGGCTGGGCACGTATCGGGCAGAGGTGACAGACCCGGAGCTGGTGAAGCGGCTTGCGGAGAACATGGGGACCATGGAATTCCGGGTGCAGGGCCATGTGACGGGCAGCGCCTGGGATGAGGCGGATGACGGCCGGTGCTTTGTCCATTGGAGCCGGCCGGAGGAAGACTATTTCACCCCAGCGGAAATAACTGTGTGCGTGCGGGATGAAAAGACGGTGGCATTCTCTGGCGATAATGGCTACCTGGCCACCGCCATGGACGGGAAGACCATCAATATGGAGCTGATAAACGCCCTGCTGGACCAGGACGGTCCTTATGCCGGCCACCCAGGGGTCTCCTACCGGGACCTGCCGCCGGAATAGCCGGAAGGAGGGGGACTCTATGAAACCAGTGGCTCTTTGGATTTTATGCGCCCTGCTGGCGCTGAGCCTGGCGGCCTGCGGAGGGCGGGAACTCCCCGCCCTGGAGCCGGACCCCCGGGACATTGATCCGGAACGCGTGGCGTACATCATTTACGGCGGGGTGGTTGTGGAGGACCGGGAGCTGATTGGGGAGCTGACGGACAGCCTGAACCACCTCCGTCCCGAGCTGGGCACGTATGATGAGGAGAGCCATTACCCCACCCACCGGTTTGCGGGATGGTCGGCCTTTCCGGGGGAGAGGCAGCTCTATGAAGGCCGGGTGGACTTTTTTGACCAGGAGGGCCAGGTGCTGGCCCAGGTGGCCTATTGGGACGGCCGGGTGTACCGGGACCACTACCGCCATCCCGATTGGGCGGACTGGGGCGGCGTCCTCTTTGACAAAGAGTGGATGGAGGCGTTGAGAGAGGGCGCGGTTCCGGGGGTTTCCCCGGTGACCTCCTTGTATTATGAGTGCATGTACCCGGCGGAAAAGCTGTGGATTGAGAACCTGGAAACCGGCGAGACAGTGGTGCTGGAGGAGCCGGAGCCCAAAGAAGCGCTGACGGACTATTTTGCCCGGATGGATTTTCGGGTGGAGGAAGACTGCCCGGCGGACGCGGCCTTTCGCTACCGGCTGCGCTGGACCTACACAGAGAACGACGACCTGTTGGAAGAGGTGAAACTCGCCCCGGATGGGCGCATTGAGCGCCACGGCAAATACGCCGCGCCCCTGTACGGGGACTGTTTGGAAGCGGTTGAAAAGGCGCTGGCATTGGCTTTGCCAAGCTAGGGGACATTTATTCCCGCGCTCCATTTGCTTTTACAGAATCCATCTATCTTCATTTTTCCCAATTCCTTTCCCCAGCGGGGCAGGCCCTGGAGCGCGGCTTTCCGGGCTTGTCCCGCTTCCGCTTCCGGCGAAACCGGAACTTTCTCCGTCCCATAGGTTGATAATTCCGCCCCGCTATAGTATAATGCAGAGAGACCGCTGCAATCCATTATTTTAGTGAGAATCGAGGGTGATTTCCCATGAGTAAAAAATGTGCTCTGGCTGTGCTCTTTGGCGGCCGGTCTTCGGAGCATGAGGTGTCTTTGATGTCCGCCCGGTCCATTTTGGAGAATCTGGACCAGGAAAAATATCAGGTTTATCCCGTTGGCATTACCAGAGAGGGCCGCTGGCTGTTGTATGAGGGCCCCTGCTCCGGCCTGGAAAACAGCGCTTGGGAAGAACAGGCCGTCCCGGCCTTTTTATCACCGGACCCTCAGGTCCACGGCCTGGTGGTCCTGGAAGAGGCCCAGGCCCGGGTCATTCCCATTGACTGCGTCTTCCCGGCCCTGCATGGCAAAAACGGCGAGGACGGGTCCATTCAAGGGCTGTTCCAGCTGGCGGGCATCCCCTATGTGGGCTGCGGCGTGCTCAGCTCCGCTGTATGCATGGATAAGGCCGTGTCCCATACCCTGCTCTCCGGGGCGGACATCCGGCAGGCCCACTACCTGTGGTTTTATGCCCACCGCTATGCCGCCGCGCCGGAGGTGATCCGGAATAAAATTGAGGCAAGGCTTAATTTCCCTGTGTTTGTCAAGCCCGCCAACGCCGGGTCCTCTGTGGGCGTCAGCAAGGTAGAGCGCCCCGAGGACTTGGACGCGGCCATTCAAAAGGCCATCCGGGAGGACGGCAAAGTGATGGTGGAAGAGGGCGTGAAGGGCCAGGAGGTGGAGTGCGCCGTGCTGGGCCAGGGGGACAGCGCCCAGGCATCCATTGTGGGGGAGATTGGCGCTTCTGCCCAGTTCTATGACTATGACGACAAGTACGTGAACGGCACCAGCCAGCTGTACATCCCCGCCCGCATTCCGGAGGACGTGGCGGAGAAGATTCGGGAGACCGCTGTGCGGGCCTACCGGCTGCTGGGCTGCTCGGGACTGGCCCGGGTGGATTTCTTCGTCACCGGGGAGGGCCAGGTGGTGCTCAATGAGATCAACACCCTGCCTGGGTTCACTTCCATCAGCATGTACCCCAAGCTGTGGATGGCCTGCGGACTGACTTATCCCCAACTGTTGGACCGGCTGGTGGAGCTGGCCCTGGAGAAAGCGGGCGGAGCCCATGGATAACCGGCCCATCGGCGTGTTCGACTCGGGCCTGGGGGGGCTGACCGCCGTGAAAGAGCTGGAGCTGGCCCTGCCTGGGGAGAGCATCGTGTATTTTGGCGACACAGGCCGGGTGCCCTATGGAAGCCGGAGCCGGGAGACCGTGCGCCGCTATGCCCGGCAGGACATGAACTTTTTGCTGGGCCACAATGTAAAGGCCGTGCTGGCCGCCTGCGGCACGGTGAGCTCCACCGCCGGGGACATTGGAGCCGCCCTGCCCGTGCCCTACTTCGATGTGGTAGCCCCCACCGCCCGGGCGGCGGCCAAGGCCGCGGACAACAGGCGGGTGGGGGTCATTGGCACCAGCGCCACCATTGCCAGCGGCTCTTATGTGCGGGCCCTTCGAGAGCTGGACCCAAAGCTGGAGGTGTTCTCTCAGGCCTGCCCCCTGTTTGTGCCCCTGGTGGAAAGCGGCTTTGTGGATCCAGAGGACCCCATTACCCGGCTGGCGGCGGAGCGGTATCTGACCCCCCTGCGGGAGGCCGGGGTGGGGGCGCTGATTCTGGGCTGTACCCATTACCCCATCATCCGGCGGACCATCCGCCAGGTGATGGGCCCGGACATAGCCCTGATTGACAGCGGCAGAGAGGCGGCCCTGGCCCTGGCGGAGTTTTTGGCCAGCCATGAGCTGCTCTGCGGCCCGGACCAGAGGCGGCAGGCGGAGTATTATGTGACGGACGCGCCGGAGGACTTTGCCTCGGTGGCGGAGCTGTTTTTGGGCCACAGCGTGGCGGGGCGGCGCATTGACATCGAAAACGGAGAGTGAGCCGGTTTTTCCAGCGGGCCCGGCGCTTTCGGATGTTTAAGGAGAATGTTAAGACGTGAAAGGAGGCGGGGAATGTGCTGCGGGAAGATTATGTGATCAACATTACGGGCAGGCAGTTCTATGAGGAGGACAGCGGCGAGGTAACTTTGTCTACCACCGGCACCTACACAGTCAAGGACAAGGCCAGCTTTATCGCCTATAAGGAATACGATGAGGACGACCCCCGCGTTTCCCATACGGCGGTGCTGAAGGTGGAGCCCGGCAAGGTAACCATGATGCGGGGGGGCTCGGCCACCCGGCTGATTTTGGAGGAGGGCCGGCGGCATCTGTGCATGTACGACACGGGCTTCGGCCCCTTGACCCTAGGGGTGTTTACCAGCGAGCTGAGCACGGAGCTGGGCCGGGACGGGGGGTATATGGTAATTAAATACACGCTGGATGTAGATTCCAACCTCTCCAGCCAGAACGAGCTGCGGGTGGAGGTAAGCCCCCTGGCGCCTCCTCCCCTTTAGGGGCGGCCTTGGCGCCAAAGGGGCGGAGGCGCCAGGGGTTCGGCCCGCCGCGGGCACAGCGCATTGGCCGCAGAAAAAATTATTTAGAAGTCGAAAGGAACGATAGATTATGTCTCAACTGGTAGAAAAAGCCCGGGGCCAGCTGCGGGAGGCGGTTTCCGCCGCCCTGGCCCAGGCTGTGGAGGCCGGGGAGCTGCCCCAGGCCCAGCCGCCGGAAATTGTTTTGGAGGTTCCCGGCGACCGGGCGCATGGAGATTGGTCCTGCAACGCGGCCATGGCCGGAGCCCGGGCCTTTCACGCCGCGCCCCGGAAGATCGCGGAGGCCATTGTTTCGCACCTGGACCTGACCGGAAGCTTTTTCCAGAAATGCGAGATCGCCGGGCCGGGTTTTCTCAACTTTACCTATGAGCCGGGCTTTTACGGCCAGGTGCTCCAGGACATTGAGGCCCTGGGGACGGAGTATGGCAAAAGCGCTTTGGGCCAGGGCAGGCGGGTGCTGGTGGAGTATGTGTCTGCCAACCCCACCGGGCCCATGCACATCGGCAACGCCCGGGGGGGCGTGCTGGGCGACGCCCTTTCCGCTGTGCTGGAAGCGGCGGGCTATCAGGTGCAGCGGGAGTTCTACGTCAACGACGCGGGCAACCAGGTGAACCGCTACGGCCTGTCCATTGAGGCCCGGTACATGCAGCTCTTTGACGAAAGCTTCCCCTTCCCGGAGGACGGCTACCTGGGAGCGGACGTGACCGAGAACGCCAAGGCCTTTGCGGAGCTTCACGGGGACGAGCTGGTGGGCCTGGACGGGGAGGCCCGCCGTAAGGCCCTGACTGCCTATGCCATTCCCAAGAATATTCAGGTGCTGCACGACGACCTGCTGCGCTACCGGGTGGAGTATGACAACTGGTTCCACGAGTCCACCCTGCACCAAAACGGGGCCGTGGGCCGGGTGGTGGAGCTGATGAAGGAGAAAGGCTTCACCTATGAGAAAGAAGGGGCCCTGTGGTTTAAGGGCGAGGCCTTTGGCAGCGAGGACTTTGTGCTGGTGCGCTCCAACGGGGTGCCCACCTATATTGTGCCGGACATTGCCTACCACTACGACAAGCTGGTAACCCGGAACTTCGACACGGCCATTAACGTGCTGGGGGCGGACCACCATGGCTATGTGCCCCGGCTGAAAGCCGCCATTGCCGCCCTGGGGCTGGACCCGGAGCGCCTAAAGGTGGTGCTGATGCAGATGGTCAACCTGGTGCGGGAGGGCCAAGCCGTGAAGCTCTCGAAGCGCAGCGGCAAGGCCATCACAATGGCCAACCTTTTGGACGAGGTGCCCATTGACGCGGCCCGCTTCCTGTTTAACTCTTACGAGCCCAACACCAAAATTGACTTTGACCTGGACCTGGCTGTGAAAGAGGACGCCCAGAACCCGGTGTACTATGTGCAGTATGCCCATGCCCGCATTTGCAGCATTTTGCGCAATCTGGCCGCGGATGGCGTGGAGCCCCGGCCCTGTACGCTGGAGGAGCTGGCCCTGCTGGAGGCCCCGGAAGAGCTGGAGCTCATCCGGCTGCTTTCCGGCTACACCGATGAGGTGACCGGCGCGGCCCGCAGCATGGACCCGGCCCGCATCACCCGCTATGTGGTGAATGTTTCTACCCTGTTCCACAAATTCTACAACACCTGCCGGGTGAAGGGCGTGGAGCCCGCCCTGAGCGCGGCCCGCCTGCAGCTGTGCGCCTCTGCCAAAACGGTGCTGGAAAATGCCCTGGCCCTCTTTAAGGTTACGGCTCCGGAGAGCATGTAGGCCGCGGCTTTGCCCGGCAAGAGGCATGGGCCTTAGCCAGCGGGCATCGTTATGCTTACAAATAGAAACCCCCAGCGTGGCTGCAACGGCCCGCTGGGGGTTTTGGTTTTTTATGGGATGTTCCGGAACAGCTGCAAAAAGAGCTCCTGCTGGGTGCTGTTCAGCGCGGCCCAGCAGCGCAGCAGCTCCCGCTGAGACGCTGTAAGGGATACCGCCTCTTCTCCCTGGGAGAAAAACTGGGAGAGGGTGATGCCAAAGCCCGCGCAGATTTTCTCCAGGCTGGGCAGGGTGGGCACTTGCCCCTTGCGGTACCAAGTTGAGATGGTGGACTGCGGGATGCCGGTGTTTTTGGCCAGCTCATACTCGCTCCACTTTCGCGCCAGGCGCAGGCGTGTAATCACCTCGAGCACATCTTCCACTTGTCCACCTCCTTGCTTATTTCCTGCGTTTATTATACTTCGGAAAAGCCTTGCATTTTAGTGTCTTTTGACGTATAATAAATTCGCAAAAACAAAGCGGTAAAAAAGAGAAAGAAAAAAGCGCCGCCCCAGGCAGCGCTCTTTTACCAAAACATTCTATTGAATTTCTTGCTCCAGCCCGTCAAACTCCGGCGTGGAGAAAAATTGTCCCAGGGTGATTTCCAGGCCATCGCAGAGCTTTTTAATTGTGACTGTGCCAGGATTCTGGCTTTCCCCATTGAGAATGCTCTTGATAGTTGCTTGGGGTACAGCGGCGCGATAGCTCAAACCGTTTGGGGTAATGCCCTGCTCTTTGCAGAGTTGGATGATCCGAGCGGCGATGGCTTCGCGAGTGTTCATGAGCAGACCTCCTAATGACGTTACCCCCCATGATAAATCACTAGAAAAAATTTGTTAGTGACTCTTCACTAATTTGCAAATATGTGCTATACTATATGCAGGCGGGACAAAAAACGCCTTGCTATTATCCCGCTAAGTTAGAATGTGCGGCATCAACACCATAAAAAAATTAAAAGTTTCGTCCACATTTTCAAAGGTGGCGGGGTGTGGGGCGGCGCCTCACGGTCTTGCGTCATGCGGAGCGGCCTCCGGCGGCCAGGCTTTCGCAGCCTGGACTGCGCCAAGGGTGCAAGCACCCCTGGACCCCTATGTTCCGCTAAGTTAGAATGTGCGGCATCAACACCATAAAAAAATTAAAAGTTTCGTCCACCTTTTCAAAGGTGGCGGGGTGTGGGGCAGCGCCCCACGGCCTTGCGTCATGCGGGCAGCGCCCCACGGTCTTACTGGGTTCTAAAAAGGGTTAGCAGACCCGAACAGGGTTTAAAAATAAGTGAATGGGAGGGGTACATAATGCAAGACCACAAACAAGATTTGGCCGTTATGCTCCGGAGGCTTCGCCTGGACTGCGGGTACTCGCAAAAAGCTGTTGCCACCGGGCTGGGGGTTGAGCGTTCCACCTACTCCAACTACGAGCTGGGCAAGGTCTCGCCAGACCTGGACACCCTGCGGCGGTTGGCCCAAATTTACGCGGTCCCTTTGGAGGCTTTCCTTTACCCGGAGGAATACCGCACCATTGAAGCCGCCCGGCAGAGGCCTCCCAAAAAAATCAATTCCAGCCCCGGGCGCATCGGCGAGTTGAGCTCGCAGGAAAAAGAGCTCATTGCGCTGCTGCGCGCTGGAATCATAACAGTGTAAAAAAGCATGCGGCCAAACAAAAAGCGGCAGATAGCCTGCCGCTTTTTTCTATGGGCGCGGCGCGTGACAAAATGGCCGCTCTTTCCCCTAAAACACGCCCCAAAAAAGAATACTAGACATTTGGGGAGGAATGCGCTATAATAAATGGGCATGCGATATGGCAGACCACCAAGAGGAAAGGTATGATGACCAATATGTCGAAAATGAAGCACATCTTAAAGCGGGCCGCCGCCGGAGCGCTGGCGCTGGCCATGTGCGCCGGGCTGACCGGCTGCTACAGCGAGGACAAGGCCTGGGCCGCGAAAATGGGCGAGGATACCATGCCCATTGGCGGCTATATCTATTACCTCTCCAGCGCCTACTCTCAGGGCTCCGCGCTGGTAGAAAACGGCCAGGAGGTGCTGAAAAACACCATTGAGGGCCAAAACGCCTCCCAGTGGATTCAGGACAAGGCCCTGGAGCAGCTCAAGTCCTTCTACTTTGTGCAGCAGAAGTTTGACGAGATGGGCCTGGCTTTGGACGAGGAGGACCAAGAGAACATCACCAACGCCTCCAACTCCATGTGGAGCTACTACAAAACCGCCTTTGAGGCTGTAGGCGTGGCTCAAAGCTCCTTTACCAGGGCGTATGCCGAGTATAATATCAAGCTGCAAAAGGTTATGCAGGCCATGTATGGCGAGGGCGGCGAGCGGGCTCTTACCGAAGATGAGATGCACGATTACTACACGGAAAATTATATCTACTACAACTATTTCTACGTTCCCTTCTCCACCACCGATGAGGAGGGCCAGAGCAAGACCATGGAAGAGGACGAGCAGGCGCAGGTGAAGGAGGCCCTGCGGGAGCATGTGAAGAGCATCTCCAGCGGGGACGAGACCCTGGAGCAGGCCTCTGCCGCCTATGTGGCGGAGGGCAGCAGCAAGCCCACCCTGGGCGAGGCTTCCGCCATCAACAAAAACAACCTGAGCGAGCAGTTCTCCGAGGCCCTGACCGGCCTGAAGGACGGAGAGTCCGCCATGGTGGACATGTCCTCTGGCGCTTATGTGCTGCAAAAGATGAACATTGAGACCGACTACCAGGCCCTGATCAACGATGAGACCCGGAAAGAGGGCTTGATCGCTGAGATGAAGGGCGAAGAGTTCACCGAGTACGTGAAGGAGCAGAGCGCCAGCGTAAACCTGGATCTCAACGAGAAGGCCATCGGCAGCGTAAAGCTCTCTCTGGTGGCGGAGACCCTGGGCAAAAACGGTACCTCATCCGCCAGCTCTCAGGAGGAAGAATCCTCTTCCAGCGAGTCTTCCTCCAGCGAGTCTTCCTCCAGCGAGTCTTCCGAGGCCTCTTCGGAAGAATCCTCAGAGGAAAGCAGCGAGGCGTAGCCAGCGGGCTTCCCCCAAAAAGAATCGTTCCGGCCCCTGTCCGCCATTGGCGGGCGGGGGCTTTTTTCTCAAAGCCGGTTCGGTATGGTAAGCGGGGCCAAACAGGCGGGGAGGCGCGGCTGGAAAATTCTCCCTAAGGCGTCATTTTTTTGATTTAGGTGTTGAGTTTTATGAGGGCAAGCGGTATAATAGACTTGCCCGGAAGCATATGTTGAGGCCGTGCGGTTGTTTGAGAGGCTTTTCTCAGGCGGACGCCCGGACCCCGGCTTACCGGGGTGGGCCCCGGGGGGCGGAACAGCCCCTGCCCGCCCCTATCGAAACTGGGGCTCGTCCTCTTTGTGAGAGCGTGCCCCGGCGCTGTGCAGGGTATTTATTATTACATTCCCGCTGCGCCTCGCGGCTTGCCGGGCGAACACGGGTATATACGCAGGAGGTGAAAGAGTTTGGCAAAAGAGACCATGCAGGCCATCAGCGACGCGGAGCTGAAAGCCCGCGAAGCGGTGCTGCACGCCAAGGCGGAGGGAGAACGCATCGAAGCCGAAGCCGCCGAGCAGGGCAAACAGGCCGTGGCGGGCGCCGTAAAGGAGGCCCGGAAAAAGGCCGAGGTTCTGTGCGGGGTGGCCCGCGCGGACGCGGAGAAGCTTGGCGCCGGCATGAAGCGGCAGACCCAGGAAGAGCAGGACCGCCTGCGCGCCGCCGCCCAGCAGGGCCAGGGCAAGGTCGTGGAAGAGATCCGGAAGATCGTTTTGGAAAAGACCTGAGGCCTGCCCGCCCGGTTGAGCAGGCTCAACACAAGGAGGTTCGATGCAGATGGCGGTAGTGGAAATGAAGCGCATCCATGTGTATGCGCTGAAGAACAACCGCAAAAAGATTCTGGAGATGCTGCAGCGGAGAGCCGTCGTGGAGGTCGACACCCCGGAAGAGGCCAGCCTGGGAGAGGCAAAGGGCCCCTTCTCCAAAACGGACACCGCTTCCGCGCGGCTCACGTTCGAAAAAAACGCCCAGCTTGTGGGCAGCGCCGTGGAAACGCTGGACAGCTATGCCCCCCCGCAGAAGTCCATGCTGGCTATGCTGGAGGGCCGCACGGGCGTCAGCGCCCGGCAGGTGCAGCAGACGGCGGAAGCCGCCCCGGAGGTCACCAAGATTGCGGCCAACATTGTGGCCCTGGGCAAGCGCGTTAACGACCAGCAGGCGGAAATCGCCCGCCTGGAGGCTCAGCTGGAGGCCCTAAAGCCCTGGATGAACCTGGACGTTTCCATGCGCACCATAGGCACCAACTCCACCAGCGTGTTCATCGGCACCTTTCCCGAGGAGCTGACCGCCGGGGAGATTAAAACCCGCCTGGCCGCCGCCCTGCCGGAGATTTCCGGCGTGGAGGCCGAGGTGGTGAGCACCCAGCCCCAGCAGACCTGCGCCTTTGTGGTCTGCCTGGGCCGGGAGGGGGCCAAGGTGGAGTCCGCCCTGCGGGGCATGGGCTTTACCTATCCGGCAGCCCCCTCCAAAAAGCCCCCCGTCCAGCGGGCGGAGGACCTGCGGGCGCGCATTGCCGCGGCCCAGGCGGACATTGAGTCCGCTGGCAAGGAGATTGCCTCTTATGCCGGGCGGCGGCAGGACCTGCTGTTTACGTCCGACTACTACACCATGCGCGCCAGCAAGTACCAGGTGCTGGGAGACCTGTGGCAGAGCCCCCATGTCTTCTACCTCACCGGCTATGTGACCGCGGGCGCGGCCCCGGCCCTGCAGCGGGAGCTGGAAGAGAAGTATCAGGCTTTTGTAGAGGTGGAAACCCCCGCCAAAGGCGAGGACCTGCCCATTAAGCTGCAAAACGGCTTCTTCTCCGCCCCGGTAGAGGGGGTTATTGAGGGCTACAGCCTGCCTGGCAAGCGCGAGGTGGACCCCTCGAAGGTTATGTGCGTGTTCTACTATGTGCTCTTTGGCATGATGCTTTCTGACGCAGCCTACGGGTTTTTAATCGCCCTTGGCATGGGCATTGTGCTGCTGAAGTTCAAAAACATTGAGGAAGGCCTGCGCAAGACTTTGCGGATGTTCTTTTTCTGCGGTCTTTCCACCATGTTCTGGGGCGTGCTGTTCGGCAGCTATTTTGGCGACGCGGTGGACGTGATTGCCCGCACCTTCTTTGGCTATGGGGCCGATATGCCCAGCCTGACCCCGCCCCTGTGGTTCGCCCCCCTGGACCAGCCCATGCGGTTGATGCTCTTCTCGTTCCTTTTGGGCATCATCCACCTGTTTGCGGGCCTGGCAATGCAAATTTACCAGCTGTGCCGCCGGGGCAAGTACCTGGACGCCCTGTATGACAGCGGCTTTTGGTACATGCTGGTGGGCGGGCTGATCATCGCTTTGGTGTCGCTTGACATGTTCCAGGAGATGATGGGCCTCTCCATCGCCATCCCTCCGGTGGTGACCAACATCGCTTTGGCGTTTGCGGCCATTGGCGCGGTGGGCATTGTGGCCACCAGCGGCCGGGAGAGCCGGGGCGTGAAGCGCTTTTTGAAGGGCCTTTACGGCCTTTACGGCGTGTCCAGCTGGCTTTCGGACATTCTGTCCTACTCCCGCCTGCTGGCGCTGGGCCTGGCAACCGGCGTGATCGCCCAGGTGTTCAACATGCTGGGCACCATGGCGGGCAGCGGCCCGGTGGGCGTGGTCCTGTTTGTTTTGGTCTTCGTCATCGGCCATGTTCTCAACCTGCTGATCAACCTGCTGGGAGCCTACGTGCACACCAACCGCTTGCAGTACGTGGAGTTCTTTGGCAAGTTCTATGAGGGCGGCGGGCGCAAGTTTGAGCCCTTTGCCGCCAAAACCAAATATTTTAAGATTACGGAGGAATAAGAAATGCAAAACTTTGATTGGAATGCTTTGGGCGTTGTGTTCGCGCTGCTGGGCGCTGTCCTGGCGGCTCTGATGGGCGGCATCGGCTCCGCCATCGGCGTTGGCCTGACCGGCCAGGCGGCCGCGGGCGTGGTGACCGAGGATCCCTCTCAGTTCGGTAAGGTTCTGATTCTGCAGCTGCTCCCCGGCACCCAGGGCATCTACGGCCTCTTGATCGGCTTTGTTACCCTGACCCAGATCGGCGTTCTGGGCGGCACTGCCCCCGACACCCTCTCCAAGGGCCTTCTGTACCTGGCTGCCTGCCTGCCCATGGCCATTGTGGGCATGGTCTCCGCAAAGTGGCAGGCCAAGGCCTCTGTCTCCTCTATCAGCCTGGTTGCAAAGAAGCCCGACCAGTTCGGTAAGTCCATGATTTTCCCCGCCATGGTTGAGACCTACGCGGTTCTGGCCCTGCTCATCTCCATCCTCTCCATCACCAGCATTGCCAACATTTAAGCGGAACCATGCTGATACATAAAAGAGAGGAGGATGTTCCATGACCGGACTGGAATCTATTTTGAGCCAGATCGCCGGCGACGGACAAAAGGAAGCGGAGGAAGTGCTTTCCGTCTCAAAGGCCAAAGCGGCCGAGACCGTCCAAAAGGCCCAGGCAGAGGCCAAGGAACAGGCCGCCGCTGTGTTAAAGGACGCGGAGCGCCGGGCCCAGGATATTCGGGACCGGGCCCAGTCCGCGGCGGAGCTGGAAAAGCGCAACCAGATGCTGGTCTTCAAACAGGAGCTCATCCGCCAAGCGGTGGGAGCCGCCCGGGAGAGCCTGGAAAACGCCCCGGACGGGGAATATTTTGAGACCCTTTTGAAGCTTTACTGCCGCTTTGCCCAGGAGGGCCGGGGCGAGATGCGGCTGAACAAACGGGACCTGGCCCGCCTGCCCGACGACTTTTTGGCCCGGATGCGCAAGGCCGTGCCCGGGGCGGAGGTCACCATCTCCCCCCAGCCCCATGCCATTGCCAACGGCTTTCTGCTGGTCTATGGCGGTGTGGACATTAACTGCACCTTCCAGGCCATTTTCGAGGACGCTTACGACGAGCTGCGGGACGCTGCCGGACGGCTGCTGTTCCCCGTGGCCTAATCCCGCCCGAAGAAAGGAAGCCGGCTTATGAAAGAGGAATACATCTACGCGGTGGCGCGGGTGCGGGCCCGGGAGCTGGGGCTTCTCAGCCGCCAGGACGTGGACCAGCTGATGGCCTGCAGGACCTACGAGGAGTGCCTGCGGACCCTTTCGGACAAGGGCTGGGGCACGGGCGAGGCAAACCTTTCCGCCGAGGCTGTTTTGGCCGCGGAGGAGGAGAAGACCTGGGCGTTCATTCACGAGCTGACGGACGACATGGCCCCCTTTAAGGTGCTGCTGCTGCCCACCGACTACAACAACCTGAAGGCCGCCATTAAAACGGTGGTCACCGGGGTGGAGCCCCACGAGGTGTTTCTGCCCGGGGGCGAAATTGACCCGGAGCTGATGCTGCGCTGCGTGCGGGAAGGGGACTTCTCCGCGCTGCCCGAGGATATGGCCCAGGCGGCGGACAAGGCCTACCATGCCCTGCTGCAAAAAGAGGATGGCCAGATGTGCGACGTCATTCTGGACCGGGCCTGCCTGATGGGCGTGGTCCGCTGCGGCAAGGAGAGCGGCGTGCCCATTTTGGCGGACTACGCGGAGATGCTTTGCGCCACCTCTAACGTGAAAGTGGCGGTGCGCGCCTGCAAAACCGGCAAGAGCCGCGCCTTTTTGGACATGGCCTTGGCGCCCTGCTCCACCTTGGACCTGGGCAGTCTGGCGGCCGCCGCCTGCAAAAGTCTGGACGATCTGTTCGGCTACCTGGCGGCCACCCCCTACAGCGAGGCGGCGGGCAAGATGAAAGAGTCCTACTCCGCCTTTGAAAAGTGGTGCGACGACAAGGTGATGGACCTGGTGAAGGGCCAGAAGATGAATCCCTTTACCGTGGGGCCCCTGTTCGCCTTTGTCATCGCCCGGCGCAACGAGATCAGCACCGTGCGGATCATTCTTTCGGGCAAGCTCAACGAGCTGGACGATGGGATGATTCGGGAAAGACTGAGGGATATGTATGTATAGAATAGCCGTTTTGGGCGACCGCGACAGCATCTATGGCTTCGCTGCCCTGGGGCTGGAGGTGTTCCCAGTCGCCGGAACTGAAGAGGGGGCCAAAACCCTGCGCCGCCTGTGCGAGCAGGACTATGCCGTTATCTACATCACCGAAGCCCTGGCCGAAGGTCTGGCCGCCGAGCTGGACCGCTGCCGCCAGAGCCTGCTGCCCGCGGTTATCCCCATTCCTGGGGTGCGGGGCAACACAGGCATGGGCATCAACATGGTCAAGCACTCGGTGGAGCAGGCGGTGGGCTCCGACATTATATTCAATGGAAACTAAATACATTCGAGAAACGGGTGATCGGTAAACATGAGCAATGGCACCATCAAAAAGATAGCCGGACCTCTCGTGATCGCCAAGGGCATGCGCGACGCCAACATGTTCGACGTGGTGCGCGTCAGTGAGCGCCGCCTCATCGGTGAAATCATCGAGATCCACGGCGACGAAGCCTCCATTCAGGTGTACGAGGAGACTTCGGGCCTGGCCCCCGGCGAACCGGTGGTCTCCACCGGCCAGCCCATGAGCGTGGAGCTGGGCCCAGGCCTTATTACCAGTATCTACGATGGCATCCAGCGTCCGCTGGACGACATTATGAAGATTTCCGGCAACAACCTGCAGCGCGGCGTGGAGGTTCCCTCTTTGAAGCGGGACCTGGAGTGGGACTTTGTGCCCAGCGCCAAGGCGGGGGACGAAGTGACCGGCGGCGACATCATCGGCTCTGTGCAGGAGACGGTGGTGGTATCCCATAAAATTATGATTCCCCCTGGGATCTCCGGCAAAATTAAGGAGATTAAGGCCGGGAAGTTTAAGGTGACCGACACTGTGGCCACCGTGGAGACCAAGGACGGCGTGAAGAACATCGGCCTGATGCAAACCTGGCCTGTGCGTATGGGCCGGCCCTACAAGGAGAAGATGTCTCCCGACATGCCCCTGATCACCGGCCAGCGGGTGGTGGACTGCATGTTCCCCATTGCCAAAGGCGGCGTGGCGGCGGTTCCGGGCCCCTTCGGCAGCGGCAAAACCGTGGTGCAGCATCAGCTGGCCAAGTGGGCCGAGGCGGACATTGTGGTCTACATTGGCTGCGGCGAACGCGGCAACGAGATGACCGACGTGCTCAACGAGTTCCCCGAGCTGGTGGACCCCAAAACCGGCCAGTCCCTGATGAAGCGCACGGTGCTCATCGCCAACACCTCCGACATGCCGGTGGCGGCCCGGGAGGCCTCCATCTACACGGGCATCACCATCGCCGAGTACTTTAGAGACATGGGCTACTCCGTGGCCCTGATGGCCGACTCCACCTCCCGCTGGGCCGAGGCCCTGCGCGAGATGTCCGGCCGCCTGGAAGAGATGCCCGGCGAAGAGGGCTACCCCGCCTACCTGGGCAGCCGTCTGGCCCAGTTCTACGAGCGGGCCGGCTCCGTCAAGACCCTGTGCTCCGGGGAGCGCGAGGGCGCCCTGTCCGTTATCGGCGCCGTGTCCCCTCCCGGCGGCGACATTTCCGAGCCGGTTTCCCAGGCGACCCTGCGCATTGTAAAGGTCTTCTGGGGGCTGGACTCCTCCCTGGCCCAGCAGCGGCACTTCCCGGCCATCAACTGGCTGACCAGCTACTCGCTGTACCTGGACAACATGGAGGCCTGGTTCAACACCAACGTGGCCGAGGACTGGACCGCCCTGCGCACCCAGCTGATGGGCCTGCTGCAGGACGAGGCCGAGCTGCAGGAAATCGTGCAGCTGGTGGGCATGGACGCCCTTTCGGCTCCGGACCGGCTGAAGCTGGAAGTGGCCCGGTCCATCCGCGAGGACTTTTTGCATCAGAACGCCTTTGACGAGGTGGACACCTACACCTCTTTGGAAAAGCAGCACAGCATGATGCTGCTCATCACCGGCTACTATGAGAAGGCCCGGGAGGCCCTCTCCGCCGGGGTGGACATTCAGAAGCTCATCGACCTGCCCGTGCGCGAGCAGATCGGCCGCTTTAAGTACACGGCTCCGGACAAGGTGCAGGAGGCCTTTGGCCAGGTTATGGACCAGCTGGACCGGGAACTGCATGACGCCAGAGACACAAAGGAGGACTTCTAATGCCAAAGGAATATAGAACCATCCAGGAAGTGGCGGGCCCTCTGATGCTGGTGCGGGACGTGGAAAACGTCTCTTACGACGAGCTGGCGGAAATCGAGCTGGCAAACGGCGAGCGCCGCCGCTGCAAGGTGCTGGAGATCAACGAGGGCAACGCCCTGGTGCAGCTGTTCGAGAACTCCACGGGCATCAACCTCTCCAACTCCAAGGTCCGCTTTTTGGGCCACAGCATGGAGCTGGGGGTCAGCGAGGACATGCTGGGCCGGGTGTTCGACGGCCTGGGCCGCCCCATTGACAACGGCCCGGAGATTCTGCCCGACCGCCGGGTGGACGTAAACGGCCTGCCCATGAACCCCGCCGCCCGCAACTACCCCCAGGAGTTCATCCAGACCGGCGTTTCCGCCATTGACGGACTGAACACCCTGGTGCGCGGCCAGAAGCTGCCCATCTTCTCCGCCTCCGGCCTGCCCCATGCCCAGCTGGCGGCTCAGATTGCCCGCCAAGCCAAGGTGCGGGGCACCAACGACCCCTTCGTGGTGGTGTTCGCCGCTATGGGCATCACCTTCGAGGAGTCTAACTTCTTCGTGCAGAGCTTCCGGGAGACCGGGGCCATTGACCGCACCGTCATGTTCGTCAACCTGGCCAACGACCCCGCCGTGGAGCGCATCGCCACCCCCAAGATGGCCTTGACCGCCGCGGAGTATCTGGCCTTTGAGAAGAACATGCACGTGCTGGTCATCCTTACGGACATTACCAACTACGCCGACGCCCTGCGCGAGGTTTCCGCCGCCCGCAAGGAAGTGCCCGGCCGCCGGGGCTACCCGGGCTACATGTATACCGACCTGGCCACCCTGTACGAACGGGCCGGCCGCCAGAAGGGCAAAAACGGATCCATTACCATGATCCCGATTTTGACCATGCCCGAAGGCGACAAGACCCATCCCATCCCCGACCTGACCGGCTACATCACCGAGGGACAGATTATTCTGAGCCAGGAGCTGTACCGGAAGAACGTGACCCCGCCCATCGACGTGCTGCCCTCTTTGAGCCGTTTGAAGGACAAGGGCATTGGCGAGGGCCGCACCCGCGCCGACCACGCGGCCACCATGAACCAGCTGTTTGCCGCCTATGCCCGTGGCAAGGAGGCCAAGGAGCTGATGGTGGTGCTGGGCGAAGCGGCTTTGACGGAAATCGACAAGCTGTACGCCAAGTTTGCGGACGCCTTTGAGAACGAGTACGTCTCGCAGGGCTACGCCGCCAACCGGGACATTGAGGACACCCTGGATATTGGCTGGAAGCTGCTGTCCATTCTGCCCCGCAGCGAGCTCAAGCGTATTAACGACAAGTTCCTGGATCAGTATTACGGAAAGGTGTGATGCCCCGTGGCGAGCAAACAGATCACCCCAACCCGCATGGAGCTGACCCGCCTGAAAAAAAAGCTGGTAACAGCCACCCGGGGCCACAAGCTCCTTAAGGACAAGCGGGATGAGCTGATGCGGCAGTTCCTGGAGAAGGTGCGGGAAAACCGGGCCCTGCGGGAGCGGGTGGAGGCGGGCATTATGGCCGCCAACAAGAACTTTCTGCTGGCCCGGGCCGGAATGCAGGACCAGGTGCTGAACACCGCCATGCTGGCTCCCAAGCAGCGGGTCTCTGTGGAGAGCGGGGTGGAGAACGTGATGAGCGTGGACATCCCCACTTTTGACTTTAAGACCCGCACGCCGGACGAAAACGACATGTTCTCCTATGGCTTTGCCTTTACCTCCAGCGACCTGGACGGAGCGGTGAAGTCCCTGGCGGACGTGTTCCCCGACATGCTGAAGCTGGCCGAGTGCGAAAAGGGCTGCCAGCTGATGGCGGTGGAGATTGAAAAGACCCGCCGCCGGGTAAACGCCCTGGAGCATGTGATGATCCCCGAGCTGCAGGCCAACATCAAATATATCTCCATGAAGCTGGATGAGAACGAGCGCTCGACGCAGATCCGGCTGATGAAGGTCAAGGATATGGTGCTGAAAGACGCTCACAACTACGAGACCTTCTGAAAAAGAAGCGCATAAAGGAAAGGGCTCCTCTGGAAAGAGGGGCCCTTTTTTTGCGGGGTATCAGATATAGTAAACGCACTTAAAAATCGGTATTTACCGATTTTTAAGCAGGGCGGCGCGGGCTTGCCCGTGCCGCTAGGTTCAAAAGAGGCATCACCTCTTTTGAACCGCGTTAACTAAAAAAATAAAAACGCGAAGGCCGCAAGCGCTGTGTTTGGCGCAATCTGCCAGCCATACTCCCGCCCCGCTTGGGGAAGCCTACTCTCACCGGCCGCGGCCGGAGTAGCATCAGGAGGTTATTTGTTGTGAAAACATTGATTATTTATTGTTCGAAAACTGGATTCACCCGCAAATACGCCCAATGGCTGCGGGAGGACCTGGACTGCGACTGCGTGCCTTTTTCCGAGCGGCACTCCGCCGACTTGGCCCGCTATGGCGCCGTGGCCTTTGGGTCCGGCTGCTATGTGGGGCGAATCCACCGGCTGGGCTGGTTTAAGCGGCAGATGCCCGGCCTGGAGGGGAAGAAGCTGGCTGTTTTTTTCACCGGGGCCATGAGTCCCGACCCCTCGGATGTGCGCCGGTTAGAGCGGGAGAACTTCAACCCCCGGGAGCTGTGCCGGGTGAAAACCTTTTACCTGCAAGGCGGGCTCAACTATGGAGGCATGAACCCAGTGGACAAGGCGCTGATGGCGGTGTTCCGTCAGGCGCTGCGCTCCAAGTCCGACTCGCCCCGCTGCCGGGTGATGCTGCAAAACATTGGGCAGTCCTTTGACAAAACCGAGCGGGAAAATCTGAGGCCTCTGGAAGAGTATTTGAAGAGCTAGGCCAGTTTACAAATAGCGGATAATGGCAATGACCTTGCCCAGGACGCTGGCATGGTCGGAGTAAATGGGCTCAAAATCCGGGTTTTCCGGTTGAAGCCGCACGCGGCCCTGCTCCCGGTACAGGCGCTTGACCGTGGCCTCATCGTCGATCATGGCCACTACAATCTCCCCATCGGCGGCGGTGGGGACGCGTTCGGCCACCACGTAGTCTCCGTCCAGAATGCCCGCGTCCCGCATGCTCAGGCCCCGGACATGGAGGGCAAAGAGCTCCTTGCCCTCCTTTTGGGGAAAGGGGATGTAGCCCTCAATGTCCTCCACCGCTAAAATGGGCAGGCCCGCGGTGACTTGGCCCAAAATGGGCACCTGGGCGGCGGGCTGGCTGCCCTCAATGCGGATGGAGCGGTTCAGCCCGGCTTCCCGGGAAATGTAGCCCAGCCGCTCCAAGGTTTTTAGGTGGGCATGGACCGTGGAGGTGGATTTGAGCCCTGTGGCGGCGCAGATTTCCCGCACCGAAGGGGGAACGCCCAGGGGTGTGGTTTTTACCAGATAGTCGTATACTTTCTTTTGGCTTTCGGTCAGGCCGTCCATAGTAAGACCTCCTTAGGGGATGGGGGAATGGTTCGGATCTGCATGGAAAATATGTGGCAGGCCAGCAGGGCCTTATGTGTTCCGCGTACATTATAACACAGCTTTTCAAAAATTGCAAAACATGTGTTTGAAAAGTTTCCTTTCTTCGCTGGATTTTTCCCTCCCGGAAAAATCTTCAAGGTTTATTCACAGCCCCGTAACAAATCCCAGGGGGGAATCCGGTATAATAGGCCTGTACTCAAAAGAAATGGACCGTTCTTTTCTTGAGATACATGTTCTACCCTCCTCAATAATACCCCTCAAACGTGAAAAGGACCGGTTGCATGCCGGTCCTTTTCCGTGCCTTTACACGGGCGGGCAGATAAGAAAGACCGTTTACTCTTTGGAACTGTGCAAGCCGCCGTGCATATTCCCCAGACCATCCGGCCACAATACAGTTGCGAACCAAATCTGTATCTGCTGAAAGGAATGTCTGGTATGAATGGTAAACGTTTTTCCGAAAATAAGGCCCGGCGCAACGGCTTTTACCTGGCCTTGGCCGTGTGCCTGGTGGCGGTGGGCGTGGCCGCTTGGAGCACCTTTGACGCGGTGCAGGGCTACATGAGCACCCAGGAGGCCCCCGGGGCTTCCTCTGTCAGCGATGACCCCCAGGTCAACCGCAGCCCCCGGCCCAGCGCGCCCGCGGCCAACCAGGGAGCGGAAGCCTCCGCCCCCGCCCCCACGCCCAGGCCGACCCTGAAGCCAGCGGCTACGCCCCAGGCCACGCTGGCTCCCAAGCCCTCGGAGCCCCCTGCGGCCACCCCGGACCCTGAGCCTGCCGCCGGAGAGGCCCCTGCGGAGGAGCCTCAGACGCCGGTGAACGGGCCCATTTATGAGGTCAGCACGGAGATGATCTACCCGGTAAGCTCCCAGGAGGCTGCCAAGGCCTACAGCGCCGGCGCGCCGGTGTACTCCGCCACCATGAAGGACTGGCGCATACACGCGGGCACGGACTTGGCCGCTGAGGCCGGGGAGCAGGTGCTGGCCTGCGGCAACGGCATTGTGCGGGAGACCTACACGGACCGGATGCTGGGCAATGTGGCCCGCATTGAGCATGGGGACTACGACTTTTATTACTGCGGCTTGGGCGAGGACTTTTTGGTGTCGCCTGGTGACCTGGTGACCATGGGCCAGGCCATTGGCTCGGTAACAGCGGTTCCGGCGGAATCTGCCGAAGAGCCCCACCTGCATCTGGAGGTGCGCCGGGACGCGGCCTACCTGGACCCCCAAAGCGTTCTGGAGGGCATAAACTGAGGGACGCCCCAAGGAAAGGGCGCGGCAAAAACCCATAGAAACCGGCGCGGCCCCTAAAAGCGGGAGCACAGGACAGGGGGCCGCGCTTTGGACAAACAACGTCCGCCGTACAGGAGGGTTAACGCGGCTGCTAACCCTGCGGCGGACGCTGTTTTGCCTTTTGGGCGGTTTCTAGGGGGGATTTGTTCCGGCTGAAAGGGCAGCCTTTATTTTTGGTGCTCGTATTTTTTCTTTGTGGCCAGGCCCCCCCGAATGTGCCGCTGGGCCTTGTTGACAGCCAGCACGTTTTTTACATCCCGGTACAGGCCCCGGTCAATGTACTTGAGCCGTTGGGAGACGTCTTTATGTATGGTTGTCTGCAATCACTACGGTTTCTTCCAGACCTAAATCG
>CAJUNS010000015.1 GCA_910587995.1 uncultured Oscillospiraceae bacterium | reverse complement strand
TGGTTTTCCGGGATGAGGAGAGCCTGCTGCCTGGGGCTGTCAGTATGAAACAGTTTTTAGGACTGGTTAAGCAATTATGAGCTTTCATAGCTTTTTTAGCTGATTGAAAGGTAACAGTCAAAATTCAATTCTGGAGATGCTCTAAGTGGACAATCAAGCTATTACAGGTATTATTGAAACTGAAAATAAATCTATTGCTTTTTAGTTAACTCAAATTGTATTTATGACAAAATCCGTTTCTTCTGCGTTCACAACGCTTACCCCGAGAGACAATTTTTTGTAATATAAACTTTTGTGCACATGCGCCGGTTGCGGCGGCAAGATGTACCTTTGCCGGGCCAATCACTTCAAGCCAGAACAGGAGTATTGCATTTGCTCCACCTATCGAAAAGACCGTACCTTGTGCAAGACGCACTCCATCCGCCGTGTAGTGCTGGAAGAAATCGCACTGCGGAACCTGCGGGAGCGTGACAAGGCGCTGGCGCAGAAAAAGGCTGTGCTGGCACAGTCTGAAAAACGCATCGCGGAGCTGGATGTTTGCGCCAGGAAGAGCCCCTGTGCTTACAGTGGGATGACATCCAAGAGGACAGGCTAACCGTGAACCGGGCGCTGGCTTTCCTCAGAAATAACCAGCCGGCCCCAGTGAAAGGACTTAAAAACAAAATCGTCCCACCGCACAGTGCCAATCCCCGCCGCTTTACGCCAGATTCTGCGGATGTGGGATAAGGTGAAATGAGCCGCCCCCTGTGAGGTACGGGCCCGTCTAGCTACTGCTCAAATCTCTACCGGGTGGGCATTGGCCTGAAGACTGCACAGTACCTTGTGGGATACTCCACCATCCAAATGACCGCCAATCTTTACACCCACATGGAAAAGGAGGATGCCGCCGCCTCCCTGATCCAGCTGGAGCGGTACCTCTCCGGCGGTAGTCAGGAGGGTAGTCAGCGGCCCCGAGAAAGCATAATTGGACAAAAGGAAAAAGCCCGGGAAACCGCTTGTTTCCCAGGCTTTTGGGTGGTGGGGATAACAGGACTCGAACCTGTGACCTCCTACGTGTGAAGCAGGCGCTCTAACCAGCTGAGCTATACCCCCGTAACGTCATTTAGTATACCAGACTTTGACAAAGAAGTCAAGCTTTATTTTTGTTTTTTTCAAAATAGATTTTCCCTTGACAAATACCGCCAGATGTCCTATACTGTGTAGCAAATGTACTTAAAAACCGCTGAATACCGGTTTTTAAGCTGGGCGGCAAAGCTGTCCGGTTCAAAAGATATGAAAAATCTTTTTTTGCTGCGTTAACGGCAGCAGTGCAGCCGCGCCAGCGGTGAGACAGGAGGCTTTTGGGTTGTTAATTTTCGCCTTTGCTCGGTTAAGGAACATCTAAAAGAGGCATAACAGAAAAACGGGACCTATGGCCCTGGTTTTGTTGCGCCTCTTTTCTGTTCACAAAAACGAGAGAGGTGCTTTTTTATGCCTAAAAATAACAACCACGCCCCCAGTGCGCCCCTTTGGGCCGGGCAAAACTTTTTGACCAGCGGCCGGGCAGTCCGCCGCCTGCTGGACGCCGCCGCCATCGGGCAGCAGGACCTGGTGGTGGAAATCGGCCCGGGCCGGGGGCACATTACCCGGGAACTGCTGCTCCGCTGCGGCCGCCTGTTGGCCGCGGAGCTGGACCCGGCCCTCTGCCGCCGCCTGACCGAGCGTTTTGGCGGCCAGCCCAATTTCCGCCTTTATCAGGGGGATTTCCTTCAAATGCCCCTGCCCAAAGAACCGTACAAGGTTTTTGCCAATATCCCCTTTGGCCGAACCACGGAGATTCTGCGCCGCCTGACCAATGCGCCCAATCTGCCGGAAGCCGCCTGGCTGATTGTGGAGCAGGGCGCGGCCAAGCGCTTTGCGGGCCGCCCGGGAGAGAACCTGACCTCTTTGACGCTGCGCCCCTTTTTTCAAGTGCGGCTGGCGGCCTTTGTGCCCCGGACGGAGTTCCACCCCGCGCCCCGGGTGGATGCCGCGCTGCTGGAACTGGTCCGCCGGGACCAGCCCGACCTGCCCCTGACGGAGCGGCGGCTGTACCGCGCTTTTTTGGAGCGGGCCTGGAAGCGGGGCCTGGGGAGTATGCTGACGCGCAGGCAGGCCGCGGTGGCGCTGCGCTTGGCGGGCCTGCCTCCCGCCGAGGACGCCAACTTAAAATATGTGCAATGGCTCTGCCTGTTCCGATGCTGGTCCGCCCTCCCGGGCCGCAAGTAGAGCCTCCCGCGAACAAAGAATACCGCGCAGAGAGCCCCCGAGAGCCTTGCGCGGTATTGCCGTTCGCCTGAAAACCGCCGCGCCGGGGCTCACGCTTTGCCAAAGCGGGCGGCTTTCCGGTACTCCAGGGGCGTGGCCTCATATTTTTTTCGAAAAGCGCGGGTAAAATAGGAATGGTTGTGGAAGCCGCAGTTTTCCGCCACGTCGATTACCTTATAATCCGTCTCGGCCAGCTGCTTGGCGGCCAGCTCAAGGCGGTAGTCTACCAGGTAGGCGTTAAAGCTTTTGCCGGTAAAGTCTTTAAACAGCTTCATAAAATAGCTTTCGGAAAAGCCGCAGCGGCCCGCCGCTTCTTGGAGGGTCAGCTCCCGGTCATAGCAGCTTTGGACGTAGTAGAGGGCGTTTTTCAGGCGGCTGTAGGCTAGGCGCGGGCTGCGGCCGTCTGGGGCGGGGGCGCTGTGCTGGGTCATTGTGTGGAGAAGCTGAAACAAGCTGGATTTGACCATCAGCTCATGGGTAGAGAGGCTTTCGCGCCGGTGGGAGATGAGGGACAGGACCGCGGGCGCGGCGGCTTGGCGGAAGGGGGAGCCCGCCGGATGAAAGCACTCCATGGCCCGCTGGCCGTTGACAAAGGGAAGGACATATTTCTCGTAGCAGGGGTCTCCCGGCGCGCCTTGAAAGAGGGCGGGGGCAAAGAGGATGTTGAAATACTCACCCTCCGCCGGACCGGCCTGGTCAATGGAGTGGACCGCGTGGGGCAGAACCACCAGCAGGTCCCCGGCGCAAAGGGTGTAGGACTGCCCCCACAAAGAGGCGGTCAGCCTGCCCTGGTGGCAGTAGATAAGCTCAAAGCTCTCGTGCCAGTGCAGGGGGAAGGAGGAGAGCCACTCGGGAATGCGCCCGTGGTAGACGCTGTAGGGGAAGGCGGGGCTTCCGTGTATTTTGGTTTCATGCAGGTTCGCGCAGTCCATAAAGACCCCCCCGAAAATAGGATTGTGTTAGAATTCCAAGAAAATACTGCAAGAATTCTAACACAAAAAGAGGTACAATGCAAGAGGAGGCTAGAGGGGGGAGTGTCCGTTTCGGAGAGTTTTTCGTGTTCTCCCGCCCGTAGGGCGGGAGAACACAGATGATGATCTCTGTGGTTTGGACACGACCCTAGAGGGCGGGAAACTCCCTGCGCGCAACGGAAAAAGCTTTGCCGCCCTGTCCCAAGGCCTCGGGGCTTTTAGAGGCGGAGTCTTTAAGCCGCCGGAGGGCGCTCCGTCCCCTCCCCAACGTGCCCCTTGAACGCGCCCCGGAAAGGCGGAACGGTCAGGGCCCCGCGCGTTTGGCGGAAGAATGATGAAGAAACAGAGGAACAGACATATGGAATTTGCGGCAGTCCGGCACTTTGCAAATAAAAATTACTGCTATGCCCTGGAAAAGGGGCGCTTTCTCATCCGCCTGGAGACCAAGCGGGGGGACGTTAAGAGCGTGCGCCTGCACACCCAAGAGAAATATCTTCCGGCCGGAGTCACCATGCGGGCGCACCACATGCGGCTGGCCTGCTGGGACCAGTACCGGGACTATTACGAAGCTTCCATCGCCATCGACATGGTCTGCCTGCGGTACTTTTTTGAGCTGGAGGACGCTTCCGGCCAAGTGGCGTACTATGGGGACCGGGGGATTACCGGCCAGCGCATTCAAGACATTGGGCAGATGTTCGACTGCCCCCAGACCCTTCGGGAGGAGGAGCGCTTCCTGCTGCCCGGCTGGGCGAAAAACAAGGTGATTTACCAGATCTTCCCCTCCCGCTTTGCTACAGATAAGCCGGTTCCCGAGGAGCTGTGGTATCAGGCTCCCATTGACCACGGCACGGACCTTCAGGGCTCCCTGCGGGGCATAATCAACCGGCTGGACTATTTGCGGGAGCTGGGGGTGGACATTCTGTACATGACCCCGGTGTTCCGCTCAAAATCCAGCCACAAGTACGATATTGACGACTATTACGCCATCGACCCCTCCTTTGGCACCAAAGAGGACCTGAGAGAGCTTGTGCACAAGGCCCACCGCCGGGGCATGCGCGTGCTGCTGGACGGGGTATTTAACCACACTTCTACCGGCTTTTTCGCCTTTCGGGATTTAAAGGAAAAAGGGGAGAAGTCTGAATACCGGGACTGGTACTACGTCAAAAGCTTTCCCCTGACCGCCAAACCGGGAGAAAAGCCCAGCTACAAAACCTTCGCCTTTGCCAGTGGAATGCCGAAGCTGAACCTGCAAAACCAAGAGGCCGCGGACTTTGCCATCGGCGTGGCCACTTACTGGATCAAGGAGTGCGGCATTGACGGTTGGCGGCTGGATGTGGCGGACGAGATCAGCCATGCCTTTTGGAAGCGGTTCCGGCGGGAGGTTAAGGCGGTGAACCCGGAGGGCCCTTATTGTGGGCGAAATTTGGCACTTCGCCGGGGACTTTCTGGAGGGCGACGAGTGGGACAGCGTCATGAACTACCCCTTCTGCCATGGGGTGCAGGACCTGGTGGCCCAGGAGACCCGCGGCCCTTCGGCGTTTTTGGGGGATTTGGGCTTTCTGCGGGGAAACCTGCACCGGGAGCTGCAAGGCTACCTGTGGAACTTCATCGACACCCACGACACCCCCCGCTTCCGGCACACCGCTGGGAACGACCCGAGAAAACAGCGCCTGGCGGCGGCGTTACAGCTGCTGCTGCCGGGAATGCCCATGATCTACTATGGCGACGAGGTTGGGCTGAACGGGGGCGCCGACCCGGACTGCCGCCGGGGCATGCTGTGGGACGCGGCCCGGCAGGACCGGGACATGCTGTCCTGGTACCAGAAGCTTATCCGGCTGCGGCGGCAGGAGCCCCTTTTGACAGAAGGGGAGCTGGCGGACCAGTACGCCGAGGATGGAAAGGGCCTGCTGGTGATGGAGCGCCGGCTGGGCAAGCGGCGGGCCGTTCTGGCCTTCCACACAGCGGAGGGCAGCCTCTCTCTGCCGGAGCTGCGGGGAAAGCTGGACCGCATCAGCGAAACGGAATTTTCGGGAAGCCTGGGAGCTTATGAAGTAGCGGTGCTGGTGGAAGAGGACGGGGAGGCATAAAAAGAGGCGGGCGCTGTTTCGCCTTTTGGCCGGATGCCCTGGAAACCGGGGCGCGCCAACCAAAGGCCGGTTGTTCTGGGGCCGGCTGCCAGCGCGGCGAGCTGGCCCAGTCCAAAAAGGAGGGAAGTCGAAATGAAAAAAGACCGCGTAAAAAGGCGGCGGATTCCCCTGGCGGTTAAACTGGCCTTGCTGGGGGGCTGGCCCTGCTGCTGTGGGCCGCCACCCGCACCGTGGAGGACAGCCCTGGTTTTGAAGTTCTGCCCACCCCGCCCGCGGCCAAGCTGCAATGGGCCTTCATCACCCGGGATGGCGGCGAACTACCGGAATATGGCTGCCTGCTGCCGGACCCCCGCCGCCTGGAGGAGCTGGCCGGCACGCCGGTGGAAGCCACTGTGTGCACGGCGGACAAGTTTATGAACCTGATTGCCGCCGATGTGCCGGTGGACGTGGCCACCCAGTGCTATGCGGATCCCAAGCTCAAGCGCTTTGAGACCTCTGGAAAAACGGAAAACCTCCAGCAGCTGCTGGACCGGGAGCTGCCGGGGTTCCGGCTTTCGCAGGAATTTATGGACTGGTGCGGAAACACCAAGGGCGATGTGTACGCCTATCCCCACACCAGCGCCGTTGGCCGGGCCAGCGAAACCCCTGGGGCCGGGGTGGTGATGCTGGCCAACCGGAAGCTTTTAGAGGCCTATGCCATTCCCAGCGGCAGCTTTTGCGGCAAGGAGGAAACCGTGAGCGCCCTAAAGGCCATTCGAAAGGCGGAGCCGGAGGTGATTCCCAGCTACATTGACCTAATCTCCTTGCAGCAGATGTTTGGGGCCAGGGCCCTGGACCAGGAGGGGGTCTGGCAGGACGTGTTTTTTCAAGAGGAAACGTTGGAGGCCCTGGGGTACATGAACCGGCTTTACGGCGAGCGCCTTCTCAGCCAGGACGTGTTCACCATGACCCAAAGCTACCTGCTGGCACAGCTGCGGGAAGAAAAGGTCTTTCTGGCCGCCACGGGCTCTCTCTACTCCCTGCTTCAGGCCCTGCCAGAGGACGACCCCATTTGGGACCGCTATGAAATTGTAGGCCCTCTGGCGCTCGGCTCTGGCAAGGAATTCCAGTTCCGGCAGAACTACGGCGAGCAGTATTCCTCCACCATCTTTTTGGCGGGCAGCGCCTTCGCAAAGGTGCAGGCGCGGCTGCTGCTGTGGTTTTACGGCCAGAACATGGCCTTCACGGAGGAGCAGCGCCAAGCTGCGGAGGCCGGGGGCTTGGGGGAGGTTTTGGAAGCCGCCCCCCGCGCGCCCAGCGCTCCCGGCGGGGTCTATGAGCAGTACGCCCAGCCCTCGCTTCCCTATGAGATTTTGTTTGCCCACTATGCGGACACCCGTCTGGCCAACACCTTTGAGTCGGTGGAAGGCTACCGGCAGGCCCAGGTGGTGCGCATTGTGGTCTCCACGCCGCAAAAGGAGGTGGAGCAAATCTACCGGGAAACCCTGCTGGAAATGAAAAGCCGGGGCCATGAATTGATGGCGCAGTGGAAGCGGAATAAATACCGCCAGGCCAAAAGGCTGGCAGACCCCATCGAATAAGCCATACAATCCTTCTGCATGGGTCCGTGCCCTTGCCGAAGGATTTTTTATACACTTTGCCCCGCCTAGGAAGGCGGGGTTTGCTTTTTGTGCCATTTTTTCTTCTAAGCCATGCCCTGCTCCAAGCAACATGACAAAAAATGTTAACAAATGTTAAATTGGAACATTTTCTTGCCGCTTGTTTCACGCTATAATAGCCTCGTTCCAACAAAAAGGGCCCAGGCTTTTCCATGCGGCGCTGGGGCCCAAAAGAAAGGGCGCGGTGCATATGGCAGCGAAAGCGGCCGGTGAAAAACTGAGCAAAAAAGAAATCCTGGTGTCTACCTGGCGGCGGATTGCCCGCAACTGGGGCCTCTACCTGCTGCTGCTTCCGGCGGTAGTGCTGTTGTTTATGTTCACGTACATCCCCATGTACGGCATCCAGATCGCTTTTAAGGATTTCACCCCCAAGGCGGGCATTGGAGGCAGCCCGTGGGTGGGGTTTGAGCATTTTCAGACCTTTTTTAACTCCTTCCAGGTAAAATCTCTGTTTACCAATACCATCTCCCTAAGCCTTTACAGCCTGATTGCCGGGTTCCCTTTCCCCATCTTTCTGGCTTTGGCCATGAACCAGATCCGCGTGAAGCGCTTTAAGCAGACCCTGCAGGTGGCCACCTACCTGCCCCATTTTATCTCCACGGTGGTTATGGTGGGTATGCTGCTGGTTTGGCTTTCTCCCAGCAGCGGCCTGTATGGCAACCTGGCCAAGCTTTTTGGCGTGCAGGAGCCCCCCAACATTTTGGGCATGGCCGGCGCGTTCCAAAGCATCTATGTGTGGAGCGACGTGTGGCAGCACGCGGGCTGGGACAGCATCATCTACATAGCGGCCCTGGCGGCGGTGGACCCCTCCCTTTATGAGGCGGCCACGGTGGATGGCGCGGGAAAATGGCAAAAGATCAAGTACATTGACATTCCCTTCCTGCTGCCCACAGCGGTGATTTTGCTGATTATGCGGGCGGGCAATATTATGAATGTAGGCTTTGAAAAGGTGTACCTGATGCAGAACCCCTTGAACACAATGGTTAGCGAGATTATCGCCACCTATGTGTATAAAATCGGCATCATCAGCAACCAGTACAGCCTTTCCGCCGCGGTGGGCCTGTTCAACAACGTCATCAACTTTGTTTTGCTGCTGCTGGTGAACCAGGCGTCCAAAAAAATGGGCGAAACCAGCCTGTTCTAAGAGCGCAGGTTTTCAGCAAATATTCGGACTAGGAGGGATTCTAATGGCAAGCCTGGGTTCCATCAAGCGCCAGGTAACTTGGAACGACTTGATATTCAACATCATTCTCTATGGGATGAGCATTATTATATTGCTTATTGTAATCTACCCGCTGTATTTTATTGTAATCGCGTCCTTCAGCAACCCCACCGAGGTGGCCAACGGCAAGGTGTGGTTTGTGCCCAGCCAATTTACGGTGGACGGTTATAAGGAGATTATGCGCCATTCGGAGCTGTGGACCGGCTACCGGAACACCATCGTCTACACCGTGCTGGGCACGGTTACCGGCTTGGCGGTAAACATTCCCGCGGCCTACGCCCTGTCCCGCCGGGACTTGGTGGGGCGCAAGCTCATCACCTTCTTCTTTATTTTCACCATGTTCTTTAACGGCGGCCTCATCCCCACCTACTTTACCATTCGGGACTTCGGCCTGTACGACACCTTTTGGGTGATGGTGCTGCCCTTCTCGGTGGTGGTGTACCATATCATCATCGCACGCACCTTTTTCGACAGCAGCCTGCCCCAGGGAATTCTGGACGCGGCTCAAATTGACGGCTGCGGCAACCTGCGGTTCTTCTTCCAAATCGCGCTGCCTTTGTCCAAAGCGGTTTTGGCGGTGATTGCCCTGTACACGGCGGTTTCCCAGTGGAACGCCTACTTTAACGCCTTGGTGTACATCCGCAACGAGGACTTAAAGCCCTTGCAGCTGGTCATCCGGAACATCCTCATCACCAACCAGGCTATGGCCGGCACCGGCGACGGTTTGGCGGCTCAAGAGGCCCGCCGGCTCTCGGAGCTGATGAAATACGCGGTTATCATCATCAGCACGGTTCCCATTATGTGCGTGTACCCCTTTGTGCAGAAATATTTCAGCCAGGGCGTAATGATCGGCGCGATTAAAGGCTGATGGTTGTGGCATCGCGGCCAGGAAAAAGCTCCCGGCCGCTGTCAAATAAATTCATTTGCTATATGAAAGGAGCAGAAAATCATGAAGCGGAATTGGAAAAAGGTTCTGGGCCTGTTGCTGGCCCTCTGTCTGGTGGCTTCCCTGTTCGCGGCCTGCGGCGGCGGAACCGACAGCAGCACTTCTTCCAGCGGCGAAAGCGGCGCCTCCAGCCAGCAGGAGAGCGGCGCGGAGGCGGGAGATTCCAACTTTAACGCCACCGGCTTACCCATCGTCAACGAGCCTGTCAGCCTGACCTTCCTGTACGTGAAGGGAGCCAGCCTGCGGGACCTGAACGAGAACAGCATGTTCCAGGAGATGGAGAGAGCCACCAATGTGCACATCGACTGGCAGTATGCCGGCGACGCGGACTGGGCGGAGCAGAAGTCCCTGCTGCTGGCCGGCGGCGACCTGCCGGACGTGTTCTTTGGCAACAACAGCCTGGGCGACATGGACATCCTCACCAACCTGGACCTGTTTGTGCCTGTGGAGGACTATATTGACCAGTACTGCCCCAACATTAAGGCGGCCTACGACGCCGAGCCCATTATGCGCAAGCTGGTCACCCAGTCTGACGGACACATCTACACCCTGTCCAGCAAGCTGCCCATGCGTCCCAAGGCCTGCGACATCCCCTTCATCAACCAGAAGTGGCTGGACAACCTGAACCTGGAAATGCCCACCACGGTAGACGAGTGGTACAATGTGCTCAAGGCCTTTAAAGAGCAGGACGCCAACGGCAACGGCGACCCCAACGATGAGGTGCCCCTCAGCGGCAGCGGCAAGGGCGACATGTTCGACTGGATCCGCTACATCAACCCCTGGGGCATTACCGACAGCCTGGAGACCAACTACCTGGCCCTGGAGCAGGAAACCGGCGAGCCCATCTTCATCCCCGCTGACGAGCGCTACAAAGAGGCGGTGCAGTTCTTTGAGAAGCTCTATGCCGAGGGCATTATGGACCAGGAATACTTCACCCAGGACGGCAGCCAGTCTGACGCCAAGCTGAAGAACGAAGAGGTTTCTCTGGTTGGCACCGGCATCGCCTGGGAGGTCAGCTCCGCCACCAACCCCCACTCAGACGAGTATGTGCCCATGCTGCCTCTGGCCGGCCCCCGGGGCGACCGCTATGTGCGCGGCAACGACGGTATCATCATCTACCGCCGCAACGAGTTCACGGTGACCACAGCCTGTGAGCATCCTGAAATCGCCATGCGCTGGGCCGACTACTACTCTTCCGACGACATCTCCATCCAGTCCTACTGGGGCCCCTTTGGCGAGGCTTTGGAGAAGGCCGACGATGGCACCATCACCTTCCTGGACCCGCCCGAGGGCAAAACCGGCGACGTGTGGTACTGGGAAATTACCTGCCGCGACTACGGCCCCAAGTATGTCTCCCCGGAGACCGAGGCCAAAATCCAGCTGCCCGCTGACAGCGGCGACGGCGCCAAGCTGGCCTGCGATGAGGACTTCAAGGAGTTTGTGGCGCAGCCCTATCCCCAGGTGAACTACACCCCCGAGCAGATGGACGAGATCTCCAAGCTTACGGTGGACATCTACAAGTATGTGAAGGAGAGCTGGGCCAACTGGATTGTAAACGGCGGCATTGAGAACGACTGGGATGGTTACATTGCCCAGCTGAATCAAATGGGCCTGGAGCGGCTGATGGAAATCTATCAGGAGGCTCTGGACGCCTATAACGCCGGATAAACCAAAAGCCGCTGCGGCTGCAATAGAACAGGAAAGGAGCCCGGATTTGATTCCGGGCTCTCTCCATAGAAAAGAAAAAGATTAGTGAAAAGGTATTTTGGCCTCTGGTAAGCCAAAGCCTGCCAGAGGCCATCCTATTTTACCATATATTTCAAAAATCACAATATTTTTAAGTTTAGGAGGAACCGCCATGGAAAAGAAAATTTGGCGCGTTGGCAGCGTAGGCATTGGGGGAATTTCCCAAGGCGTGCACCTGCCCGGCATTGCCAACAGCCCAGACCTGCAGCTGGCCGCTGTGTGTGACCTCAAACCCGAACGCATGGAATACGCGCGGAAAACATACGGCCTTGACCCCGCCCATTGCTTTGCCAATTATCAGGACCTGATCAACTGCCCGGATGTGGACGCCATTGACATCTCCACCTCCAACAACGCCCATTTCGAGATTGCCAAAGCAGCCATTGAGGCGGGCAAGCCCTATTCCATTGAGAAGCCCGTTACCATAACCGCGGAGGAGGCGGACATTCTGGCCCGGATGACCGCCGGGCGGGGGCTGCCCAACATGGTGTGCTTCTCCTACCGCTTTAAGGCCGCGGCGCGCTATATGAAGGATATTATAGGGAAGGGCCACATTGGAAAAATCTATCATGTGTATATGCAGTATCTCCAAGCCGGAGGCGGACCGGAATGGGACCTGCCCCGGTCCTGGCGGTACATCAAAGAGCTTACCGGCACCGGCGCTTTGGGCGACCTGGGCTGCCACGCCTTGGATTTGGTAAGCTTTGTCACGGGAAAGGACTATGTAAAAGCCGTGGGCCATGCGGACACCTTTACGAAAATGCGCCGGCTGGAAGAGGGCGAGGGCCTGGGCCCTGTGGATGTGGACGACTTCTGCAACTTCCTGATGGAGATGGAGGATGGCGTAGCCGCCGATTTTGAGATTACCCGCTTTGCGTATGGCCGGGGCAACTACCAGCGCCTGGAGATTTACGGCAGTCAGGGCGCCGTGGTTTACACCCTGGACGCCAAAGCTCCCGGCGTGGACGAGATTGAGGTGTGCATTGGGCCGGTGACCGGCCGCGCCGGGGCCTTCACCAACCTGCCCATTCCAGACCGCTTCCGCACGGACCAGATGCAGTCCTTTGCGGACATCCTCAACGGGGTGGGCGATGGCATGGCCGCCTCCATCCAGGAGGGCTGCCACATCCAGCACGCCCTGGAAAGCATCATCCGGTCTGCCGGAGAGCAGAGATGGCTGCCGGTTTAACGCCCGCCCCTGCCAGAGGCCGGGCCGCCGCTTAGGGCCGTGGGGGATACCTTGTAGTACTGCTTGAAGGCCCGGGAGAAGGAGTAGACGCTTTCATAGCCCACCAGATGGGCCACCTCCTTGATTTTAATGGAGGGGTCCTCCATAATCAGGCGCTTGGCCTCGCCCATTCGGATGCTGGTCAGGCACTCGGAGAAGCTCTGGTGGGTTTGCTCCTTGAAAAATTTGCTGAAATAGGTGTAGCTCATGTTCATGGCGGCGGCAACGTCCTTCATGGTGATGTCCTGGTTATAGTGCCGCTCCATGTAGCTAATGGCCTGGGTAATGACATAATGGGTCTTCTCGGTCTCCTTTTCGCTCTGCCATTGCAGCCGGTAGAGAAGCTCTTGAAAATAGCTCCGCAGGTCGTCCAGGCTGGTGAAAAGGGGGAAGCTCCGGATCCGCTCCAAATCCACCTGCAAGGCGGTGGAGAGCTGCCGGATCTGGTCGCTGAAGCCGTTGTAATAGTCCAGGATGTCCCCCAGAGCGGCCTGGTGGGCGGAAACATACTCTAAAGTGAACACTTCGTTTAGGGCGGCGTATATCTGGCCAAAATTGCGGCTTTGAAACGCCGCCTGAATTCTTCGGGAGGATTTGCGGAACAGGTCCTCCGGGCTGCGGGCCAGCTTTTCGGGGGCCTCTTCCGCCATCTTCACCGTGAAGCTTTGAATCATCTGGTGGGCCAGGGCATACCCGGCCTGGCGGTGGAGCTTGGGGAACTGGTCCAGGCTGCCGCCCGCCCGGCTGACCCCGCAGCGGCAGGCCAGGCCCTTTTCGGCGGCAAAGGCGCAAAAACGTTCCAAATAGGTCCGCACCCGGCCTTCGTCTTCCGGGGCGTTCACCAGCAGAATTTGAGACTGATTCACGTCTTGAAAACTGCGGAGCACCAGCGGGCTTTCCGAGGGCGTTTTTTGAGAAAACTGCCGGAGAAGCTCGGAAAACCGGTCGTCTGGACAACCGGCGGAAAAAACCGCCGCAAAAAAGGCGGGCTGCGTCAGGCCCTCTGGCCGGGCGGGAGCCGGGGCGCGCAGCAGCAGGGCGTTGCAGTATTTTCCGGTCCGGTCGTTCAGCGCCGCCTGCTTTTGTATGGCCAGGGCCTCGCCGGAGTCCAGGTTGGCGTGGATGTTGTCAATGCACTTTTGGATGATCTCCTTGAGCTGGAGAATCTTAACGGGCTTTAGCAGGTAGTCTGTCACGCCGGAGCGCAGGGCGCTGCGCATGTAGTCATAGTCGCTGTAGCCGCTGAGCACGACCAGCTGCATCAAAGGGAACTGGCCGCGAACCGCGTCGATCAGCTCCAGGCCGGACTGGTAGGGCATCTGCACATCGGTAATCAAAATGTCCACCGGCTTTTCCCGAATAATGGCCAGGGCCTCCCGGGCCGTGCCCGCGGTTATGGCCGGGGCCAAATCCAGGCCCCCCTCCTGGTTCACATATTCCAGCTTGTTGGCCATGGCGCGGCACAGCAGGGAGTCGTCGTCTACGATCAACACCTGAATCATCCCACATCGCCCCCTTGATTTTTGAAAACGAGGAACACGCTGGTATGCCCGCCGGGAATGCTCCGCAGGAAGATCCGCCCCTGACCGGCATAAAACAGCTGAAGCCGCTGGTTGATGTTTTCCAGGCCAATGCTGCCCTTGCGTTTGTCCTTTTTCAGGACCGGAGAGGGCTGGGCAAAGGTCTCGTTCATTTGGCGGACCTGCTCCGGCGGGATGCCCTGGCCGTTGTCCCGAACCCGCAAAAGCAGAAGGCCCCGCGAGGCCCGGGCGGTAATCACCACCTCCCGGCGGGCGTTGGGGGGCAGCTGCACAAAGCCGTGGACAAAGGCGTTTTCCACCACAGGCTGCAGCAGCAGCCGCAGCACCTGGACCCCAAGGAGCGCCGGCGGAATATGGATACGCAGGGCAATGGCGGAGCCGTAGCGGCAGCGCTGAAGATTCACATAGCTTTTGGTGTACTCCACCTCATCCCCAAGAGGAAGGAACATGCCGGGGGTGGTGGTGTTATAGCGCAGCATCCCGGCGAAGTCGCTCATATAGTCCGAAATCTCATATTCCCCATTAAGCGCCAGCTTGGCGGAAAACATATCCAAGGTGTTGTATATAAAATGGGGGTTGATCTGTGACATAAGAGCTTGCAGCTGAATGTCTTTGTAGGCGGTTTCCTGGCGGATTTTCTCCCGCATGAGCGAGTGGATCTCCGTTAATGTGTCGTTAAACTGAACGCCGATTTCCCCCAGCTCATACAGGTGGGAGACATTCAGCCTGCCCTTGAAGCCGGAGGCGGCAATGCGCTCCATGTCGCGGGCATAGGCCCGCAGGCGGACCGCGATGATATGGAGAATGTAATAAAAACCGAAAAGAAACAGCACAGAAACCACCAGCACCGCCAAAATGGCCGTAAAGGACTTGTCCAGCAGCACCTGCCGGTCTGGCGAGGAGAAGGCCAGGCCCAGCCCCAGCGGCAGGCGGCTGGCCTGGGTGCTTAGGTACAGCACCTGGGGGCTGCGGGAAACCTCCGGCCCGGTGGGGAACACCAGCCCTTCCTCCAGGGCCACATTGGACATGCAGGGGCGGTTTTCCCCGTCCAGCAAAAAGAAGGCCCTCTGGGAGTCCTGGGACAAGAGGAACTCTCCAAACAGGGTGGAGGACAGCACTTTTGCCACCACATAGCCCACCTGGCGGCCATAGGGCGAGGCAATGGCGTGTACAAAGTAGAAATCCTGCCGCAGGTAGGACTCCAGGGAGTTTGGAATTAGGTTTTCGGGGGAATAGTGCCAGCCGCCGTTGGGACGGCCGTCCAAAAATTCCTCCAAAGCCTCCAGCTGGGCGGTGGAGGCGTGCTTGAGCAGGGTTGAGCCGTTGGGCAGGGTGCGGTTTTGAGACAGCACCCAGAGCCGCTGAATGGGCGGAGAGGCGGAATCGGCGGCGCTTTGCAAAATGGGCAGCACCGTCTGGCTGTACTCCTCAAAGGAGGCCGCGCCGGAATAGCTGCGGGCAAGGAAGGAGGAGAGATTGCTGTTGTAGGCCAAGGCGCTGACAATGGTCTCCACAGAGTCCAGTTTTTCCGAGATGCTCCGCTCGGTGGAGTGGAGGATGTAGTTTCCATCCTGCAAAAGCCGTTCGTTGGCCTGGTAGTCGAAAGAGCGCAGATTATAGAACACCAAAAGCAAAAAAGGCGCTGCCACAAGCCCAATAAACCCAGCGGTAAGCAGATAGGAAATCTTGACCCGCCAAGGGCATTCTTTCATAACCGGGCCTCCCTTTTTTCAGCGGGGGGAAAGCCCCCGGCTGTTTTTAGCATGATATAAATTTATTATACCATGCCCCTTTGTGGAATTCAAGAGGACGGGGGGACAGGCGGGAGGGCCCGCAAAAGGCGGAAGCGCCCCGGTTCTTGAGTAGGCCCGCCCAGGAAAGGAGGTTTTTTTCATGGATTATTTGGCAAGCCTGACCACGCTGCCCCATGTAAGCTTTTTAAACCGCTTCGCGCCCAAAGGGGAGTGGACCCATTTCCGCCGCCGCAACGGGGAGTTCATCCTTTACTACCTAACCGGCGGGGCCATGCACCTGCGGGAGGAGGCGGAGGACTTTGCCCTGGGGCCGGGGGATGTTTTGCTTCTGCATCCCGGCCTGGTTCACGAGGGCACAAAGCCCGCCCGCTGCGACTATTATTTCGTCCACTTCAGCAACCTGGCCCTGCTGCCCGTCCCGCCGGGGGAGCCGCCAGCCGCCGGGTATCCGGAAGAGGGCGAGGCGAAGTTTGACATGCAGCGCTGCCTGCTGCCCAAGCTGGCCCACATCGAAAGCCCCGAGGCCCGCGCCCGGCTGGCCGGGTATTTTGAGGAGGCCATCGCGGCCCGGGGGGCCTCGCCAAACTACCGGACCCTGTGGGCCTGCAAGCTTTTGGAGATTTTAGTCGCTCTGTCCCAAAACAGCGCCCAGGAGGCTTTGGCCGGGCGGGGCGGCCAGCTGCCGCTTCGGACGCTGCGCCGGCTGGAGGAGCTGACCGCCTACCTGAACCGCCACTATGGGGAGAAGATTACGGGAAAACAGCTGGAGTCCATGTTGGGCATGAATTTTGATTACCTAAACCGCATCTTCCACCGGCTGAACGGCCGGTCTATTTTCCAATATCTCGCCTGGGTGCGGATGAACCGGGCCAAAGAGCTGCTGGCCACCACGGACATGAAACTGTGGGAAATTGCGGAAGAAACCGGTTTTTCCGACCAGTTTTACTTCAGCCGCCAGTTTAAAAAGCACACGGGCATGCCGCCGGCCTTTTATGCCAAAGGGCATGTCCGCTGAAAAACGCCTCCCTTACGGAAGGAGTGCGGTAACTGTAAAAGTCGGAAATGTCCAAAAAGAAGGCTGAATCCTCTATTCCTTTTGCCGGGCGTCCCGGCTATAATGAGGGAAAAGTTCTGGTAAAAGCGGAAGGTTTTTATCCAATTTTTAAGGACTGCAAACGATTTGAAAGGAGTTTTTTTCCATGTCTGTCAACGTAACCGTATGGAATGAATATTTGCACGAGGTGCAGTTCCCCGAGGTGGCGGAGGTTTACCCCCAGGGCATCCACGGCTGCATCGCCGGGTTTTTAAAAGAAGCGGGCATGAACGTGCGCACCGCCACCTTGAAAGAGCCGGAGCATGGCCTGACCCAGGAGGTTTTGGACAATACCGACGTGCTGGTCTGGTGGGGGCACATGGCCCATCACCAGGTGGAGGATGAGATTGTGGACCGGGTATACCGCCGGATTTTGGAGGGCATGGGCCTTATTGTGCTGCACTCGGGCCACGCCTCTAAAATCTTCAGCAAGGTCTGCGGCACGGACACTTGGAAACTCAAATGGCGGGAGGACGGAGAGAAGGAAATTCTGTGGGTGATTGACCCCAGCCACCCCGTTGTGGACGGCCTGGACGAAAAAATTATCATCCCCCACGAGGAGATGTACGGCGAGCGCTTTGACATCCCCCAGCCGGACGAGCTGGTGTTTATCAGCTGGTTTGAGGGGGGCGAGGTGTTCCGCAGCGGCTGCTGCTACCACCGGGGCAAGGGCAAAATCTTCTACTTCCGGCCCGGCCACGAGGTGTTCCCCATCTACCACCAGCCGGAGATTCAGAAGGTCATCACCAACGCGGTCAAGTGGGCCGCGCCCATCCGGTTCCCCAACACCACCTTTGGCAATCCCCCGCCTGTGGTGGAGGTTAAGGCCCAGCTGGAGCACAGCATCCAGGGGCTGCACCAGCCAAAATAAGCAAAAAGGAGAGGTGTGGTACCATGCCGCTGGCAAAGGTAAAGGATATTTTAACCCACGCGACAGAAAACCATTACGGCGTGGCGGCTGTGAACGTGTTCAATTATGAAACGGTAAAATGGGTGGCCCAGGCAGCGGAGCGGGAGCGGGTCCCTGTGATTATTCAGCTGTACCCCGGATTTGAAAGCTACATTGCCCTAGAGCACATTGCCGCCATTGCCAAGGACCTGGCGGCCCAGTCGCCGGTGCCCATAGCCGTGCATCTGGACCACTCCGCCAGCTATGAAATCGCGGTAAAGGGCATAAAGGCCGGGTTTCCCTCGGTGATGGTGGACGGTTCGGCCCTGCCCTATGAGGAAAACCTTGCGCTGACCGCCGCCGTGACCCGCACAGCCGCGGTCTTCGGCGTGGACGTGGAGGCGGAGCTGGGCCATGTGGGCTCGGGCGCCCGGCTGGAGGACATCACCGACTCCGGCAAATACACCAGCGTGGCCCAAGCCCAGGAATTTGTGGAGAAAACCGGCTGCGGCTCTTTGGCCGTGGCGGTGGGCAACGCCCATGGGGAGTACATACAGGCCCCCAGCCTGGACTTCGGCCGGATTGCCGCCCTGCGCAAGGCGGCGCCCGTACCGCTGGTGCTCCATGGCTGCTCCGGCATCCCCCATGACCAGCTGCGGGAGAGCGTGCGTCTGGGCATGAGCAAGTTCAACATTGCCACCGAGTACTTCCAGGCCTGCTGCCAGAGCGTTGCCGGGGCCATGGAGGCGGGGGCCAAAGGCGGCCTGCCGGGGCTGATGGAGGAGGCCGCCCAAGGGGCCGTGGACTTTGTCCGGGGGAAAATGCGCCTGCTGAACCCCAACGGCTTTTCCCTGTGAGGGAGGACAGCGCGGTGAAACAATTTGAAATTGCCGGCTATGATATGCCCTGCGTGGATTTGGCGGTGAATGTGGACGTGTTCCCCAAGCCCAACGGCGGGGCCGGGATTAATGCCCTGAGCTGGCAGGGCGGGGGCAAGGTGGCCTCCGGCCTGACCGCCGCGGCCCGGCTGGGAGCCAAGTGCGCCATTTTGGGGGCTGTGGGCAGCGACGACTATGGCGGCTTCTGCCAAAAGGACTTTCAGCGCCATGGGGTGGATACCTCCAACCTGCTCCGCCGGGAGGGGGAGACCACATCCCTCTCCATTGTCATCAGCGACCGGGAGACCCAGGGCCGCAGCATCGTCTACCGCCGGGGCTCTGCCCAGCCCCCGGCCCGGGAGGAGCTGGACGGGGAGATTCTGGAAAACTGCCAGTGGTTTTTCATCTCCCATGTAACCGGCGTGGCCATGACCGCGGTGCAAAAAGCCAAACAGGCCGGGGCGAAGATTCTTGTGGACGCGGACTCCTATTCCTCGGAGCTGATGGACCAAATCGGCCTGATCGATGTGTTCATCGGGTCGGAATTCTGCTACAAGGTGCTCTTTCACGATGAGAACTATGAATCCAACTGCAAAGCCCTCTGCGGCCAAGGCCCCTCCACCGTAATTTTTACCCTGGGGCCCCAGGGCTGCGCCGGGTTCAGCCAAGACTGCGGGGGCTTCCGCCTGCCCGCCTACCCGGTGCCCGTGGTGGACACCACCGGGGCCGGGGATGTGTTTCACGGGGCCTATCTGGCTGGGGCGCTCCGGGGGCTGAATTCCATCGAGTCCGCGAAAGTGGCCACTGCCGCCGCCTGCGTCAAGTGCACCCGGATGGGCGGGCGGGCCGGTGTGCCGGACTGGGAGGCGCTCCAAGAGTTTTTGAAAAGCGGCCGGGTGGACTACACCGAGATTGACCGGCGGGCCGCCTTTTATGCGGAGCGGCTGCAGCTGTGACAGAGCCGCCCAGCGCCCCTGGGCCGGGCCTACGGCGGCTTCTTCAAAAATAAATTACGCCCAAAGAAAGAAGGGAACAGAATGAGCAAGCCCACAGTCGTGCTGGGCGTGGCCCCCACCAAGCGGGGATTTCTCAGCATGGAAGAGGCGAAGCGCCAAAAAGACAAGTTCATGGCGGTGATCCGCGCGGTGAAGCCTGGATTCGTGAAAATCGTGGACATCGATGACATCTGTGAGAACGGGATTCTGTTTGAGACAGATAAGATCTCTCCCGTGGTGGAAAAGTTTAAGGACGCCCGAATCGACGCCCTGTTTCTGCCCCACTGCGACTTTGGAGAGGAGCAGTGCGCCGCCGGGGTGGCCGCTGCCCTCAAGGCGCCCACTCTGGTGTGGGGGCCTCGGGACGAACGGCCCAACACCCCCCAGAGCCGGGGCCGGGACACCCAGTGCGGCATGTTTGCCTGCACCAAGGTCCTGCGCCGGTTTGGGGTGGCGTACAGCTACATATGGAACTGCGAAACCGAAAGCGAGGATTTCCGCCAGGGCTTTGAGAACTTCATCCGGGTGGCGGCGGTGGTGAAAACCGTGAAAAACCTGCGGGTTGCCAAGTTCGGGGCCCGGCCCCAGCCTTTCATGAGCGTTATGGCCAACGAGGGGGATCTGGCAAGCAGGCTGGGCGTTACGGTAATTCCCATTTCTCCCAACGCGGCGGCGGCCCGGGCGGACCAGCTGCAAAAGGAGGCTTCGGAGGCTTACCAAGCCTGCCGGGAGGATCTTAGAGCCCGGTTTGACGCCAGCGGCACCCCGGAGGAAACCGTGGACCGCATCGCGGCCCTAAAATTGGCGGTCAAGCGGCTGATGGAGGAAAACCACTGTACCGCCGGGGCCATGGAGTGCTGGAGCGCCGCCTCTATTTTTGGCGCGCCGGTGTGCGCGGTGCTGGGGGAGCTGGCGGATTTGGGCCTGCCTTTGGCCTGTGAGACGGACGTAAACGGCGCGGTGACCATGGCCATGCTGCAAGCGGCGGCGCTGGGGGAAGAGGCGGTGTTTTTGGCCGACCTGACCATCCGCCACCCGCAAAACGACAACGCCGAGCTGCTTTGGCACTGCGGGCCTTTCCCCTACTCCTTAAAGGACCCCGCAAGCGCCGCCAGCCTGGCGGAGGGCCAGGAGCGCTTTGTTTTGAAAAAGGGCCCAATCACCCTCTGCCGCTTTGACGAGGCTGGGGGAGAGTACTACCTGTTTGGCGGAGAGGGCAGGGCCGTGGATGGTCCAAAGACCACCGGCACCTACGTCTGGTTTGAGGCGGACAATTGGAAGCGCTGGGAAGAAAAGCTTATGTTTGGACCCTATATCCACCACATTGGCGGCGTATACGGAAACTACAAGCCTGTGCTTCGAGAGGCGGCCCGGTATTTGGGCCTGATTTTCGACGACGCGGACCAGCAAGGAATTTACAGCTTATAAATGGAGGCCTTTTGTATGGAAAAGAAAATAATTCGCGTAGGTTCCGTGGGCCTGGGCGGCATTTGGAGCGGCGTGCACCAGCCGGGCATTGACCGCAGCCCTGACCTGGAACTTACCGCCATTTGCGACATTGACGAAACGAAATTGAATGAGACCGGCGACCGCCTGGGCATTGACCCCGCCCACCGCTTTTTGGACTATCGCGACTTAGTGAACTGTCCCGATGTGGACGCGGTGGACATCTGCACCCCCAACGATGTGCACTTTCCCGTGGCCATGGCCGCTGTGGAGGCGGGAAAGCCCTATGATGTGGAGAAGCCCGTCACCATGACAGCGGAGGAAGCGGATATTCTGGCCAAGGCCACGGAGGAAAAGGGCCTGCCCAATATGGTGTGCTTCTCCTACCGGTTCAAGGCGGCGGCGCGCTTTGCCAAGGACCTGATCGCACGGGGGAAAATCGGCCGGGTATACCATGTGGACACACAGTATTTTCAGGCCTGGGGCCTGCCCCGGGCGGAATGCCCCCTGGTCTGGCGGTATGAGAAAAAGCACACGGGCTCAGGGGCCCTGGGAGACCTGGGCTGCCACGCTTTGGACCTGGTGCGTTTTGTGCTGGACAAGGAGTACCTGCGGGTAGTGGGCCACACGGGAACCTATGTAACCGAGCGCCAGCGGCTGGATGGCAGCGGCATGGGGCCGGTGGATGTGGACGACTTCTGCAACTACATGGCCGATATGGAGGACGGTGTGTCCGCCAGCTTCCAGATTACCCGCTTTGCCTTTGGCCGGGGAAATTACCAGCGTATGGAGATTTACGGCAGCGAGGGCGCCATTGTGTACTCTCTGGACGCAAATCAAGGCGTTGACGACGAGATCGAGGTCTGTTCGGGAGATATCAACGCGGAGGCCCACGCCTACACCAAGCTGCACATTCCGGCCCATTACTACAGCGACCAGATGCAGTCCTTCGCGGACATCATCAAGGGCGTGGAAGAGGGAAAAGCCGCCCGCATCCAGGATGGCCAGGCCAACCAGCATGTGGTAGACGCTATTCTCGCGTCGGCGGAGTCCGGCAGGTGGGCCGCCCTGTAAAAGGGATTTGGACCTGTGCTCTTAGGGTATAGTCAACGCACTTGAGAAACAGCAAAGCGAAAGCGCCTCCCATTGGGAGGCGCTTTTTGCGCGGGTTTATCCAGCGTCTGACGCGGCCCTTTGCTCCGCGTCAGCTTCAGGGTTCTCCTGGCCGGCGGGCGCGCTCTGGGCATTGGCTTTGTCTTCCGTCAAGTCGAACTCTTCCCGAACCTGGATGCCGTTTTCATCGGTGTAGGTCAGGTAGGCCTTGCCCTCTCCGTCTTCGGTGATGGTGAACTTCTGGGCGTTTTGAAGTGCGTCTCCGTTCTCCGCCACGTCCATGGAAAGCTTCACTTCTCCGCTTTCATCGGTGGCCTTGCAGACGGAGAAGAAGATCGTCTTCTCAAACAACTCGCCATCGGAAGCCGCGTTGGCCCCCATGGCGGCCAGCACAGCCAGGGCCAGAATGGCGGCGGTTACCAGCAGGTTGCGAACGGCCTTTCTCGGTTTGCGCTTCTGTTCAATCATCTCGATTGCCTCCTTTACAGCGTCCGGGGGGGCGTTCAGTTTGGAACACGCGCGCTTGTATACATCGGGATGAAATTCCATTATGAGCCCTCCTCTAGCATTTGTTTTAGTTTTTGCCGGGCCCGCTGAAGCCGGGTGGAGACCGTGGACTCTTTGAGCCCGCACAGGCTGGCCACCTCCCGGACCGCGTAGCCCTCGTAATAATACAGGTACAGGGGCGTCCGGTACTTTTGGGGCAGGTTCATCACCGCCTGGAACACGCCGCTCTCCTCGGGAGCGGCCTCTTCCAGCAGGGCGGCGCAGTCCTCCAGGGGCCGCGAACGGCGGAACCAGGCTGACCGCAGCAGCTTGCGGGACTGGTTTACTGCCACCCGGATGAGCCAGCGGCGCACATGCTCCCGGCTCTCGAAGGGCGTTTTCTCCTGGTAGAGCTTAAGCAGCACGTCTTGCAGCACGTCCTCGCTGTCAGCGGCGTTTTTGCAGGTGTGAAAGGCCACCCGGTAAACCGTCCCGGCGAATTCCTGGGCATAGCCGGTAAATTCCTCGTCGCTCATGGTCCCGCCCCCTTTCCCTTGGTTTTGAAAAGCTTTTCACCAATAGTACCCTTTGGCGGGGCTAAATATCTCAACCCCGCAAAAATTTTTTCTCCCGCCTTGACAAGGACTCCGCTCCATATAGTATAATACAGAATAGCGAAGGGCGCACGCCTTGCCAACGCGCGGACTCACAAGGCCTTGAAAGAGGCGCGGCTTTGCCGGGAATGAAGCGGGAAAGGTTCCGGCCAGCCCGCCATGCAAACTGGACCGCTTGGAGGCGGCCGAAATTAGGAGTGAAGTCAACATGAAAACAGTAGTATTAGGAAGCACAGGAATTGTGGCCAACAAAAACGGCTTTGGGGCGCTGCCCATTCAGAGAGTCAGCGCGGACTATGCGGGCATGCTGTTGCGCAAGGCCTATGAGGCCGGGGTGAACTTTTTCGACACGGCCCGTTCCTACTCGGACAGCGAGGAAAAAATGGGCCTGGCCCTGGCGGACGTGCGGGAGAACATCTACATAGCCACCAAAACCCCCTCCACCACTGTGGAGGGCTTCTGGAACGACCTGGAAACCAGCCTGGGCCTGCTGAAAACCAGTTACATCGACGTGTACCAGTTCCACAACCCGGCCTTCTGCCCCAAGCCCGGGGATGGCACCGGCCTCTATGAGGCTATGCTGGAGGCCAAGGCCCAGGGGAAGATCCGCCACATTGGCATTACCAACCACCGGCTGGGCGTAGCCACCGAGGCGGTGGAGTCCGGCCTGTACGAGACCCTGCAATTTCCCTTCTGCTATCTGGCCACGGAGAAGGATCTGGCGCTGGTGCGCCTGTGCAAAGAGAAGAACATGGGATTCATCTCCATGAAGGCCCTGTCCGGGGGGCTCATTACCAACTCCGCCGCGGCCTATGCCTGGCAGGCGGACTTTGACCACGCGCTGCCCATTTGGGGCGTGCAGCGGGAGGCGGAGCTGGACCAGTTCCTGCGCTATGGGGCCTCCTCCAACCCGCCTAGCACCCAGGACCCGGCCATTCAGGCGGTGATTGAGAAGGACCGGGCCGAGCTGGTGGGCAACTTCTGCCGGTCCTGCGGCTACTGCCTGCCCTGCCCGGCGGGCATCAACATTCCCCAGTGCGCCCGCATGAGCCAGCTCATCCGCCGCAGCCCTTCGGCCAACTGGCTCACGCCCCAGGCCCAGGCCATGATGAAGAACATCGAAAACTGCCTAGAATGCGGCCAGTGCGCGGGCAGATGCCCCTATGAGCTGGACACTCCCGCCCTGCTCAAGCGGAACTGGGAGGATTATCAGAATATTTTGGCCGGTAAAGCGGAGGTGTAAGAATATGAAAAATTATACCCAAGTCTATGTGCAAAACAGCTTAGAGGCGGTGGAGCACTACTGCGACGCCTTTGGGGCGGAGGTGACCTTTGAAATAAAGAACCCTGCCCAAGACGCGTATGAGCACTGCGAGCTTTCTGTAAAGGGCGAGCCCTTTCTAGCCGCCGCTGAAACCCCCGCCCCTTACGATGTGGGGCTCATCCACCGGGAAAAGTGGCAGGTTATGACCTTTAACGCGTTCGAGATGGGCAGCGAAGAAGCTGTGCGCCATGCCTTCCAGGTACTCAGCCAGGGCGGCGTGGTCATTGCCCCCATTGGGGAACTGCCCTGGAGCACATGCTGCGCCACGGTTATCGACCGGTACGGGGTGTGCTGGTGGCTTTCCATCTAAAAAAAGCAAAGCAGGATGTCACATGGCATCCTGCTTTTTTGCCTCTGGCGGTTATACCCGCCAGGCGAACCTGCGGGGAACGCTCCGCGTGAAAGCAAAGGCCGGGAATGGCAAATGGAAAACATTCCGCTCTTTGGGGCAACCGCTTATGCTTTTTTTGATACGGGGATCCATACCTCATATTGCGCGTTCCGCGGATCTGGATTTAAGTAAACCTCCAGATCGGGAGCGTTGGCATATTCATACCCAGAGGACGGAAGCCACTCCGTTATAATACGCCGCTCCAATTCCTGTATGGATTGATTTGTGCCCGTTCCGGAAAAGACTGCCCAAGTGGATGCGGGAACGGTATATTCTTCAAACTCGCCGCTTGCTTTTGTGCTGGAAACGGCAATAAAGTATTTCCATGGTTCCTCATCATGGCAGGCGCTCACGCCTAAAAGCCCCATGGGCGGCGCATCCATCATTCCCGCCAATTTCTGTATGGTTCCATTTGTGGACGCCTCCCGCCACATCTTAGGCACAACTATAAAGTTGTTTTCCATTTCCGGATCAAGCGGCGCGGATACGCCAATAATCCGGAACGCTTCTTTTGTCTCAATCCTGTAATTCATTTCTGCCGCTCCTTTCACAGCGATTCGAAACGCAATGGGGGAAAAGGACTTCACGGATACCCCTGTGCTCTTAACAGATGAGGGGGCTGTTCCGTGGAAAGCTTGGAACGCCCGGTTAAACGCGGTGGGGGACTGATAGCCGTACTTCTGCGCGATGTCGATAATCCGCTCATCCCCGCCCTGCAAGTCCACGGCCGCCAAAGACATCCGCCTTCTTCGGATATACTCCGCCAGAGAGATGCCCGCCATATAAGTGAACATCCTCTGGTAGTGGTAGGTGGAACAGCAGGCAATCCGCCCCAGCTGTTCATAGTCTATTTCACCTGCCAGATGTTCCTCAATATACGCCATGCTTTGATTTAATCGTTCCACCCATTCCATGAAAAGCCTCCTCCTTTGCGCATATTGGGTTTTGCGCATGAATCTGTCTTTATTATTATAAGGCCTGTTCCTTCCTGTTTCCTCTCGATTCTTGCACAAAAAAGAGAGCGGGCGGTTCAGTTCAAATATCCCCCCAGCGCGGGCGGGGCGGCGTTTTGGGTAAACAGAGACAGAACGCCCCTCTGACAGCGGGGAGGCTTGGGAGTCCACCGGGCTTGGCGCTCTTGCAGCGCAGCGGACACTTCCTCCTCGGTCCGCTCCTGGCCCCCAATGCCGCAGATGCGCAGCACCCGGGCGGGAATGTCGATCTCGATCAGGTCTCCTTCCTCCACCAGGGCAATGGGCCCGCCGCTGGCCGCCTCGGGGGACACATGGCCAATGGCCGGGCCCTTGCTGGCCCCGGAGAACCGTCCGTCGGTGATCAGGGCGATGGAGGCCGCCAGCTCCGGGTCGGAGGAGATGGCCTCGGTGGTGTAAAACATCTCTGGCATGCCGCTGCCCCGGGGGCCCTCGTAGCGGATGAGCACCGCCTCGCCGGGGTAGATTTCCTTGTGCAGCACCGCCGCGATGGCCTCTTCCTCGCTGTCGAAGGGGCGGGCCCGCAGCACCGCCCGGTGCATCTCCTGGGGCACGGCGCTGTGCTTTACCACCGCCCCCTGGGGAGCCAGGTTGCCCTTGAGCACCGCCACAGCGCCGTTGCGGCCAATGGGAGCGTCAAAGGGGCGGATTACGTCCTCCCGCTTGAGGCCAAAGGGCTCCAGGGCCTTTTCCCGCTGGGCGTAGAAGCCGGACTGGGCCAAAGCGTCCAGGTTTTCCCCCAGGGTTTTGCCGGTCACGGTCATAACGTCCAGGTGGAGCATGGACCGGATCTCCTCCATCACCCGGGGCACGCCGCCCGCATAGCTGATGAACTCGGCGGGCCAGCGTCCGGCGGGGCGCACATCCAGCAGGTAGCGGGCCCCCCGGTGCATCTGGTCAAAGTCGTCCGCCGTAAGCTCCACCCCGAACTCCCGGGCAATGGCGGGCAGGTGCAGCAGCGTGTTGGTGGAGCCGGAGATGGCCGCGTGGACCATCACCGCGTTTTCAAAGCTCTTTCGGGTAACCATCTCCCGGGCGGAGGGGCCGAGAAGGGCCATTTGGGCCGCCCGTTCCCCGGCTTGGCGGGCGGCTTGGGCCAGCTCGGGGGAACCGGCGGGCAGCAGGGCCGTGCCGGGCAGGGCCAGGCCCAGGGCCTCGGCCATCACCTGCATGGTGGAGGCTGTGCCCATAAAGGAGCAGGCCCCGCAGGAAGGGCAGGCGTGAAGCTTATAGTAGGTGAACTGCTCCTGGGTGATTTCGCCCCGCTGGAACATGGCGCTGTACTTGCCGATCTGTTCCAAGGTCAGCAGGCCGGGGCCAGCGCCCATAACGCCGCCGGGCACAAAGACGCTGGGCATATTGATGCGGCCAATGGCCATAAGCAGGGCAGGCACAGACTTGTCGCAGCCAGCCAGAAAGACGCCCGCGTCAAAGGTGGTGGCCTTGGCATGAATTTCCACCAAATTGGCGATAATATCCCGGGAGGCCAGGGAATAGTTGCCCCCGTCATGGCCCTGGGACATGCCGTCGCAGATGTCGGTGGCAAAGTAGAGGGCGGCCTTGCCGCCATTTTGACCGGCCGCCTGAGAGGAAGCCTGAGCCAGCTCCAGCAGGTGAGCGCTGCCGGGGTGGCTTTGGCCGTAGGTGCTTTCTACCAAAATCTGGGGTTTTTCCAGGTCTTCCGGGGACCAGCCCATGCCCACGCGCAGGGGGTCCATTTCTGGGGCGATTCGGCGGGTTTCTTGGCTTTTCAGCATAGAGTGTGGCTCCTTTCGAAGATAGGGAGTAGAGAGAATTGTAATTCTATTATAAGCGAAAGGGTTTACAAAGCGCAAGAGGAAAAGTCCTTGAAGATGCTGAAGGCGCTTTCATTTTTCCCCCGCGCGCTCCCCCTCCCATTGACTTTTCCCCCCCGCCCCTTTATACTAGTATTATGCATACCCAAAGATGGGAGAGATCACGCACCCAATGAAAGCGCAAAGGAATCTGTCTGGGCTGGACTTTACCCAAGGCCCGCCCAAAATATGCGTCCCTCTGACCGCCCCGGACCTGCCTGGGCTTTTGGTCCAGTTGGAGCAGGCCGGCGGGCTGCCCGCCCAGGTGCTGGAGTGGCGGCTGGACTGCTTTGCGGGGGACGCCGCCGCCGCGCTGCCCCAGGTGGCCCAGCGGGCCGGCAGGCCCCTGCTGTGTACCCTTCGCACCACAGGCGAGGGAGGCCGGGCCCAGCTGGAACCGGCGGAATATGAAACCCGCCTAAACGGGCTGCTGGCCCAAGGCGGCTTTGAACTGGTGGACGTTGAGCTGGCCTGCGGCATGGAGCGCACGGCCCGGCTGGTGAAAAAGGCCCGGGAGCAAGGCATTCTCACGGTGGTGTCCAAGCACGATTTTCGAAAGACCCCGCCGGTGCTCCAAATGGTGGCCTCGCTGACAGCCATGAAGGCCCTGGGGGCCGATCTGCCCAAGCTGGCAGTGATGCCCCAGAGCCCCCTGGATGTGCTGGCCCTTATGGAGGCCAGCGTCAAGGCCCGGGAACGGCTGGGGCCGGTGATCACCATGAGCATGGGAGAGCTGGGGGCGGTCAGCCGCCTGGCCGGGGAGCTTACGGGCTCCTGCCTGACCTTTGGGGCTGGGGCCAGCGCCTCCGCGCCGGGGCAGCTTCCCGCCGCCAAGCTTTGGGAAGCCCTGGCGCTGCTGCACCAGGAGAAAGGGGGAGCCTGCCATGAAGAATGATATTGACTCTATTTTGAATTCCATGTTCCGGGACGGGAGGCTGAATTTCCGCTCCAGCGAGGGGGCCAAGCCCGCCCCGCCTCCAGAGAAGGCGGCCCCCCAGGCCCCGGTTTTTCCCAAGCCGCCAGAGGCGCCCTCTCTGGATGGGGCGCGGGAGGCTTTGGCCCGCGGCGCCCAGGCCCAGCGGGCGGTGGAGGCGGTGGACCAGGCCCAGAAGGGAATGGCCGAGTCTCTGCAAGAGAGCATTGCCCGCATGACGCGGGAGGCCCAAGAGGACATGGCCGGACTGCGCCTGCAGCTGGAGCAGGACGGGGTGCAGGAGCAAACCGCCCGAAACGGGGGAAATGCCCAGGACATCGAGACCGCCTTCCAGGTGGCCCGGCAGGAGGCGCTGTCGCAAATTTTAGGCCAAGAGGCTTTTCTTGACGGTTTGACCCTGGCCTTTAAGCGGCCCTTTGTCACCGGCCGGGAGGAGGACCGCCCCCTGTGCGCGGCGGCTCTTCTGGGCGGGGCCGGCACCGGGCGGCGCAGCGCGGTGCGGGTGCTCACCTCGTCCCTAGGGCGGCAGGGGGCGTTAAAATCCCCCAAAACCGCCGAGCTGGACCTTTCCGCCTATGCCGCGCCAGGGGCGGAAAAGCTCTTGATTCAGGACCTGTACGCCGCCCTGAAAAGCGGAGCCCCGGCCCTGGTCTTTGAGAATTACCAAAGCTGCCACCCCTCTCTGCTGCCCATGCTGGCCGGGCTTTTTACCCGTGGCACCTTGCCTCTGCCGGGCCGGTACGCGGAGCAGAAGGGCCTTTTGGTGGATGTGGGCGCGGCCCTGGCGCCGGGCGCGGTCAGCTCCCTTTCGGCGGCGGGGAAATACCTGTTTCTGCTGGCTGGCGAGGATGAGGCCCAGCTGGCCGGGTCCTTTGGGGGCGGCTTTTTGCCGGCGCTGGACGATGTGCTGCGCACCGGGCCTTTTACCCCGGAGAGCTTGGAGCGCATCGCGCAAGCCAGCCTGCGGGCCCTGTGCCAGCGGGCGGAGGCCCGGCTGGGCTTCCGGCTGACCTATGGGGAGGAAGCGGTGAAGGCCCTGGCCGCCCGGTTTAACCGGGAAACCGGCGCGGGGGGCATTGGCCGGGGGGCGGAAGAGCTCTACCGGCTTATGGGGGAAGAGAAGCTGAAAAAGTCCCTGCTGCCGCCAGTCAGCGCCCAGCTTCTGGTGGAAGAGGGCCGGTTCGCCATCGCCTACCAGAGCGGGCACAGCGGCGGCAAAATTGTGGCCGCCCAGCGGGGCGGCAGCGTGAACCAGGCGGAAGTGGAGGCCGTGAAGGCCCAGCTGGCCGGGGTGGTGGGCCTTGCCAATGTAAAGGACTATGTGCTCTCTTTGGAGGACAACTTTAAGATGCAGCAGCTCCGCCGGCAAAAGGGCCTTAAGGCGGAGACGCCCTCTATGCACATGATCTTCACCGGCAACCCGGGCACCGGCAAAACCACGGTGGCCCGGCTGGTCTCCCGGTATTTAAAGGCCATTGGGGCCCTGACCGGGGGGCAGCTGGTGGAGGTCACCCGGGCGGACCTGGTGGGCCAGTATGTGGGCCACACCGCCCCCCTGACGCAAAAGGCCATCCAGGCTGCCATGGGCGGCGTGCTGTTCATTGACGAGGCCTACTCCCTGTACCGGGGCCGGGACGACAGCTTTGGCCTGGAGGCCATTGACGCGCTGGTCAAGGGTATGGAGGACCATCGGGACCGGCTGATTGTGATTTTGGCCGGGTACTCCCGAGAGATGGAGGAGTTTCTCTCGGCCAACTCGGGCCTGCGCTCCCGGTTCCCCCACATCATCGAGTTTCCGGACTACACGGCGGAAGAGCTGTTGGCCATTACGGAAAGCATTGCCAGGGGCATGGGCTACCGGCTGGACCCGGCCTGCAAAGCGCCCCTGCTGGGCTATTATGAGGCTATGCAGCTGACAGGGGACCCCCGTGTGAACGGCAACGGCCGCATGGCCCGCAACAAGGTGGAGGCGGCGGTCATCGCCTGCTCCCGCCGGAACCTGCAGGCGCCCGAAGCGGAGCGGGACTTAGAGCTGCTGCTCCCGGAGGACTTTCAAGGGGAGCGCTGAACCGGCAAAAAACTCCCTGGGCGCGGCCGTAAGGGCTTCGCCGTTACAGTGCTAGAGTATCGCGGGCGGTCCAGGGGCGTTAAGCCTCTGGGGTTCTTCGGGCAGAGCCTTACGCCGCCGGAGGCCTTAGCCGCCATTTTATTTTAGGAGGCAGTCGCAGCATGAGATTTGATAAAACCGCCCTAACCGCCCTGGCTATGGCCCTGGTCCTAGCCGCCTGCGGGACGGAGAACGCCCCCCAAAGCCCTTCCGGCCTGCCATCCGGCGGGGAAGAGGCGGGTGCCTCTTCTCTGGCGGAGCCCAAGGAGGCCGTTTTGACAGATTCTTTGGGCAGCCAGATTTCTCTGCCCCGAAACCCTCGGGTGGTGTGCCTTTACGGGTCCTACAGCGACGCCTGGCTCTCGGCGGGCGGCACTTTGGCCGGGACCACGGAGGACGCGGTTAAGGAGCGGGGACTGGATGTGGGCGATGCGGAAATCGTTGGCACCGTGAAGGAGCCCAGCGCGGAGAAAATCATCGCTCTGGAGCCGGATGTGGTGATTCTCTCCGCGGACGTAGCCGCCCAGCAGGATATGGTGGACGTGCTGGAAAGCGCCGGCCTGCCCTGCCTGAGCTACCGGGTAGACGATTTCTCGGACTACGCCGCCATGATGGAGCAGTTCTGCCAAGCCACCGGCCAGCCGGAGCGCTACCAGGAGACCGCCGGTAAGGCGGAGGCGCGGATGAAGGCGGCGAAAGAGGCCTATGGCTTTGCCGCTGGCCAGGGCCCCCGGGTGCTGCTTATGCGGGCCTTTTCCACTGGGGTCAAGGCGAAAACCGATGATGAGCTGGCCGGAGCCATTTTGAAAGACCTGGGCTGTCAGAACATCGCGGACGAGCACCCCTCCATGCTGGAGGACCTGAGCCTGGAGGAAGTGATTGAGGCCGGGCCGGAGTTCATCTTTGTCACCACCATGGGCAGCGAGGAAAAGGCCCTGGCCTATTTGGACTCTCTTATGGCCAATAACCCGGCTTGGTCCGGCCTGGAGGCGGTGAAAGAGGGCCGCTACCTGGTGCTGCCCAAGGAGCTGTTTCACTACAAGCCCAACGCCCGCTGGGGGGAGAGCTATGAATATTTAGGCAGGCTGCTCCACGGCCAGGAGCCGGACCTTGACTGAGCGGGGCAAAAACGCCCTTAAGCTGGGGGCCATGGGGCTTTTTTTGCTGTGCGCCGCAGGGCTGGGGCTGGCCTTGGGCTCTACCGCCCTAAATCTGGCGGAGGCTGTGTCTGGGCTGCTGGGGGGCGGGGCCCTGCCGGCGGGAAGCCGGATTCTGCTCTATGTACGGCTTCCCCGGGTGTGCGCCTCCCTGCTGGCGGGAGCGGCGCTGGCGGTCAGCGGCATGCTGATTCAAGGGGCTCTGGGCAACCCATTGGCCGCGCCCAATGTAATCGGCGTCAACGCGGGGGCCGGGTTCTTCACCTTTTTGGCCATGGCGGCTTTCCCCGGAGTCCGGGGGGCCGCGCCCCTGGGGGCCTTTTTGGGGGCCTTAACAGCCACCCTCATCGTCTACGCCGTGGCGGCGGGGGCCGGGGCGGGGAAGCTGACCATCATCCTGGCGGGGGTGGCGGTGAGCAGCGTGTTTACGGCGGGCATCAACGGGATAAAAACGTTTTTTCCCGAGACCCTGTATAACGGCAGCACCTTTCTCATCGGGGGCTTCGCGGGGGTCTCCCTGGGAGACATTACCCCGGCCTGGGGGATGATTCTGCTGGGGCTGGCGGCCGCGCTGCTGCTGGGCGGGCAGGCGGACCTGCTGGCGCTGGGAGAGGAGACCGCCCGAAGCCTGGGGCAGAACACCGCCCTGGCCCGGTTTCTGCTGATTTTCACCGCCTGCGCCCTGGCCGGGGCGGCGGTGAGCTTCTCGGGCCTTTTGAGCTTTGTGGGGCTTTTGGCCCCGCACATTGTCCGGCGGATGTTCGGAGAGTCCCGCACGGGCCACCGGGTGATGCTGGCCGGAGCGGCCCTTTTGGGCGCGGGCTTTGTGACGGCCTGCGACCTGTTAAGCCGGGTGCTGTTCGCGCCCTATGAGATTCCGGTGGGCATTCTGCTCAGCTTTGTGGGCGGGCCTTTCTTCCTGACGCTGATTCTGAAGCGCCGCAGGCTCTAGGGCTGGTTTGAAAAATCAAAAACACCGGCTTTGTGCCCATTTCAAACAAGCACGAACGCTTTCTCGTGAAGAACCTCTTTGACTCCATCATTTTATAAATCGGTAAACAGAAAAAGCGCGGCGGCGGCAAACCGTCTTAAAAGCGTTTTGCTGGGCGGATTTTACCGCCGGAGGCCAATATGATTCAGTTTCAAAATGTCAGTGCGGGATATGCGGGAAGAACGGTGGTGCGGGAGGTGAGCTTTACCGTGCCCCGGGGGAGCGTGGCTTCGCTCATCGGGCCCAACGGGCAGGGCAAGACCACCCTTCTGCGCACAGCGGGGGGCTTGCTGAAGCCTCAGGCCGGGCGGGTCCTGCTGAACGGCAAGCCCGCCGGAGATTACCGGCGGCGGGAGCTGGCCCAGCTGGCGGCTGTGCTGCCACAGGTGCGGGAGACCCCGGCCATTACCGTGGAACGGCTGGCAGCCCATGGCAGGTACCCCCACCTGGGCTTTGGCCGGGAGCTGGCCAGCCGGGACCGGGAGCTAGTGGAGCGGGCCATGGAAGAGGCCGGGGTTCAGGACCTGCGGCGGCGGGAGCTGGCCAGCCTCTCCGGGGGAGAGCGGCAGCGGGCTTACATTGCCATGGCCTTGGCCCAAGACAGCCAGGTGCTGCTGCTGGACGAGCCCACCACCTACCTGGACGTGGGCCAGCGCTATGAGGTGCTGGAGCTGGTGCGGCGGCTGAACGCCCAGGGCCGGACCGTGCTTATGGTGCTCCACGACCTGTCTCTGGCCTTTGGGTACAGCGATTATGTGGCCCTGGTGGACAGGGGGGAGCTGCGGGCCTTTGGAAGGGCCCGGGCGGTTTTTGAAAGCGGCGCGGCGGAGGCGGCCTTTGGCGTGAAAGCGGCGTGCCTGCCGGTGGAGGGAAAGGAGCGCTACCTCTTTTTTCATTGATGGAACGCCTTCGGCCCAGAATAAAACAGAATGGCCCTGTCCGCCTGCCACAGCGGACAGGGCCATTTTTTATGGGAGCAGCGCCCGGGACGCCTGCGCTATGTCCCTTCATCCGTTTGCTTTCGAATAATCCGCTGCCCCCCGTCTGTACGCACGGTCATAATAAAAACATCCTCCAAAGCCGCGCCCTGGCACCGCAGCTGGTCCCGCAGCCAGGCGGGGTCCCGGCCGCAGAGCTTGAGGGAGTTTTCCGAGATCCGTCCATCGCTGACCACCACCACCTCCAGGGCCTCCGGCGGGGCCTTGACCCCGGCCTGCTTGGGGGTCAAAGCGTCGGCCGGGGCCCTTTTCAGCACGCTCATCTGCCCGTTGGTCTCCACAATGGCGTAGGCCACGTCTTCCAGGGCGAAGACCCCCGCCCGGCGCAGCTCCTCGAACAGGTCCTCGGTGCTCATGCGCAGGCGGCGCATCTGCCGCTGCATCACCCGCCCGTTTTCAATTACCACAATGGGGCTGCCGCACACCAGCTGCCGGAACCATCCGCTTTTCAGCATAAGGAACGACACCGCTAGCTCGCAGGCCACCAGCGCCGCCATGGGCACCAGGCCGTTCCAAAGGGGGTCCTGGCGCTGCTGGATGGGCATGACCGCCAGCTCGGAGATGAGCAGGGTCACAACCAGCTCCGAGGTTTGCAGCTGGCTGATCTGCCGCTTGCCCATCAGGCGCACCCCCAGCAGAATGGCCCCATACATCAGCAGCGTCCGCGCCACAGAAACGAGCATACTATCCCTCTTTTCCAAAAATGAGTCTGCGGCTAGTATCTCTCCGCGCCTTGGGATTTATCCGTATAATATCCGGTTTTTCGCCCACACTAATGCCAGTTCTCAACGAATGGAGGCGGGCCGCGTGGTAAAACTCTCGGCACAGCTTGACGAAAACAAGCGCTACCTGCAAGGCCAGTTTGAAAACGCCATGGACTTTATGATGCGGGAGATGGAGCTCGCTGGCACAGAGGCGGCGCTTTTTGCCCTGGATGGTTTGGTGAGCAAGCAGACCGTCACCCTGAGTATTTTGAACCCTCTTATGGAGGCCGGGGACCTGCCCGGCCAGGGGGAGGCGCTGCTGCAGGCCATTGAACGCCGGGTGCTGGGCTCGGTGGAGCAAAAGCGGGAGAGCCGCATGGACCAGCTGCTTTTGCTGCTGATGAGCGGCTTTGCGGTGCTTTGCCTGGATGGCTGCGGGGAGGCTTTGGTGTTTGGGGTGCAGGGCTTCGACACCCGGGGCCCGGACGAGCCCCAGAACGAGGTGATGCAGCGGGGGGCCAAGGACGGCTTTACCGAAAGCTACCAGAACAACATCTCCATGATCCGCCGGAGGATGAAGACCACGGCCCTGAAGTTTGAAAAGGCCCAGGTGGGCGGCCAAAGCCACACGCCCCTGGCCCTGTGCTACCTGGAGGGCGTGGCCAGCCCCCGGATTTTGGAGCAGATCCGCCAGCGGCTGAAAACCTATGACCTGGACACCGCCCTGGGGGCTGGGTATCTGACGGGCTTTTTAGAGCGGGGCGGGGTGTTCAGCGGGGTGGGCGTCACCGAGCGGCCCGATGTGGTCTGCGGCAAAATTGAGGAGGGCCGGGTGGCCATAATCATGGAAGGCACGCCCACGGCCATTCTGGTGCCCTTTTTATTTGTGGAAAACTTTCAGACCCTGGACGACTACCTGACCCGGCCCTTTTACGGTACCTTCATCCGGTGGCTGAAATACGTGGCCTTTTTTCTCAGCGTGCTTTTGCCCGGACTCTATGTAGCCATTGCCACCCACCACCCGGAGATGCTGCCCGAGGCCCTGCTGCTGAAAATCGCCGAGTCCGAGGCCCAGACCCCCTTTCCCGTTATGGCCGAAACGTTGATCCTCTACTTTCTCTACGAGGTGCTGCGGGAGGCGGGCCTGCGGGCTCCCCGGTCCCTTTCGGCCACGGTGAGCATTGTGGGCGGTTTGGTGGTGGGGGATACGGCGGTTTCCGCCGGGCTGGTCAGCGCTCCCTCCCTCATGGTGGTGGCCCTTACGGCCATAGCGGGCTATGCGGTGCCCCGGCTGTATGAGCCCCTGGCCCTGCTGCGGCTGGCTTTTTTGCTGGCGGGAAACTTTTTGGGCGTTTGGGGGGTAACGGCGGGGCTGGTGCTGCTGGTAATGGACCTGTGCGGCACAGACAGCTTCGGGGTGCCCCTTTTGTCCCCGGCCGCGCCCTTTAGCCGGCGGCTGGCTTTTCGGGATGTATTTGTGCGGGCTGGCTGGCGGCGGCTGGCCCATGGGGGCGTAAGGGTGCAGCAGATGCCCGGCAGCCAGGAAATAGGAGAATAAAGGAGGTTGGGCCCATGGAACGGACCAACATCAGCACAGGGCAGTTTTTTACTGCTCTTTTCGTGTCGCGCATCTCCGCGGCCATCAGCTTAAACGCCCAGTACGCTGGCGGCGGAGACCTGCTGGACAGCGCCGCCTCCTGCCTGCTGGCTCTGGCGGCCTCGGGGCTTATGGCCCTGCCCCTTTGGCTGGCCCTGCGCCTGGGGGGCGGCAAAAGCCTGCCCCAGCTGGCGGTAGAGGGCGGCTGGCTGGGGCGGCTGGTCCCGGCGTATTACCTCTTTTTTCTGGTGTTCTCCGGCGGCTCCGCCCTGGGCATGTTCCAGGTCTTTTTGGGCGACACCATGGACCCGGATTTCTCTTCCGGCCTGGTAAGCGCCGCCCTGCTGGGGGTCGCCCTTTATGGAGCCCTTCGGGGCCTGGAGACCGTAGGGCGCTGCGGCGCCTGTGTGTTCGCGGCCCTGGTGCTGGGCGGAGGGCTGGTGTTCGGCATGGCGGCGGTCCGCTTTGACCCGGACAACCTGGAGCCCCTGTTCTACCACGGCCTGGGCCAGACCGCCCGGAGCTTTCCTCTTTTTTTGGCCCGGACCTCCATTTTCGCGGAGATGGCGGTGCTACTGCCCCAGGTAAAGGGCCGCCGGGCCCTGGGCTTTGGGGGCTGGCTGGTGGGCACGGGGCTCTTTCTTTCGGGCCTGCTGGTTTTGGTGGTGGGATGCCTGGGGCGGTACGCCTCCACCCAGAACTTCCCGGTCTATGTGCTGGCCTCCCTGTCCCAGGTGCGGTCCCTGCGGCGGCTGGACGCGCTGTTTACCGGCCTGTGGATGATGGGGCTGATCATCCAGCTGGCCATGGGCCTCTATGCCTGCCGGGTCTGCTTCCGTACTCTGGGCCTGGGGAAAAAGGAGCCCCGGTGGAGTTTATGGCTGGCGGCGGGAGCCATGCTGGGCCTGGGGCTGCTTACCGCAGGCTCCACCGGGCTGCAAGGGCTGACGCTGAACCCCAATTCCCTGGCCTGGTGGGCCGCTGGGGCGGGAACGCTGGCGCCCCTTTTGGCCCTGGTTTTGGGCCTGCGGGGCAAGGGCAAAAAGCCGCCCCAAAAAGAGAAGAGGTGAACCCATGAGAAAAGCCATAACCTTGCTGCTGGGGCTGGCCCTGGCGGCTTCCCTGTCTGGCTGCGGCTACCCGGAGCTCTATGAGCGCATTTTGGTCCACGGCATTGGCGTGGACCTGGCCCCAGAGGGCTACCGGGTGACGGTCCGGTCCTCCTCCTCGGCGGAGGACGAGGGGGAGGAGCTCTTCACCTGCCAGGGGGAGACCGTGCTGGAAGCCCTGTCCAGCCTGTCTCTCTCCACAGGTCGGGAGCCCTTTTACTCCCACAACTACCTGGTGGTTTTTGGCCAGGAATGCGCCCGCCAAGGCTTGGACCGCTGCCTGGATTTTTTCATCCGCTACTACAACACCCGCCCGGCGGTGTCGGTGTTTCTGGCGGAGGACACGGCGGAGGCGGTACTCTCGGCGGAGCGGGATGGAAAGCTGCTGAAAATGTCCCAGCTGGAGGCCCTGGGCAGCGGCGGCCGGTACAACGGCCAGTCGGCCCATGTGGAGCTGTTGGACTTTGTCAATGGGGTCCTGCGGGAAGGGGGCTCCCCGGTTATGCCCGTGTTGGCGGCGGAGGAAGGCGGCGCCCGGGTGACGGGCACGGCTTATTTTGAGGGCTGCCGCCTAAAATCCACCTTGAACCTGGACCAAAGCCGGGGCTACCTGGCCGCTTCGGACCAGTTGGAGGAGGGGGAACTGGTGGTCAGCGCCCCGGAGCTGGGGGTGGTGACTTTGAGCCTGAAAGAGGCTTCCAGCAGGTGCCGGACCAGCCAGGTGGAAGAGGGCCTGGGCTTCACCATTGAAGTCCAGGCGGAGGCGGATGTAAGCGCCAAGTCAGGGGGCGGCGGGGCGGACTTTTATCCCCAGCTGGAACAGGCGGCGGGCCAGCTGCTGGCCCAGCAGGCGGAGTCGGCCATCCGCCAGGCCGTGGTGGAAGACCGGTGCGACATTTTTGGGTTCGGCAACCAGCTCTACCGGCAGAGCCCAGGCTACTGGCGGGAGAATGGAGCCAACTGGAAGGAACAGATGGCAAGCGCCAGCTACCGGGTCCAGGCGCGGGTGAAGGTGCGGCGGCTGGAAGAAGAGACCCTGCAAGGCCTGGGGTAGGGCGCAGAATCTGGCGGGGAGCTTGAGGCAAAAAGGGCGGAGGCGGGTTGCCGCGCCCAGGAGGCGTCCCCCGCCCGTACCAGAAAAAGCCCGCGGGCTCCTTTTGTGAGCTTGCGGGCTTTTGTCAATATGGTGACCGCCGTGCTTTCTCTTTCCGTGGGCTTCCAAAGGCTTACAGGTCAATGTAGATGTTATAATGGAGCATCCAATAGTTGATTTGGATTAGGTAAGCCAGCAGCTGGGGGCCTGCCATCAGCTGGCCGAACCAGGGTTTTCCATAGTCAAAGCTCTGGTCCAAAAGCCCCTTTGCCGCCTCCTCCGATAGAATTTTATGGATGGGCTGCAAGCTGTCCCGCAGAATGTAGGCGAGCCGCTGCTTTAAAATGGCCTCATAGCCCGGGTTGTGGGTTTTGGGATAGGGGCTCTTCTTCCGCAGCAGCACCTGGTCTGGCAGCAGGCCCTTGGCCGCGTCCCGCAGCAAGCCCTTGGCCACACCCCCAGGGCACTTTATCTCCCAGGGCAGATTATACACAAACTGCACAATCCGGTGGTCGCAGTAGGGCACCCGCACCTCCAGGCCGCTGTACATGCTGCACCGGTCCTTCCGGTCCAGCAAAGTGGCCATGAACCACCGCAGGTTCAAGTAGGCCAGCTCCCGGGCCCGGGCCTGCTCCGGGTCCTCTCCCGGCAGATGGGGAACCGCCTTCCGGGTCTCCTCCAGCCGGGCGGCCACATAGTCCTCCAGGCCCAGGACCTCCCGCAGCTCGGGCTTGAGCAGGGACTGCCGGAGCGCCAAATCGCCGCTCCAGGGGAAGCGGGTCCCATCGTACATCTCCCGCCGGTGGAACCAGGGGTAGCCGCCGAAGATTTCATCGGCGCACTCGCCGCAAAGGGCCACAACATGGCGCTCCTTCACCTGGTGGCAGAAGTGGAGCAGCGACCCGTCCACATCGGCCATGCCGGGCAGGTCCTTGGCAATGACCCCTTCAAAGAGGGAATCGGCCAGCTGCTCGTTGCCGCACAGCAGGGTGCGGTGCTCTGTGCCCAAAAGGCCGCTGACCTTCTCCGCCCAGGCCTGATCCCGGTCCGGCTGAAAGGCGGAGGGGGTAAAATAGTCCTCATTGCCCTCAAACTCGAAGGAGTAGGTGGAGAGGGCGCGGCCCCGCTCTTTCAGCCGCTGGGCGGCAATGGCTGTTACCACGCTGGAATCCAGCCCGCCGGAGAGAAAGGTGCACAGGGGCACGTCAGAAATCATCTGGCGGGCCACCGCGTCCAGCAGCAGCTCCCGCACGGTTTCCACAGCCTCCTCATAGGTTCCGCCATAGGGCGCGGCGGCCAGCTCAAAGTAGGGGCGCTCCCGGAAGCCCTCCCGGTCGAAGAGGGCGAAGTGGCCGGGCTTCAGCTCATGAATTCCCTGGAAGACCCCGCAGCCCGGGGTGCGGGCGGGACCCAGGCCGAAGACCTCGCACAGGCCCTCCCGGCCAATGGAGGGGTTTACGCCCGGGTGTTCGAACAGGCCCTTGATCTCCGAGCAAAAGGCCAGCCGCCCATTGGGGAAGGTGTAAAACAGAGGCTTTACCCCAAAGCGGTCCCGGCACAGGAAGACGCGGCCCCGGGGGACGTCGTCCACGGCAAAGGCGAAAATGCCGTTGAGCTTCTCCGGGCAGCTCTCTCCATAGCAGAGGTAGGCGTTCAAGACCACCTCGGTGTCACAGTCCGTGTAAAAGCGGTAGCCCCGGCTCTCCAGGTCCGCCCGGAGCTCGGGGGCGTTGTAAAGCTCCCCGTTGTAGGCGATGGTGCACTCGCCCCCCTCCTGGCGGGCGGTCATGGGCTGCTGGCCGTTTTGGGGGTCGATGACCGCCAGGCGCATGTGGGCCAGGGCGCAGTGGGCGGACACATGGGCCCCCTGACTGTCTGGGCCCCGGTGGGAGACCCGGCGGGCCATGCGGCGGGCCAGAGCCATCCAGAGGTATTTCTCGTCTAACAGATTCTCGTCAAAGTCGCTGAAACCGGCAAAACCGCACATAAGACCAAACCCTTTCCGAACCATAAAATACGGGAACCTTCCCAGTATATGCGGACCGGGGCCGGAAGTTTCCCGAAAAAGGGCGCGGGCGTGCCCGTGCCGCCAGGTTCAAAAGAGGTATCGCTTCTTTTGAACTGCGTTAACTTTACCGGACTTTAGGGGCAAAAAAACCGGAAGGCCCTGTTTGCGGGGGCTTTCCGGTTTTCTGATACGCTGTTACTGGCCGCCATCCCAAAGGTGGGCCCGCAGGTCCGCCCGTCCGTCCGGGAGGAACTTTATGCCTTCGGCCTCCAGCATCTGCCGCTGAATCTCCTTGCCTCCAAAGGCCTGCTGGCAGCACAGGGTGCCATCCCGGTAGATTACCCGGTGGCAGGGCAGGCCCTCCGGCGCGTGGAGCATGGCGGCGCCCACAATGCGGGAGGCCCGGGGGCTGCCGCACAGCGCGGCCAGCTGCCCATAGGTAGCCAGCTTGCCCGCCGGAATGCGGCTGACCAGCTCGTAAACCTGGTCCCGAAAGCTCATGCCCCGCCGCCTCCTTCCAGAGGGGAGTTTTTCTTTTCCAGACTGCGGAAAATCCGCGCCAAAATAACCAGGGCCGCTGCCGCCAGGATGAACTCCGCCGCCAGCTGGGAGTAAGCCAGCCCATAGGGAGGAAAGAGCTTGTCCAGCAAAACCAGCAGGGGAATCTCCAGGATGATCTTCCGCAGCACCGCGAACAGCAGGGCCCGCCTGCCCATGCCGCAGGACTGGAACACGCCAACGGCGATAAAGTCGATGCACAGGAAGGGCTGGGCCAGGCAGAGCCCCTGCAAATAGGCGGAGCCAAAGGATACCACCGACTCGTTCTGAATAAAGAGCAGCGTGAACCAGCGGGCCCCAAAGAACATGGCCGCGGTGGCCACCGCCATAAAGGCTAGGGCCAGCTTGGTCAAAAAGCCCACAGCCGCCTTCATGCGCTTTACATCGCCGCTGGCATAGTTGTAGCCGATGAGAGGCATAATGCCCTGGGAGCCTCCCAAAGCGATCTGCATGGAGACCGAGCTGATGGTGCTGGCAATGCCCATAGCCGCCACCGCGTCCGGGCCGTAGCCAGCGGTAAAGTTGTTGAGCACCATGCGGCTGGTCACGTTCAGCAGGTTTTGGATGGAGGCCGGTATGCCCACCGCGAAAATTCCCAGCACAATGGCCGGTTGGAAGCGGAACATAGAGGGCTTTACGCACACATAGGTCTTTCCCCGGCGCACAAACAGCAGCACGAAGAAGTACAGGCAGGCCGCGCAGTTGGAGAGGAAGGTGGCCAGGCCCGCCCCGGCCGCGCCCATATTCAGCCCCCAGGGCAGAATAAAGAGGGGGTCCAGCAATATGTTAAGGAAGCAGCCGCTCATGGTGCCAATGCTGGCGTGGAGGGAGGCCCCCTCGGAGCGCACCAAATAGGCCAGCACCACGTTGAGAATGGCCGGGGCCGCGCCAAAGGTCACGGTCCATAACAGGTAATCGCTGGTGGCGGAGAGAGTGCTCGGCTCGGTGCCCAGGGCTTGCAGCAGCGGCCCGCGAAAGCAGGTGAACCCCACGGAGAACAGCACTCCGCTGAACAGGGAGCCGTAAAACCCAAAGGCGGAGCTTCGGTATACGGCGTCATAATCTTTTACACCCAGGGCCCGGCTCATCATGCTGGAGCTGCCCACGCCGAACAGGTTGTTCACCGCGTTAAAGGCCAGCAGCATGGGGCCGGAGAGGGTGAGGGCCGCGTTTTGAATGGGGTCGTCCAGCATGCCCACAAAAAAGGTGTCAGCCAGGTGGTAGAGCACCATCACCAGGGAGCTAAGGACCGTGGGGATGGCCAGATTCATGACCGCCCGGGGAATGGGCGTGCGTTCAAATAGTTCGGTCTTTTCGTTTTCAGCGGGCATGGATGCGGTTCCTCCTTTGCAATCGTTCTGAGGGGCGGGGATTCACCCCCCTTTATAAAGTCATATAGGCCGTGACGCTCTCCTCTCCCAGAACCTGGGCAAAGCCCAGGGACTTGCAGAAAGCGATAGCGGGCCCGTCATCCGCGTCAACCAGGAGCATCAGGCCCTTGGGGCGGTTGAGCTGGGTGGCCTTGGCCACCATGGCCCGGCCAAATCCCCGGCGGCGGTACTCCTCTTTCACGAAGATGTCGTAGAATTCGTTCTCCTGGTACTGGTGGGTGACGTCGGCATAGGCCACGGCCCGCCCGTTCTCCACGCCCAGGATAATCCGGAACCGCTCCGGCGCGGCGATGACCTTCTCGGCGGTCCAGAACCGGTCGCTGTCATCGTGCATGGCCGCATACTGGTCGTGGTATTTGGGGCTGTAAAGCTCTGCCTGCTGGCTGCCGGCAAAGGGCACCTCCTGTTCCAGCCGGAACTTCAGCACCTCGGGGTAGAAGGCCGCGCCCTCAGAGCGCAGCAGCCCGGTAAGCACCGGGTTTCTAGGGTTGAAGACGAAGTCGGCCCGATAGCCGGGATATTTCTCCCGCAGGCAGGCCAGCATCTCCTGATAGGCGTCCTCCCGGCGGGACAGGCCCACCAGCATCTCCACATTCTTGTCCGCCGGGGTGGCCACAAAGGAGAATACGCCAGTGAGCTCCTCTCCGTGGAAGGTGGCGAACACATTTTTGTTGGGCGCCGTGAGGGCCTCTGCCAGGTGGTGCTGGAACTGCTCCTGGCTGCTGAGCATGGGCTCGTGGAAGAGAGGGTCAGAGTTTACATCCTGGATAAAGTCCATAGATTCGTCCAGGCTTGTCAGGGGTTTCATCATAGGTATGGCTCCTTTCCAGTGTTTTGGGTGAGGGGAGAAGCGGGATTGGGCCTTGCCCTGCGTCCGCCGCCCCTTGAAAAGGGCGCTCATTCCGCTTTCTGCTTCTTCATGGTCAGGGCGATGCGCTTTTTCTTCTCGTCCACCTCCAGCACCGTCACGTCCACCACGTCGCCCACCTTGACCACCTCGCTGGGGTTGCGCACAAAACGGTCCGCCAGCTGGGACACATGGACCAGGCCGTCCTGGTGCACGCCGATGTCAACGAAGGCCCCAAAGTCCACCACGTTGCGCACTGTGCCGGTCAGCCGCATGCCGGGGATCAGATCAGATACGTCCATTACATCGGTGCGCAGCAGAGGCGGAGGCAGCTGGTCCCGGGGGTCGCGGCCGGGCTTTTGCAGCTCGGCGGCAATGTCCCGCAAGGTGGGCAGGCCCACGCCGCAGGCTTCGGCGGCTTTGGCCTCGCCCAGACGGGCTATGCGCTGGTTCAGCTCCCCCAGGCTGCCCACGTCCCCCAGGGTGTAGCCGCACAGCTCCAGCAGCTTTTCCGCCGCCGGGTAGGACTCCGGGTGCACCGCTGTGCGGTCCAGGACCTTTTCGCTCTCCGGCACCCGAAGAAAGCCCGCGCACTGCTGGAAGGCCTTGGGCCCCAGCTTGGGCACCTTCAAAAGCTCCCGCCGGGTGCGGAAGCTGCCGTTTTCCTCCCGGTAGGCGGCCACGTTTTTGGCCACCGTGGGGCTGACCCCCGCCACCCGGCGCAGCAGGGAGGGGGAGGCGGTGTTCAGGTCCACGCCCACGGCGTTGACGCAGTCTTCCACCACCCCGTCCAAAGCCTCAGAGAGCCGGGCCTGGGGCATGTCGTGCTGGTACTGGCCCACGCCGATGGCCTTGGGGTCGATCTTCACCAGCTCCGCCAGGGGGTCCTGCAGCCGCCGGGCAATGGACACCGCAGAGCGCAGGGACACGTCATAGTCCGGGAACTCCTCGGCCCCCAGCTTGGAGGCGGAGTACACCGAGGCCCCGGCCTCGCTGACCACCATGTAGGAAAGGCCCCCGTCGTACTCCTTAATGAACTCGCTGACAAAGAGCTCGGACTCCCGGCTGGCGGTGCCGTTGCCAATGGCGACGCACTGGATGTGGTGGGCGTCGCACAGGCGGCGCAGAACTCGCTTGGATTCCTCCACCTTGTTGTGGGGCTTGGTGGGGTAGATAACAGCGGTTTCCAGCACCTTGCCGGTGCCGTCCACCACAGCCAGCTTGCAGCCGGTGCGGTAGGCCGGGTCAAAGCCCAGGGTCACCCGGCCCTTGACCGGAGGCTGCATCAGCAGGGGCCGCAGGTTAAGGGCAAAGGTGTGGATGGCCTGCTCGTCCGCCCGTTCGGTAAGCTCCTTGCGGATCTCCCGCTCCAGAGAGGGGAAGATCAGCCGGTCCCAGGCGTCCCCGGCCACTTCTTCCAGCAGGCTCAAAAAGGGGTGGCTGGGGCTGAACTCCCGCAAAATGGTCTGAGCGGGGCCCAACTCCCCAGGCAGCACCGAGACCTTGAGCACGCCCTCCCGCTCGCCCCGGTCCATGGCCAGAATCTGGTGGCTTTGCAGCTTTTTCAAGGGCTCCTGAAAGTCGTAGTAGATGCGGTAAACCGTGTCCTCCTCGGTGCTGGCGGCGGACTTGACCGCGCCGGAGCGCTGCATTTTTTCCCGCAGGCTCTTGCGGATGGCCGCGTCGTCGGAAAAGTCCTCGGCAATGATGTCTTTGGCGCCCTGCAAGGCCGCGTCCAGGTCCGGCACGCCTTTTTCCCCGTCCACAAACCGGGCGGCCAGAGCCTCCAAAGAGGCGGCGCCCAGGCGTTTGCCGTCCGGGCCCATGCCGGTGAAGATGTGCTGGGCCAGGGGCTCCAGGCCCCGCTCCCGGGCTACGCTGGCCCGTGTTTTGCGCTTGGGGCGGAAGGGCCGGTACAGGTCCTCCACCTCGGTCAGGGTGGCGGCGGAGTCGATGGCGGCTGCCAGCTCGGGGGTCAGCTTTTCCTGCTGGCCAATGGCGGCCTTCACCTCGGCCCGGCGCTGGTCCAGGCCCCGCAGGTATTGCAGGCGCTCCGCCAAAGACCGGATGGTCTGGTCGTCCATGGCTCCATGCTGCTCCTTGCGGTAGCGGGCGATGAAGGGGACGGTGTTGCCCTCGTCCAGCAGCTCCACCACAGCCTGGGCGTGGTTGGGCCGGACCTGGAACTCGGCGGCTAAAATCTCGATCATGTTTTCCATATCCTGTTGCTTTCCTTTCTGGCTTCCCGTAAAATGAACAGAAAAACCAGCGGCCTTTCACCGGCCGCCGGCAGCTTCCGGCTTAGAAGCCCCCGTGGGGGCAAAGGGCGGAACCCGCTGGGAGAAAGCCGCAAAACAAAAAGCGGCGCTCCAGGCTTGCGGGGTTCTTCAAAGACGTGCTTTGCGTACATTATAGCACAATACCGCCCGGTAAGTCAAAGGGAAGTGGTTATCGGGGGTGTCCAAACCACAGAGATAATCATCTGTGTTCCCCCGCCCTACGGGCGGGGGAACACGAAAAACTCTCCGGAACGGACACTCCTTGGTTATCCGGCGGCGTACTTAGGGGAGCCCGGCAAAAAGCGGAAGCTCCGTTTATTCAAACGGCCCCCGCTTTTCTCTTAGGGTTTTCATTTATACAGCCGCACACCGGTCTTGTCCACAGCCTCATAGGCGGCGGAGAAGTCCAGCCCCAAAGCCTCCCGGCCTGGGAACAGGTCCGACAGGGGAACCATCACAAAGGCCCGTTCCAAAATGCCTGGATGGGGCAGGGTCAGCCGGGGCGTTTGGCTGGAAAAGCCCTGGCACACCAACAGGTCAATGTCCAAAGTCCGGGCCCCGTGGTACTCCTCCCGGACCCGGCCCAGCTGGGCCTCAATGTCCAGGCAGCGGTCCAAAAGGGCCTCTGGGTCCAGCTCTGTGTCCAGCATTACACAGCAGTTCAAGTAGTCCTCCTGTTGGGAGAGCACGTCAAAGGGCGCGGTTTCGTACACATTGGAAATGCCCAGAATCCGCGTGAACTGCTCCAGCCGGTCCAAAGCACCGGCCAGGTTGGCCTCCCGGTCGCCTAGGTTCGAGCCCAGCCCCAGCACGGCTAACATGGCTGCGCCCCCCTTTCCGCAAAGAGCTCCACCGCCGCGTAATCGAACACGGCGTTCATGGGGGCCTCGGGCTTTTTGAGAAGCAGCTCTACCCGGCAGACTTTGGGATGCTCCGCCAGCACAGCCGCGCAGGCCACATGGCCCGCCCGCTCAATGAGGTCGAAACTTTCGCTGGTAAAGGCCCGCTGCACGGTTTTGCGCACAGCGGCATAGTTGACGGTGTCCTCCAGGCGGTCGCTTTGGCGGGCCTGGGACAGGTCGGCCCAGAGGGTCAAATCCAGCAAAAAGCGCTGGCCGTTTTGCTTTTCTTCCGGGTTGACGCCGTGGTAGGCGAAGATTTCCAGGTTTTTAATGATGATTTTTTCCATAGTTACCTCAGAAAGATTGGTGCGTGTTTTTTACTTCTTTGAGGGCGTCGGCCATTTTTGCGGCCTGCGCGGCCTCCTTCACATCGTGGACCCGTACTAAATCCGCGCCCCCCAGCACCGCCGCTGTGTGTGCCGCCAGGGTTGCCGCCAGCCGCTCCCGAAAGGGCGGGTTTTCGCACACCGCCCCGGTTACCCGCTTCCGGGACGCGGCCATCAGGTAGGCGCTGCCCTCCAGTTTGGTCCGGCCCACCTGGGCCATAAGCAGCAGGTTTTCCTCCACGGTTTTGCCAAAGCCGATGCCTGGGTCAAAGCACAGCCGCTCCGGGCCGATGCCCGCCTTTGCCGCGGCCTCCCGCCGCTCCAGGAAAAACGCCCGTACCTCCTCCAAAATCCCGCCGCCCCCGCTGCCCCGGGGATGCATCACCACGCAGCCACAGCCGGACCCAGCCACGGCCCGGAGCATCTCATCCCCAAAGCCGGACACATCGTTGATGATGCGGGCCCCGGCTTCCAGAGCCTTTTGGGCCACCTGGGGGTAAAAGGTGTCCACACTGAGAGTCAGCCCCGCCGCCGCCAAGCCAGGCAGAACCGGCTTTAACCGGGCCCACTCTTCCTCCCAGGGGACCGCCTCATAGCCGGGCCGGGTAGACTGGCCTCCCACGTCGATGATATCCGCGCCAAGCGCGGCCATTTCCAGGGCGTGGGCCAGGGCGGCCTCCGGGTCCAGGTAGTCGCCGCCATCGGAAAAGGAGTCGGGGGTTACGTTGAGAATGCCCATTACATAGGTGCGCGTCAGGGGGAACGCCCGGTCCCTGGCGCAAAAAAGAGAAACGCTCATGGCCCCGCCTCAGCCCAACAGGGACATGACTTCGCCCCGGGTTTTGGCGTCGGTGCGCATGCAGCCCCGCAGGGCGGAGGTGCGGGTTTTGGCCCCAGCGGCCCGGGCCCCCCGCATGGTCATGCACAGGTGCTCCGCCTCCATAAACACGGCCACGCCCAAAGGCTGTAGGTTTTCGTAGAGAAAATCCGCCACCTGGCCGGTCAGGCGCTCTTGGACCTGGGGACGCCGGGCAAAGCAGTCCACAATGCGGGAGAGCTTGGAAAGACCGATAATCCGCCCGTTTTTGGGGATGTAGGCAATGTGGGTCCGGCCGGTAAAGGGCAGCAGGTGGTGCTCGCACACCGAGTACAGGGGGATGTCCTTGACCAGCACCAGCTCGTCATGGCGGCCCTCTTCATGAAAGATTTTCAAGTGCTCTTTGGGGTCCGATTCCAGGCCGGAGAAGATCTCCGCGTACATTTTCGCCACCCGGGCGGGGGTCTCCCGCAGGCCCTCCCGCTGAGGGTCTTCACCGGCGGCCTCCAAGATGTCCCGGACAGCGGCCTCTATTTTTTCCATATCCATGGGTATCACTCTCCGATCAGTAAGATTTGTAGGGGCGTGGAACGTAATGACATTCGCCGCGCGAAGTCAACGTTCGCTGCGCGAAGCCAACATTCGCCGCGCGAAGTCAACGTTCGCTGCGCGAAGCCAACATTCGCTGCGCGAAGCCAACATTCGCTGCGCGAAGTTGGCCCAGAGGTGGGAGGATGCATCTAAGCCCGCACACGCATGCGCCTACCGCTAGGTGGGCAGCGTCACACCGGCGCAAAGGCAGCATACCTCTGCCGCGCCTGCTTGGTACAGCTCTCCCGCGCATTCCCGCAGAGTCGCCCCGGTGGTGACAATGTCATCCACCAGCAGCACCCGCTTGCCCTCCAGGCGGGCCTTGCAGCGAAAGGCCTTGTCCAGGTTGTGCAGGCGCTCTGTCCGGCTGAGCTCATGCTGCGTCTTGGTGCTTTTCACCTTCTCCAACGCGTCCAGCACCGGGATGCCCAGAAACCGCCCTATGTTCCGGGCTAAAAGCTGGCTTTGGTCATACTCCCGCTCCCGCAGGCGCTTTTTGCCCAGAGGCACATAGACCACCGCGTCAAAGCCCCCGGCCGGCAGGACAGCGCTGGCCTGAGCCATCAACCAGCCCAGCTGGCGGGCCAGGGAGCGGCAGCCTTGGAATTTGTAGCGCAGAACGCAGCGCCTCCACCGGCCCCGGTAGGGCATAACGGCGGCGGTGGGCGCCGGAACACGGCCCGGTACGCCAATGCGCCGCAGAGGCGGGGGCGGCGGCAGGTCCTCTTCACAGAGGGCGCAGAACAAAACTCCCGGATGCACCACCCGGCCGCAGAACAGGCAGCGCTCTGGGAAGAACAGGCACGCCAGCCGCCGGGGCCAGCTCAGGGGATAGCGCTGGCTCACAGACTGGCGCAGAACCGCCGGAACGCGGCGCGCCCGGCCTCATGGTCCTTATAGACGCCGGCATTGCCCAGAATTTTCCCGAAGATTTCCCCAATGCTCTCTTGAATGGCCCGCTCTTCCTCTCCGGCGGGAATGGCCTTTGCCTTCAGCTCCTGATACCAGGGCCGGTGCTTCTCCATCTCCGGGCGGGACAGAATCTCCTCCGCCTTTTGGGGTTCTCCCAGGGCCTGGGCCAGCAGCTGGGTTTCTGTAAGCAGCCGGGGGGGCAGAATGGCCAGACCCATAACCTCAATGAGGCCGATGTTTTCTTTTTTGATGTGGTGGTACTCGCTGTGGGGATGGAACAGCCCCAGGGGATGCTCCTCCGTGGTGCGGTTGTTGCGCAGAACCAGGTCCAGCTCAAAGTCCTCTCCCCGCCGCCGGGCAATGGGGGTGATGGTGTTGTGGGGCGTGTCCCCGGTAAAGGCCAGAATGTCCGCGCCAGCGTCGCTGTAGCCCCGCCAGGCGGTAAGGATGCGGTCCGCCAGCTCCACCAGCCGGGCCTTGTCCCCGGCCCGCAGGCGGATGACCGACATGGGCCAGTGGACAATCCCCGCGCGCACGTCCTCAAAGCCGGGGAACGCCAGCTCTTCCCGCAGGGGGGCCTTGGCCATGGGGAATTCATAGCGCCCGCCCTGGAAGTGGTCGTGGGTGAGGATGGAGCCGCCCACAATGGGCAGGTCGGCGTTGGAGCCCAGGAAATAGTGGGGCAGCAGGGTGACGAACTCCAACAGCCGCTGGAAGCTCTCCCGGCTGACCTTCATGGGCCGGTGCGCTTCGCTGAGGACGATGCAGTGCTCGTTGTAATACACATAGGGCGAGTACTGCAAAAACCAGCGCTCCCCGCAAAGCTCCAGGGGAATGAGCCGGTGGTTGCCCCGGGCGGCCTGGTTGGCGCTGCCCAGATAGCCCTCGTTCTCCCGGCACAGGGCGCAGGCCGGGTAGCCGGACTTGGGAGCGTTTTTGGCGGCGGCAATGGCCTTGGGGTCCTTCTCGGGCTTGGAGAGGTTGATGGTAACCACCAGGTCCCCATAGGGCGTGGGGGCGGTCCACAGGCGGTCCTTCTCAACGCGGTCCACCCGGATGTAGTTGGTGGCGCGGCTCAGGCCATAATAATAGTCAGTGGCGGCTTGGGGGCTTTCCTGGTAGAGGGCCTGGAAGCGGGCCGCCACCTCAGAGGGCCGGGGGGTCAGGCAGGCCATGAGCTCGGTGTCAAACTGGTCCCGGGCGTCCTGGTTGTCCTCCAGCCGGCCCTGTTCCACGGCCCAGGCGCAAAGGCGCTCCAGGGGTCCGGCGGGGCAGCGGGGGGCCTGGGCCTCCGGGACGGGGGAGAAATCTCCCGCGCCCAGCAGGGCCAGGAGGCGGTTGGCGGCATAAGCCCGGTCCTCGGGAGCGATGAGGGCGGTCTGGATGCCGTATTCGATGAGGCGGCTGATTTCCAAATTAACGTTGGTTTTCATACTGGCGTCATCCTTTCTGAAGCGGGGAGGGGTGCTTCTGAAATTATTTTACTACAGAGTGGGGCTGGGGTCAAGCAAAGATGTAAGCGGCGCCGGTCCGCCCCTGCCAATGGAGGAATGTGCCATGCCTCTTGAAAATCCTCCCCCCATCGTTTATACTATAGCTATTCCCAAATTACCTTAAGAAAGGTTGATCTCCCCATGGAAAAAATCATCAGCGGCAAAGTCCGCGAAGTCTACCAGACCGCCCCGGACCGCCTGGCCATTGTCACCACCGACCGGGTCTCCGCCTTCGACGTGATCCTTCCCACCCCCATTCCGGACAAGGGCCGGGTGCTCAACGCCCTCTCCTCCTTCTGGTTCTCCTACACCGGCGACATTGTCAAAAACCATATGGTTTCCGAGTCCCAGGCGGACATGCCTCCCCAGCTGCAGGGCCCGGAGTTTGAGGGCCGCACCATTTTGGTCAAAAAGCTGAACATGCTCCCCTTTGAGTTTATCATCCGGGGCTACCTGTTTGGCTCTATGTGGAAAGAGTATGAGAAAACCGGGGGCTTCTGCGGCAGGGCCCTCCCCCAGGGCATGCGGCTGGCCGAAAAGCTTCCCGAGCCCATTCTCACCCCCTCCACCAAGGCCGAGGAGGGCCACGATGTAAACGTTTCTGTGGAGTACATGGAAGAGAAGCTGGGCGCGGAGCTGGCCCAAAAGGTCTGCGGCGCGGCCCTGGCCCTTTACCAGCGCTGCTATGACTACGCCTATGAGCGGGGCATCATCATCGCGGACACCAAGTTTGAGTTTGGCCTGGACGAAAACGGCCAGCTGGTGGTGGCCGACGAGGTGCTGACCCCGGACAGCAGCCGTTTTTGGAGCCGGGAGGCCTACCAGCCCGGGGTCTCGCCTGAGAGCTTTGATAAGCAGTACCTGCGGGACTGGCTGACCGCCAACGGCCAAAACGGCAAAGAGCCCGGCCCCCAGCTGCCGGGCGAGGTGGTGGAGAAGACCCGCCAAAAATATCTGGAGTGCCAGGAAAGACTGGTTCCGAAGGAGTGAGCCCTATCTACCGGCTTTTAGTAGTGGACGACGAGGAGAAGATTCGCGGCCTTATCCGCAAATACGCGGAGTTTGAGGGCCACCAGGTCTCCGAGGCCCGCAACGGCATGGAGGCTGTGGAGCTGTGCCGCAAAAATCCCCAGGCCTATGACCTGATTGTTATGGACGTGATGATGCCCGAACTGGACGGATTCTCCGCCGCCGCCGAGATTAAAAAAATTTCCCCCATCCCGGTGCTGATGCTCTCCGCCCGGGGGGAGGAGTACGACAAAATACACGGCTTCGAGCTGGGCGCGGACGACTATGTGGTCAAGCCCTTTTCTCCCAAGGAGCTGATGCTGCGGGTGCACGCCATTATGAACCGGGTGCGCCCCGCCGCCGCCCAGCCCCGGCAGGTGGAGAGCTTTGGCGGCCTTTCGGTGGACTTTTCCGCCCGGGTGGTTACCGTGGACGGCCAGCGGGTGGAGCTTTCCCCCAAAGAGTACGAGCTGCTCAGTTACTTGGTGCAAAACAAGGGGCTGGCTTTGACCCGGGAGATGATTTTGACCCATGTATGGGGCTATGACTTCTACGGCGACGACCGGACCCTGGACACCCACATTAAGCTGCTCCGCCGCCGCCTGGGGCCCTACAGCGGGTATATTGTCACCCTGCGGGGGGTGGGCTACCGCTTTGAGGCGGGGGAGTAGAGGAGGAATTGCCATGAAACAGAAGCTCTTTTGGCTCCAAGCGGCGGCGCTGGGCGTAGTGCTGGTCAGCCTGGCGGGCATGGGCGTTCTCATCTTCAGCCGCCATGGGCTGGACAACCTGGTTCCCCTGTACATTTTCGCCGGGCTGGGCATTGCGGGCTTTGCTGCCAACGCGGTTTTGGCGGTTGCCCGGGTGCTGTGGGAAAGGAATAACCGCAAATGAAACAGGCGAAGCATCCCCGGCGCCCCATGGGTGTGCGGGGCCAAATGGCCTTGGGCTTTGTGGTGTTTGCTCTGGCCACGGCGGCGCTGCTGTGGGTGTTTCAGCTTTTTCTGCTGGCCCCCACCTATCAGGCCATCAAGACTCACGAGGCCAAAAACATCTCCGCCGCCCTCATCCGCCAGCTGGAAAGCCCGGACCTGGACGCCGCCGCCCGGGACCTGTGCGCCAAAACCGGCGCAAACATCTATGTGTTCGACCAGCTGGGCCGCAACCCAGTGGGCTGGAAATACAGCTACAAAGAGAGCCTTGCCGCCGCCCTCAGCCAGCGGGAGGCCGCCGCTTTCTTCGACCAGGTAAACCTGCTGGGAGGCAGCTATTCCCAGCTGTTTCTGTCCCGGCTTTCCGGGGCGGGGGGCACCAAGCTGCTGGTTTATGCCTCCACGGCCCAGGCCTCTGGCCTTTGGTGGCTGGTGGTGGTGGAGGTGGAGGTCACCATGCTCAACTCCACGGTGGACACTTTGCTGGTGCAGCTTGTATGCATCACGCTGATTTTAGCGCCTCTGGGTGTATTTTTTGCCGCCTTCCTGCCCGGACGCATCGCCCGCCCTCTCACCGAGATGAACGAGGCCGCCAAGCTGTTGGCCCGGGGCGACTACAGCATTCGCTTCGCGCCCCAGGGCGCCCGGGAGGTCAGCGAGCTGGCCGGGACCCTGAACTATGCCGCGGCGGAGCTCTCCAAGGCCGACGCCCTGCGCCGGGAGCTGCTGGCCAATGTTTCTCACGACCTGCGCACGCCCCTGACCATGATTAAGGGCTATGCCGAGGTTATGCGGGACCTGCCTGGGGAGAACACCCCGGAGAACGTGCAGATCATCATCGACGAGGCCGGGCGGTTGAACGACTTGGTCAACGACCTGCTGGACCTGTCCCGGCTGGAGGCGGGGGTGCTGGTCTTGACCAAGGAACGGTTCAGCCTGACGGAAAGCGTGCGGGAAATTTTGGGCCGCTACGACAAGCTGGCGGACTTCTCCTTTCCCTTCCAGGCGGAAGAGGAGGCCTATGTGGTGGCGGACCGGCTGAAAATCTCCCAGGTGGTGTACAATCTGGTGAACAACGCGGTCAACTACGCGGGGGAGGACAAAACCGTGTCCCTGCGCCAGGAGCTGCGGCAGGGCCGGGTGCGCGTCTCTGTCACGGACCAGGGGGAGGGCATTCCCCCGGACAAGCTGCAGGATATTTGGGACCGGTACTACAAGGTGGACCGGGAGCACCGCCGGGCCCAGGTGGGCACCGGGCTGGGGCTCTCCATTGTAAAAAACGTGCTGGACCTGCACGGGGGCGCTTATGGAGTCATCAGCCAGCTGGGCCAAGGCAGCACCTTCTGGTTCGAGCTGGAAACCGCCCCGGAGCCGGAAGAAGCCGCCGCATCCCCGTCCCTGCCCGGCAAAGCCTGAGCGCGGCTGGCCGCGGACCGTCCGCGCCGGGCCAATCTCTAGGCCTTGTTTGAAAAATAAATATTGCACAAATTGCGGGTTAGTGCGAAAATA
>CAJUNS010000014.1 GCA_910587995.1 uncultured Oscillospiraceae bacterium | reverse complement strand
GCCGCCATATTTTTTCACCAAGGGGAAAACAGCATCCATGGAACTGCTTTTTGCCGTTACAGAATTTACCAGAGCTTTGCCATTATACTGGCGCATAGCCTTAGCCATAACGTCTGGGTCCGCCGTGTCGATTTGCAAAGGCAGTGGGGATACGGACTGCAACTCGCTTACGGCCAGCCCCATCAGCGCTGCTTCGTCAATTTCCGGCAAGCCCACGTTCACATCCAAAATATGGGCCCCGGCATCCTGTTGTGCCAGCCCTTCCCGCAGGATATAGGGGAGGTCGCCTTCCCGCAAAGCTTGCTTAAAGCGAGGCTTGCCTGTGGGGTTGATGCGCTCACCGATGATTATTGGCGCTTCTCCAAAGGTCACGGCTTGAATGCCGGAAGCCACCACCGTTTGGGAAAGATGGGGAAGAGGTGCACAGGAAATGTCTTTACACCGTGCTGTGGTTTTGCGGATATGCTCCGGCGTTGTGCCGCAGCAGCCGCCAACCAGCCAAGCGCCGGCCTCTAGAATCTCCGCCATTTTCTGGGCGAATTCCTCGGGGCCCACATTAAAATAAGTCCGTCCCTCCCGCTCCACAGGCAGGCCCGCGTTAGGGTTGACCAGAATAGGAAGACTGGTGCAGGCCCGCAGAACGGGGAGCAGCTCTAACATCTGCTGGGGGCCCAGGCCGCAGTTAAAGCCAATCACATCCGCGCCCAGCCCTTCCAGCACAGCGGCCATAGCGGGAATATCTCCTCCCGTGAGCAGTTTGCCCTCTTGGTCAAAGGTCATGGTGACAAACGCCGGAAGGGAAGTGTTTTCCTTTACAGCCAGCAGCGCGGCTTTCGCTTCATACAGATCACCCATGGTTTCAATCAGCGCACAATCCGCGCCAGCAGCCGCACCAGCTCGAGCCATCCGGGCAAAGGCGGTTACCGCTTCCTCAAAGGGCAGGTCTCCTAGGGGAGCCAGCAGCTTACCATTGGGGCCAATGTCCAATGCCACCGCGCCTCGCCCCGCCTGCTCCACTGCCCGCCGGGCCACGCTCACCCCAGCATGGACGACAGCTTCCAGGTCTATGTTGTTTTCCCGGCACTTAAAAGGGTTTGCTCCAAACGTGTTGGCGGTAATAATATCCGCGCCAGCCGCTAAATAGCTTTGGTGAACGTTCAAAATGGTTTCTGGCTGTGTCAAGTTCCAGCGCTCCGGTGCTTCGCCAGGACGCAGGCCATTCTCTTGCAAAACCGTGCCCATAGCTCCATCAAAAAAGAGAGGGCGTTTCCCCCAATATTCATTGAAATCAAACATTCTATTCTGCTTCCTTCCTAAAAGGGCAATTTTTTGCCGTGCAGGTCATACATTTGTTGATATGGCAAAGAGAGGGATCACTTGAAAGACCTATCACCGCCGTAACGGATTTAAAGGGTATCATAATAAAATCTTCTGTCAGTGTTACGCCAATCCTTTTTGATATTTCTAGCGCATCAAACAAAAACCGCTGGTAATGCAAAGCAAAGTCGCCATAGCCGGGGCTATAGCGGGGGCGCAGATAGAGGCCCCGCTCCTGAGCGTAACCCTCTAAGGGCCGCTGGGCCTCATCAGCGTAAGACTCCGTATAAGCCGCAGCTACCGCCTGGATGACAGGCAGCATAGCAGGCTCTGTCAAAGTATACCGCTTTACCAGAGCATCGATGTCTGGCCCTAGCGTACAGGCAAATAGAAATCCCTCCTGGCATCCCTGTAGATGCTGGGCTAAATCACGGCTAGGGAGGGGAGTTCCGGCTAGGATTACCGTTTCCAATGGAGCATCCACCTGCAAAGAAATATGCCGGACCAAGTGCCGTGGCCGCATGGCTTTTTCAACCGCCTCCCGCGCCCGGCTGATCAAGGCATCCAATGTATCATTAGTGGTGGACGCCCCCAAATAACGTAAGATTTCGTTCTGATTCACCATTGGCGTCACCGCACAATATGGCTCAGATTAGCCAAAATCCGCTCGGCCGTCTGGGGGCGGTTCATGGTATATAAGTGAATATGTTTCACTCCGTTTGCAACCAGATCCACAATCTGGTCCGTTGCATATGCAATGCCAGCCTGTTCCATAGCCAGCGGATTCTCAGCAAATTTGTCCGCAATGGCCAAAAAACGAGGCGGCATGGTGGCTCCGGAAAGCTCCTGGGAGCGCCGGACTTGGTTGGCGTTGATAATAGGCATGATGCCTGGAATAATGGGAACCTGGATTCCGGCGGAAAGAGTGCGGTATAAAAAATTGTAGTACACATTATTATCAAAAAACATTTGGGTGGTCAAAAAATCGCAGCCCGCATTTACTTTTTCCCGTAAATAGCCGATGTCTTCCGCCTTATGCGGGCATTCCATATGGCCCTCCGGGTAGCAGGCGCCACCTACGCAGAACCCGCCCGCCGACCGGATTTCCGTTACAAGGTCAATGGCGTGGGCATAGCTGGACGTTTCTGTAAAGTTTTCCGGCTTGTCGCCACGCAGCGCCATAATGTTTTCAATTCCCTGCTCCCGCAGCCGGGCCAATTGTGATTTAACCTGTTCCTTTGTAGAGTCAATACAAGTTAGATGGGCTAAGGCGGTCGTACCTTGGCCGTTTTGGATATGCGAGGCTACCTCTACCGTCTTTTTGGTGGTGCTGCCGCCTGCGCCATAGGTAACGCTGACAAAGTCTACGCCCAATTTGCAAATGCTTTCCGCCACTTGAAAGACTCCTTGGAAACCGCTTTCCTTTTTGGGCGGGAAGATCTCACAGGAGAACGTCACCTGGTCCCGGGCCAGCAAGTCCTTAATTTTCATACTCATGTCATCCCTTTAGCTGTGCATTCCATGCGCACGCAAATTTTTACTACATTCACATTCAATTATATCACAGCCGCTTCCGTTTGAAAAGGGCATATTTCCGCTGGCTTTGGCATAATTTTTTTCGGGAGGTGGGCCCATGAAGCGAAAATTTTGGGTTTGGATTCTGTTTTTAGGCTCTCTGGCCCTGTTTGCGGCGCAAACTTTACAGGCCTTTGGCGTTGTGGCGTTCCATGCGGAGTTATTTGAGAAGAAAGGGACGATTGTGCTGGACGCGGGCCACGGCGGCGAGGATGGCGGCGCTGTGGGCGTTAACGGCGTACTGGAAAAGGACGTAAACCTGGCGGTAGCCCTGGAGTTGGAGAAGCATTTGAAGCTGAACCAGTTCGACGTGATTATGGTGCGTGATGGGGATCTGTCTGTGGGGGATCAAAGCCTGGGCAGTATTTCGGCCCGAAAAAAGTCGGACACCAAGGCCCGCCTGCGCATGGTAGAGGAGGCGGGGGACTGTATCCTGATCAGCATCCATCAGAATCATTTTTCCCAGGGAAAGTATAGCGGAGCTCAGGTTTTCTATTCGAACAACCGGGAGGAAAGCGCCCGGCTGGCCGAATCCATCCGGAAAAGCATTGTGTACTCTTTGCAGCCGGAAAATAAGCGGGAAAACAAAGCGGCCGAAGAAAATATCTATTTGCTCTACCATTGCCAGGTTCCGGCCGTGTTGGTGGAGTGCGGTTTTCTTTCCAATCCGGAAGAAGCCCAAAAACTCTCCACCGGGGTTTACCAGAAGGATATGGCGGCCGCCATTTACAACGGATTGTTGGACTATCTGAAGTCAGAAAAAACACCCCCGGATTCGACAGCTTCCGGCTTGGCAAACCCGTAAAGATGTGCTATAATGTACGCAAGCTATACATTTGGGAAATTTTTCCCTGTCGTTTTTGTTTGGAAGGACGGCTATGAAACCGGAAGCACTTTCCGAAGGAAGTGAGAGCATGAAACAGCCTGGACCGGCTCAAGCCCGCCGCCAGCATAGGAAGCGGCTTGGGCAGCTTGCTTTCCCTTTGGCAGCGCTTTTGCTGATGCTGTCGCTTCTGCCGGTAGGGAAGCAATTCTGGGGCTGGGCGTTGGAGCGCTCGGGCCTCAGCCAGCCCCTGGGAAGCCGGGAGCTGTTGGAGCTTCATTTTATCGATGTGGGCAAGGCTGACGCCATCCTCATCCGCAGCCAAGGCCGCTCGGCTTTGTTAGACGCGGGCTACTGCATGCCGGATGATCTGACTGGCAGCTATCTGCGGCGCTTCGGGGTAGAGTCTTTGGAGTACCTGATCATGTCCCATCCGGACAAAGACCACATTGGCGGCATGCCCCAGGTGCTGGCGGATTTCTCCGTAAACGCCTTTGTGCGCGGCCCTCTTCCTTTCGAGGTCCTGCCAGATTCCGAGGAGTACGCCGCTTTAAATAAGGCGCTTTACGGCCTGCCTCAGATTACCTTGGAGCCGGGCCATTCCATCCGGTTGGGCGCGGCTACTTTGACCGCTCTGGGGCCAGTGGAGAAGTACAAGGATTCAAACAACGCCTCCTTAGTACTCCGGTTGGAATGCCAAGGGTTTGCCGCTTTATTCTGTGGGGATATGGAGAAAAAGGCGGAGAAGGACCTGTTGGAATCGGGACAAGACCTTTCCGCCCATGTGCTAAAAGTGGCCCATCACGGCAGCAAGACCTCGACAACTGCGGCGTTTGTGTCGGCTGTTTCCCCTCAGCTGGCGGTGGTCAGCGTGGGGAAGGACCGAAACCAGCTGCCCCGCGAAGAGCCTCTGCGCACCTTGGAAGAGGCCGGAGCCCAGATTTACCGGACGGACACCGATGGAGATGTGGTACTCCTGTTTGATGGAGAAACCATTCGAATAAAAACGGAACGATAAGAATGACAAAGGAAAGGAAACAACCATGAAACAGCTGATTATTGACCGGTTCGAGGGAAAATACGCTCTGTGCGAAGACGCGGATCAGCGGTATTTCGCCATCGAACAGGCTGAACTGCCCTCCGGGGCGGCAGAGGGCTCTGTGTTGGAGATTACCAACGAGGGGGAACTGCGGCTGAACCAGGAAGAGACCCAGCGCCGCCGGGAGCGGATTGCGGAAAAGCAACGCCGGGCTTTTGGCCGGTAAGGAGGGACAGGTATGCTGGGCAAACTGGGATATGTGCTGCACTGCGCCGCCCGTATGGATGTACCTGAGCTATTCCGCACGGTGAAGGCGGTTCGCCAGGCCACGGGCCGGAGCAGTTTGGGTATTTTGCTGGACGTAGCCGGCTGCGGCTTCCGGTACGGGGCAGGCTTCAACGACTATCTGCTGTGCGAGTTCTATAATCTGACCCCAGAACAGCGGGCCACCTATGTGACCCGGAGCGTAAACAACACTTTGGTTCAGCTTTTAAACGACCGGGAATATTATCATTTCTTTGACAACAAAAGTGAGTTCTACCGCAAATTTGCCCCCTATGTGGGCCGGGAATGGCTGGATTTTTCCCAGGCCAGCCGGGGGGAGTTTCTGCGCTTCTGGCAGGACCGGGAGGCGGTTATGGTCAAGCCTGAGGACGGCACTGGAGGCAAAGGCGTTGAAAAGCTGTTTCGAAAAGACTACCCCGATCTGGAGGAGCTGTATAACACTCTAAAGGCGGGGAACACCGGGGTGGTGGAAGAGGTCCTGGCCCAGCACCCAGACCTGGACCGGCTGAACCCCTGCTCCATTAACACCCTCCGCATTGTCACCATTCTCAACGAGAGCGGGCCTCATATAGTGTACGCCCATATCCGCATTGGCAACGGCGGCCGCCCGGTGGACAACCTGCACTCCGGCGGCATGTTCGCGCCTTTGGATATGGACACAGGCCGGGTCCAGTATCCCGGTTATGACAAGGACCGCAAGACCTATACGGTCCATCCGCAGACGGGCGTGGCCATAGAGGGCTTCCAAGTCCCGCTTTGGGATGAGGCGAAAGCCCTCTGCCAAGAAGCGGCGCGACTGGTGCCTCAGATGCGTTATGTAGGCTGGGATGTGGCTGTGACGCCCACCGGCCCAGTGCTGGTGGAGGGAAACAATCTCCCTGGTTATGACATTCTACAGATGCCGCCCCACACACCGGACAAAATTGGCATGCTGCCCCGGTTCCGGGAGTTTGTGGATGGCATATAAACTCATTCAAAAAGGAAAAGGCACACCATCGGGAAAGACGGTGTGCCTTTTTTCATCCAAAGAGCTGGGCGGCTCTATTTCTCTGTATCTCCTTCATTTGAGCGGCAGAGCACTGTCCTGCTAAAAGGTGGTTTTTCCTCACATTTTTCTTAGTTCCCGGCCAACCTTTCCCTGCTTGTAAGCAAAACGCAGGGGGGATTTTTGTTTTAGGTGAAGCCCGTCAATTTCCCGCCGCCGCATGTGGACGCTCTGTACCAGCCCGAAGCCCAGGTACAGGCAGGCGGCCGAAGAGCCGCCGGCACTGAAAAAGGGGAGGGTTACGCCCATAGCGGGCAGCATGGCCACGCACATGCCGATGTTTGCCACGGACTGCAAAGCAATCCACCCGAAATAGCCGTAGCAGATGAACCGGCCCAGCTCATCGCGGGCGGAACCGGCAACATGGAGCACTTTAAGCATAAACAACAGCAGCAGCACCATAATCAGCACACAGCCGATAAAGCCCAACTCTTCTCCCGCGACAGAGAAGATAAAATCGCTCTGCTGAAAAACCACTACATTGCTGGCTACCCGGCTTCCCTCAAAAAGTCCTTGGCCTTTGAGCTTCCCGCTTCCAATGGAAATGCGTCCCTGCCATTGCTGGTAACCGTCTTGCAGGCGCACGTCCGGGTCGTCCAGGTTAAAGACCGCGATAAAGCGGGCTTTTTGATAGTCAGGCATAATATAGCGCCAAGCCAGAGGGAGACCCACCAAAATCATTCCGGCCAGAATGGCGAAGTACCGCAGCTGTACCCCCGCGGCTAGGCTCATGGCAACAAACATAAAGAAAAACACCACTGTCGCGCCAGTGTCACCTTGAAGCTGGCACAGCAGCAGGAACACCAACGCATGGCAGCCCAGCAGCACCACTTGTGGAAACTCGTCCAGCCTGCCCCGGCTTTTGACCATATCCAGATGCTTGGCATAAGTGATCATAAACGCCACCTTCACCAGCTCCGAAGTCTGGAATGTCCGGCCCAAAATCTGAATCCAAGCTCTCGCGTCCACGCCGCCGGAGCCCTGGATCCGTTCCCCGAAAAAGTAGGTGTAAATCATCAAAAAGATAGAGAATCCGGTGATCAGCTTCCAAAAGCCGGCCAGGTCCGCATAGTCCATCAGGCTGACGAACACCGCGCCGCAGACGCCCAGGCCAATGGCCATCACCTGGGTGCGGAAGTAGTCGTCGGGCGTGGCCCGGGAGACGCTTTTGAGAAGCAGCAGGCTATAGGTGGAAATCCCCGCCAGCAGCAGCCAAAGGATGATGTCCGCCCGTTTCAGATAGTCAACAAACGCTTTTCCAAACTGATTCCACATAGTGATTTCCTTCTATAATTTTGCCCGGGGTTGCCGGAAGAATGCGGTTTCTGAATAAAAATCCAGATTAATTATAGCACAAAGAGCCGGATTCAGCAAGTTTTTTTGATTCGGGCTTTACTATTTTGGAAAGATAATTTATAATGGACACAGCCCATAATGAAAAACAGGAAAGGTGTTGAGGCTACATGATGACCGATATTGAGATCGCCCAGAGCGCCGCGCTCAAGCCCGTCAGGGAAGTGGGGGCCGAGCTGGGGCTTTTGGAGGACGAGCTGGAATTCTATGGCAAGTACAAAGCGAAGATCAACGCGGAAGCCTTTCAGCGGCTGCGGGACCGGCCGGATGGCAAACTGATTTTGGTCACCGCCATCAACCCCACGCCCGCAGGCGAGGGAAAGACCACCACCACCGCCGGTCTGGGACAGGCTATGGCGAAGATTGGGAAAAAGGCCGTGATCGCCCTGCGGGAGCCTTCCCTGGGGCCGGTATTCGGCATCAAAGGCGGCGCGGCGGGGGGCGGCTATGCCCAGGTGCTGCCCATGGAAGATATCAACCTGCATTTTACCGGCGATATGCACGCCATTACCTCCGCCAACAATCTCTGCTGCGCCATGTTGGACAACCACATGCAGCAGGGCAACCCTTTGGGCATTGATCCCCGGCGCATTTTGATCAAACGCTGTCTAGACATGAACGACCGGGCCCTGCGCAATGTGATTGTGGGCCTGGGTGGCAAAATCAACGGCGTGCCCCGGGAGGACAACTTCATTATCACCGTAGCCAGCGAGGTTATGGCCATCCTGTGTCTGGCCAAGGATATGCCGGATTTGAAGCAGCGGCTGGGCAACATCCTCATTGCCTACAATTATGAGGGCAAGCCGGTTTATGCACGGGATATCAAAGCCGAGGGCGCAATGGCCGCTCTGTTGCGGGACGCGGTGAACCCCAACCTGGTCCAGACCTTGGAAGGCACCCCGGCCATTATGCATGGCGGGCCCTTTGCTAACATTGCCCATGGCTGCAACTCGGTGCGGGCCACCCGGCTGGCGCTGAAGCTGGCGGACTACTGCATCACCGAGGCGGGCTTCGGCTCGGACCTGGGCGCGGAAAAATTTATGGACATCAAGTGCCGCATGGCAGGGCTTTCTCCAGACTGCGTTGTGGTTGTCGCCACAGTACGGGCCCTGAAATACAACGGCGGCGTGGCCAAGGCGGACTTGGGCGCGGAAAATGTGGCGGCGCTGGAAAAGGGCATCGTGAATTTAAAGGCCCATGTGGAGAATATGGGCAAATACGGCGTACCTGTGGTCGTGGCCATCAACCGCTTCGGCACAGACACGGATAAAGAGCTCCAGATCATTGACAACTGCTGCAAGGAGTTGGGCGTACCTTACGCGCTGTCCGAGGTGTTCGGCAAGGGCGGCGAGGGCGGCAAGGCTCTGGCGGAAACCGTGTGCCAGATAATCGGCCAAACCCAGTCTCATTTTGCCCCCATCTATCCGGATGAGGCCCCGGTGGAGGAGAAGATTGAGACCATCGCCAAAACGATTTATGGCGCGGCCCACGTCAGCTTTACCAATCAGGCAGTCAAGTCTCTTAAGGAAATCAAAGCCCTGGGCGGCGACAAAATGCCGGTGTGCATTGCAAAGACCCAGTATTCTCTCTCCGATGACCCGGCTCTGCTGGGACGGCCTACAGGCTTCACCGTTACCATTCGGGATTTGAAGCTGTCCTCCGGCGCGGGTTTTGTGGTGGCTTACGCGGGAGACATTATGACCATGCCCGGCCTGCCCAAGGTTCCGGCGGCGGAGAAGATCGATGTGGACGACGCGTCCGTGATTCACGGACTGTTCTAAGGGGCGATGACGCAGGAATTTGTGACCCATTCTCCGGCGGAAACCCAAGCATTGGGCGAACGGCTGGCCGCGCAGCTGGCTGGAGGGGAAGTAATTGCCTTTACAGGCGGCATGGGCGCGGGCAAAACCGCCTTCACCCGGGGGCTGGCCATTGGCTTAGGCGCGGGCGATGTGGCCTCCAGCCCTACCTTCGCCCTGGTCAATGAATACCAGGGGCGGCTGATTTTGGACCACTTTGACATGTACCGGATTGAAACCTGGGAGGACTTGGAGTCCACCGGCTTCTTCGACTACTTGGAGTCAGACCGGGTGCTGGCCATTGAGTGGAGCGAGAATATTGAGGGCGCTCTGCCGGAAAAGCGGATTGCTGTGGACATTCAGCCCGGACAAGGGGAGGACCAAAGGCGGATTACCATAGACGGTTGGAAAGGATGGCTATAGTATGCTGGTTTTAGGAGTTGAGTCGTCAGCGGGCGCGGCGTCGGCGGCGGTGGCCAAGGATGGCGCGCTGCTGGGCGAGTTCTTTGTGAACACCAAGCAGACCCACAGCCAAACCCTTATGCCTATGGTAGAGGCGCTGCTGCGGAATCTTGGCCTTTGCTGCGGCGATTTGGACCGCTTCGCCGTGGCCAGCGGTCCGGGCTCCTTCACTGGGGTCCGCATTGGAGTGGCCTGTGTAAAGGGAATGGCCCTGCCGCTCAACACGCCCTGCTGCGGGGTGCCGACACTGGAAGCCATTGCCTATGGAGGGCTCAGCTGCGCGGGCGGCATCCTTTGCGCGGCTATGGACGCCCGCCGGAGCCAGGTATATAACGCTTTGTTCCGCGCAGAAGGCGGGCGGCTGGTCCGGCTGACAGAGGACCGTGCTATTTCCATTGCTCAACTGGGGGAGGAATGCCGGCAATATGGCGAGCGGCTCCTGCTGTTGGGAGACGGTGCGGCCCTATGCCAGCAGGCCTTTGCCAGTTGGGGAGCCCGGCTGGCTCCGGAGGCTGTCCGCTATCAGCGGGCGGGCAGTGTGGCCCTGTTGGCGGCGGACAAGCCAGTCCTGGACCCAGCGGCGCTGCTGCCTGTCTATCTGCGCCTGCCCCAAGCGGAGCGGGAGCTGAAACGGAAAAAGGAATTGGGACAAGAGGAGGAATAACCTATGAAATTGGCCATAGGATGCGACCACGGCGGCTTGGAATTGGCCCAGGCCGTGCGGGACTATTTGAAACAGCGGGACATCCCGTTTGAGGATTTTGGGACCTTTACCAAGGAATCAGTGGATTATCCCCTGATTGCCGTAAAGGTTGCCCGGGCGGTGGCCTCTGGCCAGGCGGATTTGGGGGTACTGATCTGCACCACTGGCATTGGCATCTCCATTGCCGCCAACAAGGTGAAGGGAGCGCGGGCTTCGGTTTGTACCAACGAGGAATGCGCTCGGATGACCCGCAAGGACAATGACTCCAACATCCTCTGCATGGGCGGCAACGTGGTAGACGCGGCCACAGGACTGAAGATTTTACAGGCCTACCTGGATACGGAATTTGAAGGGGGCCGCCATGCCCGCCGCGTGGGACAGATCGCGCAGATTGAGTCTGGAGAAATATAAATCGTTTGGGAGGAAGATTATGACGCCGTATAAGAACGTCTTTGTCATGGACCATCCGCTGATTCAGCACAAGCTCAGCTTCCTGCGCAGCAAGGATACCGGAACCAAGGAGTTCCGGGCACTGGTCTGCGAGATAGCCAACCTGATGTGCTATGAGGCAACCCGGGACCTGCCCTTAATGGAAGTGGAGACGGAGACCCCCATGCAGAAGACCACCACCAAAGTGATCGCTGGGCGGAAGCTGGCCTTTGTCCCGATTCTGCGGGCGGGCCTGGGCATGGTGGATGGAATGCTGAACCTGGTGCCCTCCGCCAAGGTGGGGCACATCGGTCTGTACCGGGACCACGACACCTTGAAGCCGGTGGAGTATTATAACAAGCTGCCCCAGGATATCACCGAGCGGGACGTTATCGTGCTGGACCCCATGCTGGCCACTGGCGGTTCCGCCATGGACGCTATTTCCATTGTCAAGCGCAGCCAGCCCAAAAGCATAAAATTCTTGTGCATCATTGCCGCGCCGGAGGGGCTGAAGGTATTGACCGTGGCTCATCCCGATGTACACGTTTACTGCGCGGCGGTGGACGAGAGGCTCAATGAGAACGGCTATATTTTGCCGGGTTTGGGCGATGCGGGGGACCGCATCTTCGGCACCATTTGACGGTATTTTTGCTGATGCTTTAGGAGCGCTGCTATGTGTGAGACCAAGATCTGCCAGCTTAGCCCGTCTGTAAGGCTGACGTCCTTTACGGATCCCAGCTTCAAAACTATGCGGATCACGGTGAACCTGTTGGTCCCCCTGACCACCGGAGCCCTTGCGGCTCAATATGCCATTCTGCCCGCTTTAGCCAGCCGGGCGACCCGGCAGTATCCGGACTACACGGCTCTTGGCCGCCGTTTGGCGGAGCTGTATGGCGCTTCTCTTGCTTCTGGGGTCCAGCAGATCGGGCCCTACCAGTGCTTGAGCCTTTCCGCCGGAGGCATTGCCAGCCGCTATGCCTTTGGGGGCGAGGACATGTTTTTGGAGCTTTCCCGCCTGTTGTTCAGCGTGCTGCTGGCTCCTTTGACCGATGCAGAGGGCTTATTTCCTCAAGATGGTTTTGACCAGGAGAAGCGCCAGCTTCTGGAGCAGAAGGATGCTGAGTTCAGCGACAAAATGCTCTATGCCCACCGGCGATGCCAGGAGCTTCTGTTCCAAGGCCAGCCAGCGGGCATTGGCCGCATGGGAAGCCGGGAAGACCTAGCCGCGTTGGAGCGCCCTCCGCTGACGGAGGCTTGGGCCCGCCTGCTGCGGGAGGCCCGGTTTGAGGTGTTCACCTTAGGGGACTGCCGCCCGGATGTGGAGGCTTTCCGGCAGAACTTTGCCGGTTTGGGCAGCCCCCGCCTGTTGGGGCCTGTGCCTTACCAGGAGCCGGCAAGCTGTCTTCGCGTCACGGAGGAGCAACCTGTGGGCCAGTCCAAGCTTGCCATGGCCTACCGGGTTCAAGCCGCGCCGGAGGAACGGATGCTGTTCCTCCTTACCAGCGCTGTGCTGGGGGAGCCCACCAGTTCCAAACTCTTTTTAAAGGTGCGGGAGGAGCAGGGCCTGTGCTACTACTGCGATTCGGCCTATTCCTGGGCCAGCGGAGCGCTCTTTATTGAAAGCGGTGTGGAAACCGCCAGCCTGCAACAGGCGGAGGCTGCTATTTTAGAACAGGTGGAGGCCTTGCGGAGCGGTCATATTACGCCGGAAGAACTGCGTTGCGCCCAGCTCTATTTATGCGGTTCCCTGCGGGCGGTGGAGGACTCCCTGCACCGGGTGGAGGGCTGGTACTTGGGCCGGGCCTTTGACCAGGATGGTCTAACGCCAGAGGAGGCGGTGAAACAGGTTCAGGCCTGTACCATCGCGGATGTGGCCTCTGCCGCCAGCCGGCTGAAACCGGCGGTGGTCTATACGTTGAAAGGAGGCGGGGAAGGATGGAACCGCAACTGATTTCCAGCAGCCGCACCGGAGACTGCTACTACCAATACCGTCATCCTTCCGGGCTAGCGATCTATCTGTATCCCAAAGAGCGGGGCAGTACCACTCAGGCAATTTTCGGCGCCCGCTATGGCTCCATGGACAACTGTTTTCAACGCAGTGACGAGGCGGCGCCCCAACAGGTTCCGGAAGGCATTGCCCATTACTTGGAACACAAGCTGTTCGAGAGTGAAGATGGCGACGCCTTTGCCCGGTTTGCGGCTGTGGGGGCCAACGCCAACGCCTACACTGGGTACGACTCCACCTGTTATGTGTTCTCCTGTACAGACCGGCTCTATGAGTCGCTGGAAATTCTGCTGGATTTTGTCCAGTCTCCCTATTTTACTCCAGAGACCGTGGCCAAGGAGCGGGGAATCATTGCCCAGGAAATTAAAATGTACGATGATCTCCCTAGCTGGCGGGTTTTTTCCAATTATCTGCGGGCTATGTACCACCAGCATCCTGTGCGGGAGGATGCGGCCGGGACGGTGGAGAGCATTGAAAAAATCACCCCAGAGCTGCTGTACCGCTGCTACCGCACCTTCTATAACCTCAACAACATGGTTTTGGTGCTGGCGGGAAACTTTGACCGGGACCGGGTGCTGGAGGTTTGCGGGCGGATGCTCAAGCCCTGTCCGCCCGTACAGGTCCGGCGGATTTTTCCCGATGAGCCGGAAACCATTCTGCGCCCCTTAGTAGAGGAGAAGCTTTCTGTGTCCATGCCGGTGTTTCAGTTTGGTTACAAGGACAAAGGGGGCGCTCTTCGCTCGGAGCGGGAGTTGGCGGCGGTAAATGTGCTACTGGAAGTGATGGCCTCAGATGCTTCCCCGCTGTTCCGGCGGCTGCTGGACGCGGGGCTGGTCAATGATTCCAGCTTCAGCTATCAGTATTTTGAAGGGATGGGATTTGCCACAGCCATGTTCGGCGGCGAATCCCGAGACCCGGCGGCAGCGGTGGAGATGATCCGGGAAGAGGCCGCCCGGCTGCTGCGTCAGGGCATTGGCCAGGAGGAATTCCAGCGGGCCAAGCGGAGCTTGTACGGAGACTGCGTTGCCTCTTTGAACAGCCCGGCCAGCATCGCAAATTGGCTGGCGGACTCCGCCTTTCGCGGCCAGAATCTCTTTGCCTATATCGATGCTTTGGTGGACCTGCGCTTGGAGCAGGCCGCGGAGCAGTGCGCCATCTTTCGGGAAGACCGGAGCGTGCTTTCCCTGATAAGGCCCTGCTAAACTATAAAAATTTTACATTATGCCGTTTATGAAAGTTTTCGGCCTGAGAAAGGACGGATGCAGATGAGCCATTTGGTGGAGTTCCCTGGACTGGGGCTTCGGTTTACCGTAAACGAGGTGGCCTTTTCCATTGGAAACTACGACATTCGCTGGTATGGAGTCATCATTGCCGTGGGCTTCTTTTTGGCCATGGTCTATGCCTGGCGCAGCGCGAAAAAAATGAGCATCGACATGGACCGCCTGATTGACGCGGTGCTGGCTGGTACGGTGGGAGGCATTGTGTGCGCCCGGCTGTACTACGTGATTTTCTATCCCGGCGATAAATATTGGAACGACCCCATCCAGATTCTTTTTATCCATGATGGCGGCATTGCCATCTATGGCGGCTTTATTGGGGCCATGGTTTTCGGAGGTTTGGTGGCCAAGTGGCGGAAGCTTCCCGTTCCAGCGGTACTGGACTTGGCCTCTTTGGGCTTTCTCATTGGCCAGGGCGTGGGGCGCTGGGGTAATTTTGTGAACCAGGAGTGCTTTGGCGCGGCGACCACGCTGCCCTGGGGCATGCTCAGCGACAACACCCGTGCTGTGGTGCCAGAGGGGCCGGTTCATCCTTGCTTCCTGTATGAGTCCATTCTATGCCTGCTGGGCTTTGTGCTGCTGCACTTCTTTACCCGCAAGCTCCGCCGCTATGACGGCCAGACCTTCATTTTGTACCTGATTTGGTATGGCGCGGTACGCTTTTTCATTGAGGGCACCCGAACCGACAGCCTGATGCTGGGCAGCTTTAAAATCTCCCAACTGGTAGCTGCGGCAGGTGTGGTGGCAGGCGTGGGCCTGCTCCTTGTCTTCCGTCACAGAAAGAGCCTTTCGGGCTGCGGCAGTGCCGCCATTGTAGAGGCGATGGGTCTGGAAGAGGGAGAGCCCCAGCTGGAAGCCAGCACCATTTTCGGCGGCCTGCCGCCCTACGAGGAGGACGCGGATCAGGAAGCTTCCGCAACGAGCGGGGAAGCGCCTGCAGATGAGGATGAACCCCAGCAGCCGAAAGAGAGTGCTGAGGCCGGAGACGAAACCCAAAAGGAGGCGGAATAAATGGCGCAGATCATAGATGGCAAGGCGGTGGCCGCTCAAGTACGGGCCCAGGCCGCCCAGGAGGCGGCGGAATTGACCACGCAGGGTACGCAGCCCGGTCTGGCGGTGGTCATTGTGGGGGATGACCCAGCATCCCGTATTTACGTGAATAACAAGAAAAAGGCTTGCGCCGAGGTTGGCGTCTATTCGGAAGAGCACGCCCTGCCTGCCGGAACCTCCCAGGATGCCTTGCTGGCGCTCATCCGCCAGCTGAACCAGGACCCCAAAATTCACGGGATTTTGGTCCAGTCTCCGCTGCCGGAGGGCCTGGACGAGGCGGGCGTGGTGGAGGCCATTGCGCCGGAAAAGGATGTAGACGCGTTCCACGCCTATAATGTGGGAAAGATTATGCAGGGACGCTACCACTTTTTGCCCTGCACCCCGGCCGGAGTCATTGAGCTCATCCGCTCCACCGGCGTGGAGATTGCCGGGAAGGACTGCGTGGTCATTGGCCGCAGCGACATTGTGGGAAAGCCTATGGCTATGCTGCTGCTCCACCAAAACGGCACGGTCACCATCTGCCACAGCAAAACCCGAAATCTGCCGGAAATCTGCCGCCGGGCGGACATTCTGGTCTCCGCTGTAGGCAGGGCCGGTTTTGTTACGGGGAATATGATCAAACCCGGCGCGGTGGTTATTGATGTAGGCATGAACCGGGACGCCAACGGCAAGCTCTGCGGAGACGTGGTCTTTGAAGAGGCGGACAAGCTGGCCGCTTTTCTGACTCCGGTTCCTGGCGGGGTAGGGCCTATGACCATTGCCATGCTCATGCGAAACACCGTCACCGCCGCCAAGCTGGCGCTGGGCCTCTCCCGGTAAGCGGGGAAGAGAATGGGGAAAATGGGACCCGCTGGGGGGAAAGCTATGGGAAGTTTGCTGGAAAATATCCGCTCCGCAGAGGATGTGAAACAGTTGGATCCAGCTTTGCTGGGACCGCTCTGCCAGGAGATGCGGGAGGCCATCATTCGCATGGTCTCCGATAATGGAGGGCATTTGGCCTCCAACTTAGGCGTGGTGGAGCTGACGGTGGCCCTCTGCCTGGCCTTTTGTCCCCCTGAGGACGCCATTGTTTGGGATGTGGGGCACCAAAGCTATCCCTATAAGCTGCTGACTGGCCGCTATCCCAGCTTTGCCAGCCTGCGCCAAGAGGGGGGGCTTTCCGGCTTTCCCTGCCGGGAGGAAAGTTCCTGCGACCCTTTTACCAGCGGACACAGCAGCGCCTCCATTTCCAGCGCTCTGGGCCTTTCGGAAGCGGCGCACCTGCAAGGCAGAGAAGGCCATGTGGTGGCTGTCATTGGCGATGGCGCTCTGACTGGCGGTCTGGCCTATGAGGGGCTGAACAACGCTGGCCAGCTAAGGCGGAACCTAATCGTCATCCTTAACGACAACACCATGTCCATTTCGAAGAATGTGGGCTCCATTGCCCGGTATTTAACCTATATGCGCACCAAGCCGGGCTACATCAAGGCAAAAAGCAGTGTGGAGGACGCCCTGCGGCGTTTGCCGGTGGTGGGCCCGCCTATTGCCCGAAGCATGCGGCGGGTTAAGGGAAACCTAAAGAAGCTCCTGTATAATTCTAACATCTTCAGCGATTTAGGCTTTGCCTACTATGGGCCCTTTGACGGGCACGACATCAAGTCCCTATCCGAAGCCCTGGAGGCCGCAAAGCTAATCCGTAAGCCGGTGCTGCTCCATGTGCGCACCTATAAGGGAAAGGGCTACCAGTACGCGGAGCAATCGCCCAGCTTGTATCACGGGCTTTCGGGATTTGACGTGGATACTGGCGATACCGGAGAAAAAGCCCAAAGCTTCTCCGATGAGTTTGGCCATACCCTCTGCCGCCTGGCCAAAGAGAACCCAAAACTCTGCGCCATCACAGCCGCTATGGAGGCGGGGACCGGGCTTTCCGGCTTTCGCCAACAGTTTAAAAACCGTTTTTACGATGTGGGCATCGCCGAGGAACATGCCTTGACCTTTGCCGGTGGGCTGGCCGCCGGAGGCTTGCTGCCGGTGTTTGCCGTGTACTCCACCTTTTTACAGCGGGGTTATGACCAACTGATTCATGATGTAAGCCTGCAAGGGCTCAAGATTATTCTGGCCATTGACCGGGCTGGGGCTGTGGGGGAGGACGGAAAGACCCATCAAGGCCTATTCGACGCAGCCTATCTGCGCACGGTCCCGGGCGTTACCCTGTATTCTCCCGCCTATTTTGAGGAGCTTCGGGATCAGCTGGCTTTTTTGGTCCAAGAGGGCCAAGGCCTTTGCGCCGTGCGCTACCCCAGGGGCAAAGAGCTCTATAAGCCGCCCTATTTCCGCAGTACCACAGCGGCTTTTTCCCTCTATGGCGAAACCGAGGCTCCGGTCTGTCTGGCAACGTATGGCCGGCTCTTCTCCTTTGCTGCCGAGGCAGTGAACCAGCTGGCCGGGCAGGGCTTGCCGGTAAAGCTGCTGAAGCTTAACCGTGTGGTCCCGCTGGACCTTCAGGCGGCCCAGGCGGCGGCTGGCTGCCAGTCGGTTTTCTTCTTTGAGGAAGGCGTGCGGCAAGGGGGCGTGGGGGAGGCCTTTGGCTGTGCGCTGCTGGAGGCTGGATTCAAAGGGCGCTACTTCCTGCGGGCGGTAGACCAGCCTTTTCAGACCCATGCGCCCATGTTCCGCACCCTGGAGCGGCTGGGCCTCAGTGAGCAGCACATGGTAGAAGCGGTTTTGCAGTATTACAAAAAGGGGGGCGGCGGGCTTGGCGAAGAAAAGACTTGACCTGCTGGTGCTGGAGCGGGGGTTGACCGAGAGCCGGGAACGTGCCAAGGCGCTGATCATGGCAGGGGAGATTTATGTGGACAATCAAAAGGCCGACAAGCCCGGCGATGCCTTTCCTGAGGACGCCCAGGTGGAGCTGCGGGGCAGCGGCCAAAAATATGTAAGCCGGGGCGGACTGAAGCTGGAGAAGGCCATGGAAGTCTTTCCGCTGGACCTGACGGGACTTACCTGCATGGATGTGGGAGCCTCCACCGGCGGCTTTACGGACTGCATGCTCCAAAACGGAGCGAAAAAGGTATATTCCATTGATGTAGGCTATGGACAGCTGGCCTGGAAGCTGCGAAGCGATCCTCGGGTGGTAAATTTGGAGCGGGTGAACGCCCGGTATCTAAGCCGGGAGCAGGTGCCGGAAGCCATTGACTTTTTTTCCATTGATGTTTCGTTCATCTCTCTCGCTCTGATTCTCCCAGCGATTGCTCCCTTGCTGGCTCCTGGCGGGCAGGGAGTGTGCTTGGTCAAACCCCAGTTTGAGGCGGGCCGGGAGAAAGTGGGGAAGAAAGGGGTTGTCCGGGACCCGGCAGTGCACCGGGAGGTCATCGAAAAAGCGGAAGGCTATGCCTTGAGCAGTGGTTTTTCCGTATTAGGGCTGGACTTTTCTCCGGTCAAGGGGCCGGAGGGCAATATTGAATATCTCATGTATTTGGAACAGTCCGTTCACCCGGAGCTGGCCTCCACGCTGGTTGAGGCGGAAGCTCTTGCCGCCGCCTCCCACGCCTGCTTGGACAAATAAGGAGGACCCGATGAACTTTTACCACTACTATGACCGCCGCTCCGGTCCTTTTGCCAGCCTCTCAGACTTACCGCTGGAAGAAGCGCAAGGGGTGCTGGAGCGGATCAAACGGGAGCGGCCCCATTCTCAGTGCGCTCAGAGGCACGAAAAGTATGTGGAATACCGGCGCAATTGTGAAGCCATTCTCCTGGGAGAGTTCCGGAAAAAAGGCGGAGTGATCCAGCGGACGCCGCCTTACTACATGACGGTGGAGCACAGCCCTTGGCTCAGCACCTGGTTTGAGGACTGCGGCATGGTTGTGATTCCAGCGGAAGCTTTTAACCTCCACACGCTCTCCTTCACCTACGGCGACTCCATGCCCGCCTTTAGCCCCAAGATACAGGATGGCAAGGAATACCGGAGGAAGCTGTATACTTATGAGGAAATTTTGCCGGTCATCCACCGGTATGGCCTACCCCAAAACTGGAACGATGACGGAAGCCAGGGACCGGAACGGTATATTGAGGTTCAGATCTGGAGCGGCGAGACCATCCGCCAGTATCTTTGACCTGGAACGGGGAGGAAGCTTCTATGAAAATCGCGGTAGCGCCGAATTTGCAAAAAAAGGACGCGGAGGCTTGCGCTCGAGAAGCCACAGGAATTCTTGAGGCATGCGGCTGGGAGGTAGTTCAAGCTTGCGGCCTCTACCAGGAGGGCCTGCGCCGCAGAGCCGCGGAAGAGGCTTTGGCGGACTGCCAGATTCTGCTGGCTATTGGGGGCGACGGGACCATTATCCATGCCGCGAAGGCCGCCGCTGCCTGGGATATCCCCATTTTGGGCGTCAATGCGGGCAAACTGGGCTTTACCGCCGGTTTAGAGCGAGAGGAACTGGCCATGCTCTCCCGGCTTACAGAGCCTGATCTGCCAGAGGAACGCCGGATGATGCTGCACGTCACTCTCACTGGCCCTCAGGGCAGCCAAAGCTTCTTGGCTTTAAACGACGCGGTGGTCTCAGCGGAGCTGGCCGCCATCATCGACTACCAGGTGTCTTTAGGCCGGGAGCGAAGCTACAACTGCCGGGCGGATGGGTTTATTGTCGCTACGCCCACTGGGTCCACCGCCTACACGCTTTCCGCCGGCGGACCTGTGGTGGAGCCTGCCTTAAACTGCATGCTCTACACTCCCATCTGTCCACATTCCCTGTTCAACCGGAGCATTGTTTTTGCCCCAGACACGGCGCTGACGGTGTATATCCCCCAAAACCGGGGAAAGCTGTTTCTTACCACTGACGGAGAGCCGCCCGTTGAGCTGCGGGCAGGCGACCGGCTGATCTTTGCCAAGTCCTCCCAGTCGCCCCGCTTTATTAAGTTGACAGAAAGCAATTTTTACGATATACTCAGCCAGAAGCTGCTGGTCAACCAATAAGACAGCCACAAGAAAGGAAGCGATATCCATGAAAGCCCGACGGCATGCCAAAATTTTAGAACTGATCAAAGAGCATGATATTGAGACCCAGGACGAACTGCTGCGCTATCTGCGGGAGGCGGGCTTTGACGTGACCCAGGCCACTGTTTCCCGGGACATTAAGGAGCTGCGGCTGGTCAAGGCTCTTTCCAGCAGCGGGAGCTACAAATATTCTACCAGCGGTGAGGGCTCCTTGGATATGTCGTCCAAATTTTATTCTCTTTTCTCCGACTCGGTGCTTTCCGTAGAGTCCGCCCAAAACATGCTGGTCATCAAGTGCCTGAACGGGATGGCGCAGGCCGTGTGCGCCTCCATGGACGCCATGGTATGGAGCGGTTTTGTGGGGACCCTGGCCGGAGAGGATACCATTTTTGTGGTATGCCGTACCAATGAGGCCGCCAAGGCGGCACAGGAGGAATTTCGCAAGCTGGCCAGCCAGTGAGCTTGTGGCGAACTGTCTTTTGAAAAGGGGAGGCTTTGTCCGTGCTTTCACAGCTTTTTATCAACAACATTGCCGTTATTGAACGGGCTTCCATTGACTTGGAGCCTGGCTTCACCGTTTTGACCGGCGAAACCGGAGCGGGCAAGTCTATTATCATTGACGCCATCCACGCCGTGTTGGGCGAGCGTACCTCAAAGGAGCTGGTGCGCACCGGCGAGCCTGCGGCTTCCGTGTCGGCCCTGTTTACGGGCCTTTCCCAAGAAGATCTGGCGGTGCTGGATAGCTTTTCCGTCCCCCGGGAAGATGACAACTCTTTACTGGTCCAGCGGAACATCCGGCTGGAAGGCCGTTCGGCCTGCAAGCTGAACGGCGCGCCTGCCACAGTGAGCATGCTAAAAAGCATCGCCCCCCGTCTGGTGGGGATCCACGGCCAACACGAAAGCTATGAGCTGCTTTCCCCAGAGCTCCACATGACATATATCGACAGCTTTGGCCGGTTGGAAGGTTTGCTGGAGCAATATCAAGCCAGCTACCGCCGCCTGCGGGAAGTCCAACGCCAGCTGAAAGAACTGAACACGGACGAAGGGGAAAAGAGCCGCCAAGCCGACTTGCTTCGGTATCAGATTGAAGAAATTCAGTCCGCCGGGTTGGTGCCTGGCCAGCAGGAGGCTTTAACCCAGGAGCGGGAGACCATTCGCAACAGTGAGCGAATCTCCACAGCGGTGGAGGCCGCCAAAGCTTTGCTTGCTGGAGATGAGGAGAACAGCGGGGTGGTCTCCGGGCTGTCTATGGCTACGGAGGAATTGGAGGGAATTGCCAGCTACCTGCCACCCTTAAGCGAGACATTGCAGAAGCTTCGAGAGGCCGGATACTTGCTGGAAGACGCGGAAGCAGTTCTGCATAATGTAACCGTGGATTTTGACCCCGCTGCCTTGGACGCTTTGGAGGAACGGCTGGATTTACTGCATAAATTAAGCCTAAAATATGGAGATACGGAAGAAAAAATACTGCACTACTTGGCAGATTGTCAGGAAAAACTGCGGCGGATCGAATTTTCTGACGAGGAACGCGCTCGTTTGGCGGAAGAATATGAGGCGGAAAAGAGGCAAGCAATTTTCCTTGCCAAGGAGCTTTCCAACAAACGGCGGGACGCCAGTGAAAAATTCGCGAAAAAAGTGAAGGACGAGCTGAAATTTCTCAATATGCCTGGGGTGGAGTTTGCCGCTCAGATTGAGCGTGTGCCCCTAACGGCCACCGGCTGCGATAAACTACAGTTTTTGGTGTCGGCAAACCGGGGAGAGCCGCCCAAACCCCTGTCAAAAATTGCCTCTGGCGGCGAGCTTTCCCGCATTATGCTGGCAGTGAAAACAGTGCTTTCCGGCAGGGATAAAATTGGTACACTGATTTTTGACGAGGTGGATACGGGAGTTAGTGGAGCCGCTGCCAACCGCATTGGGGAGAAGCTGAAGCAGGTCAGCCAGAACCGGCAGGTGCTGTGCATTACCCATCTGGCTCAGATTGCCGCAATGGCGGACCATCATTTGCAGATCAGCAAGCATATTTCCAGCGGACGGACCTACACGCAGGTACAGCCTCTGGACTTTGAAGGCCGCAAACGGGAGTTGGCCCGAATCATCGGCGGAGAAGAGATTACCCAGTTGCAGCTGGATATGGCGGGGGAAATGCTGAAGCAGCATGAGGACGGTTAAATTTGCCTTGTAAAAAAGGTCTTGACAAATAACAAATAATCTGGTATAGTACAGGAAAGGCAATGACGGAAATAGAGTAAGCGCTGTTTTTATGGCTCAGAGAGCCTGCGGTAGGTGAAAGCAGGACCAGGGCAGCGCCCAAGTTACCTTCCCGAGCCGCTTTTCGGAACGCTGGGTATCCGGCTAGTAGGACTAAGCCGTTTGGCGGACGTTACCCCGCCAGGGTATGTGAGACTTGCTGTCTCGGTGTACCCGGAAAGGCCGCGACTGTGAGGTCCCGGCGAACTTGAGGTGGTACCGCGACACTTGTCGCCCTCTGGACAAAGCTTTTTGCTTTTGTCAGGGGGCGTTTTTGTGTTTTTAAGGAGAGAAAAGATGGTGACACTGCAGAAAACACAAGACGCCACAGTCCTGCTGGATCTGCAAAAGCGTTCCTTTGGCAGACTGCTGGCCAAATATTTGGACTACACCACCAATCCGGCCATGGAATCGGTAGACCGTTTGCAACAAAAACTAGCAGACCCGGAACGAGCCTACTATTTGATTCAAGAGGATGGGGAAGCCGTTGGCTTTGCCTGCATCAAACGGGTAGGGGAGGCTCTATGGGTCACGCCCATTGGACTGCTGCCAGAGCACTGCGGGCGGGGGTTGGGTACAAAAGCTATGAAGGCCTTGGAGGCTCTCTATTCCCATGCTACGGTTTGGGAATTACAGACAAGCCAGGAAGAAGCGGCTCTATGCCGCTTTTATGAAAAGCTAGGGTACCGGTCCACAGGGAAAACCAGCATTGTGAAGCCAGGCATGAATCTAGTGCACTATAGAAAGCAAATGAATTAGTAACCTATGAGGAAAGGATGAACACGATGCAAATTTATGAGGAACTGGAAGCCAGAGGGCTGATTGCGCAAGTGACCAGCCGGGAGGAAGTCCGAGACACCGTCAACAATGGTAAGGCCACCTTTTACATCGGGTATGACTGTACAGCTGACAGCTTGACAGCTGGACATTTCATGACGCTGGTGCTAATGAAACGCTTACAGATGGCCGGTAACCGGCCCATTGCGCTGATTGGCGGAGCCACCACCATGATTGGCGATCCTTCCGGACGCACGGATATGCGGCCGATGCTTACCCGGGAAGACATCAACCACAATGCCGCCTGTTTTAAAAAGCAGATGGAGCGGTTTATTGAGTTTGGCGAAGGGAAAGCCCAGATGGTCAACAATGCGGATTGGACGCTGGAACTGAACTATGTGGATCTGCTGCGGGAGGTAGGAAGCTGCTTTTCGGTCAACAATATGCTGCGGGCTGACTGCTATAAGCAGCGTATGGAGAAGGGGCTGTCCTTCTTGGAGTTTAACTACATGATCATGCAGTCCTACGATTTTTACCACCTTTTCCAAAAACATGGCTGCAACATGCAGTGCGGCGGCAATGACCAGTGGAGCAATATGCTGGGCGGTACAGAACTGATTCGCCGCAAACTGGGAAAAGACGCCCATGTTTTGACCATCAATCTGCTCACCGATTCCCAAGGGAATAAAATGGGCAAAACCGCTGGCAACGCTGTGTGGCTGGACCCCAATAAAACGTCACCCTTCGACTTCTACCAGTATTGGCGGAATGTGGAGGATGCGGATGTGATCAAGTGCATTCGGATGCTCACCTTCCTGCCTTTGGAAGAGATTGAGGAGATGTCCCACTGGGAAGGAAGCCAGCTGAACCGGGCAAAGGAAATTCTTGCCTATGAACTGACAGAAATGGTGCATGGCGAAGAAGAAGCAAAAAAAGCCCAGGAAGGGGCCCGCTCGCTGTTTGGCGCTGGTTCTAGCACAGCCAATATGCCCACCACACATCTTTCTCCAGAAGATATGCTGGATGGTCAGATCAGTATTTTAGAGCTGCTGTTTAAAACCGGTCTAGCCGCCTCAAAGGGAGAAGCCCGTCGGCTGGTCCAGCAAGGAGGCGTATCGGTCAACGACACGAAGGTTTCCGATATAGCCACCAGCTTTTCCGCTGACCAACTAAACAAGGGATTGATCATCAAGAAAGGTAAAAAAGTTTTCCATAAAGCCGTACTGTAAAGCAATACGACTTGATAGCATTGCGCAAATTTAGGATTGAGCACACCTTGGCCAGAGCCTCCGACAAATCGTATGGAGGCAAACCGAGAATCGAGATTTCTGTTCTGGCTGCCAAACTTCCGCTAGTAAGTTTGGGGCAAATCCCGTTGATGATGAATCCACCCATTTTGGCTGGCTTTGGTTTTGAGCAAGAACTCAATACCTGAGGCCTATGGGAATCGTCAAAAAAGGCTGTAAAGGGAAGAGAGAAAAACAAAAACAAGATTATACTAAATGATTATTTTGTATAATTAAGGGGAGGAAAATCCGCGAAATGAGCTTTTCGATTCGGGATGAAATGCCGGATATTGTGCAACAGTACGCCATGTATCTGCGAAACATCAAAGGACTCTCCGCAAAAACAGTGGACAGCTACTGCATGGACCTGCGGACCTTCTTCCGGTTTCTGAAAATGAATCAGGGTCTGGTGCCGCCAGGAACTTCTCTGGAAAATATGAGCGTGCGGGATATCGACCTGGAGTTTATCCGTAAGCTGGGAAGTTATGACATCTTTGAGTTTATGAACTATGTGGCCGATGAGCGCAGCAATCTGAGCACAACCCGCCAGCGAAAGTCTTCCGCTTTAAAGTCGTTCTTTAATTATCTAACGGTCCACGAGCATTTGTTGGAAGAAAATCCGACCGAACTCCTTACTCCGCCAAAAGCGAAAAAGGCTCTGCCGCATTTTCTTTCTCTCGAACAAAGCATCGAATTGCTAAATGCAGTGGATGGCCCTGATTTGGAGCGAGACCGCTGTATGCTCACTCTGTTTCTAAACTGTGGTATGCGTCTTTCAGAATTGGTGGGTATTAATATTAGCGATGTGCTGCGAAATAACAATACCCTTCGCATTCTGGGCAAAGGCAACAAGGAACGAATTGTTTACCTAAACCAGGCCTGCTTGGATGCCATTGACAGCTATTTGGCCGTGCGTCCAAAGGATGGCGTAGTTGACCGTGACGCCCTGTTCCTAAGCGCCAGAAAGCAGCGAATCAGCCCAAAAACAGTACAATATATTGTTAAAAAGTACTTAAAAAAGATTGGGTTGGGCGGACCAGGCTACTCTGTGCACAAGCTGCGCCATACGGCCGCAACTCTGATGTATCGCTATGGAGATGTAGATATTCGGGTGCTTCAGGACATTTTAGGCCATGAAAACCTGGGGACCACAGAAATTTATACCCACACCTCCAGCTCACAAATGGAAGAGGCTGTGAACTCCAATCCTTTGGCCAGGATGAAACCAAAGACAAAACCGAAGGAATCTTCGGAAGACGATACTGGCGAATAAATTCGCTTCTATCATGAAAAGACCGGAAGGCAATTGCCCTCCGGTCTTTTTTGTGTTATTCTGACTGTTCGCCATCCTTAAGCTGGGACTTTTTAACCAGTTTGCCGTTGACATAGACATAACGGTCTTCCCCTTCCTCAGCCTCTTCGGGAATCTGGGCGAAAAGACCAGAAAAGTCTTCTTCTTGAGCCGGCGCTTCTTCGGAGGCCTCTCCCGCCCGCATACGATTGTAGGGCTGGATCAAATACCGGTCAATGACAGAATAGACCGTGAAATTGATCAAATAGGAGGTAAATGAGAATGCAATAAAGAAGAAAAGGAACGCATAGAGAAAGACTACGATATTTAGCGGCGGCAGGAAGAGGAAAAGCATCAGCAGGCCCGCGAAAATCAGCGTAAGCAAAATGTTTCTTCCAAATCCCGCTAAGGTAAAGATAAAGGCGTTTTTATAGGCATGGGTAAACTTCAAATCAAAGGTGACAAACATCACGGGCAAATAGTACTGAGCGAAGAGGAAAATTAGCGAAAACAGAACGCAGAGCCATAGAGGAACATAATAAAACCATTCTGCCGCAGCCATATTGTAATAGTAAATAATGGAGAACATCAGAATAGTAAACACAACATAGCAAATTGCGCCGTTCAGCAAAAAATATTTCCAGTTGCCCTTCACTGCGTCCCAAAAATCCGACCAAACAAAGGCGTGTTCCTCCCGGGCAAAGTTACGGGTTACAATGGTCAGCCCTGCCACAAAAGGCGATAGCAGAATTAAGGGCAGCGGCGCGACAAAAGTAGCCCAGCCATCTATGGTAATCGCCCCACCGGAAAGGGAGATCCCAAAATGTGTGGGGTACAGATAGATGAGAAACATTAAAACCAGCGCCACAAGGGTGGGCATAATGAAAATCAAATTCAGCTGTACCAGCTTGCTAAACTTTCGGGCAAAAATCTCGAAAAATCGGATTGGTGCGGCCTTAGGGGGCTCGTCTTTGCTGACCCCTGGGCCAGGTTTGTCATAATTACCAAATAATCCCAAAAAAGCCAAAATATCTACTCCTTTCTTTTGCGCCTCCTGACCCGCTTGCAAGCGGGCCGTTTTTGTACCTCTCCCCTATTTTCCCTGTAAAACTTTAGCCCAGCTTTGCCTTTGGGTGGCAGTCTTGATAGACCTGCCGTACGTGATTGTCCAGCAGCTGCACATAAACTTGAGTGGAAGAAATGTCCGCATGTCCCATCATCGTTTGAATATCCTTCACAGAAGCGCCATTTTCCAGCAGGTGCAAAGCAAAAGAATGGCGAATGGTGTGCGGGGTAATTTCCTTTGTGATGCCAGCCTCTGTGGCGTAGCTCTTAACAATCTTCCAGAAGCCCTGGCGGGTCAAACGTCCACCGTTCAGATTAACAAACAAAGCATCGCCGCCATCCGGCCCAATGATCAGACTGCGCATCCGGTAGATATAGTCCGAGACCGCCACAATGGCCGAAGGATAAACCGGAATAGAACGAACGCCCTTATTTCCCCGGCAATATAAAACGCCAGAACGCAGGTTAATGTCGTTCACGTCCAAATTGATCAGCTCAGAAGCCCGAATGCCCGTGGCATAGAGCAACTCCAGCATGGCCTTGTCCCGGCAGCCCTTTGGTTCGGTAATGTCTGGTTTGGAGAGCAGCAGCTCAATTTCATCTCCTTGCAGCACCTGGGGCAGTTTTTTTTCCGCCTTATCCAGTTTGATGCCTTTGGCTGGATTTTGGTCCAAAAGCCCCCGGTAGATCAGGAACTTATAGAAGCTCCGCACCGACGCCAAATTCCGGGAGATGGTGGTGGGCGAACGGTTCAAGTCGTGCAGGCGGTCCACATACCCTTGAATATCCCGCTCGTCCGCTTGAAGAGGGGTAACGTCCAACTCGGAGAGATAGCCCAGGAAGTTTGTCGCGTCCCTCAAATAAGATTCCCGCGTATTAGCTGAACTGGTTTTTTGTTTGGTAAGGTAATCGCCGAACATAGAGTAATAATCATACATGGCTGCTACCACCTTTCTCTAAAGAAATGCCCCATAGGTTTTGGCCAGCAGGGCTCCTGTCAGAGCCACTACAACGCTAAAACAGGCAAATACTAAAAAATCCTTAAAGTAGAAAGAAAAATCCAGATTTTCTTGCCGTTTGGCAAAGCCCGCTAAAGCAAGTCCATTGGAAAACGCCAGGGCTCGTGAAGAAAAAAGCAACAAAAGCAAGGAAGATCCCGCCGCGCTGGGAAGATAGCATAGAGCCGAACATCCCATGCCTCCCCCATACAGCAAAAACCACAGAGCCCCTAAACCCACCGCCGCGCCGCGAACCAACAGAAAGACCGGAATCCCTACCGCCCCAAAAGCTGTAACGCCAAGCAGAAAAAGAACAATAAGACAACTGAGGAGATTAAGCAGCAACGTGGAGAAGCAAGCTCCAAATCCCGCATTGGGCGAGGGAATCCCCGAAAAAAACAGGGGTGCGGCGGGATCTAAGGCAAAAAGCTGTAAAGCGACTGCCATTACAGGCCCTGCTGCAATCCCACAAAGCAACGCCAGCGCTAAGGGCAGAAATAGGCGGCAGTTGGAAAATCGCTGTAAAAAGTTTGACGGAAATAAAGCCACTTCTTTTTTCATCCAGCACCATCCTTTCGAGTTCCTGAGGGAATCCCCTCCTACTAGCATACCTATGTAAAGTCCCGGCAGGCTATTCGTGTTTGTGAAGAAATGGAAGGATTATACGCAACTGTAGTTTCACTTTATACAATTCTGGATGAAATAGGACCGCAGTTGTACCAAAAAGCGGCTATTGCGCAAAACTTCAATGATTTGCCAAAGTAAAAACCAAATATAGAGCTTTGCTTAATTTTTCAAGCATATCTTGCGGCTAGTTAGAATTGCTGCTTAGAAAAGAAGCGCATTTTTCACCGCCCAGGAGCGCCCTTGTGGAAAAGTGACTTTCCAAGCTAAGAGCACTCACAGCCCCGCCCTTCTATGTCTATTACTATAATACATTTGAGGCCGTTTTGCAAGAGGAAAACGGCATATTCTTGCAATTTATAGAAAGAGTCAAAATTATGTAAACTAAATTATGTAAATCAATGAATATGCTACAACGAACCGGTGCAAGGAACAAACGTATAAAGATACACAACCAGCAAAAGCCTAGTGTTTCTCGCAGCTTGACTGCAAAAAAGGCGGTGCGCTAGTCTGGTTGTGGAAACCAGGCTGCTTTTCCACAATTTTTCCTGCTTGTCCACTTGCTGTGCATATTCACCGCAAGCAAAGCGCCTTTATGCTGTTTGTGTAAGGTGGATCCCCTTCACAGGGCAAGTTGCACAATTGGGATGGCGCTTCTCCATGACATCCCCTCTCCCCTCTTCACTGTTGGGCACTACAAAAAAATACCCTAGCATCAACTGATGCCAGGGTATTTTGCGGCTCTCGTGATTATACAAAATCTATCTTTTGTCTCAAAATTAGTCCGGTTCCTCCCCATAGACAATTCCGTCCAGAAAGTATGTAGTCGGCGTTTCGCCATAGCGTTTTAGGTATAAATCCCATTCCAGTCCCCGGTTTGGCGCATATACCCCTTCAATCTCCGGGTCGCACAATAGAATTTCCCCATTGATCTCAATCTCTACCCAGCCATGGGTGGTCCATTCTTGAAAACTGTTGCAAAAGTCGCCGGATACGCCCCAGGCTTGGTAGCCCAGCTTGCGGGCAAGTACGGTAAACAGCCCCGCATAACTGTAGCAATTGCCTTTCCCCCGCTCCAGCATTTCCAAAGCGAACTCCGCCTCCCAATCTTCCTCTTCCGCTTCTACCATACCTGCTGGCAGATAGTCAAAATTGTTGCAGATATAGTTATATAGAAACCGCAGGTTGAGAGCCAAGGGCCATTCCTCCACGGTTTTTGCTTGAACTAGCTGTGTCAACTGCTCATCCAGTTCTGGAAGGCCGGTGGTATAACGCCCGCTTTCGTCAAAAGCCAGCCGCCCCACCTGCGTGTTTCGGGCATAGCAACCATTTTCTTGCACACAGTACAGCTCCCCGTTCAGTAAATAGCAACCAGGGGCCCGAGAAGCCTCGCTGGTGTGGTAGGTGCGCCAACGCCCGTCCTCACCATGCTCATGAGGCAATGCTGCTTCCATAATATCCCCATAGCTCCAGTGGCTGGGAGGCAGATCGGTAAACAGCATGACCTGGCATGCGCTGGCCAAGGTGGTTTGGTCAGGCCTCCGCCCCAGGGCGCGATTGACGATTACGGCAGCCTCCGCCCGGGTCAGTGGATCATCCGGCCGGAAGCTGTCTCCTTGGAACCATCCTAATGCGGACCCTGTCTCAATGGCGGCATATGCCCAATGCTCCACCGGAACATCAGAAAAGGCTTCGCCACCTGTCTCAAATGGAAAAAACTGGGCCAGCAACCATGTAAATTCGCTGCGGGTAACCACATAGTCTCCGGCGAATTGAGTGCCCAAGGGGTCCAAAGCGCCCAACTCTCCCAGAGCTTCCGCGGCCTCCCGATACCATGCGTGTTCCGGAATGTCTTGGAAGTGGGCTTTTTCCGCCGGTGGCGGTTTTTCACCCAACAGAGTGTATAGTATGCTGGCTGCCTCTCCCCGGGTCAGTCCCTCGCTGGGACGGGCCAAGTCTTGGCTTGCGGGAAAATAGGGCTCATGAGCACGATCGTCTAAAAGCCCCGTCAAGGGGCGTTCTGGCCGGCCTGGCGGCACATATTGTTGGAACTGAACCGGTGGAGCTACGTTTTCCCCGGATGCTGGCCGGCTGCAAGAGGCTAAGGCCAGGCAGGAGAATAACAGGATCAAAATAATGGGACCTTTCTTCACTGGATCAATCCTCCCCGATCCGTATATTCTTTTTTCTAATCATAGCATAAACCGCAACTAAATGTCAATTCTTGTCTTTTTTCACAAAATATGCCCCACCGTTTTATATCTATGCAAAAAAATTACTCCCTATGAAACGCCCCACCATAGCGAGAGGTTTTATAGAGAGCAGAGATTATTCAAGCGAGAGGAAGAATCCCCCCTACATCCAACAAGCTTTCAGAGAGCAGCTCAACCACCCGGATGCCTCGAGACTGGAGGAAGTCCCGAATAAGCCCGCCTTCTGGATGGCTGTCCAGCCGGCCTGCAAAGGCCATGACATTTGGAGCAAGCAGGCCGCAGCATCCGCCCAAAAAGCCATAGGCATATCCTGGCAAGGAGACGCCTCCTGGTGTCAAGCGTAAAACCTTAACATCAGTATTCTCCAACACCGGCCCTATCCCTGGATCCCCGGTGATGGCGCTGGAATGGTCCACCAGGGCGCAAGAACAGGCCGCATAGCCCTGCCGCACAGATAGCCAGCGCCAGCCAAGCTTGTTTATGGCCTGCCAAATGGCTGGGTCCACGGTTTTCGGATTCCCCATGACCCAATGGCTGCCTGTTAAAACATTGCACAGAACGTCCTGAGGATACACCGGCCCAGGGGTTTGTTGGGTTTCCCAGCAAGGGATGCCCTGGGCCTCCAACCGGTTCCGCAGTGGATTCCCTTTTCCAACAAATAATTCTCCATTTAGCGCGCATACCTGCATGTCCGGGTGCCAGCGGACCGGTTGAGGCAGACGGGAATCCGGCTCTGTCCGAATGGCCTCAACGCCTAGTTTTTCCAGGCTTTGAGCTAACTCCGGATATTCCCCAGAAACTAAAACCCGCCTTACCGGCCGGTCTGGCAGGCGGCCGGGCAGCCTCATACCGCCGCCTCAAAGGCCTGACGCAAATTTCGTGCGCCGATGACCTCCATCCCCTCAAAAGTTTTGCCGTTTAGGCTTTTTAAGCCATGATACGGCAAAATGCACCGGCGAAAGCCCAGCCGGGCCGCTTCTGTAATGCGCAGGTCGCTGCGGCTGATGCTTCGAAGCTCACCGGTTAAGCCAATCTCGCCAAACACCACGGTATCCTCCCGAATGGGGGTGTCCTTGAGGCTGGAAATCAAGGCCATCGCCACCGCCAAATCAACGGCGGGCTCCTCCAGGCGCAGGCCTCCTACCACGTTAATATAAGTATCTAAATTGGAAAAATAGTAGCCAGCCCGCTTTTCCAGCACAGCCAGAATCAGTGCCATCCGGTTATTGTCAAACCCAGTGGACATACGGCGGGGCGTGCCAAAACCAGAGGTGGTCGCCAGCCCCTGAATTTCCGCCAGCAGAGGCCGGGAACCCTCCATCACGGCGGTGACGCAGCTGCCGGATACATCCTTGGGCCGCCCGGACAGCATGGCCAGAGAGGGATTTTCCACCTGCTTCAAGCCGTTGTCCCCCATATCGAATACGCCGATTTCATTGGTGGAGCCATAGCGGTTTTTTACAGCCCGAAGAATCCGGTAGGTCATCTGCCGGTCGCCCTCAAAGAGCAGCACCGCATCCACAATATGCTCCAGCACCTTAGGGCCGGCAATGGCGCCATCTTTGTTCACATGGCCCACCACCAGAATGGGAATATCCAAGGCCTTGGCGCAGCGCATCATGGTGTTGGTGCACTCCCGTACCTGCGTGACGCTGCCTGGTGAAGAGGTCAGCTCCGTGTGGTTCATCGTCTGGATGGAGTCAATCATCACCAGATCCGGAGACTCGCCGCGAATCTGTTCCACCACATACTGTACATCTGTCTCAGTCAAAATTTTCAGATTAGGGCTCTGTACCCCTAAGCGGGAGGCCCGCAGCTTGATCTGCCGGGCGGACTCTTCGCCAGAAACATACAAAATGCGCAGCTCCCGGCCAATAAATTCGCAAATTTGCAGCAAAATCGTGGATTTCCCAATGCCAGGGTCGCCGCTGATGAGAATCAACGAGCCTTTCACAATGCCGCCCCCCAAAACCCGGTCCAGTTCGGAAAGGCCGGTGTGGTAGCGGTGCTCCTCGGTGGTGCTGATTTCCCGGATAGGTGTGGGGCGGGAAATATTTCCCACACTTCGGGCTATCGCGGTACGCTGGGGCGAAACCGGCTCTTTTGCCATTTCCAGCAGGGTGTTCCACTCCCCGCAGTCGGGGCATTTACCCGTCCATTTGGGGGACTCATAGCCACACTGCGTACATTGGTAGACGATTTTTGTTTTTGCAGCCATAGCAGCTCCTTTATTCAAATAGAAAATTTCTTATCGCGAAATAGAAACTTTGCTCCTTGGCTAATCGCAGCGGTTCAGCAAAGTGTGGGAATACAAAGGCAAAGGGACGCATCCGCGCCCCTTTCCTTGTGACCAAGTCTATAAGCCGAGTTCTGTCTTGAGCAGTCATCTATCTTGGCCTGCCGTTGCCAGCAGGCTCACGCCACCTCCTCGGGACGCGCGGGCCGCGCCTGCAGAATCAACTGCTGTCCCTCCACGGTGTTGCTCCGGATAGGGTTTACAGGGCCGCATGGTCTCCCATGCGCCGGTGAGCTCTTACCTCGCCTTTCCACCCTTACCACAACATTCGAAATAAATCGAACTTGGGCGGTATCTCTCTGTTGCACTATCCCTAGGGTCGCCCCCGGCGGCGGTTAGCCGTTATCCATGCCCTGGGGAGCTCGGACTTTCCTCAGACGCGCGCTTTCGCCTCGCGCCCGCAACTGCCCGGCTTGCTCACTCCCTCTATTGTATCGGAAATCCAGCGCTGGTGTCAATAGTTTTTTTCAGAAAGCATCCGGTTCTTTTCATCCCACAGCTTTTGAGAAAGATCCACATAGTAGCTGTGGGGGTTTTCAAACCGGGTAACCTCTTCCCATAGGGAGTCCACCTGAGCGGCGCAGTAGGCTTTGATGGCCTTGAGCGCCCGAGGGGTATAGACACATTCTCCGTCTTTGAAAATCTGGGTAAGCAGGGGTACCGCATGGAAATTCTCCACGGTTTTGCGCTTCCAGGTGTGGTTCGGGTCAAAGAGCACATAGGGCTTTTCTTCGTCAATGACCTCTTCGTGCAGAGCCACGACATCGGCGATGGCTTTGTCGGTCTCCTTATCAAACAACCGCCAGACGCTTTTAAAACCTGGTGTAGTAATTTTCGCCACGTTCTCGCTGATTTTAATCTTGGGCGTCACGCTACCATCCGGGTTCTCTACTCCCACCAGCTTATAAACGCCGCCGAACACCGGTTCGGAGGAGGAGGTGATCAGCCTCTCACCCACGCCGAAAGAGTCTACCTTGGCCCCCTGCATCAGCATGTCGCGGATAATGTACTCATCCAAAGAGTTGGAGGCGCAGATGGGACAGTCCTCAAAGCCCGCGTCATCCAGCAGCTTCCGGGCTTTGCGGGAAAGGTAGGTAATGTCGCCGCTGTCGATGCGGATGCCCCCCGGCCGGTAGCCCTGGGGCGCCAGCACCTCATTAAATACCTTGATGGCGTTTGGCACGCCGGATTTCAGCACATTGTAAGTATCCACCAGCAACACGCAGTTGCTGGGATAAGCCTGGGCATATGCCTTAAAGGCCTCATACTCGCTGTCGAACAGCTGCACCCAGCTATGGGCCATGGTCCCCAGAGCGGGCACGCCAAACAGCTGGTCGCTGATGGTGCAGGCCGTGCCCGCGCAGCCGCCAATGAAGGCGGCACGGGCTCCATAAACCGCGCCGTCAAAGCCTTGGGCCCGGCGGGACCCAAATTCCATAACCGCACGCCCTTGAGCCGCCCGGACGATCCGGTTGGCTTTGGTGGCAATTAAACTTTGATGATTGACGCACAACAGCACCATGGTCTCTACAAACTGAGCTTGAATGGCCGGTCCCCGCACGGTGACAATGGGCTCCCCTGGAAAAATGGGAGTTCCTTCCGGCACTGCCCACACATCGCAGGAGAAGCGGAAGTTCCGGAGGTAGTCTAAAAATTCCGGGCTAAAAATATGCCGCCCGCTCAGGTATTGAATGTCCTCCTCGGTAAAGCGAAGGCCCTTCATATATTCCACCAACTGCTCTACCCCGGCCATAATGGCAAAGCCGCCTTGGTCCGGCACCTTGCGGAAAAACATATCAAAGTAGCATATTGTATCTTGAAAGCCGCCTAAAAAATAACCGTTGGCCATGGTAAGTTCATAAAAGTCCGTCAGCATGGTCAATTCGCGTTCTGAAAAATCCCTGCTCATATCTGAAGCCCCTTTTTCTTGGTTTCTCATATTTGGCCCGCTGTCACGGGTGTCCTCGCCTTGCGCGGGGAAGCCGCGGCAAGGCTTGAAAAATATTATATCAAAAAGCATGGCAAAAGTACAGCGAAAAATTTGATTTCAGGGCAGCCGCAAGCTTTTTACAGAAAAAACTTGCTTTTTCCCGGAGTCTACAGTATAATAAGTCGTTAATAGTAACATATTTTTGCCAGGAAAGCGTCACGAGGGGATGTGGCATATGAGGTTGCGCGGCCAGGAATTAGGGGTGAAAAATCTAATTGGCGCCCGTGTAGAGTTTGCCCGAAAAAACCTAAATATGAAGCAAAAAGAGCTTTTGGCGCAATTGCAGGTGCGGGGCGTAGATCTTACCGCCTCTGCCCTTTCAAAGCTGGAGGGACAGCTGCGGTATGCTACTGACATTGAACTTTTAGCCTTGGCCGATATTTTGAGCGTATCGGTCCTGTGGCTTTTAACCGGTGAAGAGGGCGAAAAAGAACCGAAGTTTTGAACAACTCTGAATAACAATGCATGCCGCCCACAAGCTTCCTTGTGTATATTTTTAGCCCTGCGCTGCCATAGTAAAACCATGGCGCGCAGGGCCGCTTTGTTGAAGTGAGGCTTATCAGTGCTTCTCGTTTCTTAAAGTGAATTATTTTCACTGCCGCCAGGAGGTCCCATGTTTCAAAAAACGGAGCTCAAGCGCCTATTCCCTTTAGGCATCTTTTGGGGCGGTTACACCATAATCTTTTTGGTATGGCGTGTCAGTTTTTTCTACACGCTTCCCTTTTTGTTGGGCTTTCTGGTGGCGGCCGCCTTGCAGCCAGGGGTTGCTTTTTTACAAAGGAGATTCCACGTCCAACGCGGTCCAGCCTCCGCCCTGCTGGCCGCGCTGGCCTTGGGGGTACTGCTGGCCAGTTTATGCCTGCTGGTCTATTTTTCGATCCGAGAACTGGCCTTGTTTCTTGTGCGGGCGGCGGAAGGCGGTTTTCCCGCGTTTTCTCCGCCAGTCCGCGCTTTTTTTCAAAAAGTCCGCGATACCTTACAAGAGCTGGACTGGGACCTGCTCCAACGCAGCCAGCAGGAATGGATGAGTTTTCTGCAAAACAGCATGGAAACCGTTACAGCTATTTTATCCGGCTTGATGAAGCTGCTCTCTTCTCTACCTACCCTTGCGGCGCTGCTTTTGGTCACCGCTGTTTCTTCTTATTTTTTCACCCGGGATCTCCCTCGCGTCCGGCATTGGGCCCGGGAGCTACTCAGTCCAAAGGCCCGCCAAATCCTTCGCGCGGCAAAAACCAACAGCTCTGGTACCGGCCGGAAGTACCTGCTCTCCTATGTGCTACTCTACTTTATCAGCTTTTGCGAAGCATTTGTGGTGCTTTCCGTTGTGGGGGTCCCCTATCCCTTTCTCACCGCCCTGCTTACCTGCGCGGCAGATATTCTGCCTGTTTTCGGTCCTGGGCTGGTGTTCCTGCCGGTGGCGGTGTACCAGCTTCTCACCGGGGCCTATGCCAAAGCCGCCGGAATCCTCATCGGCTGGGTTTTAATGTCCCTGCTCCGGCAGCTGGTGGAACCAAAGCTGGTGGCCTCTACCACAAAAATACACCCGCTGGCCATGATGGCAGGGGTGTACTTTTCCTTGGCCGCAGGCGACCTCTGGATACTGTTTTACGTGCTGGGCCTCTGCATGAGCCACTCTGCCCTGCGAAGCGCTGGAGCCCTGCCGCCTCTGCTAAAGCCCAAAAAACCGCCCCCGGAAGCTACCTCCGAGGGCGGATGAGCTGCTGTTATTTCCGTCCCATGGTCAGGACCATCACCGCTTTTTGCGCGTGAAGCCGGTTCTCAGCCTCTTCAAAGATATACTTGGCATTGGCCTCAAAAACCTCTTCGCTAATCTCCTCGCCCCGGTGCGCGGGCAGGCAGTGCTGGATCATGGCGTCGGGCTTGGCCTGGGCCATCAGCGCCGCGTCTACGCAATAGCCCCGGAAAGCGGCCTCGCGCTTGGCCCGCTCCTCTTCTTGGCCCATGGAAGTCCATACATCCGTGATGACCACATCCGCGTTTTTGGCGGCTTCCAGGGGAGAATCCGTCAGCTGGAAGCACTCATAGTTTCCGGCGAAGTCCAGAATCTCCTGGGGAGGCCGGTACCCCTCCGGACAGGCCACGGACACAGCCATGCCAACCTTCAAGCCACCCACAATCAGGGAATTCATCATGTTGTTGCCATCGCCGATAAAGCACAGCTTCAGCCCCTCTAAAGCGCCCTTGTACTCCCGAATGGTCATCAAATCCGCCAAAACCTGGCAGGGATGGCAGAAGTCGGTAAGACCATTGATCACCGGCACACTGCCGTATTGGGCCAGAGCCTCCACTTCCGCCTGTTCAAAGGTGCGGATCATGATTCCGTCCACATAGCGGGACAGCACACGAGCGGTGTCCTGCACCGGTTCGCCCCGGCCGATTTGAGAGCCCTGGGCCCCCAGCACCACCGCATAGCCGCCCAGCTGGTTGATGCCCACTTCAAAGGAGACTCGGGTCCGGGTAGAGGATTTTTCAAAAATCATCCCCAGGCACTTTCCCTTTAGATGGTGATGCTCAATGCCGTGCTTGGTCTCATATTTCAGTTGGTCCGCCAGATTTAGCGTCTCGATGATCTCTTCTCCGCTCATATCTAACAGTTTTAGCAGATGGTTCATGATGATTCCCTCGCTTTATATGGTTTTCAGTACATGGGCAAAAATATCCAGGCCTTGGTCCAGCTCCTCTTGGGTGATGGTCAACGGCGGTAAAAAGCGGATCAACTCCTTGGCGGTCAGCACCAGAAGCCCCGCTTTGGCGCACTCTAGCAAAACCTCGTGGGCATCGCCAGACTTGAGCTTGACGCCCAGCATCATGCCCCGTCCCCGAACAAATTCCACCTGGGGCAGAGCCTCTAGCTTTTCCGTCAGATACCGGCCCTTTTCTTGCACTGCGGCCAAAAATTCCGGCTCCCGCACCCGCCGGACCACCTCTCTGGCCCCGGCGCAGACAACCGGATTGCCTCCAAATGTAGAACCCTGCTGGCCGGGCTTGAGAATATTCCGCAGCTTTTCGCCTACTAAGCAGGCCCCAATGGGCAGTCCGCCGGCCAAGCCCTTGGCAGAGGTAGCCACGTCCGGCACAATACCATAGCCCTGGTAGCTGTAAAAATATCCGGTACGGCCCACGCCGGTCTGGACTTCATCCATCATCAGCAGTACGTCCCGCTCGTCACAGAGCTTCCGCAGGCCCTGCACAAATTCCGGATCCATCGGCACTACGCCGCCTTCGCCTTGAACGCCCTCAATCAGCACAGCGCATACGGTACCATCCATCTGCCGGTCCACTTCCCGCAAATCACCGGCAGGCGCATAGAGAAAGCCTTCTGTCAAGGGCAGGAAATCCTTGTGGAAGCCCTCCTGACCTGTGGCAGCCAAAGTGGTCAGAGTCCGTCCATGAAAGGAATTTACCAGCGTTAGGATGCGGTGCGCCCCCCGCTTCTCCCCATATTTTCGGGCGATTTTAATGGCGCACTCATTGGCCTCGGCCCCGGAATTGCAGAAAAAGGCCTGGGCCATCCCCGCCGCCTGGCAAAGCTCTTGGGCCAGCGCGGTGTTTTGGGGAGAATAGTAGTAGTTGCAAAGATGCTGAATCTCTCCCGCCTGGGCAGCTACAGCCGCCGCCCACTGGGGGTCGCCATAGCCCAAACAGTTTACGCCGATGCCAGAGGTAAAGTCGATATACTCTTTTCCTTCCGCATCCCAGGCGCGGGCATTTTGGCCCTTCACCAGGGCCACGTCCACCCTGCCATAGGTACGCATAATGTATTGCTGATCCTGGTCTTTTATTTCTTGAAAGGTCACAGATCATCTCTCCTTTTGCTGAACGGATTCATCCGCCCTTCGCCGGTTCAATAAAACATGGTGCCAATGCCCTGGTCCGTGAAAAGCTCCACCAAAATAGAGTGCTGGATGCGCCCATCAATGATATGGGCCCGGCCAACGCCCCGGCGTACCGCGTCCACGCAGCAATCAATCTTAGGAATCATTCCGCCGCTGATTACGCCCTCTTTTTTCAAACGGCCCACATCGCTCACGTTGACTACTGGAATGATGGTGGAGGGATCCGCCACATTCCGGAGAAGCCCCCGCACGTCCGTCATGAGGATCAGCTTCATAGCTCCCAGCTCGGCGGCAATGCGGGCGGCGGCCACATCGGCGTTAATATTATATACTTCTCCATGATAACCGGCGGCCACGGTGGAGACAATAGGAATATATCCGTTCTTGACCGAACTGTGAATAATCTCTGCGTTGACCTCCCGAATCTCTCCCACAAATCCCAGGTCGCCTTCCAGCTTATCCGCTTTTAGCAAGGAGCCGTCCAGCCCGCAAAGGCCAATGGCTTTACCGCCCGCATCCTCCAACAGCTGAACCAGGTCCTTGTTGACCTTTCCCGCCAGCACTTGTTGGACAATGTCCATGGTCTCCTGGTCTGTATACCGCAGGCCGCCGATAAACTTGCTCTCTTTGCCGATTTTTTTGAGCATCGCGTTGATTTCCGGCCCGCCGCCATGGACCACTACCACGTTGACTCCCACCAGCTGCATCAAGACAATGTCGCTCATAACGGCGGCTTTCAGCTCTTCGTCCAGCATGGCGTTACCGCCGTACTTAACCACCACGGTGGCCCCGGCGTATTTTTTGATATATGGCAGGGCTTGTACCAAAACGTTAGCCCGCTCACTGTTTGATACCTGCATGATCTTCCTCCTTACGATAGCCAAGCCAGCGTGAACAGGACCATGGCCAGCACATAAAGCGCCGCAATCAGAATATTGGAGGCTATGCCTCCCAAAAGCAGCCTGCGCCAGAGCTTGCAGCTTCTCTGCCGGGTGATAAAGTGGCAGAGAATGCCCGCCAGCAGCAGCAAGGCTGTTGCCATAGGGAAAAAGCCATAGAAAAACAGCATGCCCATAGCGGCCAGCAGCACTGCAAGCACCACCAAAAAGTTGGCGTAAAGCAAAACTGCCGCCACTGCTGCCGGAATGTCCCACCGGCTTTGAAGCCCAAAGGGTCTTTTTCCCATGGAGTCCTCCTTAGGTCCGGTAATCGGCATTAATTTTCACATAGTCATAGGTCAAGTCGCAGCCATAGGCCTCCGCGCTGGCCGCTCCCATGTGCAGATCAATCCGCGTGGTAATCTCCTCCGCCCCCAGCACCTGTAAGGCCAGCTCCTCGGAGAAAGGAATGCCATACCCTGCCCGCACTACTTGAACCAGTCCTTTTTCCGACTGAAAGCTGACATCCACCTTGTCCACCTCAATGTCCGCCCCCGCATAACCCAAGGCGCACATGGCCCGCCCTCCGGCGTTGGCATCAGAACCAAACATGGCGGCTTTCACCAAGTTGGAGCTGATAATGGACTTGGCTACCAGACGGGCGGCGGTCAGGTCCGGGGCGCCCTCTACCCGGCAAATATGCAGCTTACTGGCTCCTTCTCCGTCCCGGGCCATCATTTTGGCCAGCTTCCGGCTTACCGCTTCCAGAGCATCCACAAAGGCCTCAAAAGCCTCCCCTTCCTGTTCAATGACCGGATTCTCCGCCGCGCCGTTGGCCAAAACCAGGAAGGTATCGTTGGTGGAGGTGTCCCCGTCCACACTGATCATATTAAAGGTAGCGTCCGCTGCCCGTTTTACCGCCTTTTGCAGCAGTCCGGCGGAAATGGCGCAGTCTGTGGTCACAAAGCACAGCATGGTAGCCATGTTGGGATGAATCATCCCGCTGCCCTTGGAAATGCCGCCGACTCGAATCTCAGCGCCGCCAACGGTAAAGCTCGCCGCCGCCTCTTTGGGAAAGGTGTCAGTGGTCATAATAGCGGTAGCCGCCGCCAACGACCCCTCAGGACTTAGAGCGTCCTTCAAGGTTTTAGCAGAATTCCGAATGGGCTCAATTGGCAGAGAGGGCCCAATTACGCCAGTGGAAGCCACTGCAATGTCCTGGGGGGAAAGCCCTAAAAGATCCGCGGCAACCTGGCACATGGCCTCCGCTTTCTCAATTCCATCCGGCGCGCAGGTGTTGGCAATGCCAGAGTTACAGAGAATCGCCTGGGCGGTTCCATCGGCAATGTTATTCTTTGTGACGGTGATGGGAGCCCCTTTTACCAGATTTTTTGTGTAAACCCCGGCGGCTTTACACTGCCTGTCGCTATAGATCAAAGCTAAGTCTGGCTTCGTCTTATTTTTCCGAATGCCGCAGTGAATCCCGCTGGCCAAAAAGCCTTTTGCAGCTGTTACGCCGCCTTCGATAAAGTTCATGTTACATTCTCCTGTATCATTTATTTCTCACACAGAAATCCTATCTTTATTGCGACATGCTGTCCAATTCTGTCAAAAAGCCGGAGGCGTCAGACGAAGCCCGGAAGTCTCGTCCAAACCAAAGGCCAAATTCATATTCTGAACCGCTTGACCCGCCGCGCCTTTGACCATATTGTCAATGGCCGAAACCGCGATAAAGGTGCCTGTACGCTGGTCCAGGAACAGGGAAACATCGCAGTAATTCGCAAAGCGAACATTCTTTACATTAGCGCACTGGCCCTTAGGCAGCAGCCTCACAAAGAACTCCCCATCGTACATGGCATGGTAAGCCTCCCAGATAGCCTCTTCCGTGGCCTGGGGCGCCAGCCTGGCGTAACAGGTGGCTAAAATCCCCCGGTTGATGGGCAAAAGATGGGGTACAAAAGTGACGGGAACCACCTGTCCGGCCAGCGCGGAAAGGGTCTGCTCAATCTCAGGAGTATGCCGGTGGTTGGCCACTTTATATGCAGTAAACCCTTCGTTAAGCTCCGGATAATGGTTGCTTTGCGTTGGCTTCCGCCCTGCTCCGGTTACGCCGGATTTGCAGTCCGCAATGATTCCCTCCGGTTGGATCAGCCCAGCCTTCAGCGCCGGAGCCAGAGCCAGCGGTACCGCCGTGGTGTAGCAGCCTGGGTTGGCAATCAATTTTCTTCCCTTAATTTTCTCCCGGAAAAGCTCGGGCAGCCCATAGACCGCCTGGCGGTGCAGCTCCTGGTCTTGGAAGCTTCCGCCGTACCACTGGGTGTAAAGCTCTTCGCTTTCCAGGCGAAAATCCGCCCCCATATCAATAAAAACCTTCCCCTTTTCCATACACTGAGCCGCCAGCTCCTGAGAAAGTCCATGGGGCAGCGCCGCGAAGATCACATCGGACTTTTCCACAACCGTCTCCTGGTCTTCGCAGACCATATCGCATATCTGGTAATAGGCGGGATAAACCTCGGATAAGGCCATTCCTTGAAAGCTGACCGAGCTCACCGCCGCCAGCTCTGCCTCTGGATGACCCAGAATCAGCCGGCAGATCTCCGCTCCGGCATAGCCTGTGGCTCCCACTACGCCAACTTGAATCTTCTTCATACTGCACATTCCTTCCCACCGGAAATAATCACCCAAAAGCTCCGTTTTCCACAATTATCGAAATTCTTTCAACATTTTCAACACCCGCTGGGCCTGGGCCCGCACATTCTCCGGCGCAGGCCCGCCCAGCACCTTCCGGTCGCCCACGGTCTTTTCCAGGGAAATCGCCTCATAAACACCCTGGTCAAAGCTCTGACAGACCGCCTGATAGTCCTCCAGCGGCAGTTCCTCTAAGGTTAAGCCCCGGTCAATGCAAAGGGCTACCAGCTCGCCAGTGATTTTATAAGCGTCCCGGAAAGGCAATCCCTTAACAGCGACCAGCCAGTCGGCACAATCTGTGGCGTTAATAAAGCCCTTTGCCGCTGCAGCGCGCATATTTTCCTCCAGCACCCGCATGGTCTCCAGCATGGGCGTCAAGGGAGTGAGGCACAGCTTTAAGGTGTCCACCGCGTCAAAAACCGCCTCTTTGTCCTCTTGCATGTCCTTATTATAGGCCAAAGGAAGCCCTTTCATCATGGTCAGCAGGCCCATCAAATCGCCAAACACCCGGCCGGACTTCCCGCGAATCAACTCCGCCAAGTCCGGATTTTTCTTTTGAGGCATGATGCTGGAACCAGTACAGAAAGCGTCATCCAGTTCGATAAATTTGAACTCCCAAGAGCACCAAAGTACCAGTTCTTCGCAAAGGCGGGATAGATGAACCATAGTCATGGATGCCGCAAAGGCGATCTCCGCGCAGAAATCCCGGTCGGAAACCCCGTCTAAGCTGTTCTGCGTAGGACTTGTAAAGCCCAGAAGCTTTGCGGTCAGCGCCCGGTCCAGAGGATAGGTTGTCCCCGCTAAGGCTCCGCTGCCTAGAGGACATTGGTCCATGCGCTTTAAAGCGTCCTCAAACCGGGAGAGGTCCCGCAAAAGCATCTCCGCATAAGCCAGAAGGTGATGCCCAAAGGTTACGGGCTGTGCCCGCTGCATATGAGTGTAGCCCGGCACCACAGCGGCAGCATGCTGCTCCGCCTTTTGCGCCAGCACCTGCACCAGCCCGATCAGCTGTCCTTTGAGGCCTCCGCACTCCTCCCGAAGAGTCAGCCGTACATCCAGAGCTACTTGGTCGTTACGGCTGCGGCCCGTATGCAGGCGTTTTCCCGCATCGCCCAGCCGGGCGGTAAGCTCCTGCTCCACAAAGGTGTGGATGTCCTCCGCATCCGGATCAATGGCTAGGGCTCCAGTTTCAATATCCTGGCGGATTTTCCCCAGCTCCACGCAGATGCGCATGCTCTCCCCTTCGTCAATGATTCCCTGCCGCCCCAGCATGGTGGCGTGGGCAATGCTGCCCTCAATGTCCTGCCGGAACATCCGGCTGTCAAAGGCGATGCTGGAATTGAAATCATTGGTTTTGGGGTCAGCTTCTTTTTTAAAACGGCCCTTCCATAGTTTCATGCCATGCTCTCCCTAACGTAAATAATTGGTTTAAGTGAGGAAATCCAGCGCCGGGCTGTCCGGATGGCCTGTAAACTGAAGAAATGCCTGCCGGTACTCCGCCATATGACTGGTAAGCGAGGGGGGAAACTCCCCCGTTTTCGCCATGTCCACAAACTCTTCAAAGGAAACCAGCTTAGCGTCGCAGGTCTCCCCCTCCTGCAGGCGCACCCTGCTTAGATCCACATCCATGTAGACCCCATAATCCCGGCCTAGATAAGGCCATGCGCAGGAGGTCCCCAGCAGGGTAATCTGTTCTTCCGCCACCTGTAGGCCGGTCTCTTCCAAGAGCTCCCGTATCACCGCGTGAATCGGGGTTTCCCCCGCCTGTACATGACCGGCGGGGTTCTCCCACTTTCCAGGGGCGTACTTCTTTTCCAAACTGCGGCGGGTGAGAAAGATTCTGCCATCCGGGCCCACAACCCACATGCCCACGGCCATGCGGTACTCATCCTGGGTCAGGGGCGCGGAGCGGTCCTGGACCTTGCCGGTGGGCTGGCCTTCCTTATTGTAGACGTCTATGCGCTCCATTTTGCGTCTCCTTTACAGTTCTTTCTCAAATTCCAGCCGGTAGGTGTAGAACCCCATCTGTTCGTGCATGGCGATGGAGGCCGCGTTCTCACAGCCGGTACCAGCCCGCAAAACCGCAGCGCCTTGCGTTCTGGCCCAAGCTTCAACATAGACATACGCTTGTGCTGAGAGCCCTTGGCGGCGCAGTTCGGGCTCAATGTATATCTCCCGCAGTTCCGCGAATGCGAAGCCGGACTCGGTGTCCTTCTCAAATACCGCCCAGAGATACCCGGCCCTGCTGCCATCTTTCAGATCCAATATTTCCGCCAGAGCCCGGCCATCCCGGGCAGTGGTTTGGAGCGCCCAGTAAAAACCTGTAATCTGGCTGTTTAGGCCGAACCACTGCCGCCGATAGTCCTCATAGGGCAGTTTCCTCATCCAAGGTGCGTCACACGCGTAATTGACGCGGCAGTGGCACTCCAAGACATAGTCCCGGTCCTTTTCAAAGTCAATGTTCCGGTGTACCAATTCTATCATTTGTCGTATGTCAAGCCCTTCTTAGCCTGCACCTTGATGGGCAGCCCGAAGAGGTTGATGAACCCGGCGGAATCCGCCTGATTGTAAACCTCGTCCTCATCGAAGGTGGCGATATCCTCGTCATACAGAGAATAGGGCGAGGTAGCCCCGGCGTCAATGATGTTGCCCTTGTACAGCTTCAGCTTCACATCGCCGGTTACGGTCTCCTGGGTAGAGTCCACAAAGGCGGACAGGGCCTGCCGCAGAGGAGTATACCACTGGCCATTGTATACCAAGTCGGCAAATTTCAAGGCAACCTGCTGTTTGTAGTGGAAAGTCTCCTTATCCAGGCACAGCTCTTCCAGCTTGTTATGGGCATGGTAGAGAATCGCTCCGCCAGGAGTCTCATACACGCCACGGGACTTCATGCCCACCAAGCGGTTCTCAATAATGTCAGCCAGACCTACGCCGTTTTTACCGCCCAGCTCGTTGAGCTTCTCCACCATCTGTACGCCGGTCAGAGTCTCGCCGTTCAGCTGGGTGGCCACGCCCTTTTCGAAATGCAGCGTAATGTAGGTGGGCTCGTCCGGAGCTTGTTCGGGAGAAACACCCAGCTCCAAGAAGCCCGGCTTCTGATACTGAGGCTCGTTGGAGGGGTCTTCCAAGTCCAGACCTTCATGAGACAGGTGCCACAGGTTCTTATCCTTAGAATAATTGGTCTCCCGGTTGATTTTCAGCGGGATATTGTGGGCCTCGGCGTACTCTATCTCCTCCTCGCGGCTCTTGATGTCCCAGATACGCCAGGGCGCGATGATAGTCATGTCCGGGGCATAGGCCTTGATTGCCAGCTCGAAGCGCACCTGGTCGTTGCCCTTGCCGGTGCAGCCGTGGCAAATCGCGTCGGCCCCTTCCTTCTTGGCGATCTCCACAATGCCCTTGGCAATGATGGGCCGGGCGAAAGAGGTGCCCAACAGGTACTTGTTCTCATACACAGCCCCGGCCTTCACGGTGGGGTACACGTAGTCCTGCACGAACTCCTCTTTCAGGTCCAGCACATAGAGCTTGCTGGCGCCGGTCTTCTTGGCCTTCTCTTCCAAGCCATCCAGCTCGGTGCCCTGGCCCACATCGCCAGAAACAGCGATGACTTCGCAACCGTTGTAATTTTCCTTCAGCCACGGAATGATGATCGAGGTATCCAGTCCCCCGGAATACGCCAAAACGACCTTCTTAATTTCGTTTGCCATAATAAAACACGTCCCTTTCCATTCGATTCTCTTCAAATTGGTTCCATAGGCTTAATTATACACGGAAATTTGTAAAAAGCAAGGGTTCAAATGAATATTTATACAATTTATAGACAACTTATACATTTCCATCCCCAAAACCTAGAATTTCGGGAAATTTGCCCCGCAAAAAGTGTCTATATGTGGGGATATCTTCGGCCCCTTCATACTGCCGCTTGACTGTCCGCTGAATCCAAGTGAGCATTTGCTCCGTCATTTCCTCATATCTTCGTATAATTATCAATCCAGATTCCGCAGCCTTTAAAATCGCCTCATAGGCGTCCGGCACATACTCACAATCCAGCACGGGCACAGGCTCGCCGGTGACAATGGCGTCTGGAATGTCCTCCTGTTCCTCTCCGCCGGGGACGGTGTCCGCGGCATAAATATAGCCGGAGACATCCTTATAGGTGTCCCATATTGCGTTGGGGTAGTATTCATCCAAGCGCAGCTTTCCCTCATAGAAGCCATAGCTGGCCCATTTCTGCCATGGGCCCTCATGGGCAAAACCGGTTTCCTTACAGTATTTTTCTATGGCATTGGAGAGATAAACCAACACGTTCTCCCGCTTTTTGGAAAGGTACACCCGAGAAATCCCATGATTGGAGATGTTCGGCTCCAGCACCTGAATACCGGAAACCGGGCTGGCATGGAAAAACATTACGCCATCTCTCCTTCCCCGTTTTGGTCAAATTCTTTTACCTGACTGTATAACCGGCTGTCTACCTGGGCCAAAACACGCAGGCCATCCTCCACATATTCTTCGCTGAGCACGGCCCCTTCCTCCCGCAGCTTGGCCGCCAGACCGCTTTTGGCAAAGGGTAGCAGCAAGTCCACTTGAAAGGTCTTTACCGGCAGATTATCTTCCACCGCTTGAAGCAGCTGGCCCACGCCCTCCCCGGTCAGGGCGCTGATGCGCACCGCGCCGGCAGGCCTAGGAGCCAACTCCGCGTCTTCCACCGCATCCCACTTGTTCAGCACAGGAATCACCGGCCTGTCCCCCGCGCCCAAGCTTTGCAGCAGTTCTTGGGTCACGGCCAGATGCTCCCGGGCCTCCGGACTGGAGGCATCGCAGATATTCAGCAGAATATCCGCCGTGGCGGCCTGTTCCAGGGTGGATTTGAACGCCTCCACCAAATGGTGAGGCAGGCGGCGCAGCAGGCCCACGGTGTCAATGAGCATCACGGTTTTGCCGCAGGGCAGCTTCATGGCCCGGGCGGTGGGGTCCAGGGTGGCGAACAGCTTGTCCTCAGCCAATACCCCGGCTTGAGTTAGACGGTTCATCAGGGTGCTTTTGCCCGCGTTGGTATAGCCTACCAATGCCACGGTCACCACCTCATTTTTCTTTCTGCGGCGCTGGGTAACGGCCCGGTTGGCTTCCGATTCATCCAGCTGCTCCTTCAGCTTGTCAATGCGCCGCCGGATGTGCCGCCGGTCTGTCTCCAGCTTGGTTTCGCCCGGGCCCCGGGTGCCGATGCCGCCGCCCAGCCGGGATAAGGCGGTTCCCCGGCCAGCCAGCCGGGGCAGCATATAGCGCAGCAGGGCCAGCTCCACCTGTAGTTTGCCCTCCCGGCTCATGGCCCGCTGGGCAAAAATGTCCAAAATCAGCATGGTCCGGTCAATGACCCGAACGCCGAACAGCTCCTCCAGGTTTCGAATTTGAGTGGGAGTCAGCTCCCTGTCAAAGATGGCCAAGTCCAGCTGTTCCCGCTGAATCCAGTCTTTCGCCTCCTCCGCCATGCCAGAGCCCAAGCAGGTGGCGGCATCCGGCGCGGGGCGTTTCTGGGTCAGGTAAGCCGCGGGCTCTGCCCCGGCGCTGCGGGTCAGCTCGGCCAGCTCCGCCAGCGAGGCCTCCGCGTCATACTCTCCGGTATCCAACGCAACCAACAGAGCGCGTTCCTGCTGTTCTTTATTTTCCAACATATTATCTTTCATAATTTCCTTTCTGCTCTTGCATTCTGCTCCTATCCATGCTAAAATGTCCCAAAACCAGCAGGAAAGGAATGTGTTTCATTGATGAAAAAGCCTGTGATCGTGGGGATCTCCGGCGGTACCGCCAGCGGCAAATCCACCCTGGCCGGCTGGCTGGAAAGCCAGCTGGCCGGCTTGACCGTTCGGGTTTTTCATATGGACAGCTACTTTAAACCCGACTCCGTCCGGCCCAAAGCCGCCGCCCATGTGACTGGAACGATCTATTTTGACGACAACTGCCCCGAGACCATCTACCACGAAAAGCTTCGAGAGGACCTGGCCCAGGCCGTAGCGGAGGGCCCGGACGTTATTTTGGTGGAAGGCCTCTTTGCCCTGTGGTACGATTGGCTCTATGAGCAGCTGGATCTAAAGCTCTTTGTGGACTGCGACGCGGATGAACGCATTGTCCGCCGCCTGCGCCGGAACATGGCCCAGCGGGGGCTGAGCTTTGACGAAATTGCCGGGGTGTACCTGGACATGGTGCGCTACCGGCATCAGCAATACATTGAGCCCACCAAGTGGCGGGCAGACCTGATTCTCAACAGCTCCACTCCTTCCCCTTTAGCCCAAGAACTGGTGGCGGGCCATATCCGCGCCGCAGTCCGGGGCTGAGGCTTTTTCGCTGGGAATTCTATCATAATATAGAACGCAAGAAAGGTCAAGAGAAAAGCGTAAAAAAGGGCCGCGCCCGGAGAAGATTCTCCAGCGCGGCTCTTCTTTTCTGCCTCTTGCGTCCAGGCGCTATCTTCCGTTATATTCGGAATATTGCAAAAGGTTCCGGCACAGGAACATAACCAGCACCGCAATGGGCACATTGGCCAAAGCCATCCCCAACAGCATCCCGGTACCCCCGGACAACAGGGTGGTCATCAGCGCACCTAGGATGATGCCGGGAGCGGCCAGCAGCATCATAGCCACAAAGTAGAAAAACAGCATCAGTCCCTTAGAGCGTACCGAGCCGAATATCCGCTCAACCAGCATGTTGCCGGAGATGAACAGCAGCGCAAACGTGATCCGCGCCACCATGCACAGCACCGTTTCCAGGGGCCCCAGGCCCAAAATCAGCGAAACTGGCACAAAGATTGCCACGGCCTCACAGCAGTCCGCCAGCAAATTTTCACCAATGCCCCAGAGAAGCTTTTTCAGCGGGGGCTCCGGCAGCAGGTAGATATAGGGTTTTGTCAGCTCCCAATTAAAGCGCCCTGTGCTCTCCGAGAAAATCTGCATATACGTGCTCATGGTAAACACCGCCACAAAAGCCGCTGTCTTATCCTCCTCATCGGAGAAGATAAAGCTGTACAAAATGGTGCAGCCAACGATCACCAGCATGAAGATTAAAGACATTTTTGAAAACAGAAAGGCGCCAGACCGGCGGTTTTCCAGCATATGCTTGAAGAAAAGAGCGCTGGCCCCCTCCCCTCTGCCCAGGCCGGTCTTTCCTACCCGGACCTTTTTGGGCATTACCTCGGCAGGCTGGCCCTCCCGTTTGGCGGTGATGGCGGACTGGGCCACCTCGGCGGTCTGTAGGACGTCCTCATAATAGTTATTTTTATTTTTTATCACCAAGCCCAAGGCCAACCCCAAGGCAGCCAGCATCAGCAGGGCGCAGAGCCCGGTCATGAGATAATTTTGGGTAAACAGTCCGCCGATGACGCCCGCCGCCCATCCGGACACCGGGAAGAACACGCCCACCGAGGCCAAGTACTCCGCCCCGGCCTCCAAGCCCACTGTCATCAGCGCTGCTTCGGCAGCCCCCGCCAAGCTCAGCAGCTTGGGCAGGCAGCGCAGCAGCAGGCCAGCCACAAAGGCCAGCGTCAGCCCATAGACACAAAATTTGGATATGCTCCGGGCCCGGTCGTTGCCGCTGGTGCGGGTATATACCGCCATGGCGCAGACCTGCCCCAAAAAGAGACAGAGCCCGTAGCCCACCACAATTAGGAGAAGATGGCTGTATTCCACCCCATAAAGCCCATGAAGCCAGTTGTACTGGAACAGCAGAAAGAACCCCAGTAAAAACGACAGCCCCAGCTGCCGGAACAGCCCATAAAACAGCACCTTGTTGGGCCGCAGAGGCGAAGGAAACAACACGCTTACATCCGACAGGGTAAACATGGGGTAATTCCCCGCGCCGCCATTGACGCCGTTTAGAAAAGTCATCAAAAACATGAAGCTGTAAAACAACACCATAATGGCTGTCAGCTCATGCAGGGAGCGCATCTCAATATGTTCGCTGTTCACGTGGCCCCCAATGGTGGAGAGCACCAGCACAGCCGCCAGCACGATTATATAAATCAGCTTGGCCGGATGCTTTACGGCCTCTTTCAACTGATTTTTCAGCTTGACCGCGGTTAAATAGACCAGTGGACTCTTCATTATACCGCACCGCCTTCTTTACCGGCGTTTTGGGCGCCGCCTTCGGTGATTTGGAAGAACAGCTCTTCCAAGTCCTGCCCCTCCTGGCCGTTGTTGAGCTTGGTAACGGCAAAGCGCCCGTTCATCATGATGTTGGCCACATCCCAATAGTCTTCCACGCTGTCGATCATATGGGTGCTGATCAGCACGGAGGCTCCTTCCGCCTTGAGCTCCCGGAATACGTTTTTCAGTTCTTTAATCGCGTGGGGATCCAACCCTACCAGGGGCTCGTCGAACACAACCACCCGGGGCTTGTGGCACAGGGCGCAGCAAATGGAAAGCTTCTGCTGCATGCCTTTGGAAAGCTCCTTACCCAGCTTATCTTTTTTATCCCACAGCTCCAGGCGCTCCAAAAGCTGTTGGGAATAAGCCTCGTCATACTGCTTATAGGCCCGGCGGATAAATTCCAAATGCTCGGACACGGTCAAAAGGTCGTAAACAGCGGGCATTTCAGGTATGTAGCCCAGCTGGCGCTTGGCCTCGGTGCGGGTGTTTTCCACGCCGTTGATCTCAATGCGCCCGGTGAAGCGCAGCAGCCCGGTAATGCACTTGATAATGGTGGACTTTCCCGCTCCGTTGGGCCCCAGCAAAATGCCAATCTGTCCATCGCCAACGGCAAAACTGATGTTGTCGTTGGCGATGGTCTTGCCATACTTTTTGGTCACGCCGCTAATTGAAAGCATCTCACAATCTCCCTTTCTTTACTCAGATGAGCTCATCTTTATCCGATATTATTATAACTATTGTTTTAGTATCGTGTCAAGAGAGCGATGAAAAAAGCTTCTCATTCAAACGCAAAATGTCTGCATTTGTTGACTAGAGTTTACAAAAAATTATACAGCAAATAAGGGCCCCGCGCAAGGGCCCTTACCGAATTGTAAGATATTTGACAGGAATTTTCTTTCCCTAAGGGGCAGGACACTTTTCCACCGGAATCCATAGCTCGTAAAAGCGCTTTTGCTTCTCCTCCCGGGGATGCAGGGCATAGAGATGGTAAACTTCCATTTCCAACCCACCCGCCTGACGGTAGCCGGAATCGGGCAGCCAACAGTCAAACACCAGTTCCCGAAGCCGGCGCAGCTCTTCTCCCGCCAGGCCGCCGCGTCCGCTGGTAAACGCCGCGTAAGTTCCAGCGGGGACCCGCACGGTTTCCGTACCGTCTTGCAGGGCTTCCGGTTCCGGCTTTGCAACCCAATACCGTCCGCGGTCCCAAATGCCGTACCAGACGCCAGGACCTTCTTTACAAACGCGCTCCATAATCCGGTCCTGGTCCGGGCTCCACATGGCACGCTCCTGTCCAAAGCGCTCCCCCGCCTCACATTCAAACTCTTGAGGGATTCCGCGCAGCGCCAACCCGCTTACATTCACCAACCGAAAGTCCATCTCTTTCGCTCCTTTTACCAGAATGTGAAATGAAATGGGCGGATAGACTTTCAGCGGCCAGCTGGAACGGCGGGCACAACTAGGGGGAAAACCGTGCTGCCTGGCAAAAGCCCGGGCAAATGTGCCGGCACTTTGGAATCCATATTTCATTGCGGCGTCAATCACCTTGATTTCGCTTTCTCGAAGCTCATAGGCAGCCAGGGTCAAGCGCCGGCGGCGCAGGTACTCCGCCACGGTCATGCCGCTGATGTAACTGAAAAAACGGGCGAAGCTGTCTTCCGAGATCCCTGCCAAGCGGGCCGCTTTTTCCAAATCCACCGGGCCGCAGAGATTGGCCTCTAAATAGCGCGCCGCATCGTTTAGGCCTTTGAGAATATCCATCCTTTTCACCTTCGCTTACTAGCATAGCCGAAAACGGAGGCGCGTGCCCAGCTTTTTTCGGGCAGGATTATGCGGATTGTTTCTTTTTGCCCGCTTCTCTCGCGAGGCGCCTAGTCCTCCTCTTTCTCCTTGGCTTCGGGCTCCGGCGGTTCTTTCACAATCAGCAGCCGGGACAGCCGCCGGTCCTCTACCTCCAGCACTTTCACACGCAGGCCCGCCACATGTACCAAAGGCTGTTCCCCTTCTTTGGGAATGCGCCCCAGCAGCTCCGTGACCAGGCCGCCAATGGTGTCATAACTTCCTTCCGGCAGCTCCACGCCGGTCAGGCCGGAGATTTCGTCAATGGAGGCCGTGCCATCCACGGTGAACTCGGTTTCGCTGACCTGATGGATTTCCTCCTCCTCATTGTCGTACTCATCCTGAATATTGCCCACAATGGACTCTACCAGGTCTTCCAAAGTCACCAAGCCCGCCGTTCCGCCATATTCATCCACCACAATGGCGATCTGCACCTTGCGCTCTGTCAGTTCGGTAAAGAGCTGGCTGCATTTTTTCGATTCCGGAATAAAATAGGCCGGGCGCATCAGCCGGGTCAGGGCGGCCTCCTCGGGAATCTCCCGGCCCACATAGGGCAGCAGGTCCTTTACATAGCAGATGCCCACCACCGAATCGATATCCTCATGGTATACCGGCACCCGGGAGCAGCCGTGCTCTAAGGCCACTTTCACCACCTGGCTGACAGAATCGCTGTCCGCTACGGCGGCAATGTCCGTGCGGTGAGTCATGGTCTCGCCAGCGGTCGTATCGTTAAAGTCCAAAATATTGGCGATCATGTCCTTCTCGGTCTCTTCAATCACGCCCTTCTCCTCTCCCTCGCCCACCATCTGGAGGATTTCCTCCTCCGTCACCGCGTCGTCCAGCGCGTGGGGGTCGATGCGGAACAGGCGCAGCAGGCCATTGGAAAGCAGGCCGGTAAAACGCAGAAAGGGCATCGCCGCTTGGGAAAGCCCACAGATCAGCCGGGCATGGCTGTAGGCAAAGCGCCCCGACTCATGGCGGGCGGCTTTCTTTGGCAGCAGGTCGCACAGGAGAAAAAAGAGGAACACATAGACCACCGCCGCCAGCAGGCAGCAAAAGGTCCGGCGCAGGGCTCCGTCCTCCAAAAAGGTAAGCGCGGGGTAGTCCCTGCCTCCAAAAGCGGCCACACAGAACGCCAAGCCCAAAAGGCCGCAGAACAGTAAGCCGGACTGCAAGGGGGAAATTAGGCTGGCCTGGGCCTCCAGAGCTTTCAAGAGGGCTTTGGCCCGTTTGTTGCCGGAGTCGCCATCTTTTTTTACTTGAGAGGCAGACAGGCAGCTGACCGCAGATTCACTGGCGGCATATAGGGCCGCCAGCGCGGCGAAGAGCAGACTCAGGGCAAGAGAGACGATAAAAGTACCGTCAGGGTCTTCAGGCATGGGAAAAGAAACTCCTTTCATAAAAAGCAATTTTGTATGTAATGGGTCTATTGTACTCGAAATAGCCTGGGATGTCAATTCCCAGCGAATCTTTTCTTGCTTGTGAAGTCCCCGGATGGAAGAATCTCAAACCCGATAAAACAGGAAGCTAATAAACTATATGCAGAAAAGAAAGCTCGCGCCTTCTTCCGCCATGATTCCTTTCTGCATATTAACCTTTTTGAGATTGGCTGGATTACATGCAGAAAGCAAAGAGGCGCGCCACAACACCAGCAAAATGACGTCCCGTTTTCAGCCGGATGGCTTTTCTGCCAACGGGTGCTCCCGTGAGAGGCTGGGCTCAATTGGGCCGGGGATGCGGCACCTCCTACTCCCCCTTGGTTTTCTTTGCGGTCCGCAGCTCCCGCAGGCGCCGGTAAAAGGTGGCGTCGCTCATGCTGCAAAGCTTGCGCACCTCTTCAATGCCCAGCTCACGCCTCTCCCAGCGATGGACAATCTCGGGAAAATTCACAGGCAGGGGCTTCTCCGGGCGTCCAAAGCGTACGCCCCGCGCTTTAGCCGCCGCGATGCCCTGCTCTTGTCGCTTGCGGATGTTGGCCCGCTCGTTCTCGGCCACAAAGGAGAGCAGCTGCAGGACTACATCGGCGATAAAAGTGCCGATTAAATCCTTCGCGGTGCGGGTGTCCAAAAGGGGCATGTCAATGACACAGATATCCGCCTGCTTTTCCTTTGTGAGAATGCGCCACTGGTCTTGAACCTCTTTGTAGTCGCAGATCGGAAGAG
>CAJUNS010000013.1 GCA_910587995.1 uncultured Oscillospiraceae bacterium | reverse complement strand
ATAAGTCTAAAAGCACAGGCTACAAGGTGAAGGATAACACCAAGCGCAAAGCCCTGCAGGTTATGACTGAAATTCTCGCTGAGTGGGAGAAGGAAGCAAACGAGACTCTTCCCGACCATGATTTGACGTTGCGGTATTACGTGGAAGCGTGGCTCCGGGACAAGGAGACCACCACCCGTCCCAATACAGTCAAAAGCTATCGGGACTATGCCAATCTCCATATACTTCCCGCCTTGGGGGATGTGTCGGTAAGAGACATCACTTGGCGTACCCTCCAGAGGCTCTATGAAGGGCTTCTAAAGACCCATAAGGTAGTGACCGTCCGCAAGTATGACATTGTGGTTAGCGGGGCCTTAGAGGACGCTGTACGCGATGATGTAATACCTGTCAATCCCGCCGCGCTAGTGAAGTGGCCCAAGCGGACACAGCCCGAAGCAAGGCCCTTCGACCCGAGGGAAGCCGGTCAAATCCTTGCCATGGCAGAGAACGCACCGGAACCTATGCACTCCGCTATTATCTTAGGGTTATGCTATGGTTTACGGCGTTCGGAAGTCTGTGGCCTGCGCTGGTTGGATATTGATTTTGAACAAGGCACCATGCACATACGCCACACTGTCACGCAAAACGGCAAAGTGCTGTTGGACGATGACCACACCAAGACCCAGAAAAGCAACCGCACGTTGGCGCTGATTCCCGATACGGTTTCCTATTTTAAGCAATTACGGGCCCGGCATGTACAATATGGCCTACCGCTTGACAAAGTAGTGGCTTGGCCTGACGGTCACAATTTCCGGCCTGACGGCATTACCCGGATGTTCAAGACCTTGCTGAAAAACAACGGCCTAGACCCCGCCATTCGTTTCCACGACTTACGCCACATGGCGGCTTCGGTACTTGCCAGCAGTGGGGAAGCCACCCCCAAGCAGATTCAAGAGTTCATGGGCCACGACGATATTTCCATCACTTATGGGGTTTACGTCCAGTCCGCAAAGGACAGCGGCAAGAAGACCTCGGCGGCTATGAGCAAGGCCCTTGCGGGCTTGATGGAAACCCCCGCAGCTTGTTCGGAAATTTGTTCTGAATTGCGGTTCGGTTAGGCTTTGGCAAAAGGAAAACCGCACTGTATAGGCCGTAAATGGCTCTACAATGCGGTCTTTTTGGTCCGAGTGGCGAGACTTGAACTCACGGCCTCTTGACCCCCAGTCAAGCGCGCTACCAACTGCGCCACACCCGGACAACGACATTATTATAGCGCATCCTGAGGGAAAAAGCAAGTGTTTTTTTCGATTTTTTTAAACTTTTTTCTTTCTCCCGGCTTAGGGCTTGTTTGAAAAATCGAAAATGCCGTCTTTTGGCCCATAAGCGGTCATCTTCTGCGCCAAAAAGCCTCGTCAACCGGCAGATTGACGTAGTTAGCGCAGCTAACTACAGCGGTTCTTTTCCTGGAATCTGACCACTCCTGACCCAAAATTCGTTATTCCCTCTATTTTCAAACAAGCCCTGCTCCGCGTCAGCCGGGGCTTTACCCGTAAAAGCCCGCCCGTTTTAGCCAGGGCCTGCCCCGGGACTGGCGCACCACCAGCACCGCGCCTGCCGCTTCCACCCCTTGCGCCGGAATCACCCGCCGTGCGCCAATCACCGTTCCAGAGCAGGCAGGGGACAGGGCTCCGCCAGGCAGCTTCCAGTAAAGGTCAAAGGCCTCCACTCGCTGGCTTTTGGTGATGTCCTCCTCCAGTACGCAGAACTGGACCGCCTGCAGCTGGGAGAAGTCAAATTCCAGCCAGCCGGAAAGCAGCCGCCCAGGCGCGGCCTCCAGCAGGGGCTGGGCTGTCATGGCCTCAATGCGCCGGCCCAGCCCAGCCAGGGCCGCCAAATCCGCCGGAGCGATCCGCCCGTCCCGGGCAGGGGGCACGTTTAGCAGGAGAGAGCAGTTTTGTCCCACCGACTGCAAATAGAGCTCCCAAAGCCGCTCTTCGGACTTTACAGCCCCGTCCTCCTGGGGATGATAAAACCATCCGGGCCGGATGGACACATCCACTTCCGCTGGGTACCAGCAGAGGTCCTCCGCCTGGGCCAGCACCTGCCGGGAGCCCAGGTCCTCGTCCCCCGAAAGCAGCGCCTGCATCCGCCCAGCCTCTTCTTCGCCGTGCTGGGAGAGGGCCTGGACAATCTCCGCTTGGGTCAGGCTGGCAGGCACCACAGAGAATTCCGAACTCCGGGTTTTTCCGGCCTCGTTGCCCACCCAGCGCAGGTCAGGCCCGCAAACGGCCATGCAGGCCTGGGGCTGTAACCGCCGCACCAGCTGGTAGTACCGGTCCCAGTCGTAGGAGAAGTCTTTGGCGTTCCGGCCTTTGGCCCCATCGAACCACACCTCAAACACAGGCCCATAGCCGGTGAGCAGCTCGGTGAGCTGGGCGCAGAAAAAGTCGTTATAGGCGGTGGAACCATAGCTGGGCTCGTGCATGTCCCAGGGGGAGAGGTAGACCCCAAAGGCCAGCCCTTCCTTCTGGCAGGCCTGGGCGGTCAGAGCCACAATGTCCTGCCCCAAGGCGCTGTGCATCACAGAAAAATCGGTTTGCGCCGTATTCCACAGGCAGAAGCCATCGTGGTGCTTGCAGGTGAGGATGAGCCCCACCGCTCCGGCGGATTTTACCGCCCGTGCCCATTGTTCCGGGTGGACCTCTCGCAGATCAAAGTCCGCAGGGGTTTCCTGGCCGCAGCCCCATTCCCGGCCGGTGGCAGTGTTCATGCCAAAGTGGACGAAGCAGTAAAAGGGCCGCTGGCTTTGGAGCAGCTGGGCCTCTGAGGGCCGCACCCGCAGGTAGCGCCGCACCTCCCGGTCCATCCGGGGAACCCCTTGGTTATCCGTAGTCCAGTTTTGTTCCAGCTTCGCTTCCTGCCTTGTCATAATACCCCTTCTTTCTCAATTTAGTTGATAGCCTTTGAACATTTTGAAAGACGTTTACAACGCTGCCCGGGGGGAAGCTGTAGGATCATTTTATGGCGTACCCAGCGCCCGGCCCTGGGTCATTCCGCCCAGTTTTTAAAATAGTCCCTGCGCACTGTCTCCATAGAGGCGTTTTCCCGCTGCTTCAGCTGGGCGGCCAGTTCCGCCTCCCGGCCGCCCGAAGCGCTGCCGGAGTGGGTGGAGGTTCCGTCCCACCAGGCTCCGTTGGGCAGCATCACTACTCCGCCCTGGTCTCCAAACAGGTCGTCGCCTACATAGTACTTCCGGTCTGCGGGCAGGGCGAACAGGTTCACCAAGGTGGGGACCAAGTCCAGCGAAGAGGCGGGCTTGTCCACCGTGGTGGGCTCCAAGCCCGCTCCGTACAGGAAACAGGGGGTCCGGTACAGGCTGGCGGGCTCCTGCACGCCTTTGAGCTGGCTGAGGAATTCTTTATCCGTCATGTATTTTCCATAATGGTCCGCATAGAAGAGCAGCACCGTGTCCTTTAGGCGGCCCTCCCGCTCCAAGCGGTCCGCCAGCTCGCCGATGAACTGGTCGGTCTCCATAGCGTGGGCCACGGCCCGGGTGTATTCCTCCAGGTTGGCCGGAGTGCTGGCCGCCCCTGAGGCCGCCACGGCCTTTTGGGCCGCCTCATAATGGGGAGCGGCAATGTTTGCCAGTTCCTCGGTGTAGGGCCCGTGGCCGGAGTATGTAATAATATAGGTGAAAAAATTTCCCTCGGGTGCCATCTGCTCATAGCCGCCCATCATTTGGGAGTCCAGCTGATAGTCCTCCATGCCCATCTGCTCATAGCAGTGGTACTGGGCAAAGCCTAGGTTTTGGTGGACGCTGCCCCGGGAGTAGATGGCTGGGCTGGCCGAATGGAAGGAGTTGGCGGTATAGCCCTCCTTTGCGAACAGATGGGCCAGGGAGAGGGGGAAGGCGTTGGTGGAGTAGCCCGCGCTGGACATGCCTGTTACCGGCGGAATGAGGCCGGTCTGGGAGATAATCTCCGTATTGAAGGTGCCCGCCGAAAGGAAGAGGGGAGTGTAAAAGTCCGTAAAGTTCACCCCACCCTCCCGCAGGCGGCACAGGTTGGGCATATACTCCGGCACAGCCAGCCAGGTGTCAATGGATTCCATCATCACCATAATGAGGTTTTTGCCCCGCAGTGTGCCGGTCATGGGGTTGTCCCCACTGATTTCTCCGGCCCGCTGGGCGTAGTACTGGTCCAGCTCTTCCCGGCTGCCGCCCTCCGCTCCCAGGCCGAAGGAGGTGGTCAGGTTCCGAAAGGTATACTGGTACAGACCGGTGAGCTTTAGGCAGCGGTTGGCGTCGGTAAACGCCCGGTAGATCTCCTTTTCGTCGTTGGGGTCATAGGTGCTGCCCCACCACATGGCGTCCTCTTTGGGGGTCAGGCTGTGGGACGCCCAGGCCAGAGGGGCCAGGGAGAGCCCCGCCAGAGCCAGAGCCCCTACCCGGACCTTCCAGGACTTCCAGCGCCCGCCGGGCTCCCCGGCCAAAAGAATGGCCAGAGCTGTCATCAGCAGAAAAACGCCCAGAAAAAACCAGAATTTCTTGGGCAGGCGCAGGTAAGTCCAGCTGAAAAACTTGGCCCCGTCCCCGGCAAAGTTCATGTCGGCAAAGCTGAAAAAGTGGCCGAAGATGTTGAACATCACCCCGTTTAGCAGGGCCAAAAAGCTGTAAAAGAGCCCCAGGGCCCCCATGGCGATGCGCCGCCCCAGCCGGGGCAGCAGGGCCGTTAGGGCGGTGAGCAGCAGGGCCCAGCCCCCGGTGAAGAGCATGGGCCAAAGGGCCAGCAGCCGGGTGGGCCCGGCAAAGCCGTAGACGAACCGGGTGGCATAGTCCAAAAAGACCAGAGCCAGAAAAAACAGGGGCAGGGAAAAGACGCGAAAGGGCTTAAGCCGGACGAAAAAACCGTTCATAGGCGGCACTCCTTTGAAGCGGCGGGCGGCCCCCGCCGGAAATTAGGCGCATATCATAGGAACATTATAGAGCGGGGAGTGGGGTTTGTCAACGGCAGGGGAGAGGGGCGCTCACTCCTCCAGCATCCCTCTGTCCCGCAGCGCCCGGTATACCTGGATAAAGCCTCCGTCCCGGTACTCGTTCTTCTTCAAATAGGCCGTAAAATGCAGCACATACTCCGCCCCCCGCTGCCAAATCTGCACCGTAGCGTCTTGGGGCAGCGCCTCGTCTGGAATGTCCAGCAAGGCTGCGGCGTTGCTTCCGTAATAAAACCAGTCCCAGCGCATAATCAGTTCCTGCTCCCCAAAGCCCCCATAGGTGTTTTGCAGGGGGTACCGGGAAAAGCAGATCCGCTCCAGTCCCGCAAACTCCCCTTCCAGGGCCTCGGCCTCCGACGGGCCGGACCAGTCCTCCAGGTGGCTGCGGTCTACACAGATCAAGTGGGTCTTACCGGCCTTTTCCGCCAGCAGCACCCGGGTCAGGCCTGTACAGCCAGCCCAGCCCCCGTGGCGCTCACTGACCGGGCTGGCCACATCCTCAATGACCTCCACCTCTTGCCAGCCATTGGCGGCCAGCAGGGAGAAATAGTTGTTGGGATGGTTCCCGTAGAAAAAGGCCATAAAATCGCCCATGCGCTTTGCCCCGGCGATTACCAGATGCAGAGCCAGCACACCGGCCAAAATCCAGGCCAGCTTCTTTTTGCTCAGGGTCACAGGCCCTCCCCGTCGCTGGCAAAGCGAAGCCCCGCCTGCCGCCGCAGGGCTTCCATCAGCCGGGCGGCCTCCAGGCTCAGCTCCACACAGCGGGCATATTCCTGGCTGGTCTCCTGGGGGCTGGTGATGTAGCGGTAAAAGTCCTTGGCCTCCCAGCCCATAAGCTGGTATTTTTCGTCCTGACCGTGGATTTCCTCCACGGAGCCATCCTTACGCCGCAGGGTTATACCCCCCAGCCGGGAGATGGACTGGACCGCCACGGTGCCCTCTGTGCCTTGAAACTCCGAGTCCGCCCCGGCCTGGCCCAGCTTGGAGTAGGTAAGGGTGACCAGCTTATCTGGGTAGCGCAAAGTGGCCACGCCGCAGCCATCCGCGCCGCTTTTCAGCAGATGGCTGCAAATCTGGGCGCTCTCGGGTTTACCGAACAGGTACAGGGCGGGGTACACACAGTAGATTCCCAGGTCCATCAAAGCCCCGGTCTCCAGCTGGGGGTTGAAGATGTTGGGCAGCTCCCCGGCCAGGTAGCGGTCCAGCTTGGAGGACCGCTGGCAGAAGTCCAGCTTGGCTAAGGTGATGGTTCCAATCTGTCCCAGGGCCAGCTCCAGGCTCCGCAGCTGGGGCTGATGCAGGAACATGATGGCCTCTAAAAACACCAGGCCCCGGCTGGCGGCCAGGCGGTTCAGTTCCTCCACTTTGGCGGCCTGGGCGCACAGGGGCTTTTCGCAGATGACATGCTTGCCCGCCTCTAACAGGGCCTTGCAGTGGGCATAGTGCAGGGCGTTGGGGCTGGCCACATAAACCGCGTCAATTTTGTCCGACTGGGCCAGGGCCTCCACTGTGTCGTAGGCGTATGTCGCGCCGTGCTGTCCGGCATAGGCCTGGGCCCTGGCCAGGTCCCGGGAGTAGACAGCGGCCAGCTTCCACAGCCCGCTGTCCTTGGCGCCCCGAATGTATTCGTCTGTAATCCAACCGGTGCCGATGGTTCCAAATCGCAGCATATATGATGCTCCTTTCTGTGGGGAGCAGCCGCCTTGAAACGGCTTTCTCCGAATGATAAATGATATAGTATAGTGAATTAACTTAAGGATTGAAACTCTACTTTTCAAGTCCCGCGGCTCTGCCGGAAGTGTCCCAGCCACAGAGATAATCATCTGTGTTCCGCCGCCCTATGGGCGGGGGAGCACGAAAAGCTCTCCGAAACGGAACTCCCGGCTCTGCCGCCTGGTTCCAAAAAATCACAAGGTCGTTATTTAACTTAAATTCTGATAAAACAAGGGAATTGTAGGAAGATTTCAACGTGGAATACCCCATCCCCGTGATTTCCGTCAAAGGGCTCTGCGATGTGGAAATCAGCCTGGACCAGGTAACCGTCTCCAACAAAAGGCGGCGGCTGGATACTCTGGAGTATTCCTTCGAGAAATTCGAGGGCGTCCCCTTCGAGTGCTTCCGCATAGAGAGCTATTTGGGCGAGGACTATTTCAACGCCCAGACATCCATGGAGGAGCTTTGGACCAAGATGGAAAAATCCCAGGAGACGTCACTGGGATTTTCCTTTCTTTTTGGTTTTGACACAGACGCGGACGCTTTATACCAGTTCGCCAAGCTCCTGCGCCGGGAAGGCCTTTTCTACTGATCAGGCTTCCGCCCAGTACTTCTTCAAGTTGGCCAGACCAACGCGGATGGCGGTGAGGGCGGGCTCCATGCCTTCAAACTCAATGGCGATGGTATCGTCGTACCCGGCCTTTTTCAAGATGTGCAGGCACTGCTTCACCGGCACATTGCCATGGCCGATGATGGTGCCCCGCAGGTAGTTGCCCGCCCGGGTCTGGAAGGCTCCCTCGCCGGGGTCGTTGTCATAGTAGCTCTTAATGATAAAGTCCTTGGCGTGCACATACTTCACATAGGGGGCCACCCGGGCCACAGCGGTGGCGGGGTTCTCATCGGCGCAGGTAAAGTTGCCAATGTCGCACAGCAGCGCGAAGTTGGGATGGTTCACCGTGTTATACAGCAGCTCCACCCGCTCAGAGTCCTGGGAGAAGAACCCATGGTTCTCGGTCATGGTCAAAATGCCCTTGCTCTGGGCATAGTCCGCAATCTCCCGCACCAGCTCCGCCAGCTGGGGGACCAGGGCCGCGTAGCTTTTGGGGCTGCCCTTTTGGCCCATGGTGATGTCGTGGCGCATGCGGGGCGCGCCCAAAATAGCGGCAATGTCTACCATGGACTTAACCCGGGCAATCTCCTTCTGGCTGTCGCCGGAGCCGTCCTGGCCGTTCAGCAGGTCCGCGCCAACGGCAAAGGAGGAAATTTCCAGCCCGTTCTGGTCCGCCCGCTCCTTAATTTTTTTGGCCATTTCAGGCATTTCCTCGGGGGGGCAGCCCATGACAAAGTCCACAGCCTCAATGGCGTCAAAGCCCATTTCTTTGGCCTTGTCCACGCACTCCAACAGGGTAATCTCTCCAGCCCGCAGGGCGGAGAAAAAGCTGTAAAGGCTAACTGAGAATTTCATAACTAGGTTCCTTTCTGATAAAAATATATTTTTAATGGGTAGGGCAGCAAAGTTAGGTCAGTGGGCGGTTTTCAGCTTAACCGGCACAAAGGCCTCCATCATCCCATTGCCTAGGGCCTCAAGGAACTCCGGCGGGGTGATGATGTGGCCCATGGAATAGTGTCCGGGCCGCTCGTCCAGCTGGAAAGCGTCGCTGGCCGCAATATAGTCCAGCGCCTGCTGGTACAGCTTTTGGTTGGCGTCCTCGTCATGATCCCAGTAAAAATAGGTCAGGTAAACGCCGCCCTCAAAGGAGATTTTGGAAAAGCCGCCGTCCGGCATACCCTCTTCGATGGCATACCACCACTCCAGCCCGCCGGCCTCCTTGTTGAAAAAGAGAAAGTCCCGGGGCATAAAGCTGTCTCTGGGAGAGGGCTTTATGCCGCTGAAAAACTCGTTGAACCGTCCCAGCACGCCCTCTGGTGAAAAGTCAAACTGAGGGTCCGGGCCGGAGGTCACCGCGGTAAAGGGCGGCAGGGAGATGATGCGAAAATCCATAGTCACGCTCCTTTTTATGGTTGTGGCAAGGCCCTTGCTCAGTCCCCAAAGCTAATGCCGATCTGCCGGGCGGCTTGAATTTCCCCGCAGTCTACCGGCACAGACTTAAGCTTGCCCGCCACGTCCGCCAGGGGCACGGGCACGCATTGGCCGTTTACCATGCCCACCATAACCCCGAAGGTCTTCTCCTTAATAAACCGGGCGGCGGTAGCGCCCAGGCGGGTGCAGAGAATGCGGTCGTAGGCGCAGGGGCTGCCGCCCCGCTGGAAATGTCCAGGCACGCACACCCGAATCTCGTTGTCGATTTTGTCCTCCAGCTCCTTGGCGATGCGGTAGACGATAGAGGGGTAGCTTTCCGCGGCCCGGGCCTTTTTGAACTCCTTTTTCGAGAGCTTGGCCTCTTCTTTGGAGAGCGCGCCCTCGGCCACAGCCAGGATGGAGAATTTTTTTCCGTTGTCAATGCGGCTGTTTAGGGTTTTGGCCACTTTGTCAATGTCATAGGGGATTTCCGGCAGCAGAATTACATCCGCGCCCCCCGCGATGCCGGCGGAAAGGGTGAGCCAACCCACCTTGTGGCCCATTACCTCCACAATGAAAATGCGCCCGTGAGAGGTGGCGGTGCTGTGCAGGCAGTCGATGACATTGGTGGCTACTTCCACCGCGCTGTGGTAGCCAAAGGTCACGTCCGTGCCCCACACATCGTTGTCAATGGTCTTGGGCAGGTGGATGACATTGAGCCCCTCCTCCCGCAGAAGATTGGCGGTTTTCTGGGTGCCGTTGCCCCCCAGAATCACCAGGCAGTCCAGTTTCATCTTCTTATAGTGGTCCTTCATAGCGGCCACTTTATCCACGCTGTTCTCATCGATTACGCGGATGGTCTTGAAGGGCTGGCGGGAGGTGCCCAAAATGGTGCCCCCCTCGGTGAGGATGCCGGAGAAATCCGAGGGCTGCATAAGCCGGTACTCCCCGAAGATCAGCCCCTTATAGCCGTCCTTAATGCCGTAAATCTCCACATTTTTGCCAAACTCTTCATACAGTCCCTTGGCAACGCCCCGGATGGCGGGGTTCAGCCCCTGGCAGTCGCCGCCGCTGGTGAGGATTCCTACTCGTTTCATACTGCATTCCTCCTGATAAATTGGTTTTACACGCCGCTGGTAAAAGCCGGCTAAAGGGCAAAGCGCTCCTGGATCATGGCCGCCACGGTTTCCGGCGGCAGTTCGGTGTTATCAATGCGCATATAGTTGGGGAAGGGGATCTCGCCCTCCCGGCTTTCCAGCCTGTACCGGGCGTCATCGTCCAGCAGCCGCTGGTTGGAGCTGACGATGTCCCGTTTTGAGCTTTTGTTCCGCAGGCGGTTTTCGCTGGCGTTGCGCTTCAGCCGGACCTCTTGGGAGGCTGTCAGCTCCACATAATAGAATTCCGTGCCATAGGGCGCAAAGATTTCCTTGATGCGCTCCACATAGTCCCAGTCCGACTGCTGGTCAAAGGCCCACATATAGGTGAAAATCATGCCATACCGGTCTGTCTTGGCAAATTCCTCAAAGATGGCTTCCCGGCAGCGCTGGATGGCGGCGCTGTTGAAATCCCCAAACACCTCCAGCACCGGCTCAATCGTCATATGGTTGTGGAACAGCCGCAGGCCGGTCCGTTTCATCAGCTCCTGTCCCACAGTCATCTTTCCCACAGCGGCGTTGCCGAACAAAAGCACAAGCTTCACTCTAACCACCCTTTCTTTTCCGCTTTATTCCCGCGAGCCCGCCTCTTCCGCCGAATGAATGGGAATCAAGGGGCTGTCGTGCTCAATTTTCTGCAAGGCCTTAATCCGCTCCTGGGCCTCACGGTAGAAGCTGAGCTGGCTGCTGAAGGCCGCTTTGCCCCGGCGGTTTACATGGAGGTAGCTGGTGTCCGGCTGCATCACCCGGGCGTTGGTGTTGTCGCCCAGCAGGGTGTCCAGCATGCCAAAAGCCCGCTTCTTTAGGTCCGGGTCCTCAATAGGGAACACCAGCTCCACCCGGCGGTCCAGGTTTCGGGGCATCCAGTCGGCGCTGCCCATGTAGATTTTCGGGTCGCCGCCGTTTTCAAAGCGGAAAATACGGCTGTGCTCCAGCAGCTGGCCCACAATGCTGATGACTTCAATGTTCTCGCTGACCTCCGGCAGCCCGGGGATCAGGCAGCAAATGCCCCGCACAATCAGCCGTACCGGCACCCCGGCCTGGCTGGCCTGGTACAAAAGGCCGATGATCTCCGGGTCCACCAGGGAGTTCACCTTGGCGGTAATGCCGCAGGGCAGGCCCTGCCGGGCGTTTTCCGTCTCGATTAAAATGCGCCGGGTGAAAAAGCTCCGCAGGCCGTGGGGGGCCACGGCAAAGTGCTGGTACTCCGGAGGCCGGGAGTAACCGGTGATAACGTTAAACAGGGAAGAAGCGTCGGAGCCAAACTGGGGGTTGCAGGTAAAAAGACCGGCGTCCGTGTAAATTTTGGCGGTGGAGTCGTTGTAGTTGCCGGTGCCCAGGTGCAGGTAGCGGCGGATGCCCTCTTCTTCCCGGCGGACCACCAGGGCGATTTTGCAGTGGGTTTTCAGCCCGTGCAGGCCATAGATTACGTGGCAGCCGGCCTTTTCCAGCTTTTGGGCCCAGTTGATGTTGTTCTCCTCGTCAAAACGGGCTTTCAGCTCCACCAGCACGGTCACCTGCTTGCCGTTTTCCGCGGCGCGGATTAGGGCGGCGATGATGGGGGAGTTGCCGCTGACCCGGTAGAGGGTCTGCTTAATGGCCAGCACATCCCCGTCCTCGGCGGCCTGCTCGATGAATTTGACCACGCAGTCAAAGCTCTCATAGGGGTGGTGCACCATCCGGTCCTTGTCCCGAATGGCCTCAAAAATATCGTCATAGCCCCAAAAATCCGCCGGAGGCGCGGGCACAATGGGCTTAAAGCACATGTCCTCGCAGCCCTTAATCCCGGCAAATTTAGAGAAGAAAGTCAGGTCCAGGGGTCCGGGCAGCTGGTAAATCTCGTTTTTCTTAATTTTAAGCATGTCAATCAAAAAGCCCCGAATGGCCTTGCTGCATTTTTGCGGCAGTTCCAGGCGCACGGGCTTGCCCCGCTTGCGCTTTTTAATGGACTTTTTCACCTCGCTCATAAAGTCCTCGGCCTCTTCGTCAATTTCCAGATCCGAGTCCCGTGTAACCCGGAAGGGGCAGGCCGCATGGATGCGGTGCAGCTCGAAGAGCACGTCCAGGTGGGCGGTAATCACGTCCTCCAACAGGGCGAAGGCCCGGCCCTCTTCCGTGGGAAGCTCCAAAAACCGGGGCAGAATGGCGGGCGCCTGCACAATGGCGAACATGGTCTCCGCCTCCTTGTCCTCCCGGCTTTCCAGGGCCACGGCGATGTTCAAGGATTTGTTGGCCAGCAGGGGAAAGGGCCGGCTGCCGTCCACGGCCAGGGGAGTGAGCACAGGGAAGAGCACATGCTGAAAATAGGCGGACACATATTCCTTCTGCGCGGGGTTCATCTCTTCCACAGGCAGAAAGCGAATGCCGCTTTTCTCCAAAGCGGGCAGAATGGACCGGTGCAGGCAGGAGTACTGCCGCTCCATAAAGCGGTGGGCTTTTTCCTCCAGTTCCCGCAGCAGCTCTTCGGGCGAGAGGTCCAGGCCGCCTTTGGGCTTGTAGCCCGAGTTCACCTGGGCCTTGACCCCGGCCACCCGCACCATAAAGAATTCGTCCAGGTTAGAGCCGGTGATGGCCAAAAAGCGCAGGCGCTCCATCAGGGGGTTCTCTTTTTTTATGGCCTCTTCCAGCACCCGGGCGTTAAAGTCCATCCAACTAAGCTCCCGGTTGTAGTAGGGGATTTTTTTCTCAAGGCTTTTTTCGGTTTTTTCCGCCATAGGGCGCACCTCAAATCATATCGAATTTTACCGCCAGCTCGGGCGAAAGCCCGAAGACGTCTTTAAAGTATCCCGCGGCCTGCTCAAAGGCCCAGCGTTCCAGCAGGGTGTTTTTGGAGGATTCCGCTTTCAGCAGCACCCGGTCCTCGTCCAGGCTGGCCTTTAGGTTCCGCAGCTTTCCCTGGTGGGATTTATCCAGGGCGTTGGCCAGGCGGAAGATGGCCGAAAGCTTGGAGATGGTGATGCGCTCTCCCTGAGGGAGCCCGGCGGCTTCCGCGTCCAGGTCCACCCCGGGCCCGCCGGCCACCAGGGCCACCTCCAGCACCTCTTGGGCGGAGAGGCCGAACAGGTCCATGCCCCGGATGATGTCGAAGGTGCAGCGGCTGTGCTGCCGGGCGCTGACAAAGCTGCCGCAGCTGTGCAGCACGGCGGCCAGCTCCAAAATCAGCCGTTTGGATGCGGGCAGGCCGTGGAGCTTTTTCAGCCGGTCGAAAAGCTTGCAGGCATAGCTGCCCACCTGCTGGCTGTGGACCGGGTCGCAGCGGAAGGCCTGGGCGGCGGTTTGGGCGCAGGAGAGGGCGTTCTGCCGCAGAAAAGCCACCCACTCGGGCCCGGCTTTGGGGTTGAGCATTTGGCGGGCCACCCCCTGAGAGATGTCCACCGGCGGGGCCAGAATCTCCACGGCCTGGGGGCAGAAATCCATTAGGCCCCGGTAAAGGAACACGGCGGTATACAGCAGGGCGGCCTGGCGCTCGGGTATGCCGTACCGGGCGGCAATGGCCCCGTCAGTCATGGCGCGCAGGGACTCATAAAGGGCCTGGAGCCTTTGGGCCTCTATGCGGTACAGGCCCCCGGCCTTCTTCGCCCCGCAGAGCTTGGCGATCTGCTCAATGCGGGAGCCGGTAAGCACCAGGTTCTTTAAGGGAATGCCGGAAAGGTTCATTCGGCCCAGTAGGGCCTGCATGTATTCCTCTATAATAAAATGGAAATCCTGGGCCTGCCGCCGCAGCTCGCCCAGTACATCGTAAAGCTTCCGGGTGCCTACGGGGATGTTCTGGAAGTACAGGGCCTTTTCTTCGTCAAACACCGCCAGGCCGATGCTGCCCGAGCCGATGTAGGCGGCAAAGGTGTTGCCCGCCAGCTCTTCCTGGGCCAGCTGGTGCAGCATCTCGGAGAAGATATAGGCTTTTTCTTGGCTGCTGCCCAAAATCTCCACATCCAGGCCGTTGCGCACCCGCAGCTGGTCCGCCACCAGGGCGCGGTTTTTGGCCTCCAGCAGGGTGGTGCAGGAGACCACCCGGGGCTTATCAATATTATAGGAAAGCAAAGCGGCGGAGAACTTGGAGAGGGCGCTGGAAAGCTCCCGCAGGCTCTCAAAGCTCACCGAGCCGGAGCCGTATACGTCCTGACCCAAGCTGACCGGGTATTCCAGGTAGTCCAGGGTTTGGGTTTTGCCCTTGACCAGCTGTGAAACCCGCAGCTTTACGTGGTTGGTGCCTATTTCGATGACCGCCCCGGTGTTCGGGACGTTTTTTTTATTCAAGCAAATCCCTCCTGTGAAGAATCTCTGCTCTGATTATACCAAAGTTTTCTCTAAGATTCAAACCTTGTTTTTGAATTTTACCAATTTTTTTCAAAAGGAAGGAGACCAGGGCGGTTTGCTTCTTCCTTGCCGCCTTCCGCTAAAACTTTATCTTGCCTTTTTCCAAACTTCGTGCTATAATACCCTCAGCGCACCGCGCGCCCAAGGGGATCTTATGGCCTTTTTTCCCCGCTGGCGGGCCGCGCCCCCATTTTTGACCGTAAAGAGGTGAAATCAGAGCGATGAAGGAGAATATACATCCCGACTACCATGAGACCACCATCACATGCGCCTGCGGCAATGTGATCCACACCCGGTCCACCAAGAAGGACATCAAAGTCGAAATATGTTCCAAATGCCACCCGTTCTTTACGGGCAAGCAGAAGCTGGTAGACACCAGCGGCCGCGTGGATATGTTCAAGAAGCGCTACGGCTTGAAGTAATAAGCGGTAAGCTTTATGAAACAGCTGAGCAATTTCCTCGACAGCCAGGGCAGGCTGGTGAAATTTCCCGCCAAGCGGGCCATGCAGCAAGAGGCCCTTGCTTATTTGGCGGCGAAGTTCCAGCCGGAGGCGGAGTACACCGAGAGGCAGGTCAACGAGCTGTTAGGCCGCTGGCACACCTTCGGCGACCCAGCCACCCTGCGCCGCGCCCTGTATGACAGCCGTTTTCTAGACCGGGATCCCTATGGCCGGTCTTACCGGCTGGCCCCACAGGAGCCCGCGGACGGACCAAGATAGACAAGAGGACGGCGTACCCTTGCGCCGTCTTTTTTGTGTGTAGGCATATTTTAGCCACAGCATGGGGCTTGCGGGCCCCAAAATTCACCCAGCGAGGTGTCAGTATGGAATACATCACCGTGCGCCAAGAGGGCGTGGACCAGTTTGTGGAGCGCAAGTCCCGGTTCATTGGCTCCTGCAGGCCGGTGGAAACCGAGGAAGAAGCCCTGGCCTTTGTAGCCGAAAAAAAGTCTCAGTATTGGGACGCGAACCACAATGTTTACGCCTACATCCTGCGGGAGGGCGGCGTGCAGCGTTTTTCCGATGATGGGGAGCCCCAGGGCACGGCGGGCATCCCGGTGATCGAGACTTTGAAAAAAGCCGGGGTGGTGGATGCGGTGGTGGTTGCCACCCGGTACTTTGGGGGCATTCTGCTGGGCGGCGGTGGGCTGATCCGGGCCTACTCCCACACGGCCAGCATCGCCCTGGCCGCGGCGGAGAAGGTGCGGATGAAGGAGTGCCTGCTGCTGGAAGCCGCCTGCGGCTATGACCAATACGGACGGGTGCAGGCCCTGGTGCCCGAGTGCGGCGGCATTGTGGAGGACACGGTTTTTCTGGAGCAGGTCACAGTGCGCTTCCGCCTGGAGCCGGAGGCGCGGGAGGCTTTGGCCCGGCGTTTGGCCGACGCCACAGCCGGACGGGCGGCTCTGCGGGAGGCCGGGCGCGGCTGGTACCCCTTCCCCCTGGAGGACCCGCCGGCAGGTTTGTTGGAGCCGCGCTAGGGATCCTGCGGCAGGGCGCCGCCTGTAGGCGCGGGGGGCCGGGCCAGCCGGTGTGTTCGGCCTTTGGGCACAAATTCCTGAGCTCAGGCAGAAAATTTAGTGGGGAAAAAAGTATTTTCGGTCCTTGTCCACGTATATACAGGCAAAGCGGCGCAAACGTTATGCGGGCGCGCCGGCCAATGGAACGGAGGGAGGCTGAAACCATGACCGTTCGAGAGCGGTATCAGTTGATGGAAGGGCAGACCCTGGCCCCCTGGGCGGCCCAGTCGGCCCAGAGCCGGGGCCGGGCCCGGCCGGAGCCAGAGTGCCCCCTGCGCACGGCCTTTCAGCGGGACCGGGACCGGATTATTCACTGCAAGTCCTTCCGGCGGCTGAAGCACAAAACCCAGGTGTTTCTGTCCCCAGAGGGGGACCACTACCGCACCCGCCTGACCCACACCCTGGAGGTGAGCCAGATTGCCCGGACCATTGCCCGGGCCCTGCGGGTCAACGAGGACCTGACCGAGGCCATCGCCTTGGCCCACGACCTGGGCCACACCCCCTTTGGACACGCGGGCGAGCGGGCCCTGAACGCCCTGCCGCCGGGACGCTTCCACCACTACCTGCAAAGCGTGCGGACTGTGGAACGGTTGGAAAAGGAGGGCCGGGGGCTGAACCTCTGCTGGGAGGTGCTCAACGGCGTGGCCTGCCACACCGAGGGGCATGAAGCCGCCACGGTGGAGGGCCGCATCGTGCGCTGGGCGGACAAAATCGCGTACATAAACCACGACATTGATGACGCCATCCGGGCCGGGGTGCTCACCGAGGGGGACATTCCCCGGGACATTGTGGACCAGCTGGGGGGCAGCAAAACCCAGCGCATCACCTCCCTGATTCTCTCCCTGGTGGAAAACAGCCAGGAGGGGCGCATTGGCATGGACCCGGCCTCCTTTGAGGCCTACCAGGCCCTGCATGCCTTTATGTACGACGCGGTGTACCGCAACGAGTACGCCAAAAGCGAGGAGAAAAAGGTGCCCCACATCATCGAGAGCCTGTGGCGGCACTACCGGGACCCAGCCCGCCTGCCGGAGTATATGCGGCTTATTGCCAGCCGGGAGGGCCCGGACATTGCCGCCCGGGACTACGTGGCGGGCATGAGCGACCATTTCGCCGTGGCGGCGTATCAAGAGCTGTTTATTCCCAAAGCGTGGAACCCCTAAAAACGGCGCGGTTGGCTTTGGCATGGAAGGAGGAGCGTCATGGCATTCCCCCCAGAATTCTTACGGGAATTGGAAGACCGCAGCCGCATTGAGGAGATCGCGGGGCGGTACGTGAACCTAAAGCGGCGGGGCAAAAACCTTACGGGCCTGTGTCCCTTCCACAGCGAAAAGACCCCCTCGTTCAACATCTACCCAGGAAATAATTCCTATTACTGCTTTGGATGCGGCAAGGGCGGCGGGGTCATCAACTTTGTCATGGACGCGGAGCGCCTGGACTTTGTGGAGGCTGTGAAATGGCTGGCCCAGCGGGCGGGCATGCCTCTGCCGGAGCAGAGCTGGGACGACAGCCTCTCCAAGCTGCGCCTGCGGGTGTTGGAGGTGAACCGGGAGGCCGGGCGGTTTTTTTACCAAACCCTGGTCTCTCCCGAGGGCCGGGCGGGGCTGGAGTATTTCCAGGGCCGGGGGCTGGACCCGGCCGCCATTAAGAAGTTTGGCCTGGGCTACGCGCCAGAGAACGGCTTCGGCCTGGTGAACCACCTGCGGACCAAGGGCTATACCGTGGAGGAGATGACCCAGGCGGATGTGGCCCGGCTCTCCCAGCGGGGCAACCCCTACGACCGCTACCGAGGGCGGGTGATGTTTCCCATTTTCGACCTGCGGGGCAATGTGGTGGCCTTTGGGGGCCGGGTGCTTACGGATGAAAAGCCCAAGTACATCAACACCTCGGACACGCCGGTATACCACAAGAGCAGCGGGCTTTTTGCCATGAATCTGGCGAAAAACTCCGACTCCCGGCAGCTGATTCTGGCGGAGGGCTATATGGACGTCATCGCCCTGCACCGGGCGGGCTTCTCCAACGCCATCGCCTCCCTGGGCACGTCCCTCACCGAAGAGCAGGCCCGCATTATGAAGCGCTATGCCGATGAGGCGGTGATCTGCTATGACTCGGACGAGGCGGGCCAAAAAGCCACCCAGCGGGCCATTCCCATCTTGAAAAACGCGGGCCTGCGGGTCCGGGTGGTCACGGTGCCCGGGGGCAAGGACCCGGACGAGTTTATGCGCAACTACGGCAAGGACGGGCCCCTGCGGTTTAAGCAGCTGCTGGAAGGGGGCGGCACGGACGTGGAGTACCGCCTGCAAAAGCTGCGGGACCAGTACGGCCTGGAGACCGAGGCGGGCCGCGCCCGCTACCTGAGCGAGGCGGTAGAACAGGTGCTGGGCAAGCTGCGGGACCCCATGGAGCAGGATGTATACGCCGGAAAGCTGGCGGAGGAGACCGGGGTCGGCAAGGACCGCATTTTGGCGGCGGCAGGGGGACCGGCCCGCCGGGAGGCCAAAAAAGAGGAAAAGAAGCTGATCCGGGCCCAAATGGAGGTGGCCGCCCTGGAGGCCGGGGCCGCCCTGAACCCGGAGAAAAAAGAGCATATGCGGGCGGCTTTGGCGGAAGAGGGGCTGATTGCCTACCTGTTTTTGCATCAGGACAAGGCGGAGGCCCTGCAAAAACTGCTGCCGCCGGAAAAATTCGTCACCGCTTTTAACCGCAGAGTATACGCCGCCTTATTGGGCAAAACTATACATGGCGCGGCAACCCTAACCGGCCTGGGGGAGGAACTGAGCCAAGCGGAGATGGGGGAGTTGAGCCGCATGCTGGCCCAGCACCGGGACCCGCCGGTCAGCGGCGCGGACGCCAAGGAATTTGTCAGGCTCATTCTGCGGGAGGCGGGCCGGACCGGGACTCAGTGGGTCAAAACCGCCTCGGACGGGGAGATTTTAGAGGACATTGCCCGCCGGGGCCGGGAGCAGAAGCAGCGCCGGTGAGGCTGTGGAGATTATCCCAAGCAAAGAAACAGCGCGGCGGTTTTATATCCGGCGCAAGCGGCCCCAGCGGGCTGGGAAGCAGTTGTATGGAAATTCATTTTCTGGGAAATGAAAAAGGAAGGATGGGTACTATGAGCGCACAGCCGGACAAGAAAAGCGTAATCCGAGACCTGGTGGAGGTGGGCAAGGCCAAGGGCCAGCTGAGCACCAAAGAAATTTTGGACGCTTTGGGGGAGATTGATTTCGACCCGGAGCAGATTGAAAAATTCTACGACACCCTGGAAAGCCAAGGGGTGGAGATTGTGGAAGACTTTGACGAGATGCAGCTGGACGACGCGGACCTGGTGAAGACCAGCGAGGCGGTGGAGCTGGAAGCCGGCGGCGAGGGCGTGGCCATTGACGACCCGGTAAAGGTCTACCTCAAAGAGATTGGCCGGGTGCCCCTTTTGACCCCGGAGGAAGAGGTGGAGCTGGCCGTGCGCATCATCAACGGGGACGAAGCGGCCAAAAAGCGCCTTTCCGAGGCCAACCTGCGGCTGGTGGTCAGCATTGCCAAGCGCTACCTGGGCCGGGGCATGCAGTTTTTGGACCTGATCCAGGAGGGCAATCTGGGCCTGATTAAGGCGGTGGAGAAGTTTGACTACACCAAGGGGTTCAAATTTTCCACCTACGCCACCTGGTGGATCCGCCAGGCTATTACCCGGGCCATTGCGGACCAGGCCAGGACCATCCGCATTCCCGTCCATATGGTGGAGACCATTAACAAGGTGAAAAAGGCCTCCAGCCAGCTGCTGCACGTCAATGGCCGGGAGCCCAGCGCCGATGAGATTGCCGAGGAGCTGGAAATGCCCATTGACAAGGTGCGGGAGATTATGCGGGTGGCCCAGGAGCCCGTCTCGATGGAGACCCCCATTGGCGAGGAGGAGGACAGCCATTTGGGCGACTTTATTGAGGACCATGAGGCCCCCGCTCCTCAGGAGGCGGCCAGCCACACGCTGCTGAAGGAAACTCTGGGCAATGTGCTGGATTCTCTGACCCCCCGGGAGGAGAAAGTGCTGCGCCTGCGCTTTGGCCTGGAAGACGGCCGGAGCCGGACTCTGGAGGAAGTGGGCAAAGAGTTTAATGTAACCCGGGAGCGCATCCGGCAGATTGAGGCCAAGGCCCTTCGGAAGCTGCGGCATCCCAGCCGCTCCAAAAAGCTGAAGGATTTTTTGGACTGAGGCCCCACTGGAAGGGAGCGCGGCGGTTCCCCAAGCAAAGGAGCAGAGGATGAAAGGTAGCGGAGAAACGATATGGTAATGACATTAGAGGCGGACTACGCCGTGCGGATTGTGGAATACCTCACCAAGCACCCAGGGCGCTGGGACGCGAAGACCATCTCGGAGCAGATGCAGGTGCCCATGCGGTTTTGTCTAAAGATTCTGCGGGGCCTGGTGGGGGCGGGAATGGTCTGCTCCTTCAAAGGGTCCAAGGGCGGCTACAGCTTGGCCCGTCCCGCGGGGGAGATTACCCTTTTGCAGGTGATTGAAAGCGTGGAGGGCCCCTATATGCTCAGCCGCTGCCAAAAGGACGAGTACAGTTGCGGCCGGGAGCACTGCCGCCTGCACAACATATATGAAAAGGTCAGCGAAACCGTGCGCCGGGAGCTGAACAGCTACACCTTTGACGTGATCTGTGGAGGACAGGAGGGGGAGGACCATGGTTTCACCGCCGTTGATACGCAGGAATTATGTGATTCGTAAGTTGAGAAAATGCGGGGTCCTGTCCCCTGAGACCGCCGTGACCTTTCAGCAGGCGGGCATCATCAACCCCAACGGCTTTCGGAGGGTGACACGGGTGATGCTGAAAAGAGGAACGCTGGCGGTAGTGGGGGACAGATATTATTTGCTTAGGTGAGAGGAAGTGCGTGAGCCTTCAAAGGACGAGAACCCCAGTGGTTTGCATCAAGCGCTTGCTGTTGCAAATCTGAATAAAACATATGGAGTAACATTTAAGGACTTGTACCGGTTTCTTATGCGCGGGCCTTTCCAAGCGGTTTCCCTGGAACAAGGCGCGCCAGTTTCTTCCGGTATGAAGTTTCCTACTATGCAATAGCCCAGCGCGTCCGGCGGAGCACCCGCCGCGGATCCAGTTACACAGGAGACGCCATGCGCTATGCAAAGCAATGCAAAATGATCCGCCGGTGCGGCGGATGCGGAAAGAAAATGGTTTTTGAGTGCGCGGGAAAATTCCGGGTGAACGCCAATGGCCGCCGGCTGGATGTTTGGCTCATCTACCGGTGCCGGCGGTGCGGCCACATCTGGAACATCCCCCTTTATGAGAGAATTTCCCCGGAAAGCTCTCGCCGGAGCTGTATGAAGGGCTTTTGGACAATGACCCGGAGCTGGTCCGGCGCTACGCCGGAGACCGGGGCTTTTTCAAAGGCAAAGGATATGAGCTGGTAAAACCGTAAAAATGTGATGAGAGCGGGCAAAAGCATACAAAGAGACCGCTTGAGGCGGGTGAAAATCCGCCCGCATGCCCCTCGAACACTCTCAATAAAAAAGCCCCTGGCCATAAGCCGGGGGCTTTTTGCGATGTTGGATCGAACAGGTGTAGGGGAGGGGGGGCTTCTCTCTGGCTACCGGTCCTCCGCCAAACGGAGCAGCCCGTCCTCCAGGTGGTAGACCCGGTCCATTCCGGCCAGGTTTTCATAGTGATGGGTAATCATAATAACAGACTTGCCCGCCATTTGGTTGACGATGACCTGGTGCAGGTATGCGTCCGACTCCACATCGAAGCCGGAAGTGGCCTCGTCCAAAATCACCACCGGCGCGTCCTTCAGCAGGGCCCGGGCTACGGCCAGCTTTTGCTTTTCGCCCCCGGAAAGCCGGGCTCCGTTGCGGCCGATTTGAGTGTGCACCCCCTGGGGCATCCGTCCGGCATACCCGGCCACGCCGCTGGTTTCCAGGGCGGCGGCCACCTCTTCGGGCGGAGCTTGCCCGGTCAGGTCGATGTTTCCGGCTATGTCCCCCAAAAACAGGTAGGGCTCCTGGCTCACCACGGAAAACAGCGAACGGTACTCTGTCAAAGAAAGCTGAGAAACCGGCAGGCCGTCCGCTGTAATCTCCCCGGAATCCGGCTGGTAAAAGCGGAGCAGCAGATTCAAAATGGTGGACTTTCCGCTGCCGTTTTGGCCGATGATGGCCACCTTTTCCCCAGGGGCCACCTGGAAATCCACCCCCCGCAGAATGGGCCGCTCCTTCTGGTAGGCAAAGGCCACATTCCGAAATTCCAGCAGGGGCGGACCATCGCTTACACGGCCTCTCCCAGCGTCCTGCTCCGATTCCATGTCTAAAAATTGAAATAACCGTTTAGCGGATGGTAAAATGCGGGCAAAGTACATTTTTAGGTTCAGCAGCGCGGAGACCGGTCCGGTTACATACCAGGAATAGGAGACAAAAGCAAACACCGCGCCAATGGTCAAATCGTTTTGACAGATTAAAAGGCCGCCTACCAGATACAGCAGTATGGTGACGCTCCACTCCAGCAGGGATTCCCACAAACTGTTCCAGGCATCGATCATGGCGTTGTCCTTTTCCAGTTTCAAAAGGGCTTTCTGCTTGGCTTGAAAGGTCCGGTCGCGGCTTTGGAACAGGTCCCACAGCTTAATTTCGTCAACGCCCTCCAAATTGTCCCCAAACCAGCGGGAAAAATCCCGGCTGCTCTCCAGCATCTGGTCCATAGCCTTTTCCCGGCGTTTGGAGAGCCGCTGTACCAGCAGTGCCTTTAGGGGCGCCATGGCCAGCACAATCAGGGTCAGCTTCCAGCTGATGAGGAGCAGGCCGGTTAGGCCGCTGACAATGCGGAACACATAGCTGACACTCATCACCGTATAGCGGTCGGTGATGGAGGCCACCTGGGACACGTCCATCTGTAGGAAGCTGAGAATTTCCGCGTTGTTTTTATCTTCAAAATATGTTTTTTCAGACGCAGCAGCTTTTGAAAAACCTGATGGAATACGGTGTAGTAGGACTGGTTATGGATGTTCACAAAAAGCCGGGTCTGGGCCATTTCCACGGCCTGATTCAGCGCCACCAGCAGGGCCAGCGCCACCACGGCCTGGCAGAGCACCGGCAGGTTTTGGGCCAGCATGCCGCCATCGGTAATCTGCTGGATGACCAATGGCTGCAAAAAACCAATAACCGTGGCGGCGGCCAGCAGGAGCCCGGCCAGCAGAAGCTCCTTTTTAAAGGGGCGCAGATAAGTTAGAATTCGCCAAAGGGCGCGGCGGTTTTCTGTTTTCATGAGCAAAGCTCCCATCACAGCTGGAAATATGACATCAATCTTTCAAAAGTATACGGGAAAAGGGGAGAATTGTCAAGCATGGTCAGGCGGCGGGGATTGTCCCAACCACAGAGATAATCATCTGTGTTCCCCCGCCCGTAGGGCGGGGGAACACGAAAAAACTCCTCGAAATGGACACTCTCCAGGCGGCGCGGTTTATGTGGAATAGGAAACACCCTAAAACCGGTTCACGCCTTTTTACCTGACCGGCAGCCAATCCAGGGCCCTGGCAGGCCCGCTCCTCATTCCTCGCCCAGCACGTCCCAGGGGGTCAGCATGCCCAGCAGAGGCTGGTCCGTCCGGCCGTCCTGGGTGATGAAAATCACCGAAACCCGTTTGTTTTTGGCCCGGACCTGCTCGAAACGGGTTTTTACTGTAATGTAGGTGACGTCATGGGGAAGAAACTCATAGTTCTCGATGTGTTCCTCCACAGCTAGGTAGCCCCGCATGTCCCGGATGGTGGTATCGGGGGTTAGGGCCTGCCCCCCGGTGCGCAGCACATAGCGGAACACAGAGCCCACGCTGAACACGCCCACAAAGCGGTTTTCCTGCATCACCGGCACATGGGAGTAGCCATTTTTGTCCATTACTTCCATCACCCGCAGCACCTTTTGGTCTGGTCCCACCCGCAGCACCCGGTCCCCCCGGGTGGCGAATTCTATGGCCAGGGGCGGGCGGCGCACAAAGTCCAAAACCTCCTGCATGGCCTCCACCACGGCCCAGGAGGGTTCGGCCACAGGCTGGCCCCCCAGATTGGCGGTGTGGGCCAGCAGATTGCGAATCTGGCGGCAGACGTCCAGTTTATCCCGCACGGGCTCGCTTTCCCGGTCCTTGGCAAACTCAAAGACCACGCTGGAGAAATGGCGGCGGGCATTGCGGTATTTGTCTTCCAGCTCGTCTTCCAGCTGTTTGTAGAGGTCAAGGAAGAAATCAGCGCGTTCGTGGCCGTCCATGATGGGAGTTTTCATGGTGGGGGAGCCTCCTTTGCATATGAGGTAGGGATTGGTTTTATTATAGCGTGGGGGAAAGAAAAAAGCAAGCTCATCCCCGGCTCGTAAGCTGCGGGGAGCGGGACGCTTGCTGAGAAAAGAGCGTTCCAAGAGGTTGGCCGCCCTGGCCTCAGCTCCACTTTTTTGTTGCTTTTACTTCTGTAAAGTGCTATACTAAGCGAAGCGGCCAAGCCTTTTACCGCCGCGTGGCGTCCGAAATAAATTTACATAGAATAGAGGGACCATTGTGGATTATACGCAGCAAGCCTTAACCATGCACCGCCAGTGGCGGGGGAAAATCCGCCTGACCACCCCCTGCGCCCTGGAAAACAAAGACGACCTTTCCGTGGCCTACACCCCCGGCGTGGCCGCGCCCTGTTTGGAAATTTCCAAAGACGTGGAAAAATCTTACGAATACACCCGCCGGGGCAATTTGGTGGCTGTGGTCACCGATGGCACCGCCGTGCTGGGCCTGGGCGACATCGGCCCCGAGGCCGGCATGCCGGTGATGGAGGGCAAGTGCGCCCTGTTTCAGGCTTTCGCCGGGGTGGATGCGTTCCCCGTCTGCCTGCGGACCAAAGACGTAGACGAGATTGTTCGGGCTGTGGAGCTTATGGCCGGTTCTTTTGGGGGAATCAACCTGGAGGACATCGCCGCCCCCCGGTGCTTTGAGATTGAACAAAAGCTCAAGGAGCGCCTGGACATTCCGGTGTTTCATGATGACCAGCACGGCACCGCCGTGGTCACGGTGGCCGCGATGCTCAACGCCCTAAAGCTGGTGGGCAAGGAGCTGGGGCAGGTCTCCGCCGTGGTCAACGGGGCGGGGGCGGCGGGCAGCGCCTGCACCCGGCTGCTGATGGCCCTGGGCTTAAAGAATGTGGTGGTCTGCGACAGAAACGGGGCCCTGCACCCAGACCTGCCCGGCATGACTCCCGCCCAGGCGGAGCTGGCGGCGGTTACCAACCCGGCGGGCCAGCGGGGCTCTTTGGCGGAAGTCATCCGTGGGGCGGACGTGTTTATGGGCTTCTCTGCTCCGGGCTGTGTCACCCAGAAGATGGTAGCCTCCATGGCCAAAGACGCCATTGTCTTCGCCTGTGCCAACCCTACCCCGGAGATTTTCCCGGAAGAGGCTCTGGCAGCCGGGGCCCGGGTGGCGGGCTCCGGCCGGTCGGACCGGCCCAACCAGATCAACAATGTGCTGGCTTTTCCGGGTATCTTCCGGGGGGCCTTGGATGTGCGGGCCCGGGAGATTAACGATGAAATGAAGGTGGCTGCGGCACAGGCCCTGGCGGGCATAATCACAGGCAGCGAGCTGCGGGAGGATAACATCATCCCCAGCGCCTTTGACAAGCGGGTGGCCCCGGCCATTGCGGCCGCTGTGGCGGAGGCCGCCCGGAAAACCGGCGTGGCCCGGCTTTGAGAGGTGCGGCATGACGGAATATGGTAAGCTGGTGCGGGACAAAATTCCCCAGGTCATCCGGGCTCAGGGGGAAACGCCCCACATCCGGGTGCTGGAAGGCCCGGAGTTTCACGACGCTTTGGAGCGCAAGCTCCAGGAGGAGGCCGCCGAATATCTGGAGAGCCGGGAGCTCACCGAGCTGGCGGATATTCTGGAAGTGGTGTGCGCCCTGTGTCAGGCGGACGGGCACAGCCTAGAGGAACTGACCGCCGCCTACCAGCGGAAAAACCAGGAGCGGGGCGGCTTTGCGGAACGAATTTTTCTGCTCTCAAAAGACTGATTTATTCTCTACAATCTAGTGTGAAAGGAATGGTTCCCATGTCCAAGTCTAACAAGTCCACACTGTACCGGGTGGTGTTTTCCGGGGTGTTCGCGGCGCTGGTGTTTGTCTCCAACTACATCAGCGTGCCCATTCCCGTGGCCATTGGCGATGTAAGCCGCATCCACTTCGGCAACATTTTCTGCCTGTTTTCCGGCTTCATGCTGGGGCCGGTGGGCGGCGGATTAGCAGCGGGCATCGGCTCCGGGCTCTATGACCTGACCAACCCGGCTTATGTGGCCAGCGCGCCCTTTACCTTTGCCTTCAAGTTTTTGCTGGCCGCTGTGTGCGGGTGGATTGCCCACAGTAAGGGCTCCAACGGGGAGAACCAGGGCAAAAACATTGCGGCGGCGGTGTGCGGCAGCTTGGTTTACATGATTTTGTACCTGGGCAAGGCCTTTGTGGAAGGGCTGCTGCTGGGCAGCGAGATGGGCGCGGTGCTGGCCGCTTTGGCCACCAAGCTGGTTACGTCCAGCATCAACGCGGCCATTGCGGTGGCGGTTTCCGTGCCCCTGTGCGCGGTAATCCATCTGGCGCTGAAGAAGGTCCGGCTGCTGGATAAGCTGGTGTAGGGTAGGGTGGCGGAGCAAGAAGAGCATTTACTGCGAAAAAAGCGCCGTAAAATTTTACCTTTACTTTTCTGCTTTCTTGTGTTACAATAAAACTCACAAAGCGGGGGGCGGCGCGGCGGACTGGTTTTGGCGCTTTCGCCTATGGAACCCGCCCCGCAGCCCCCGGCCATATTTGCGAAAAGGAGAGAAAAACTATGAAGAAATGGACCGCCTTATTTTTGGCCTTGCTGTTTGCGCTGGCTCTCTGTCCGCCGGCCGCCCTGGCGGCAGAGGCCCCGCCCTTTGACGATATCCAGGACCAGCCGAACCAAGAGGCCATTCTCTGGTGCTATGACGAGGGCCTGCTGCAAGGCGTGGGCAATGGCCGCTTTCACCCCCAGGGGCAGGTTACCCGGGCCATGGCGGCGGCAGTGCTGTTCCGCGGCGGGGAGCCGGTGGACATGCCCGCTACCTATTTTGGGGACGTTCCCGTCAATGCCTGGTACAGCGCGGCGGTCCGCTGGGCCGCGTATCATGGGTACATCAATGGTACGGGCCAAGGCATGTTCTCTCCCGGCTTAGCGGTTACCCGCCAGGATCTGGCCCTAATGCTCCGCCGCCAGGCCTGTTGCGATGAGGTAGACAGAGACGTAAGCTTTGCCGCCGATGGGGCGGACGTGGCCCCCTATGCTCAGGACGCGGTGGCCTGGGCCTACCGCCAGGGGATCCTCCGGTTGGATGGGGAAAAGAAGCTCCACCCCCGGGAGCCGGTGACCCGGGGGCAGCTGGCTTCCATTCTCAAGGCCTTTTATGGGGAGCCCGAGACCGTCTTCAGCCTGGACCCGGATCAGATTACGGAGCTGACCCTTCGTTCTGGAGAGGGACGGGATGACCTCAACGCCACTGCGGAACAAATCCAGTGGATTGCGGACTGGCTTAACCAGTTCCCCGTATGGGAGGCTGTGGAGGCGGAGGTTTCCGGCCTGGCTTGGGACTATTCCATGGAGTTTACTGCCGGGTCCCAGGCTCAGGAGCTGCGGGTGGTTCTTTGCAGCGACCAGTCCCTCTATGTGGAAGATTCTGACCAGGAGGTTTTCTACTATGGCAAGCCTTTGACCGGCCTGACCAGCTTCCTGGAGCAGTGCTTTAAGGACGTGCCCTTTGTGGACCCGGCGGCGGTCCAGCTGCTGGATGTGAACCCCGAGGACGTGGACAAGATTACCGTCCGGGAGTTTGCCACCGGCGCACAGGCGGATATTACCGCTCCAGAGGACATTGCCCAAGCGGCGCAGGCCTTGAGCCAGGTGAAGGCTTACCCCTGCAAGGATCCGGTTCTGCCGGAGTGCTGGGACTATATTGTGGAAATTGCCAGCCAGAAGGAAGAGCTGAACGGAGCCTCCCTGCGCCTGTGCCATGGCACCTACTTGGTCTTGAGCCAGGGGGAGACTGCCACGCCGTACATGCCCAGCGGCGACACGGACGCCCCCCTTTGGGAGCTGGTGGAACGGACCATCCGTCCCATTCCGGATAAGGTGGACAAGCTGTTTGACATCGACCCGAACCAGGTGGAAAAACTGGAGATCCGTAACGGCGGTGACGGCACGCTGGTGAGCATCGCCGGTCAGGGGGAAATCGCCAAGCTGGTGCGGGCGTTGAATCAGTTTGGGTACGTGGAGGAGAATGCGGGCCATGATGCCGTTGGCTACCAGTATTACATCGATTTTACCAGCAGCAGCGAGGCCCTTAAGGATCTGCGGGTTACAGTTGTCTCTCCGGACTGCCTGCTGGTTTCCCGCCCGGGCCAGGACGGAACCCTGATGGAGTATCTCTCCCCAGGCTATGCCGCCGGGCTGCTGGAGCTGCTGGATGGATATTTCCAACCGCTGCCAGATAAGGGCACGCCGCCGGAGGCGTGAACGAGAAGAGTTCCAAAAGGCAATGAGCCTCAAGGGGGGGGGGGCTTAAGCCCTTCCATTCCCAATAAAAGCAAAAAGCCAGCGCGGTATGAATGGCTCATACCGCGCTGGCTTCTCTTTGGATTTTAGCCCTCAGGCTTTTGTTTCATCATGTCTTCCAGGGACATACGGAATTCCAGCTCTACGCTTTGCAGCTCCAGCCCGGTTTGGGCCGCGAAGAACCGCAGGTAGAAGTTGCCGGAGAAGCCCATGACCTTCAGCTCCACGGTCTCCCACTCCCGTTGGGCCCCGGTCAAGGTGGCGGTACCCAGCAGGTTCCGGTCCTGGAACACCGAGAGGGGCAGCTGCGATACATCGTTGCTGTCCGTGCTGCGCAGCACCAGCTTTAAGGCATAGAGGCCCTGCTTTTTGATGCTGACCGCAAACTGGGTGTTCTGACCCTTTTCCAGGCCGATGAGCCCCACGTCAAAGTGGGCCCGGTCTTCCTGGTCCACAGCCACATAGTGCAGCTGGGCGGGCTCGCCCTCGTCGAAGGAGGGGGCTTCGCCCAGCTCCTTGTCCAGGGGAGACTCCTGGCCCAGCAGGCGGGGCAGGGCAGGGGAGTTTAAGAGGAAGCGGCAGATGTTTTTGGCACAGCGCTGGAAATCCCCCCGGCTGACCGTGCCTTGGGCCAGGCCCTGGGCGGAGTTGTCGTGGGCGGAGTTCTCCCCGGCGCAGGCTGTGACCATATAGAGGTCGTTTTGGGCCCGGACCATAGCGGCGGTGTTGGTGCGCTGGCCCTCTTGGCCCTCGTCGTTGCATTTGGCCCACCAGTCGGTCATCACCTGGCCCTCAAAGCCCCACTGTTCCCGGAGAATGGTGGTGAGCAAATCGTAATTGCTGGCAGACCACAGGCCGTTGACCGGGTTATAGCTGGTCATAATGGAGCTGGACTTTCCGGCCTTGACCGCCACCTCAAAGCTGCGCAGGTACAGCTCCCGCAGGGCCCGCTCGGAAACCACGGCCTCCACATCGTGGCGGTGGAACTCCTGGCTGTTGCAGGCAAAATGCTTAATGGTGCCGGTGACGCCGTATTCCTGCATGCCAACAAGCTGGGCCGCGGCCATACGGCCGGTGAGCAGGGGGTCTTCCGAGAAATATTCAAAGTTCCGGCCATTTAGGGGGTGGCGGTGAATGTTGATGCCAGGGCCCAGCAGGGTGTCCACCTTGTTTTTACGCAGCTCCATGCCCTCATATTCATAGAGCTCCTGGACCAAAGCGGTGTTGAAGCTGCAGGCCTGGCAGGTGCCGTTGGGCATGGCAAAGGCCCGGGTGCCGCAGTCCATGCGGATGCCGCTGGGGCCGTCGGCGCAGCAGCCGGTGGGAATGCCGAAATCCAGCAGGCGCTGGGTTACGCCGCCAAAGGCCCCTGCCGTACCGGGGGTTACTTTGGGCGAACACATGCCCTCGCCCCGGACCATGCAGCACAGGTCCTCGTCCGAAAGCTGGGCTACAAAATCCTCTAAGCTTACCTTGCCGGCGGCCACATCCCCCAGCTTCCAGCCCTTATCCCCGGTTTGGGGAAGCTCCGGGGCCATGCGGGCGGCGCGGCGCTCCATGGGGGGAACCGTGCGCAGGGGCGCGGGCTCATAGGCTTTGGTGTAAACGCCGTTTTCCGCCGGGCCGGGGCGCAGGCGGTCAAAGGCGGTGATGGGCGCGCAGGCCTCTTCCAGCTGTTCCAGCACCTGCTCCTCCAGCGTTACGCTGCCCACGGGCTGGGCTGTGCGCACGTCCGTTCCGGCGAAGAAGGCGTACTCGCCTGCCTCCAGCACCCAGGCTGACTTGTGTCCCGTGGCGCCGCTGTCGTCATAGGAGGCCAGCAGGTCCACGGAGAAGCAGAGGTCCAGTTCTTGGCTCTGGCCGGGGGCCAGCTCCTGGGTTTTCGCAAAGGCGCACAGTACCCGGGCGGGCTTGCCCAGCTTGCCTTGGGGCGAGGCGCAGTAAATTTGCAGCACCTCTTTGCCAGGGGCGCTGCCGGTGTTGGTAATTTTGGCGGAGAAACGCAGAAGCCCGTCATATTGTACCGGAGCGGCCTCCACCTGGAACTGGGTATAGGACAGGCCGAAGCCAAAGGGATAGAGCACCTTGTCTGGGGCAAAGGTTTCAAAATAACGGTAGCCCACATAAATGTCTTCGGCGTATACGTTCCGGGTCTCGCTGCCGTGGTTTCCGGCGGCGGGGTAGTCCGCAATGTCATAGGCAATGGTGTCCGAGAGCTTTCCGCTGGGTGCGGCGGCTCCGGTAAGCACGTCCGCTGTGCCCAAGCCGCCCTCTTGGCCTCCCTGCCACACGTACAGGACCGCCCCGGGCTTGTACTCTTCCACCCATTTCATGTCCAAAATGCCGCCGCTGTTAACCACCACGGCCACCCGCTGAAAGCGCTGGCATACCGTTTCCAGCATCTGGCGCTCGGCCTGGGCCAGCAGGTAGCTGCCCTCGGCGGCGGAGTTGTCCTTGTCCTCCCCGGCGGTGCGGCCCAAAATGACCAGGGCGGCGTCGTTTTTGCCGCTGAGGCGCTTCACCAGGGCTGGGTCCAGAGGCATTTCCTCCTGATACCAGGGCTCGGCGGCCCAGCCTTGCCCCACATCGAAGGGGTGGTCCTGCAGCCAGGCCTCGTAAACAGCTTTAAGCTCCTGGTCCAGCTCCACTTGGCCAGAGGCTTCCAGGGCCTCGGGAATAGAGGGCACATGGCCGGTGTTGACCAAGCCTCCAGAGCCGGTGCCGGACTTATAATAGTTGTATTGGCTGCGGCCAAACACCGCCAGCCGGGTCCCTTTGCCAAAGGGGAGGGTGTGATTTTCGTTGCGCAGAAGGACCGCGCCTTCCGCCACCATTTCGCGGGCTTTGGCGGCGTAGGACTTTGGGTCGAAGGATTTGTGTTCCATAGGATATTCCGCCTTTCCAGATGATAAAATAAGAGAGCAAGCAGTGCGTTTTACCATATTATACCAGAAAAAGTGAGAACTCGCAAGAGAAAATGGCAAAAATCCGGGGGATTTATCAGAGAAGTTTGCGCAGTTTAACGGGAGATTCTAGGGGAGGCAGAGGGGCATGGCTTTTTCCAAATCTCCCTCTTGACGGTCCAGGGAAAAGTTGCTACACTATGCCTATGGTTAACGCGGCGGCTTTGGGGCCCAGCTTCAAAAGAGGCGCGTTTCCTATCGGTACGGAAACTATCTTTCAAAACAGAAAGGATTGTGATGTCATCATGTCAGCGCCATTACGGCCAGAGCATCCCCGCCCGGACCGGGTGCGGGAGCATTGGATGACCCTAAACGGCCAGTGGGACTTTGCCTTTGACCCCCAAAACCAGGGCCTGCGCAAGGCTTGGTACCGCCCCGAAAACCCCTGGGATGGAGAGCGCCTCTCCATCGAAGTGCCTTTTGTCTACCAAAGCGCCCTTTCTGGCGTTAACCGCCAGGAGCACTGCGATGTGGTGTGGTACAAACGCAGCTTCCGGGTGCCGGAGCATATGACAGCCCGCCGCCTGCTGCGCTTTGGCGCGGCGGACTATGAGGCCGGGGTCTGGCTGGACGGCCAGTTTTTGGGCAGCCATACCGGCGGCTATTCAGACTTCTTCTTTGACATAACGGACCTTACCCAGCCCGGCGGGGAGTATACCCTGGCCGTGCGCTGTGAGGACCGTCTGGACACCGACCAGCCCCGGGGCAAGCAGAGTTACCGTCCCGAGCCCTTTGCCTGTTGGTATACCCCCTCTACGGGCCTGTGGCAGAGCGTGTGGCTGGAGGGCGTGGGAGAGTATTACCCCGTGGACTTCCGCCTGACTCCCGATGTGGAAAACGGTGCGCTTCAGGTGGAGGTCACCCTCAACGAACGGCCGGTGAACGGCGCGGTGCGGCTGACCGCCTCCTTTGACGGAAAGACCGTGGCCCAGCAGGAGGCCTCCGCTCTGGACCGCTTTGTAAAAACCACCTTGTATCTGGGCCACAACCCGGAGATCAACGGTATCTATACCTGGAGCCCGGAGTCGCCCTGCCTGTATGATTTGACCATTGAGACTTTGGACAGCGGCACGGCCTGCGACCGGGTGGAGACCTACTTTGGCATGCGCCAGGTGCAGGTTTGGGGCGACCGGATTACCCTGAACAACAACAATCTCTATCAAAAGCTGATTCTGGACCAGGGCTACTGGCCGGATGGGCTGCTCACCGCCCCCAGCGCGGAAGCATTGAAAAAAGATGTGGAGCTCACCTTGGCCATGGGCTACAACGGGGCCCGCAAGCATCAAAAGTTCGAGGACCCCATCTACCTGTACTGGGCAGACAAGCTGGGCCTGGTGGTGTGGAGCGAGCTGCCCAGCGCCTACTGGCTGCGGGACAGCGAAAAGCGCAACCTGATGCGGGATCTGAGCGAGGCCATCCGCCGGGACTACAACCACCCCAGCATTCTGGTGTGGACCCCTCTTAACGAGTCCTGGGGCGTGCCCGCCATTCAAAGCCAGAAGGAGGCCCAGCAGCTCTGCGCCTTTTTGTATCAGCTGGTCCACTGCCTGGATGGTACCCGGCTGGTCTCGGGCAACGATGGCTGGGAGCAGGCCGAGACGGACATTTTCACGGTCCACGACTACACTGCCTGGCCCCAGGACCTGGACCCGGCCTACCAGACCGAGGAGGCCCTGCTGAAGGGCGCGCCCAGCGGCAAGCTGCTGACCGCCCAGGGCTGCAGCCATGCGGGCAAGCCCAAAATCTTCAGCGAGTTTGGGGGCATTGCCATGCAGAAGGACCAGGGTGGGGACAACTGGGGCTACAATGGCGCGGTAGCGGACCAAGCCGCCCTACTGGAGCGTTTTGGGGCCATCAGCCGGGGAGCTAAAGCCCTGCCGGGCTTCTGCGGCTACTGCTACACCCAGTTGACCGATGTGTTCCAAGAGGTAAACGGCCTGCTGGACATGGACCGCAACCCAAAGGCGGACCTGGAAGCCATCCGCAAGGCCAACGGTTGAGGCGGTCCGGATCGGAAGGAGCATTTGTCTATGCCGCATTTATCATCAGAATACATCAAGCTGCGGGAAGACCTGCGCGCTTTGGGCCTTTGCCCCGGCGGCGTGGTATTGGTGCATTCCTCTATGAAAGCCTTGGGGACCAGTCTGACTCCGGACCAGGTCATCGACTGCCTGCAAGAGACGGTGGGGGAGGAGGGCACCCTGCTGTTCCCCGCCCTGACCTATGAGAATGTGAACCGGGGAAACCCAATATTCGATGGGGAGGCCACCGAGCCCTGCATTGGCCTTCTGCCCCGGATTTTCTGGAAGCGTCCCGGTGTGGAGCGCAGCGTGAATCCCACCCACTCTGTGTGCGCCTGGGGGCGGCTGGCCCACCGGCTGACCGTAGGCCACGCCATGGGCGACACGGCGGTGGGCCCACACTCGCCCTTTATGCTGCTGCCGGTGGTGGGCGGCAAGCTGCTGTTTATGGGGCCGGTGCTCCACGCCTGCACCTTTATGCACGGCGTGGAGGAGATTGTCCATCCGCCTTATATCAAAGAGCACGGCCAGTGCGCCTACATGGTCAATGGAAAGGAAGAACTCTACCAAGTCCGGCGGGACTTTGGCTGGGGCTCGGAGTTCCAGCGCATTGAGGACATTCTGGAAGAGCCGGACATTAAGCGGGGCAAGCTTTTGGCGGCGGATTCCACCCTCATTGACGCGCGGGCCCTATTGGCAGCGGCCTTGGCGGAGATGCGCAGCAACCCCTACGCCTTTGTGACAGATATTTCCAAGTGGATTTAATACGAAAGCCAGAGCTGGCGGAACCGGCTCTGGCTTTTCTTTTGGGAGCTTTTTAGAATGTAACCGCTATGTACTTATCGCTGCCCTCCGGCGAATATACAAACTCGTCCAGATGCCCGCCCTCAAAAAAGTACTCGGGGGGCGCGGGGCGGCTGGGTTCGCTGTCAAAGGTTTCAATGATAATCAGCTTGATCTTCATCCGGGAGGGCAAAATGCTCTTGATAAACACGCTGGCCTGCTGGCCTGGGTAGATGTGCTCCTTCAGCTCCGCCAGCCCGGCCAGGTTGGGGGCCAGCTCCACAAAGACTCCATAGTTCTCAATGCTGCGGATGACCCCGCCAACGGTCTCGCCCGCCCGGAAGCGGGATGCGTTTTCCTGCCAGGTGCCCAGCAGCTCCTTGTGGCTCAGGGTGATGCGTCCGCCCTCTTTGCTTTTCACCACGGCGCGGATGTCCATGCCTGGCTGGAAGCGCTCCCGGGGGTGCTCAATGCGGGAGACGGAGATGGCGTCAATGGGCAGCAGAGAAGAGACGCCGCAGCCAATGTCGGCAAACACACCGAAGGGCTCCAGGTGGGTGACTCGGGCGTCGATTACATCGCCGGGGGCCAGCTTTGCTAGGTATTCGCGGGTGCATATTTCTTGAGCATCCCGGCGGGAGAGCAGAGCGGTGAGCCTGCCATCCGGGTCTCGGAAAAAATCCCGGACCATAAAGCTGACCGGACGGTTGACCCGGGACAAGATGGCAATATCCCGCACGGAGCCCTCCCGAATGCCCAGCGCACCCTCCTCCCGGGGGATCATGCCCCGCATGCAGGGAAAGTCCACCCAGAGGTTATGGGCGCTGTCGCACATGGCGGCGCGGGCCTCTAAGATCCGCCCCTCGCGCATGGCCTCGGTCAGAGCGGGCAGAGATTGGAGGGCGGCGGTGTTTTCAGGGGAGGCCAGCAGCCGGCCTTCAGGGTAAAACTGCATTTTTCCACACTTCCTTTTCCATTTGGTTCAGTTCCCCGGGTTATCACAAGGGATTATATGTGGATTCCCCCGAAAAAATGCCAGATGGAACCGCGATGAACCAGCCCTGGTGTCAAGGCGAAAAGGAAGGCCGGGCAGCGAGAAAGTGGCGACCCACTTCCTGCCTTTGGTGCGGAGCAACGCATATCAATATAGTGGAAAAATTGGTCAAGGAGCGGGTAGAAATGCCAGGTGGAGTCTTATATAATAGAATCAGCCGGGAGGGCTTCCCCGAAAGCCGCCCGAAAGGCCTTGGGCGGACAGCCATACCGCAGGGTAAAGAGCCGGTAAAAGTGGCTTTGGCTGTTAAAGCCGCACTGGGCTCCCACCTCAATAACAGGCAGGTCCTGGTTCAGCAGCAGCTCCGCCGCATAGCCCAAGCGTTTGGCGTTAATGAACGCAGTGGGCGTAACCCCCAGATACCGCCGGAAGGACCGGGTTAGGTGTTCTTGGGAAAGATTGGCCAGGTCCAGCATATGGGGCAGACCGGGGATGAAATGCTCGGGACGGTCCATCTGGTCCAGCAGCGCGGCCAGCCAGGAGGGCAGCCGGTTGGTTTCCTCCGGCATAGCCAAAAACAGCCCCACCAGGTAGGGGAATACACTGAGCATATGCCGGTAGGAGACCTCTGGGTCTGGAATACTCTGGTTTTCCAGCAGCTTTTTTTGGGCGTCCCGCAGGACCCCGCCGGAAAGCACCCGTAAGGGCGACACCGCTGGTTCATCAAACAGAGACCGGTCAACGTCCAAATATTGGCACAGCCTCAAAAAAACCGGCAGAGGGATGCCAATGTTGATAATCTCGAAATCGCTGTTGTTGAGGAACTCATACTTATGCTCATCCGCTGGACGAATGAGCACAAGAGAGCCTTCGGTCAGCAGCTGGGTCTGCCCGTTCACCACATGAACCGCGCTGCCTTGGGGCACCAAAAACAGCTCGTAAAAGTCGTGGGTGTGCAGCCGGTAGGTGGAGTGCACCCCGCGCTGGCACAGGGCTTTGCCTCCGGCCTGGCGCATGGCATCTTCCGTTTGACGCAGTAAAACAGCCTCGTCCGCCACAATGCCGCCTCCTTTTTGCGCGGGAATTCTTCTGAAAACACCCCGCTAAGGCCATTATAGCGGCGGACCAGGAAAAAGGCAAGAGAAAATATCAATAAAAGAGAAGAGGAGAAAGTTATGAGCAGAACCGATTTGCAGAAGCTTCGGGAAGCGCTGGAGTTCACCCGGGTTTACCAGGAGAACAGCGATGATATCTGCCTGCGGGAGGCCCGCTGCCTGGACTACCAGCTTAAGCACATTTTGGCTCCCCTGGACGAAGAGGATGGGATCGCGGGCCGGTATGACCATGGCTTTTTGGGCTTTAGTTCCCAGGCGGGAGGGTACTCCGCCTTGGGCGCGGGCTATACCTATTACTTCAAGGACTTCGAGTTTACCGCCGCCATGCAGAATTGCGCCGGGGAACTGACCGCTGCGGAGAATTATGCCCTGCAAACCGCCCAGATGTTTTGGCGGGAGGAGAACACCGCCCGCAAGCTGGACCTGGCCTTTGCCCACCGGTATGGCTATGTCCCGGCAAAAGGCTACCCCGCGCCCGGCGTGGCCAACTGCGACTGCCGGGTGGCGGGCACCAACCTGGATTTCCACAAGCTGATGGCATTGGGCTTCGATGGCCTGGACCGGGAGATAGACCAGAAAGCGGCGGAAAATGGTCCCTCTGCCTTCTATGAGGCCCTTAAGCTCTGGATTGAGAGCCTGCGCGGGGCCTGTGAGCAGTACCGCAGGCAGGCTTTGGAACGAGCGGCCCACAGCGGAGCCAGTCCGGTCAGAAAGCGCTTTTTGGCGCTGGCGGAGGCCCTGGAACACATCCAGCACCAGCCGCCCCAGAGCTTTTTGGAAGGGGTCCAGCTGATGTGGATTTACTCTGTCAGCTGCGACCTAATGAACTATGGCCGTATGGACGACTACCTGGGGGCTCTTTACGCCGCTGATTTGGACGCTGGGCGGCTGACCGAGGAGGAAGGGGTTCAAATTATCCTCTATCTTTACAAGCATTTCCGGGAGATCAATAAAATCCACGACTGCCGGGTGATTATTGGCGGCATGGGCCGCCAGCACCCGGCCGAGGCCGACCGGCTGGCCATTGCCATTATGGAGGCCACCCGCCGCTTCCGGGAGGCGGTGCCCCAGCTGACCCTGCGGTATTACACCGGCATGAGCGAGGATGTGTTCCAGAAAGCCATGGAGGTCAACGCCGAAGGGGTTACTTTCCCCATTCTCTATTCTGACGACACCAATGTGCCCGCTGTGGAGCGGGTATACGGGGTCAGCCGGGAGGAGGCGGAACAGTATGTGCCTTTTGGCTGCGGCGAGTATGTGCTGGCCGGGTACAGCGTGGGCACGCCCAACAACGGCGTTAACGCCTTGAAGGCCCTGGACTTGGCCCTGCATAATGGCACAGACTCCTATCATCAGGTGCTCTGCGGTCCGGCCACCGGGGAGCTTGCTCAGTTCGATACATTCGAGAAGCTGTACGGGGCGGTGCTGGCCCAGCTTCAGCCCGTAATGGAACAGTTCGCCGTGCACAAATATTTGAACTATCAGGTGGCTGGGGAGAACGCTCCCTACCTGCACCTGAGCCTGCTGCTCAACGACTGTGTGGAACGGGGGCTGCCTGTGTTCCAAGGCGGGGTGCGGTACCTAAACGCCTCCAGCGAGACCTTTGGCGTCATCAGCTGCGCGGACAGCTTGACGGCCATTCGGAAGCTGGTCTATGAGGAGAAGCGCCTGACTCTGGAAGAGCTGGTCCAGGTGCTGGATCAGGACTTTGAGGGCCGGGAGGACGTGCGAAAGCTTTGCCTGGACGCACCCAAGTACGGCAACGACAATGACGAGGCTGACAGCATGGCCCAGCGGCTGTTCAACGATATGGCGGACATTACCTCCCAAGCAGGACAGGAGGCTGGCCTGTACCGGTACAACATTGTCAGCGTCAACAACTCCATGAGCGCCGAGTGGGGGAACTTCTGCTCCGCCTCTGCCTGCGGCCGGAAAAAGGGCGCGCCTATGGCCAACGCCAACGGCCCTTCTTTGGGCGCGGACAAGTGCGGCGTTACCGCCCTTTTGAATTCCATGTCAAAGTTTGACAACACCAAGCATGTGGGCGTCATCAATAATGTGCGCTTTACTAAGGAGCTTTTCACCCAGGCTGGGGACCAGGTAGCGGCAGTGCTCAAAGCCTTCCTGCAAAACGGCGGCGTACAGGCCAACCTGTGCGTGGTGGGCCGGGAGGACCTGGAAAACGCTATGGTCCACCCGGAGAACTACCAGAACCTAATGGTGCGCATTGGCGGCTTCAGCGCCCGGTTTGTCACCCTAAATCCTGTAGTCCAGCGGGAGATTTTGGAGAGAACCACCTATGACGCCTAAAGATACCGCTTGTATTTTCGACATCCAGCGCTTTTGCGTGTACGATGGCCCGGGCATTCGCAGCACGGTTTTTTTCAAAGGCTGCAACATGCGCTGCGCCTGGTGCCACAACCCGGAGAGCTTCTCCCAAAAGCCGGAGCTGCTCTTCCGTCAGGAGAAGTGCACGGCCTGCGGAGCCTGTGCCGCCTGTCCTCAAGGGGCTCACCAGATAGAGGGGGAAGCCCGCCGCTTCCTTCGGGAGAGCTGCACAGCCTGCGGACAGTGCGCGGGTCTGTGCCCCCATGGGGCCCTGGAGCTTTCCGGCCGGGAGATGACTGTGGAGCAGGTTATGGCCGAGCTTTGTAAGGACAGCAAATACTATGCCTCTTCCGGGGGCGGGGTGACCCTCTCCGGCGGGGAGGCCTCCCTTTGGTTTGATTTTGTGTGCCGGCTGTTGGCCGCCTGCCGGGCCCAGGGCTTCCACACCGCCTTGGAGACCAACGGGCTCATCCCGCCGGAGCGGCTGGGGGTCCTCATCCCCCTGGTGGACCTGTTCCTCTTTGACTGTAAGCACACGGACCCAGAGGCCCATTCACGCTGGACAGGCGCGCCTTTGGAGCCGGTGCTGGCAAGCCTGGATGCCTTGGACCAAGCTGGGGCGTCAGTGATTCTGCGCTGTCCCATTATCCCTGGGGTAAACGATACGGAGGCGCACTTTGCCGCCCTGCGGGAGCTGAAAGCCAGCCATGCCTGTATACAGCGGGCAGAGGTTATGGCTTACCACGACATTGGAAAGGGTAAATGGCAGGCCCTGGGCCAGCCCTATGCTTTGGCGGAGTTGAAAACTGTTCCGCCAGACCAAAAGCGCCGCTGGCAGCAGCTGGTAGATGGGGAATCCAAATAACAAAAGGACGCGAGCCCTGCTTGGGGGCCGCGTCCTTTTTTGATGGAGGAAAGAGGGCGAATTCCTTACAGGTTCACCCACTGGCCGGGTTGGGCAGAGGCGTTCAGCAAAGCCTCCCGGACCGCTATGACCGCAATGGTGTCCTGGTGAGGAACGCTGGGCTCCGCGCCCAGGAAGAACCGGGCCATCTCTTCCATGAACCGGTGGAAGTAGTCGGAGACAATCTCCACCCGCTGGGTGGTTGCGTCTTTTTTGTCCAAAGTCATGGCAAAAGGGCAGTCCCAGCCGTGGTGGGAGAGATGTGCCAAGCGGCCATCGGCGAATTCCAGCAGGGCGGCGGGCAGAGCGGCGGAGCCGGTGAACATGACCCGCCGGACTTCCGGGCCCATCAAGGCCAGAATGGGCTCAATTTGGTGAATGGCGTAGTTGTCCAAAGGCCCAGGCCCCACGCTGACCAGCCCGGCCAGCTGTTCCCGGTCCACCCCTTCCAGTTCCTGAGCAAAGCGCAGGGCGGAGGCGGAGAAGCAGGGCGTGCCGTGGTCTTCCGCCAGAGCAAAAAGCGCCTGGGCCTCTTGGCGGGAGTTGGAGAAGGTTTTGTCCACATAGACCCGCTTGCCGCTGCGCAGGGGCAGCTGGCAGAGCTCCCCATGCATCTCGGGGTTGTCGGGAGAGAGCACGTTGAGACAGTCGCTTTTCGCGATAAGCTCCTCCACGCTCTCCACCAGCTCCACGCCGTATTTTTGGCACCATTGGGCGCTGGTCATGCCGGTAAGGGGAGAGGTGATTTTTCCGTAAGCGTATTTTACCTCCAGTTCTCCGCCGGAAGCCTCTTTCAGCCACTGGGGGTAGTGGTTGGCGTGGAACTCGTCCAGATAGTAGTCAATGAAGCCAACAGTTTTCATAGGCCCTCCTTTTTATTCTATGACGATTTTCTGCTCTGCCCCATGGAAGGGCAGAGGGCGTACATTCTCCAGGGTCAGGCCGCCAGCCTTTTTCAAGTATACGGCTGCGTCTTCCGGTACCTCTACAATCTGTGCTGAGGGAGCCAGGTCGAAGGTACGGCCTTTCAAGGCCAGGTTGTCCGAGTCCTTCTTTTCCACGGTAATGTCCCGCAAGACCACATGGTCGAAGTTGGACCCGGCGCCCACCGCGCCAATGGCATTTTCCCGAGGCGCAGATTGCCCCATCAATGATAATGTTCCGGAAGTTCACCGGCGTGTCCCGGCAGGGGTTCTGCTCCGGGGGGATGGCGCTGTCGTGCTTTACGCCCATGAAGAAAATGGCCTCGCCGTTACCCCACCAGTTTCCAGCCCGTACCCGGGTGTCAATTACCAAGTTAACAGCCCGGACGTTCTCCACCAAGCCGCCCGGATCGTTGCACATAAAGGTGAGCCCCCGGTTGCTGTTTTGGATGATTACATTGCTGATCAGCACATTTCGCACATGGCTGTAGATGTAGCCCAGCACCAGAGCTTTGGAACAGGAACGCAGGACGCAGTCCGAGACCACCACGTTCTGGCAGGGCTTGGCCCAGTTGGTAATGCCGGAAATAGCAATGCAGTCATCGCCGCTGGTGATGTGGCAGCCGGAGATAATCACGCCATCGCAGCTGCACACATGAATACCATCATCATTGGGTACCCGCAGGTTGGTGTCAATGGTGAGCCCCAGGGCCTTGGCGTTTTCGCACTCGGCCAGGGTGAGGGTCCAGCAAGGGGCGTCCAACAGGGTGACGCCCCGCAGGGTAAGGTTTTTTACTTGGTAGAAGAAGATAGACTGGGTGGGCCTCCACTCCCGGTCCACGGTGCATTCTTCCAGCTGCTCCGGGGAAAAGGGGACGCGGCTGGGAGGGACCAGGGGGCGGGAGAAGTCGTAGAAGGAAGAGCCGTTTAAGTCGATGGTTCCCTCGCCATCAATCACCACGTTTTCGCCGCCCAGGCAGACAATCAGCGCCTGCAGAGGGCCCAGCTCATTGTGTTGATAGGGCATAACCGGGTAATCCTCCCGATTGGGCGAGCCCTTAATCACTGCCCCGGGTTCCAGGTGCAGGGAAACTCCCTGCAGGTCGATGGTGCCGGTAAGAAAGCATCCAGCGGGGACCAACACGGCCTGGCCAGCGGACTTGGCCGCGGCCACCGCCTGACGAAAGCTTTCCGTATTTAGGGCCGCGCCATCGCCAGCCGCGCCGAAATCCATAATATTAATCATATGCGTTTCTCCATAATACATAATGCCGATGAAACAAAAATCAGGGCGCGGGGCGTTATAGTTAACGCAGTTCAAAAGAGGTGACACCCCTTTTGAACTTGGCGGCACGGGCACGCCCGCGCCGCCCTGCTATAAAATCGGTAAATACTGATTTTATAGTGCGTTTACTATACGTCCTGTGCCCTGACCATGGCAAGCTTAGATGGAGCTTACAAAAACTAAAACTTTACTTGGTAGTGCCTTTGGCAATCTCCATTACGTCAGGATTGGCCTCCAGATAAGCCTGGAACTGGGTGCGGTACTCTTCCAGATACTTGTCAAGGCCAGCGGCCTTCAGCTTCTCAATGGCGGTGTCAATGTTGTCCTCATAAGAAACCATACCCACCTTGATGGGGTAGATGGAGGCAATGATCTCGGTCTGCAGGTTGGTCAGCTCGGTGGTCACATTGCTGGAGTCGAACAGGAAGCCGGCAACAGGGGAGACCACATAGTTTTCAGAGCGGTAGTTCGTGTAGCTGAGGTACTCATCGGTCACAATGGCGGAATCATAGCGCATAAAGGGCATGTAGCCAGTCATCCAGGTGTCCATGGAGTACAGGGCGTCTCCGTTCTCATTCTTCATGTCATCGGTGCGGGAGAGCATGCCTTCGCCCTCATCGTTGAAGTACTTGCCGGGGGTGCCGCAGTGGAACAGGTCGTGGTTCTCCTGGCTGGCATAGAGCCAGTTCAGGAACTTCAGGCCGGACTCAGGGTCCTCGGAAGTAGCGGAGATGGCGTTCAAGTTCTGTACAAAGGTGTAGATAACATCCGGCTTGTCGGGGCACATCTTAACCCAGTCGGCGGTTACGTCCGTCAGGTCGGTTTTATCCATAATGGTTTTGGCAACGCTGGGATCAAAGGTCTGAGAGGGAAGGAAAGCGCCCAGGTTGGCCTGGTCGTACTTCACCTGAGAGTCCATGTTCAGAATATCGGGATTGATCAAGCCCTGCTGGAACATCTTCTGGTACACTTCGCAGTCCTGCTTGAACTCTTCGGACTCATAGAAGGAATCAATGGTGCCATCCTGGCGGGCAATGATCAGGCCCAGGCTGTTTTCCACATAGAAAGGATAGGTGTCGTAAGTTCTGTGCAGCCAGTGGGCGGTATCCTGATTCTGATGGTACCAGTTATAGGCCTTAATGCCGGTTTCCTCCAGCATGCTGTCCTGGCTCTTCTTCATCAGGTCCAGCACATCGTCCACGCTGTCAGCGGGAAATTCGTTGTAGCCCACCTTCTTCATGGTGTCGGTACGCACGGTCATGTAGGCCATGGTGTTGTCAAAGCTGTGCCAAGAGCAGGGCACGGCATAGTGGTTGCCGTTGTACACAGCGCCCAGCCACTCGTTCTCGGTAAAGTTGGCTACCAGGTCGGGGTAGTTCCCCAGCAGGTCGTCCAGGGGCAGAATAGCGTCCATACCGGCAATGGCGGACAGGTTCTTCACATCCTGCATTACATGCAGCAGCTCGAACTCCTCACCGGTGGTGAGCATCAAGTTCAGCTTCTCCGCGTAGGAATCCCACGGGATGCGCTGTACGGAAACCTCAATGTTCACGCCATCGGCCTTCAGTTTCTCGTTAACGGCGGCGATGCCCTGCTCATACTCATCGGGCAGGGTGCCGGGCTGGACGATGCGCATGGGATGAATCTCCCCATCATCGCCGCTGGCGGCGTCCGAACTCTCAGGAGCGGACTCGGAGCTTTCTGGCGCATCCTGGCTGCTCCCGCCGGTGGAGCTGCTGGGGGCGCTGGAGCCGCTGTCGCCGCCGCAGGCCGCGAACAGGCTGGCCACCAAAGCCAGAGCCAGCAGCAGCGCGGCGATCTTCTTCAGATTCTTCATTACTTTCGTCTCCTTCATATAGAATTTTTTATTGTTTCAACAGGCGAAGCCTGATAAAACCAGAATGTTTGTGGGCATTTAGCCCTTCACCGCGCCGATGACCATACCCTTTACAAAATACTTTTGCAGGAAGGGGTACAGCAGGATGATGGGGCCCATAGTGATAACCGAGGTGGCCATCTTAAAGCTCTCCTTGGGCGGCGCGCCCCGGGTGACGCCCTGGGCGACTTTCTGCATGGCGGTGATTTCAGACTGGATTTTCAAAAGCATCATTTGCAGATTATAGTATTTCTGGTCATTAATGAGCATAACGCAGTTAAAATAGTTGTTCCAGTAGCCAATGGCGTAGAACAGGGCGATGGTGGCCAGCACCGGCATGCACAGAGGCAGGTAGATGGTAAAGGCGATGCGCACCTCGCCCGCCCCGTCTATCCGGGCGGATTCGTTCAAGGCGTCTGGAATGCCCCGCACGAAATTGCGTACCAAAAACATGTTAAAGGGGGAGAACAGCAGCGAAGGTACAATCAGGGCCCATATATTGTCGTAGCAGCCCACCATTTTGGAGATCATGTACCAGGGCACCATGCCCGCGGAAAAGACCATGGTAATGTAGAAGTAGAGGGACAGCCCGTTGCGGTAGCGGCACTGCTTGTTGGCCAGGGTATAGCCCGCGCCAAAGGTGATCAGCGAGGCAATGAGGGTGCCCACAATGGTGGCAAAGCCGGTAACCTGGTAGGCCCTGGGAATGTTGGAGGACTTGGAAAAAAGCCGCTGGTAGGCGTCCAAAGACCATTGGGCGGGGAAGAAGGAGTAGCCGTTGATGGTGATGGATTTCTCCTCCGTAAAGGACACAATGATGACCAGAATAAAGGGAACCAGGCAGACCAGCGCAAACAGAATCACAAAGAAATAAATGAGGAACTGGGCCAGTTTGTCTCCCTTGCTGGTTTGTATTTTGTTCCGGGCAAGACTGGCCCCGGCTGGATTGGCAGACATTGGGCAAAACTCCTTTTTGCAGATTTTTTAAGAGCCGGGTCGGGAGCTCTAGAGCTCCTTGCGCAGGGAAGCCTCATGAGGCTTCCCTAATGGAATACTGAACCTTGGGCAGACTTATTAGAACAGCGCCCCGTCCGGGAAATGCCGGCGTACGATCCAGTTAGAGGTAAACACCAAAATAAATCCCACAATGGACTGGTACAGGCCCACGGCCATGGAAAGGCTGGGGTCGCCGGTGTTTTTAAAGGTGCGGTACACATAGGTGTCAATCACCTCCGCAATGGGCATCAGGGAGCTGTTGTCCCGAATGATGGCGTACATCATGCCAAAGTCGCCGTAGAAGATGCGGCCCACAGACATCAGGGTCAGAATGCAGATAGTGGGCATCAGCAAGGGCAGGGTGATGTAGCGGATGCGCTTCCAGCGGGTAGCGCCGTCAATGTAGGCGGCCTCATACAGGCCCTCGTCAATGCCGGTGATGGCAGCCAGATAAACGATGGCATTGTAGCCGGTGGTCTTCCAGATGTTTAAGATCAGCAAAATGGGGTACCAGTAGTTGGCGTCGGCATAAAAGTTGATTTTTTCGCCGCCCATGCTGATAATAATGTTGTTGATCAAGCCGTTGTCCGTACCCAGAATTCCCTGGAGCATGTAGCTGACAATCACCCAGGAAATGAAATAGGGAAACAGCATGAAGGACTGGGAGGTCTTCAGCAGCCGTTTGGCGTGCACCTCGTTGAGGGCGATGGCCAGGGCCACGGCGCACACAGTGCCAACGGCCAGGAAGAGCACATTAATAACCAAGGTGTTCCGGGTGATGGTCCAGGCCCAGCTGGACTTAAAGAAGTACTCAAAGTTTTTTAGCCCCACAAATGGACTGAAAATGCCGGTTTTGTAGTTGAATTTCTCAAAGGCAATGGCCATGTATGGCAGGGACATATAGGAGAAAACGAACGTGTATATCATGGCCGGCAAAACCAAGATATATAGGAACTTGTTCCTCCACAGTTCCTTCAAGGGGTTCACGCGCTGGCGCGGCACAGCCGCCGGTTGCTTCCTCATATTTCCTTTCATCCTTTCTCGCTGAACATACAGCAATGTTGGTCGTGCCTTAGTTCTGGCACATTCTTTTTATATCACAAGATGCGGCTGGTGTAAACTTTCAATATTGGCCTTTTCTCCACTTTTTAGTATCCACACGCAAATTTTATAGATTCTGGCCACTCAGTTCTGAGGAGAAAACTCCATTTTTTGCGATTGCAGGGAGTTTGCACTACAAATTTCGAGCCAAATTCTAAAAAAAATGAGCCCCACTTGCCCTCGGGGTTGACATTTCGAGAAATATAGCTATACTTATTTGTGTTATTCGCAATTGTGGTTGGGCTCAGGCGGGGAGGAACGATATGAAGGGAAAGCCGCAAAGCAAGGGTAAACTCAGCACCACCTATCTTTGGTCCATTTTTGTTGTGGTTATCATCATTGATTTTCTGATTACTGTGGCGCTGTTTTCTATCTACTGTGCCGCTCAAATTTCCACAGCCAGAAAGAACTCCGTTGGCCAGTTAGAACAGGTATGCACCTCAACGGATATTCTTTTCGAGTCGATGGAGGCAGTGGTCAATCAGCTGGCCAATGATTCGGACACAGCCACCTTTTTGTTAAGCTCCTCCACAAACCGTCTGCGGGAGGCGGCGGTGGGCTTAAAGATCCGCACCCTTCGGACAGCAAACCCATACCTGCGCTACATTACCTTATATAATAATACCAGCAAGCGCTTTGTTTCCAGCGGCTATGCGGGAGATGACGTGAAGCTGAACGCCCAGGAATTCTACGACCGGCTGGGGGACCAGCCCTATGTCTGCTATTTCCGCCCCATTGGGGATTCCTACAATGTTCAGGCCAGCAAGAAGACCATGGCCTATACCTTTGTGTTCCGCGTCCAGCTCAAGCCCACCTCATCCACCTCCGACCTGGTGATCATCGATGTAAACGACAGCTACTTTAACAACGCCCTGGCCCCCATCCGCATGGAGGAACAGGAGCAGCGGGTGCTCCTTCAAGGCTCTCAAAAGGAGTTTATTGCGGAAATGTCCGCCGCGCCTGCCCAGCGGCTTTTTTCCGTGGCGGCTGGCAGCCGCGAGACGGATTTCCCCGGGGCGGGTTCTGAGGCCAACTCGGGCTCTTTTTCTTACCATACCCCGGGCCAGTACTGGTTTACCACCTATGTCCGCAGCGAAAAGGTTGGGTGGACCTTCTACAGCATTGTCCCCTACCAGGTAGTGCTGGGCGGGCTGGTGACTCCGGCGCTTTTAACGGTGACCATGACCCTGCTGACGCTGGCTTTCGGCTATATGCTCTCCCGCCGGCTCAGTGCCCATTTGTATGAGCCCATTAAGGCTTTATACGAAAATTATATTGACAGCGCTGGAGAAAAGAAGGGGAATGAGCTGGAATTGTTAAGCCAGGCCTTTTCCGAAATGTACTCCAAGGCCGATGAGCTGGAGCGGGGGCTCATTGCTTCCTTCCACGACTCGAAGAGCTTCTACCTGCGGGCGCTGCTGTCTGGGGAGCGGGAGCGGGTACAGGCCTCCCTACCCACCTACCAGCGGCTGGGCATTGACTTGGAATCCCCCTATTTTGGGGTGATTTTGCTGGAATGTGTGCCCCAGGAGGCGGCAAACGGGGAAGCTGGCCGGAAGGAAAATCTGTTCATCCCCTATTATGCCCTGGAAAACATCACCCGGGAGCTGATGAGTCCGGCGGAGGGGGTGGAATTTATGCGCACCGGAGAGAATCATTTCGCAGTGCTTCTCTATTTGCGAGAGCCCCAGCTCAACGCGGCTCTGCGCCAGGGGCTGGATACCGTTGCCGCCCTGATGCCCCGGGAGTTCCACATTGACGCCAGCATCTGTGTGGGGCAGGTGGTGGACTCCTGGACGGACATTAACCTAGTGTATGAGCAGGAGAAGATTGCCCTGCACTCCCGCACGGCCAGCCATTACGGCCAGGTATTCTATACCTGGGACGCGCCGGAGGCCATGAGCAGCGACCTGTACTACAGTGGCCTGCACAGCCGGCTGGCGGAGTATGTGCGCGCAGGGGACATGGACGCCTGCGCCCAGGAGTTTGATCAAGCCCTGGCGGCCATGAAGGAGATCAGCTTCAAGTCTGCCCGAACCTATTTCCGTCATGCTCTCATGTCGGTGCTGGATGGCTTTTTTGCCGCCCTGGAACGGGACAACGAGTTTTTTACCAAAATGATGGAGCGTTTGGACAGCTTCGACCGGTGCGAAAATGTGCGGGCGCTGCGCACGGTCTTTTTAGAGCTGCTTTCATCTCTAAGCTACCGCCTCTCCACGGACCGGAAGAACAGCAACCAGGACGCGGCACTGCGGGCCAAGGAATACATTGATCAAAACTATGCTGACCCAGACCTCTCCCTGCGCATGCTGGCGGAACGGGTGAAGCTTTCCCCGGCCTATTTGGGCAAGGTGTTCACAGCGGTGACGGCCTACACCTTCAACGACTATGTGAATCAAGTCCGGTTGGAAAAAGCCGCCGCCCTGCTGCGGGAAACCCGCATGCCGGTAAGCAAGGTCAGCGAGAGCGTGGGGGTGCTGAACACCAATTATTTTTATGCTCTCTTCAAAAAGCGGTACGGGGTAACGCCCACCGCCTACCGCAAGAGCGAACCCAGCGGGGAAGGGGATGAGTGACCCAGGCGGGCTGGCGGTTTATCGATTCCCGTATTTTTGCAACAAAACAAGGAACCATGCTGCATTGGTCCATACAGCGCGGTTCCTTGCTTTTATCATTTAATTATGTGGAGCTAGACTGGTCAGCAGCAGCGTTCGGTCATAATCTCCAAAATGGTGCGGTCTGTTTGGCGCATGCCTTCAGTGGCTAGAACGCCGATGTTGGCAATGGTGCCGTCAACTCCTTTGGTCACAATGCCATCTCCGCTTTTGAATTCCTGGCTGGCCTTGTACATATGGTAGCCCAGAATCCCCGCGTCCACGCTGGCGGCGATTTTGGCCGCGCAGGAGGGCTTGGCCCCATCGCAGATGGTGCCGCTGAGAATGGCCACAGCGTTGACGATGGTATGGGCTATGGCCTCAAAGCTGCCATCCAGCAGGTAGGCAATGCCCGCCCCGGCGCCCACGCCCGCGCTTACCGCGCCGCAATAGGCGGAAAGCCGCCCAATGCCAGACTTTTGCTCAATGGTCACCAAATCGCTTACCAGCAGGGCCCGGTAGAGTTTTTCCCGGTCCACGCCCAGATGCCCGGCGTATTTGACCACTGGCACCGAGGCGGTAATGCCCTGGTTGCCCGAACCGGAGAGGATGACCACAGGCAGTTCACAGCCGCTCATCCGGGCGTCACTGCCAGCAGCGGCCCAAGCCTTGGCCTGGGTCTGTAGGTTGTCCGCGTCATACTCCAAAAGCACCGAGCCAATGTTGGCCCCCCAGTTTCCGTCCAAGCCCGCCTGGGCGATGGCCAGATTGCAGTCGATCTGCTGGTCCAGCAGTCCGGCCACCTCCGCCGGGTCTATGGTATTGGCAAATTCCAAAATGTCCGCCACGTTCAGCGTGGAGCGGTCGGTCAGGCAGTCTTCGGGGGAGCTTCCGGATGGCCGCTCCAGAAGCAGCCGCCCGTCTTTCTCTTCCCGGACAATGCAGCTGTGGCTGTCCGCGATATGCACAGCGGCGTAGGAGGGCTCCCCGCCCTGGGAGGCCTCCAGCCAACCGGTGAGCCGGATGTCCAAAAGCCGGGGGCTGTCGGCGCATACCACCTCAATGGGGGTTTCCCGGGCATACCGCTGAATGGCGGCGTGCTGTTCCTCTGGGGCATGGGCGATGACCTGCAAAATCTTTTCCGCGTCCCCGGCCACAATTCCTGCCGCAATAGCCGCGCCAATTCCCCGCAGCCCGCCGGTATTGGGCACCACCACAGACTTTACATTCTTGATGATGTTTCCAGATACTTCCGCCCGGACCCGCGTTGGCCAGGCTCCCAGCAGGTCGCGCATCCTGGCCGCGGCGTAAGCCAGCGCGATGGGCTCCGTGCAGCCGGTGGCAGGCCTCAGCTCTTCCTCTAAAATAGATAAATACGCCTTTCGGCTCATTTCTGTCAACATGCCGTTTCTCCTTCCATTCCCTTGCCGCTGGCGGGCTTTACAGCGCCGCCACAGTGTCCAGTTTGCCGCCGCAGTCTTCCAGCGCTTTTTGGGGGCCCAGCACGCAGATGGAGCTGCTGGCCGCGAAAGCCTCCACCTGTCCGGCCAAGGCCAGGAAACCGGCGGGCTTTGCCTCCAGCATCTCCCGGCGGGCCTGGCGCAGGTCCTCCTGGCTGACGCCCCGCCAGTACCGGGAGTCGGAGGCCTTTCCCTTCATGCGGGGAGTAAGCAGCGGGTCAGCCTCGGCCACAGCCCCCAGAATCATGCCGGTCAGGTCCATATCTTTGGCGGCTTTTAGAAATTCCGCCGAACCGGCATAGCACTCCAGCGTCCGGCCCGGGCTGGGGTCCCGGTAGGAGTAGAATCCCCCGAAGCCGCTGTCCCGCACCACCATGCCAACGCCGTATGCGCCGCCCTGGACCCGCACCGCATTCCACAGGTAGGCCAGCGAGACAGTCCGGCCCATTACCTTTGTCTGGCCTTGACCCGCAGTGGGGAAGGAGCCGCCCAGCGCGGCATAGGACACACCGGATGGAATCAGGATGCCCTCTCGCCGCTGGCCCCAGGGCTGAACCGCCGGGACCGCCGGCCCCACGAAGCTTCCGGCAGGGAGCCGCTCTGCCAGCAGGGAGCCCAGAAGCCCGGCGGCGGCCGGGTTGGAGCCGGTCAGGCTGGCGGTCAGCCGGGCACGGGTGAATAGGGAGCCCGCCAGCGCCGCCAGAGTTTGGGCCAAAGCGGGGAATTTTTCCTCAAAACCAGCCTCCAAGGCCTTCATCCACCGCAAAAACTCCACACCGCCCGCCTGCTCCCGCACCACGCCCTCCACAGAGGTGCATGCGGCGGTCCGGTCCAGGGCGGTTACATGCCCGCTGCTGACCAGACGTTCACTCAGAGCCGCCCGGCGCTGGCAGAGGAATTCATAAACCCGCTTGGAGTCATTCCAATGGGTTTCGGTCAGCAGCTCCGCCAGCAGGGGCAGAGCCTGCTCCAATTTACTGTCCAAGGCGCTGCAAGAGGCGCAGAGAAAGGTGCGGCACTGGCCGGAGCCATCTGCGGAACCATAGGCCTCCACGGAAAAGCTGGCCTGACCGAACCGGGACCGCATTTCCCGCTGCAAGGCCTCTAAGTCGTGGGAGTCTGTTTCCAGCGAACCCAGCAGCCGGGCCAGGAAGGAGGCCTGGCGGAGCTGTTCGCCGTTTAGGTCCCCCAGGTCAAAATATAAATTTACATAGGTGATGCCGCCAGCCGGCAGCTCATGGCGAAGCAGAGGCCGGCCCGCCATCTCCTCCACAGACAGAGGCAGAGGCTTGGGCTCCGGATCGACTTCCTCCAGTTTCAGCATGGGAATGGAGGCCAGGGCCTCGGGGCTGTCCGGCGCGGCCTGCCAGGCCTCAATGGCAGCCTGTTCCGAGCGCAGGCGGGCGGTGTCCTCCTGGGTCCACTGGGCTTGCGCCGCCAGCAGGCGTTCCCTTTCCTGGGCCTGACGCTCCTGCCCCAGGGTGTGGGAGGGGCGCATGAGCACCCGGCATTTATGGGGGTTATCTAAAAAGACCCGCCGGATCAGCTCCTCGAAGTACCCGGCGCCGCATTGGGCGCGCAGCTGGTTGAACAGATCGCCCACTGTAAGGTTCGCGGCCGGGTCGCCGCCATAGAGCCAAGTTTCCAGCACCTGCATGCCAAAGACAACGCCCTGGGGCGTACCGTCAAAATCCCGCTCCCGCTCTTGGAATTCCAGATTGTCCAGGGTGGCCAGCAGGCGCTTGTGGTCCAGACCCTCCTGGGCCAGCCGCTCCAGCTCCTGGCGCAGGGCGGCGGCCGTTTGATCAAATTTCTCTTCGTCCAGGTCCTTGGCCTCCAAAGAGACCCAGGGCTGCAAAATGCCATCGCAAACGGTCATTTGCAGGTCGCGGGCCAGCCCCTCTTCCAAAAGGCGGCGTTTGAGAGGCGCTTGGTTGTCCCCGCACAGTACGTCCGCCAGGGCGTGCAGAGCCATCAGCGTGGGCCGGTCCCGGAAGGTGCAGGCCACAAAGCCTTCCACCAGCCGGGCCCGCCCGGCCAGCTCCTCCTGGCCGGAGAGCTCGTAGGTAATCTCGCTGACGCCGCCATCCACGGGCTGCTGGAAGGGAATGGGCCCTGGCGTGGGAACCCGCGCAAAGGAAGCCAAATATTCCTGGTCCAAAATGCCCAGCACCGCCTCAATATCCAGGTCTCCGTCCAGGAAAATGTAGGAGTTGGAGGGATGGTACAGCCGGGTATGGGCCTCCCGGAACTGCTGGCCGGTAAGCTCCGGAATATGGGCCGGGTCGCCGCCGGAGACAAAACGGTAGCAGGTGTCGGGGAAAAGGCGGCGGAAAATCTCATTGAAGCGCAAGGTGTCCGGGGAGGAGAAAGAGCCCTTCATCTCGTTGAACACCACGCCCTTGTAGCTGGCCCGGCCTTCCTGGTCCAGCTCATAATGCCAGCCCTCCTGGCCGAAGATTTCCGGTTTTTGATGGATCAGCGGGTGCAGCACCGCATCCATATAGACCCGCATGAGATTGTAAAAATCCTGCCGGTTGCGGCTGGAAACCGGATAGAAGGTCTTGTCCCGGAAGGTGAGAGCGTTGAGAAAGGTATTCATGGAGCTCTTCAGCAGCTCCACAAAAGGTTCCTTGACCGGATAATGATCCGAGCCGCAGAGCACGGAATGTTCCAAGATGTGAAAAACGCCGGTATCGTCCCAGGGCTGGGTTTGAAAGGCGATGCCAAAGGTCTTGTTTTCCTCCGGACGCTCCAGCCAGACCAGCCGCGCGCCGGATGTTTGGTGCTCCATCTGATGCAGCACAGCCTGCAGCTCCTCCACAGGCCGGGAAGAGAGAAGTTTGAAGTTGTGGATGATTGAGGAACGTTCCATAAGGGCACCTCCAAAGGTTTGATGTTATTTTTATTATACTGGAAATTCTATGAGATTGCAAGTCCGGCGGGCTTCCATGTCAGGGGAAATTCCTTGACATGCGGCCGCTCCGCTGGTAAAATAAATTTCAAGCTCTTCATCCTTCATTATTGCGAAATAGGAGGCTTACTATGCCTGTTGAACTGAAAGAATACGCGCCCGCCTACGAGCGGGAGCTGAAAGAGGATATCATCGCGTTTTTTGCCTTTCACGGCGGGCTGGTGGGCCAGGACAGCGCCGCCCGGGCCGAAGCGCAGGCCGAGGCGGCGGAGACCTTGGCCAGATGGCAGGCAGACGGGAGCGCCCTTTATGTCATACGGGAAGAAAACACCTATGTGGGTTTTCTGCGGCTGGAATACCGGGGCAGCCAGGTGGCCTGGATCGAAGACCTGTACGTGCGCCCAGAGCACCGGGGCCGGGGCCTTGCCTCCAAGGCCATTGGGCTGGCGGAAGAAATCGTCTCTCACCGGCCTGGCTATACCGCTGTGTGTATGGATGTGGCTCCCCGGAACGAGCAGGCCATGGGGCTGTATTACCGCCTGGGCTATGACAGCGTCAGCTTGATTACCCTGCGCAAGGAGTTTGGCGGGAATCCCCGGGACAGAAAAACAGAAATTCTGGGCCGGGACTTCTTTATCTGAGTTATTTTTCTTGCCAATAGCGGCGTTTTGTTGTAATATAAGAGGAAACAATGTTATATGAGGAAAGAGGAAAGCCAAATGAGCACAGTCAGAACCAGATTCGCCCCCAGCCCCACGGGGTTTATGCATGTGGGCAATCTCCGGACGGCGCTGTACGCCTATCTCACCGCCAAAAGCCAGGGAGGAGATTTCCTTCTGCGCATTGAGGACACTGACCAGGAGCGCTTGGTGGAGGGCGCGGTGGATGTAATTTACCACACCTTGAAGCGGGTGGGCCTGCAGCACGACGAGGGCCCGGACATCGGCGGCCCCTATGCGCCCTATGTTCAGAGCCAGCGGCTGGACACCTACCGGCCCTATGCCCAACAGCTGGTGCGGGAGGGCAAGGCCTACTACTGCTTCTGCACCAAAGAGCGGCTGGAGGGGTTGAAGACAGCGGACGCCTTTAGCGGCTACGACCGCCGCTGCCGGGACCTGCCGCAAGAGGAGATCCAGCGGCTGCTGGAGGCCGGCACGCCTTATGTGATCCGCCAGAAAGCGCCTTTGGAGGGCGCTACCAGCTTTCAGGACGCGGTGTTTGGGGAAATCACCATTGAGAACAAAGAGATTGAGGACCAAGTGCTGCTGAAAGCCGATGGCTATCCCACTTATAATTTTGCCAATGTCATTGACGACCACCTGATGGGCGTTACCCATGTGGTACGGGGCTGCGAGTTTTTGACCTCCACACCCAAGTACCAGCTGCTTTACCAGGCCTTTGGCTGGGAGCCGCCCACGTATATTCATTTGCCGCTGATTATGGGCCGCAACGAGGATGGCTCGGTCAGCAAGCTGGCCAAGCGCCACGGCTCCACCAGCTTTGAGGGTTTGGTGGCGGACGGGTACCTGCCGGAGGTCATCACCAACTACATTGCCCTTTTGGGCTGGGCCCCGAAGGACAACCAGGAGATTTTCAGCCTGCAGGAGCTGGCCGGGCATTTTTCCATTGATGGAATCAGCAAGTCACCGGCCGTGTTTGATTATGACAAGCTCAGTTGGTTTAATGCCGAGTATATTAAAATGATGAGCCCCGAAGAGTTTCGGGCTCAGGCCATGCCATACTACCAAGAGGTGTTTGGCGGAGAGGAGAAGCCCTGGGAGGTGCTGGACGGCATTCTGCGGGCCAGGCTCGCCAAGTTCCAGGAGATTCCCGGCCTGCTGGGGTTCTTCCGAGAGCTGCCGGACTACCCAAAGGACTTCTTTATCAACAAAAAGTCCAAAACAAACCTGGAGAATTCCCCGGCCATGATTCAAGCGGCCTTAGAGGTGCTGGAGCAGCTTCCTGTCTGGGAGTTGGACGCCATTCACACCGCATTGATTGACCTGGCCGCCAGACTGGAAGTGAAGAACGGCACGCTGCTGTGGCCCGTGCGCATTGCCGCCGCCGGCACTTTGGTGACTCCCGGCGGAGCTATGGAGATTTTGACCCTGCTGGGCCGGGAGGAGGCCCTGCGCCGCCTGCGGGTTGGCCTGGAGAAATTGTCGTGACCCCGCTGCGTGCAGCCCGCGTGACCCTTTGCCCGATGGAGGAGGCCCACCGCAGCGCTGTGCTGGCAATCCTCCGGGATCCTGTGGTGGCCAGAACCTACATGGTGCCTGAAATCACCAGCCAGGAAATGGAGGAGAAGCTATTCCGGCACCTGTGGAACCTGACACGAAGCAGAGAGCGTTTTGCCTGGGCAGTTTGCTGTCAAGGGGAGCTGATTGGCTTTGTGCACGAGGTGGAGCGGCAGGACGATT